>JBNKNI010000003.1:0-199033 GCA_050293765.1 Reinekea sp.
TTATGGCATTCAAAACCTCTATGCCAAAGAAGGTTTTGGGGCTGTTTCCGGGTGTTAACCCCACCCAACTGGGGTAGTCGCCCATCGTTTCGGCATAGGACGGCTCGGAAATCACCGCGATGATGGCATCAACCGATTCTTCCAAACGGTCAGCGTGTTTTAGCTCAGTTACATGTCCGCCGCCGGCAATCACCGCTTCCAGGACACCATCTAAGATCGTGGTCGCTTCCGGGAAATATGTCTTGGTATGGTGAGCCCCGCCTTGCCAGGTGAGCGACCAACCTCCGTTTTGCCGAGCTAAGGCATCGTAATCGCCCGCAATCAGGTAATTTCCGGATGGTTTTAGTGGCAGTAGTTGATGGTTGTTCTTCAGCAGAACCAATGATTCTCGCACCGCTTGGCGCGCTAATTGATTCAACTGGAGCGAATTCAATAACCTGTTGTTACCCGCCAGATGTCGTTGAGAGGGCATTGGTTTTTCAAACAAACCGGCCCGGATCTTAACTCTGAGGATACGCCGAACAGCGTCGTCAATTCTGGACATGGGTATTTCTCCCCTCTCCGCCGCGGCCACAGTAGCGTCAATAAACCCTTTCCATTGGTGGGGCACCATAACCATATCGATCCCGGCATTGATGGCTTTCGCGCAAGTTTGTTGGTACCGACACCCCTCAACTTTCGACAATGCGTCCCAGTCTGAGATAACGAATCCATCAAACCCCATCTTGGTTTTGAGTACATCGGTTAATAAATAGGCGTGCGCGTGCATGGCCAAACCTTTCCAACTGCTAAAACTCGCCATCACAATCTGCGCGCCAGCTTCCAGAGCACCGTAATACCCTTGAGCGTGCAAATTCATCAACGCGCGTTCGGTAACCCGACTGTTTCCCTGGTCACGACCATTGGTTGTCGCACCGTCAGCAATAAAATGCTTGGCTGTGGCCAGAATACCTTTCTTCAGGTCGCGGCCTTGATACCCAAGCACAGCTGCGTGCGCATACTGATACATGGCGCCAGGCTGCTGACCGAAACTCTCATAGAAACGACCCCAACGAGGGTTTTGTGCAACGGCAACCGTTGGTGCAAATGTCCAGTCTAGACCGGTTGCCATAACCTGCTCGGCGGTTGCCTGCGCAATACTCTGTATCAGCTCAGGGTTATTTGTGGCACCGAGTCCTATGTTGTGAGGAAACAGCGTTGCACCTCGGACATTGTTGTGACCATGCACGGCATCCGTTCCCCATAAAACAGGAATGCCTAAGGATGTTTGCTGGCTGGCCAGCCAATATTGATCCGCTAATGACAACCAAGCCTTTGTGCCGGCTTCAGGATAATTGCCGGGCCAAGAACCTCCACCGTTCAGAATGGCACCTAGGGCGTAAGTTGTAACGTCTTCCGGTGTGGTCGATGATATTTCACCTTGAGTCATCTGCCCTACTTTTTCAGCTAACGACATGGCGTCTAACAAGACATCTATCTGGTGCTCCGTAACCGGGTCGAGCGCAGGTCTTTTTAATGAAGGCCAGTTATCTAAATCTGAATAAGGCGTTGAAAGGGTCGGTCGATTCTTTTGGGTTGCTGAGAATTGAATACCGGGCCAAACCAGAAAAATAATTAAGGCAACTAAGAAGGAAATAAAGACGACTCGTCTGTATCGTATGACCATGTGGTCTTCCCGAGGAACTAAATCTAAATTACATGCTTCTGGTTACAACACGAAGGACCGGGTTCTATCAACCAGATACTGTTATTTGCCTAATGGCTCGTTCATGCTGAGTAAGCCCGTTTTGAAAACGGGCGTATGCTTATCTTACAACCAATGAATTTATATTTTTTGCCAGTCAAAGCCTGCATCGACCAGGGATTCTGCCTGTTTGGCATCGGTGATCACTGCCTGCGAACGGTTTTCTTCCGTTAGGTAGCGATCGGCCATCGCAATAAGTTTTGATTTTGTTACTGCTAAAATATTTTCACGGTACTGCTTTCGATAATCATCCGTGCGGTTAAACAAAAGGTTCTGATAGGCACCCTTTACTTCGCCAGCCGGTGAGCCGGGTTTGTCAAGCGAACCAACCACACCGAGTATTGCCTGTTCAACTTGCTCGTCTGTCACCACGCCGCTTTTCAGCCACTCAACAGAGCCGGAAAAATCTTGCAAGGTTTCTGACAAACGAGGATCGCGGTAGGAGTAAAAGCGGAATACGCCGTTACTGTTGTCATGACTTGCACCACCACCGTAGGCACCACCCTGCTCGCGGATCTTGGTGTGCAGGTAGTTGTTGCGCAATACACCACCCAACACCGTCAAAGCGGCGGAATCTTCATGATCAGGAGCGACAGTTTTATAGGCCGCCGCACAGAAGTTCACTTGCGTATCCGTACTCCAGACGATCTTTTTCGCGCTGAATCGCTGCAAGGACTGTACAGGTGCAGGGGACTGCTCGCCGAATGAGATGCCATTGTCGATCATCTGACGCTCATAGTCCGGCAGTCGCTGACCTTCACCGACCAATAACGCATGAGCAGGCTGTGCCTGAAATTTGTGATGCAGATTAATCAGGTTTTCTAACCAGGTTTCTAACTCAGCACGATCATGTTTCCAACTTTGAACCCAGTTTTTCAGTCGTCGAATGGCTGGAATACCTGTTACATCGTATATAAGCGCGCTGCCGTTGCTTTGACTGGCCGCGGCGGTTTGCATCGCCAGGCCATGACCGTTCCCGGTAATACCCTGCATGCGGCGCGAACTCATCAGGTTCAGATAGTCAGAAATTCGCTCTAATTCGTCGAACCGGGCATTTTCCCAATGATCTTTCATGATGGCAGTTAGATCGCCAAAGTTACGATCCAACGATTTACCGGTCAGGACAAGATAGCCACTGAGTTCATCAACATTGGAGATGGATGGCTTATATAGATTGTATAAATTCACATTGCCGGTTTTGGCGGCTTGTCGCTGTTGGGTTTCCAAATAATTCAGTGAACCCGCGCCGAGCTCGGGCAGTAAAGCTGCATAAAGCGGTAAGATTCGCCGCTCTGACTCGTTTAGCGGTGGAATCGGCCAGTACCATTGCTGATACGCGATACCGTTTGTCCCTGCCCCATACTGAATCACCGGAGACCAAGATTTGGGTTGATGTCGCTTCACATCGGGTTTTACGTCCGTCAGCGATACTTTAGGCAATAGTTCACCGTCATCCTGCATTTCCTGTCGCTCTTTCAGTGCCAATGCCTGCGCGACAATTTGCTCCTTTTCTTTATCGCTTAACGACGCTTGAATCCGGTCAAGGCGAGCCCGTTCATTTGCCTGTTGCCGAGACACCATGCTGGTATCCGGTTTCATGGTCATGGTGACTTGATGAACATTATTCAGCAGCAACGATTCGACTAAGCTCGAAATGTATCCGGGCGTTTTGGTTTTTTCGCGCAGTTTCTGCAGCGCATTGTCGAGATCAAGTGACTCCATGACGGAGCCTCCGTGTGTAGCAGCACCGGTGACCGAGAAAATCAGCTGCAAGCCGTATGGATAACTGTCGCCGGTGACTTCTCGCTGGGACAATTCCAATTGATGCAACATGGCTTCAATATCTTCTTCGGCGACGCCTTCTTTTGCCACTTGCTGCAGCGTTTCAACCACCAAACGCTCAAACTCGTCGACTTTCTCAGGTTCGCTACCTTCAATGCCGCACATGAACAGCATTTCTCGGTTAGAGTCATCCAAACCGCACAGTGGTGACGGGTTTGTCCCGAGGTCACTGGTTTCAATAGCTTTTCGCAACGGCGAGGAGCTGTTATCCAAGAGCAAATCACTCAATAAATGCGCCTCGAGCTGGGCAAACAAATCTGTGCTTTCTCCGAGTAACCAACCCAATGTCAAATAGGTTTTTCCGTTCGTGTCGCCATCCGCTGGGTAGGCCTCTTCGACTTTTAAGCGTCGACTAAAGCGTTTTTCCAACGGCACACTGAGTTTATGAGGCAATGGTTCAAACTTGTGCAATGCCTGCTCTTCTATCTGCTGTTGAATATGGTCAGCCGGACGGTTGCCAAAAGTAAAAAACGTTGCATTAGACGGATGGTAATGCGTTTTGTAAAACTGTTTTAACTGTTCATAGGTTAAATCTGGAATGTGTTCCGGATCGCCGCCACTGTTGTAGTGATAAGTATTACTGGGAAACAAATAGCTTTTGAAGGATTGGTATAAATGAGACACCGGTGAACTCATCGCACCTTTCATTTCATTGAACACAACACCTTTGAATTGCAGTGGCGATTCAGGATTGGTCATATCTTCAAATTCAAGTCGATGACCTTCCTGCAAGAAATCCAATTCATCCAGACGTGAAAAAAAGACGGCATCCAGATAAACCGAGAGCAGGTTTTCATAATCTTTGGCATTTTCGCTGGCAAACGGATAAGCAGTCCAGTCGCTACTGGTCATGGCATTCATGAACGTATTCAGCGACCGGCGTGTCATCATGAAAAAAGGATCACGAACCGGGTATTTCTCAGACCCACACAAAGCCGTGTGCTCTAAAATGTGTGCGACGCCCGAAGAATCCTGAGGCATGGTTCTTAAAGAGACCATAAAGACGTTTTCGTCGCTGTCCGCAGCGAGATGGAAATGTTCAGCGCCTGTGTGTTTGTGTCGATAATGCTCCAAGCGCACGTTCAGCGAATCGATATAACGAATATCAATGCGTTCGAAGGCGGGGTGAACGGCTACCTGGGTCGATTTCAATTCTGATTGGGTCATAAATCCTCTTTGCCCGCATCACTCATACGAGAACAGTAATTTGGTCTATGTTTTAAATTGGCACTAGCTTAGGTCGGTAAGGGTGGAACATGCAAGCCGAAACGCCCTGTTACGGCCCTTTCATCCTGAGCGGAAATACGTAGAATACCCGCCCCTAATCAAAATCAGAGGTGCATATGACGGAGTTTGTTCAAGGGCAGCGTTGGCTGGTGGATAGTGAACCTGAACTTGGCCTGGGTATGGTCCAGAGTGTCGATGGCCGGGCTGTTCTATTGTACTTCCCGGATTCCGACACCGAACGCCAATATGCACTGCGTGAAGCGCCTTTGACTCGGTTGATTCTTGAAGTGGGTGACACACTGGAGCATCGAGATGGTGGTTCGATGGAAATCGCCCAAGTGCACCCGCTCAATGGATTGATCATCTATGAAATCACCGATGGTCAAATGGTCCCGGAAACGGAACTGGCTGACACCGTCAAGCGAAACAACCCGGTTATGCGTTTGTTAACCGGTCAAACAGATCACCCAAATTGGTTTTCTTTCCGTTCCACATTAAATCGCGGCATACAGGCAATTTGGAATAAGCATTTGAATGGGTTGTTGGGAACCCGCTCTTCTCTGTTACCTCATCAATTGTATGTGGCTAAAAAAGCAACCGAGCACAGTCATGTCCGCGCATTACTGGCAGACGAAGTGGGATTGGGGAAAACCATTGAAGCCGGGCTGATAATTAACCGGTTGGTGCATCAAGGGCGTGCAAAACGAGTATTGATTGCTGTTCCAGAAGCATTACAGGCGCAATGGTTGGTCGAGTTGATCCGTCGTTTCAGCCTATATTGCGAAATGTATCAGACCGATGAGCATGATTTCGGCATTGGGCAGGTCCACCTCGTCACCCATCGTCAATTACGTGATTCAGCCACAATGATGGCCATTGCCAGTTATGACTGGGATATGCTGGTTGTCGACGAAGCGCACCATTTACCCACTGAAACCAGCGATGGTGATTATCATTGGAGTGTTTTCGCCCAACAGACCGCTCATTTGCTCCTGCTTACAGCGACGCCAGAACAGCTAGGCCTGGAATCGCATTTTGGCCGGTTGCAGTTATTGGACGCGGGTCGTTTTGCCAGTTTTGAACAGTATCAGCAGGACGAAGCATCATTTGCCGAATTAACGGATCTGGCGCGTGCGCTGAATGAAAATGCCGTGAGCGACGACCAAATAGCTGAGCTGGAAAAACTTGGGATTCGCTGGAACAACGACGCTCAACAGGTATTGTCATCATTGCTGGATCGACATGGGACCGGACGGGTTGTGTATCGAAATACCAGGAAAGGCGTAAGCGGATTTCACGCAAGAACGGCCGATAAAGCGGAATTTGAAAATAACGAAGAAAGGGTGCGTGCCCTAGCCGCGTGGCTGAAACAAAACCGATCTGAGAAAGTGTTACTCATTACGCACGCCAAAGAAGACGCCAAAGACATTGCCTACCAGCTGTGGCATCAGCATGGTATCGAGGCAACCTCATTCCATGAAGACCTGGACTTGATTGAACGTGACCGTGCTGCAGCCCATTTCGCGAATAGCGAAGAAGGCGCGCAGATTCTTGTGTGTTCTGAAATTGGCGGCGAAGGACGAAATTTTCAATTCTGTCATCACCTTATTTTATGGGATATCCCCTCGCACCCGGACATGCTGGAACAGCGTATTGGTCGCTTGGACCGTATCGGGCAAACGCAAACTATCCAAATACACGCCTATTTGCTGAAAGACTCAATCGACCAACGGCGATATCAGTGGTATCAGAACACTCTGCACTGCATAGAAGCGATGCAACCTGCCGCGGGGACCATCCATGAAAAGTATGCTGATCAATGGTTTACCGATCCGACAGACCAGTTGCAAGAGGACATTGCCCAAGAACTGGTGCAAATGACCGAGCAATTGGAAAAAGGCCGCGACATTTTGTTGGAGCTTAACTCATGCCGACAGCCAGAAGCAGGAATCATCAAAGAACAGATCCAAGAGTTGGAGCAACACCACCCACTGCAAGTAGTGGAGATGGCCGCCAATCTGCTCAACCTGCATTTTGAAGCCATTTCAGACGGAATTTATGAGCTGATTCCTTCCAGCAATATGCTCATACCGACGCTTCCCGGCATTCCAGAAGGCGGTGCAATTGTTGCTTTCGATCGTGAAACCGCATCAAGCCGCGAAGACAGCCTGTTTTTATCTTGGGAGCATCCTTTTGTTCAGGGTTTAGCCGACATACTACATGGCACCGAACTTGGGCAGGCCAGTATTGCGCTGCTGGAAACAGAACAGGTACCCGCAGGTCAGTTGTTATTGGAAGTACAATGGTCCATGTCTATTCCGGAACGTTTTGGTCACGCGATAAAACCTCACATGAATGAGGCAATATTCAGAACGTTGGTACTGGAAGGTGGCGACAAAGATCTGAACGCAGTACTCCCAGAGGACGCACTACAACAGCAGATCAAATCATTACCCGTTAAACTGGCCAGGAAGATGATTCGACAGGCGAAAGAACGTATATCGCCTCTCTATGACGTCAGTCAGAAACTGGCTCAGGCAAGATTTACGCAGGCCATGGCGACGACAATAGAGTCGCTTACTAAAGCCAATGATGCCCGCATTGAGCGACTCGCTTATCTGGAAACGGTCAATCCTCTTGTTTCAAAAGACGATGTCGAAGCCTTGGTTTTGCAAACCGAGCAGGAAGCCAATGCTCTGGAGCAATGTGAATTCGTTACCAGTGGTGTCCGGCTGATTCTGTGTGCCCCCCCGGGAACACTTTAACGTTTCCACCAAGTGCCAGCATAAATCCGTAATTTGTGCTGGCGCATCACCTTTTACTGAGTTATTTTGATAGTCAAACCTATTAGCTGACGCTACTTAGGTCCTTCTGGGCGCCGTCACTATGGGGCTCCAGACCTAACCTTCACACACTAAAAAATAAGAAGAAATATGAAGGACACTATCTTAATTGACCGCCCCACCCCTGGGTTGGCCAGGGTAAAGCTTAACCGAATGGCGTCGGGAAATGCCTACGACGACGAGATGGTTTGTACCCTGATTACCGCGTTTGATGACCTTGCTGAAGATGAATCGCTTAAGTTGGTCTGGTTAACTGCCCAAGGAGAGAATTTCTGTAAAGGACCCGACCCTTATTGGCAAAAACAGCGATTGTCATCTGGACGTGCTGAGCACCAGCAAGATGCGGAACAGCTCGCCAGACTCTTTCATACACTCTACCAATTTCCGATCCCGATATTAGCAACGGTGCGGGGTCAAGCGAATGCAGCAGCGGTTGGTATGCTGTGTTGCTGCGATATAGTGTTGGCTTGCGAACGCAGCAGTTTCACTATCACTGAAACGCAATACGGTCAGGTACCGGCGTTACAGAGCCCCTATTTGGTAAAAACACTGGGGGAGCGAGCAGCGCGCTACTATGCGCTCAGCTCTGAAACCATGGATGCCTATACCGCGACTCGGCTTGGGTTGGTCAGTAAAATTGTGCCGAAAAATGAATTAGATGCGATAGCCGACATGCAAATTCAGAAAATCCTGAATCGCAGAGCGCTATCGCTCCGTCAAACCAAAGCGATGATTGGGCTGGCGGCCAACGAAGTATTTGATGAATCGCTGGTGGATACGTTGATCGATTGCTCTACCGACATTCGGGTTTCTCAATCCCATCATTTGAGCAAGCTCAAATGAGCCGACGAACCTGTTAGGACTCTTGTTCCAGCGCCGCTGCCAGGAAGGGAATCAACTGTTGCATGACTTCTTCAACACTCGATTTTTTACCAATGTCCGAATACGCCATATTGCGCAGTACTTCGATACTGGACATGGTAAATACTGCGGCACCGATGGCGAAGTGGATACGCCAGAAAATCTCTTCGCTGGATAAACCCGGGTGCGCCATCTTCAGATAACCAATAAAGCGGCTGTAGGTATGGGCATAATTTTCGTTGAGGAATCGTCGTAGGTGGCCTTGCGCCTGCGTATAGGCCAAGCCCAATAAGCGCATAAACACAGACAACTTATTGTAGGCATCATTACTTTCAACACCCGTGAGCATCGTCTTTGCCAGAACGCCCAAAACATCCTGAAAATTCGGATCTGTTTTTTGTGCAATCACCAGATCGAGCTCTTTATCTAATTTTTGGGTGAAGGGTGTTAAGAAGCGTGCAAAAATGGCTTGAATCAGATCTTTCTTTGATCCGAAATGGTAATTGACCGCGGCCAGGTTAACCTTTGCGCGTGTCGTTATCATCCTCAATGATGTTTCAGCAAACCCCTTCTCCGCAAACAGCTGCTCGGCCGAATCGAGAATACGGGTGACGGTATCGGCTTGACTCATAGACAGACTTCTCATTTCAAACGATCGTTTTAAACGTAGAGAATAGGGTTTTTATCAACAACTTGCAGCATTTTTTTGATAATACGCATGAATTCAGAGCAGACTTGCCGCTTCGGGGTAGGATTTCGCCCATTTAGTGAGCTATTCGACTAAAACTCGCGTAAATTGTTACGATTAAGGCTTGTTTTCGTACCGGCCTTTCAACAGACTGGTGTTTGCACTCTTGAAAATATGCAAAAACGTCATACTTAAGAGTAACTATAAATAGAATGGAGGTGGCTCAATGGCCCAATTTGATCAAGTAACCACAACTCGCCAAGAGTCCGCGTTGGCAACCAACAAGGTACTTCGCAATACCTATATGTTGCTGTCCATGACTCTGGTATTCAGCGCAATTACCGCCGTGCTGTCAATGGCACTTGGCTTGCCACAGGGTGCGTCTCTTCTCATGACACTGGGCGCAGTCGTAATTGTTTGGTTCGTTTTACCTCGTACCTACAACAAAAGCTCAGGCATCGTCTGGACCTTCGTTTTTGCTGGTTTAATGGGCGCAGGGTTAGGACCTATTCTTGCTTACTATGCGGCAATTAATCCATCTATCATTGTTCAGGCCTTTGCCGGTACCGCTATTGTTACCTTTGGCTTGTCGTTTTACGCACTGACAACTCGAAAGGATTTCAGCTTTTTAGGCGGTTTTCTGATGGTCGGTCTCATTGTTATTTTAATGGCCTCGCTGGCGAACATCTTTTTTGCAATTCCTACGCTAAGTATCGCCATTTCAGCGGGCGCCGTATTGGTGTTTTCTTTGCTGATTTTATTTGATACCAGCCGTATCATTAATGGTGGTGAAACCAACTATATCCGCGCTACTGTGAGTCTCTACCTGGACATCTACAACCTGTTTGTTCATTTATTGCATCTGGTTGCTGTTTTGACCGGCGACGACTGATCGATACTCAGCAAAAAAGCCGCACAAGCGGCTTTTTTTGTGCCTGAAAAGTTAGAAAGCATTACACTATGCAGCAAATTATGACAGGTTGGTGAAATGAAGTTCCAGATTAATGTCTATGGGACGCCGTGGTCGGGTAATTCAGCATTCGATGCTTGCGACTTTATTACGGAAGCGATAGCGGCAGGACATACGGTTCAACGAGTATTTTTCTTTTTCGATGGCGTTTACCACGGCTTAACCTCGCAAGCGCCTGCATCAGACGAACCCGATGTTCTGAATGCCTGGAAAACCATTGCTGATGCCGGCGTAGAATTGTTACTTTGCATTGCGGCTTCCGCCAACCGAGGCCTGCTGAATAAAACCGAAGCGGAACGTTATGACAAAGATATCGCAACGGTCGACGATATTTTTCAAGTGACGGGCCTAGGTCAATGGGCCAGTGGCTTTCACGATTGCGACCGTATGATCGAGTTTAGATAACGACATGAGCTTTCATCTGATTATTGTAAAACAGGCACCTTATCAAGGTCGTTCCAGCCATGAAATTGTCGAGGCAATAATGAGTCTCGCCCTTTTTGACGTGGAACATCGAATCGTTTTCTTTGAATCTGGATTAACCTGGTTATTAAAAAACCAGGATCCGGCCGTGCAAAAATCATTGGAGAAGCAGTTAAACGCCCTGCCCATTTATGGGTGCGATGACATCTATTATTGCGTTGATCATCGAGCGCATACAGTGGGCAATGCTGAGTTAAACGACATTGCAGACCCGCTCACGGCTGATCAACTGGGTCAATGGCTGCGCGCAGCAAAACAAGTCGAGGTTTTTTAATTATGTTGATAACCCTGACCCAGGCGCTTACCGAATTGGAAAAAACTTTTTTACTCAGCAGCCTCACCAAGGCAGACGCTATTTTAGTGAATGCGTTGACTGCCCCCATGGCATTGACCGCACCTGTGTTTCCTGTCGCGTCTTATGTACGTCAATTGGATCTCGCTAAACTGGGTGGCCAGTGCCATGATGGTTGGATCTCAATCAACGATGCTGAGTGGGTCGAACTGACCTGTCGGCACGACAAAGTAATTACGTGGTAACCATGACTTTTCAAACCGATAATCTGGGTTTTCTAGCCAACGCTAAAGACTGGACACCTGATTGGGCACAAAGCATTGCCAACACGCACGGTTTGCAATGGGAATCATTGGATGAACAAATAGTTGAAACACTGCGGCAGTTCTATTTTGAATACGATTTGTCGCCTGCGATGCGTCCGCTGGTTAAACACATTAAAAATACGTTAGGGGAGCCCTACGGCAGCAGCATTTGGTTGATGCAACGTTACGGCGAGAGCCCAGCACGTATGCTTGCTCTGTTAGCTGGACTCCCAAAACCGAAGAATTGCTTATGAATACAACACTGGAAATGCCCCTTATTATCCGTGCCCTCGGTCGTGGAAAAAAAGGTTCAAGAAGTTTGACCGAAGCAGAAGCTCAATTCGCGATGTCCGCTATTTTAAACCGAACCATTACCGGCCCACAGCTGGGTGCACTGTTAATGCTCATGCGGGTAAAAGAAGAAACAGCGGAAGAAATCTGTGGCATGGTACAAGCCTGCGAACAACAGTCATTCGATTCAACCAATATCCGTCCCGATGTCAATTGGCCAGCTTACGCAGGTAAAAAGAAACAACCTTCCTGGTATGTGCTGGCTGCGAAATTGTTGGCGCAAAATGGCATTCGCGTTTTAATGCATGGTGGTGGTGAACATACGGCGGGAAGGCAATATGCACGTGAAGTCTGTGCTGCGCTGAATTTACCATTGGCTGAGTCGTTAGCCGAAGCTCAGACCCAATTGGAAATTGCTCATTTCAGTTATATCAGTCTGGACCGTTTTCATCCGGTTTTATCTGAACTGATCGATATGAAAAGCGAGCTGGGATTACGCTCACCTGTTAACACACTCGTACGGCATTTAAATCCACTGCACGCAAAAGTAACTTTACAGGGAATGTTTCATCCAGCCTATCTACCCTTGCATCATGACTCTGCTTTTCTACTTAAACAGCGCCACAATATTGTATTGAAAGGTGACGGTGGCGAGTTTGAAGTTCGCCCCGACAGTGAATGCAAAATAGCGTTGACTCAACCAACGAAGGGTTTAAACGAAACTTTTCCCGCCGTGTTGGGCGCTCGCGCAATCAGACCAGAAGCTGTTTCTTTGGAGCCATTGGTGCAATTGTGGGAAGGACAAAGTGACAATGAATACGGCACAGCCGCGGTTATTCAAACCGCAGCCTTAGTATTGACCCAATGCCAGGATCTGTCACTTTCCGAAGCTCAGGAAACAGTGACGTCCTGGTGGTCTAACCGTTAAACCAGTTAAGTTTTTCGTGCAACGATACTACTTCACCAACAATAGTTAAGGTTGGCGCTTGTGGTTTTTCGCGCAGGACTATGTCAGGCATGGTTTCCAACCTTCCTATAAATACCTTTTGTTCGGGCGTTGTGCCTTTCTGGATTAAGGCAATCGGGGTCTGCGCATCTCGACCATGTGCGATAAGTTGTTCGCAAATCGTACTGATCCCGTTTAAACCCATGTAGAAAACCAATGTTTGAGCGGCAGACACCAAATCTTGCCAGGGTAAGTTAGCCGAACCGTCTTTTAAGTGGCCTGTCACAAACCGAACGGACTGCGCGTAATCTCGATGTGTCAGCGGTATCCCGGAATAGGAAGCACAGCCGGAAGCTGCCGTAATACCGGGAACCACTTGAAACGGGATGGCATGCTCTGCCAATAAATCTATTTCTTCCCCACCACGACCAAAGATGAAGGGGTCGCCACCTTTCAATCTAAGGACACGCTTGCCCTGCTTCGCCAGATCAACTAAAAGTTGATTGATTTGCTCTTGAGGCAAGGCGTGATTTGATCGACGCTTACCAACATAAATGCGATCTGCATCACGACGCACCAATTCCATGATCGCATCAGACACCAATGCATCGTGCACCACCACATCGGCCTGTTGCATCAATCGTAATGCTTTAAACGTCAATAAGTCTGGATCACCCGGTCCAGCGCCAACCAGATAAACTTCACCCAAGGTGCGCAAATCCGGATTATTCAGTGCGGTTAACAATGACGCCTCAGCAGCATCCATTCGGCCGGCATAGACATGTTCCGCGGTCACTCCGTTAAGTATTTTCTCCCAAAAACGCAAACGATCATCCGCTTGACTCAACGTCTGTTTGACTTGCTCTCTGAATTTCGACGCCAGTTGTGCCAGGTGTCCGAAGCTGGCTGGAATAGTACTTTCCAGTTTCGCCCTGACCGTTCTTGCCAGAACCGGTGCCCGACCACTTGAGGTGATCGCGATCAGCAACGGATTCCGATCAACTATCGATGGAAATATAACATTGCATAAATCCGGAGAATCGACCACATTGACCAGCAAGCGTTTGTTTTTCGCCAGCACGCTGACCTGCTCATTAAATGCCCTGTCGTCCGTTGCAATGACGACTAAAACGACATCGCTAAGATCGCTTTCTGCAAACGCTCTTTGTTCACAAGTACAGCTTTTCTTACTCCGTATTTCCGGCAATATAGACTTTGCCACCACCCGGATACTTGCCCCACTCTTTTCCAAAAGCGTTATTTTACGTAGAGCGATTTTACCACCACCAATAACAAGTACTGGTTGCTGAGTGAGTTGATGAAAAAGCGGGAAATAGTCCACTTTTACTCTCCATTATTTAGACATAAAAAACCCCGCACTTTGCGGGGTAAGCTGATCTTAAACGTAAGGTATAAAGTCGACCCCACCCATGTAGCTTTGCAATACTGTTGGAATTCTTAAACCGGTTTCGGTTTGATAGTTTTCCAGCACGGCAACCAAAGTTCGACCGACGGCTAACCCGGACCCATTTAACGTGTGCACCAATTCAGGCTTATTGGTTTCCGGATTACGATAACGAGCCTGCATACGACGAGATTGATAATCCGTCATGTTTGAGCAGGATGATATTTCCCGATACGTATTTTGCGCCGGCAACCAAACTTCCAGATCATAAGTTTTAGCCGACCCGATACTCATATCGCCACCACATAACACGACCTTGCGATACGGTAGTTCTAGCTTCTGCAGAATCGCTTCGGCGTGTCCAGTCAGTTCTTCCAGTGCCTCAAACGAGCGCTCGGGCTCGACTATCTGAACCAGTTCAACTTTTTCAAACTGATGCTGACGGATCATGCCGCGTACATCGCGTCCGTAAGAACCTGCTTCGGAACGGAAACAAGGTGTGTGAGCCGCCATTTTTAACGGTAAGTCACTGGCGTTTAAGATGTTGCCACGGACAATATTGGTCAGCGGAACTTCTGCGGTTGGAATCAGATAATACTCTTGGTCAAAGTCTAACTTAAACAGGTCTTCGCCAAATTTCGGCAACTGGCCTGTGCCAAACAACGAATCCTTGTTGACCATGAACGGGACGGCCATCTCGAGGTATCCATGCTCGTTGGTTTGTACATCCAACATCCACTGCGTCAGGGCGCGGTGCAGCTTCGCCACTTTGCCACGCATGACAGCGAAACGACTGCCGGTTAACTTGGCTGCCGTTTCAAAATCCAGTCCATCGAGAGCCGCGCCAACATCGACGTGATCCTTAACGGCAAACTCAAACTGGCCAGGTGATCCCCACTTAGTCACTTCGACATTATCATTTTCATCCGCGCCAGCGGGCACTGAAGCGTCAGGAAGATTCGGAATGGAATACAGCAAGTCATCTAACTTGGCTTGAATGTCTTTCAGTTCCTCTTCTTTCTGGCCAAGCGTCTGGGCTATTTTTTCCAACGTCTCGGCCACTTTTGCTTTAGCTTCTTCGGCTGACATACCTTGGCGCACGTAATCGCCAATCGCTTTAGAAGCTTTTTTGCGTTCCGCCTGCAGTTCTTCAGTTTCTACCTGCAAGGACTTTCGACTCGACTCTAAAGACTGAAAGGACTCAATGTTTAATTTGAACCCCTTAACGGTTAGTTTTTGAGCAATGGAGTCAATGTCTTGTCTAAGCTGCTTTATATCCAGCATCTTGATTTAGTCCTTACGATTAAAAAATGAGTTTACCTAATCCGAATCCAACGCTGACGGCGATTAAACACACGAGTACAGAGGCTGCCATATACACCAATGCCAGTGTTATGTAGTTATCGTGCAGTAATTGCAAGGATTCCAGCGCGAACGTCGAAAAGGTTGTAAAAGCACCCAAAAAACCGACCGTCACGAAACTTCGCCAACTTCCGGGTACTAAAGGGTATTTTATGGTGAAAAGTACAAATGCCAAGCCCATTATGAAGCTGCCGACCACATTCACGGTAAAAGTACCCCAATAAAAGTGGCTACTGTGCCATTTGTTAATCCAGGTCACGGTAGCAAATCGGGCCATGGCCCCTAACCCACCTCCTAAACCGATAATCAGCCAATGCCAAATGGTTAACGGTGCGCCCATCATCTACTCCTTTTCTCTGGCTTGCTGGTCTAATGCTTTTAAATAGTCGAGCTTTTTCAGAATCTTACTTTCCAAACCGCGGTCAACCGGCTGATAAAATACTCTTTCACGAAGTTCTTCAGGTAAATAATGTTCACCGGCTGCATAGGCATTGGGCTCATCGTGTGCGTAGCGATAGTCCGCCCCATAATCGAGGTTTTTCATCAGTTGCGTTGGCGCATTCCTCAAATGCAGCGGTACCTCAGCACTGCTGTTTTGCTGTACATAGGCCATCATTTCGTTAAACGCTTTGTAAACTGCATTGGATTTTGGCGCACTTGCCAGGTAAACCGCCGCTTGTGCGAGCGCCAATTCTCCTTCCGGAGAGCCTAGTCTGGTCTGGCTGTCCCAGGCATTCAGAGCCAAGGTCAGTGCGCGGGGGTCAGCATTGCCAATATCTTCAGACGCAATACGGACGATCCGACGCGCCAGATACAGAGGATCTATGCCTCCATCCAACATGCGACACAGCCAATACAGCGCGCCGTCGGGTGATGAGCCTCGCACGCTTTTGTGGAAGGCTGATATTTGATCGTAGAAGTTCTCGCCACCTTTATCGAAACGTCTTGGTTGTGCTTGCAGTAATTCGCTGATGGCTTGTTTGGAAACGTGAGTATTTTCGTCAAAATAATCCAGTGCTATTTCCAGCATATTCAGAAATCGGCGAGCGTCTCCGTCAGCGTATTGGGTAAGCAATGTCAGGCTGTCATCGTCAAGCTGCAACTGAGACAGTCGAGTATCTTTGTCTTTCGCCCGCTGCCAAAGCGCCTTCAAGTCATCTTCAGAAAACGACTTTAAGACGTAAACCCGCGCACGAGAGAGTAATGCCGAGTTTAATTCAAAACTGGGGTTTTCGGTTGTGGCGCCAATAAAGATGAACGTGCCATTTTCGACGTACGGTAAAAATGCATCCTGTTGGGCTTTGTTAAAACGATGAACCTCGTCTACGAAGAGAATCGTCTTTTCGCCATAGGCCTGCGCTTGCTTGGCTTTTTCTGCGGCCAGTTTAATATCTTTGACACCCGCTTGCACGGCAGACAGTTCTTCAAAACGTGCGTCAACTGTGTGCGAAATGATTTTCGCCAGAGTTGTTTTGCCAACACCTGGTGGCCCCCAAAAAATCATCGAGTGAATGTTTTTTTGCTCCAGAGCTTTACGCAGTGGCTTATCGTTTCCCAGAATATGAGATTGCCCAACGTAACCGTTCAGGTCATCGGGTCTGAGAATTTCTGCGAGGGGCCGGTAAGCAGTGCCCTTTGAAAATAAATCCGTCATCGTCACATTTGTGGAAACAAATCTGTTCCCGGTGGCGGCACAAATTCAAACTGTTCGCTGCTGATGGCTTGCCCAGTTTTAACATTCGCAAATGTAATGATTGTTTCCTGATTCAAACTGTCCAAAATTCGGATTTCGGAAATCATTCTGTCGGAGAACAACAACATAAGTTCTTTAAAATTAGTTTCCTCACTGATCGGGTAAAGCTTATAGGCGGTCAGGTCATCGGTTTTAACTTCAATAATGTCGTACTGCCCGGTTAAAGCTTCACGCGGCTGAACCAGAATCATAGCCGGAGATTGTTGTACATTTTCAGATAAGGGTTGATAAGTCGCCTGTTCTAAATCCGGGTCAAAAACCCAAAGTGTTTCACCGTCTGAAATGACCTGTTGCTCATAAGGTTTTTTGACAGTCCAGTTAAAGCGAAGTGGTTTGCTGATGCTCATTGTCCCGGACGTTACGTCAACATTGGCGGATGTTTCTTTATAGGTTTTCTGCGTAAAGTCGGCAGTCAGGTTATCGGCGTTATCTAATAGTTCAATTAACCTCTCTCGTTCTGGCGCATCCGCCAGCACAAACGAGGTTGCTAAACACAAGAGAAAACTCAACAAAATTTTATTCACAGCAGGTTCCTTGTTACATTGGTGGAGGTGGCGGAGCTAAGACTTCCCGCGCGCCATTGTGACCTGGCGGGCTGACGATGCCAGCTGCCTCCATGGTTTCAACCAAGCGTGCAGCACGGTTATAACCAATGCGTAATTTACGCTGCACGGAAGAGATGGATGCTTTACGTGTTTGCGTGACAAACTCTACCGCCTGATCAAATAAAGCGTCGGATTCAGGATCATCACCGTCAGAGTCGAAGCCCGCCATGCCGGGGACATCAGAGTCTCCCCCACTGGTGATCTCTTCAAGATAATCGGGCGCACCACGTTTTTTCCAGTCCGCGACGATAGCGTGAACTTCATCATCGTCTACAAAGGCGCCGTGAACACGCACCGGCAAGCTGGTCCCTGGTGGCATGTACAACATGTCACCATGACCCAGCAATTGTTCTGCTCCGCCCTGATCCAAAATGGTTCTGGAATCAATTTTTGAAGACACCTGAAAAGCTATTCGAGTCGGAATGTTGGCTTTAATTAAGCCGGTAATGACATCAACTGACGGACGTTGTGTTGCCAAAATCAGATGTATGCCTGCTGCACGAGCTTTTTGTGCAATTCGCGCGATCAGCTCCTCTACTTTCTTACCGACGATCATCATCATGTCGGCAAACTCATCGATCACAACGACAATGTAAGGTAATGGTTCTAAAGTTGGCGCTGGCGCGCCAGGCTCAAGCGACTGAAGCGGGTCATAAAGCGGATCAACAATGGGCTCGCCATTGCGAATGGCGTCAGTGACTTTTTTGTTGAAGCCACCGATATTCCGCACACCCACGGATGCCAGTAGTTTATAGCGACGTTCCATTTCAGCCACACACCAACGTAAACCGCCAGCGGCTTCCTTCATGTCGGTAATGACGGGTGTTAACAGATGAGGGATGCCTTCGTAAACCGATAGTTCGAGCATTTTTGGGTCGACGAGGATTAACCGTACTTCCTCGGGTGTCGCTTTAAACAACAGACTGCACAGCATGGAGTTTACGCCGACGGACTTACCGGATCCGGTCGTTCCCGCAACCAGCAGGTGGGGCATTTTCGCCAGGTCAGCAACGACAGGCGTCCCACCAATGTCATGACCTAAACCCATTGTCAGAACGCTCTTACTCTTATCGTAGATACTGGACCCCAAAACATCGCTCAATCTGACCATGGCGCGCTGCTCATTCGGAATTTCAATACCGACCGTGGTTTTACCGGGAATAATCTCTACGACACGAACACTGACGAGCGCCATAGAACGAGCCAGATCTTTGGCCAGATTCGAAATTTTCGAAACTTTAACGCCGGCGGCCGGTTGAATTTCAAAACGTGTAATCACTGGACCCGGGGCGACTTCGGTGACTTCTGCCTGAACACCAAAATCTTTCAGTTTGATCTCCAATAATCGAGACATGGCTTCCAGAGCTTCAGCTGAATAACCCCCTACAGCGTCGTTGGTTGACGGTGTTAACAGGTCAATCGCTGGCAACGTGCCAGACACTTCCGCATCGTCAAACAACGATTTCTGTTTTTCCTTCACAACTCGATCACTGACAATGGCTTCTTTTTTTGCCAGCGGTTTAATTTGTAAGGGTTTGCGCTTGGCCTGCTTTTCCAGTTGGACTTCCAGGTTTTGTTTGCGCTGTTCAACAACACGTTTTACTTCGGCGTCCTCGTCCGCTTTCTTGCGATATTGGCGCCATTTCGAAGCCAAATGAGCGAAGATGGAAAACACCGCTTCACCAATGCGATCCACAACGACAAGCCAGGAAATGTGTGCAGCTAATGTTAAAGAAAGAAACCAGAGGAAAATGAGAATCAGCGTACTTCCCATAATGCCGAAGATCGGGAAAAACCATTCTGAGACGGATATGCCCAGGTAACCGCCGGCGGATCCGACTTGGTCACTGGCAAGGTGAACGGTGGCCAATGCGCAACCGACTGTCAGGAAAACGACCCAACCAATGGTTCTAACCAGGGTTATCAGTGGATTCCATTGTTCTGCACTTTTACGGCCTTTAAAGACAACCCACGCCCGGTAAAAAGCAATAATAGGCAGTGAATAGGCAAATATACCAATCAGGGTGAACAGGAACGATGAAACCCAGGCCCCTGCGCTGCCGGCCAAATTGGATATCTGTGCCTGAGAGTCAGCATAGGCCCAACCCGGGTCTTTGGCGTTATACGTCAATAAAGCCAATGACAGGAATAACCCGATCGCCAGTGAAAAAATCCAGACAGCATCATGGAAAAAGCGTGTTTTGATCTCCGCTAAACGGTCATCTTGTTGGTACGCTTTAAATCGTTCGGCCAAAAAATCACCTTACATCAGTCGTCATTGTTAAAAGTGGGCTTAAGATACCATATTTGGGCAGCCAACTTATTGAATTAATAACACTTTTTATGCCATTTACTTGCTGACTGGAGGCTGAATATTAACTCCTTGATTCACATGGGATTGTAGAAATGCTGTTTTAGGTCCGATCCATTGCGGGTTACACTAACTCGATTAGTAAAGACCGCAGAGTATCTATGCATAACCTGGTTTGGTTAAATGCCAATGACAAACCCTCATTCCCGAACACAAAAAGAGCACTTGAAGAGCCGAATGGTCTTTTGGCGCTGGGAGGTCAGTTAAACACCGATTGGCTGTTGGAAGCGTATCAACACGGCATCTTTCCCTGGTTCAGCGAACATGAGCCGATTATGTGGTGGTCTCCGGCACCGAGAATGGTGTTGGAACCCGGTGCGGCGCACGTTTCCCGAAGTTTGCGCAAAGAATATCGCAGACTGAATATTGAAATAACCACCAATCAGCATTTCAGTACGGTCATTGATCTGTGTGCGGACCTCCGCGCAGAGGGTACCTGGATCACTGACGATATGAAAAACGCGTATATCGAGTTGCACAACCAGGGATGGGCACATTCCGTCGAGGTTTGGTGCGATAGACAGCTGATCGGCGGTCTTTATGGCCTGGGTATAGATACTGTTTTCTTTGGTGAGAGCATGTTTTCGTTACAGCGGAATGCCTCAAAATACGCCTTCATCGCCTTGAGTGAATGGGCAAAACAGAACCATTTGACCATGATTGATTGCCAGCTGCATAACCCCTACCTCGAATCGTTAGGGGCTATACTGATTGGTAGAGAGAATTTCGAAAATCGCCTGCCCGTGACAAGAAAGCAGCTATCCTTAGTGGATAGGCCGGTATTAACGGATATTCTCAATAATGTATTTAGTTAGATGCCTACAGGGAGCCGCATGAGTAATCCGGAAGGTATGTCGACCCAAACCATAAAACTGTTCCGTACCAGCGATCATGCCTGCAGCTATCTTGCCGAACGTCAATCTCGCACGCTGTTTTTGGATCCTGATCTGCATTTTGAACTACCCCTGTATGAGGAGTTGACTCAGTCCGGCTTTCGACGCAGCGGCAAGCACCTTTACCGTCCAGACTGCCAGCAATGCAATGCCTGCATACCGGCCAGAATCCCTGTACATGAATTTATCAATAAACGCCGTTTCAGGCGCATTAATAAGGCTAACTCCGATGTTCGGATGGAAATAATGCCTAGTAAGGTTCGCCTGGAAGATTATCAACTGTTTGAACGCTACATCGAACAAAGGCATGCAGATGGCGATATGTACCCTGCTACCCCGACCGGTTATGAAGACTTTTTGGCTGTGAATCGCGAATTTTCATTTCACATTCGCTTCTTCGTCCAAGGTCAATTGGTGGCGGTTGCGGTAACAGACCGCCTCATTTCGGGACTATCTGCTATTTATACCTTCTTTGAACCTGATTTGGATTCCAGATCTCTTGGTGTATTTGCCATTTTGTCACAAATCGAGCTGTGCAAAAAATGGTCGCTGCCCTATTTGTATCTGGGTTACTGGGTTCCGGGGTGCCAAAAAATGCAGTACAAAATTGACTATCAGCCAACCGAGTTGTTGATCGACGGACAATGGCAGTGCATTCGCAGAGTGAACTCAGCGGTGTGACGCAAAAATCGCCTAATTAATTGATTCCAAACCGACTTTTTTAAAAAAATACCAGTTAGTTTTGCTAATTGTTGTTTTTTCAGGCAGAATGCGCGCCGATTATCAATTCAAAGGTTTGTAAAAGGCTCTATGGCAAAAGAAGATGTGATTGAAATGGAAGGTGAAATCCTTGACACCCTTCCAAACACAATGTTCCGCGTTAAGCTTGAAAACGGCCACGTCATTACGGCTCATATCTCAGGCAAAATGCGTAAAAACTACATTCGTATTTTAACGGGCGATAAAGTAAAAGTTGAGTTGACTCCATACGACTTGACGAAAGGCAGAATCGTTTACCGCGCACGTTAATCACATCGCAGTACACATGCCTTTTTGCAATTCAGCCTGCAAAAATAAAAAAAGCACCGTAAGGTGCTTTTTTTAGGTCTGGCTAAAAACTCAAGCTTCCGCCATTTCGCCAGCAACGCTGATATCCAGCTCATTGTCTTTCAGCGTGATATTGACCGTTCCGCCGGTTGCCAAAGGACCAAAGAGAATCAAGTCTGCTAATGGTCGTTTGATCTTTTCCTGAATCAAGCGCGCCATTGGCCTGGCCCCCATATTCTTGTCATAGCCTTCACGCGATAACCATTCACGTGCGGCGGTATCAACTTCAAGATGGACACGCTTATCGTCCAACTGAGCCTGCAATTCGACAAGAAACTTATCGACAACATTCAAGACCACCTCAATCGGCAATGCGGCAAATTGTACGATGCCATCAAGCCGGTTTCGGAACTCAGGTGTGAACGTTTTCTTGATCATTTCCATGCCGTCCGTACTGTTGTCCTGTTCTGTGAAGCCTACAGAACGACGGCTCATTTCCTGAGCACCGGCATTACTGGTGAGAATCAATATAACGTTGCGGAAGTCTGTCTTGCGCCCGTTATTATCCGTCAGGGTACCATGGTCCATAATCTGCAATAGCAAATTAAAGACATCTGGATGCGCCTTTTCAATTTCGTCCAGCAACAAAACACAATGTGGATGACGATTAACACCGTCAGTAAGTAACCCACCTTGGTCAAAACCAACATACCCTGGAGGCGCACCAATCAAACGGGATGCCGTATGTCTCTCCATATATTCCGACATATCAAACCGTAACAGTTCAACGCCGAGAGACTCTGCCAACTGTTTTGTGACTTCGGTTTTCCCGACACCGGTCGGACCGGCGAACAAAAATGAACCAATGGGTTTTTCGACGGATTTTAAACCTGCCCGAGCCAGCTTGATTGCAGAGGCAATGCTCTCGATCGCATCATCCTGACCAAATACAGTCATTTTCAGGTTGCGTTCTAAATTGGACAGTAAGGTTTTGTCGTCCTTATTCACGGTTTTGGCTGGAACTCGCGCTATTGATGCTACCACGCGTTCTACATCACCCACGCCAATTGATTTTTTTCGTCGGCTTTCAGACTTTAACCTTTCGGCCGCACCGGCTTCATCGATGACATCAATGGCTTTGTCCGGCAAATGGCGGTCCGTTATGTAACGGTCGGCTAATTCAGCCGCTGCGCGAAGCGCCTTGTCGGTATATTTCAAATGATGGTGATCCTCAAATCGTGTTTTGAGGCCTTTTAAAATACGATAGGTTTCATCGACCGACGGTTCGTTCACATCTATTTTCTGGAAGCGACGAGTCAGCGCTGAGTCTTTTTCAAATATTCCGCGGAATTCCTGGAAAGTGGTCGAGCCAATACAGCGCAACTCCCCAGAACTGAGCATTGGTTTCAGTAAATTGGAAGCATCCATGACGCCCCCGGATGCCGCACCTGCACCAATGATCGTGTGAATTTCATCGATGAAAAGGATGGCTTTATCGCGTTTTTTCAACTCAGCCAACAACCCTTTCAAGCGCTTCTCGAAATCACCTCGATACTTGGTTCCTGCCAATAGGGCACCCAAATCCAATGAGTAGACTTGCGCCCCTAACATGATTTCAGGTACATCACCGTCAACAATACGTTTCGCCAGACCTTCCGCGATCGCCGTTTTCCCTACGCCTGTCTCGCCCACAAGCAATGGGTTATTTTTACGCCGACGGGATAAGATTTGTACAACGCGGTCCACTTCATAATCACGGCCGACCAAAGGGTCAATACGACCGTTGGCGGCAGCTTCGTTTAAATTGGTTGCAAAACTGTCCAGTGGGTTGCCAGATGAGCTTTCCGCACTACCATCTTCTTGCATACTTTCCTGATGAAAATCCTGGTGCTCAGGATCATCTGACTGAACTTTGGAAATGCCGTGCGCAATGAAATTGACCACATCAATGCGTGAAATACTTTGCTGTTTCAGGAAGTAAACCGCCTGACTTTCCTGTTCCGAAAAGATGGCTACCAATACATTGGCGCCGGTAACTTCTTTTTTGCCGGACGATTGCACATGAAAAACGGCCCGTTGCAAGACCCGCTGAAAGCCCAGCGTTGGTTGCGTTTCCCGATCTTCATCGTCAATTGGAATGAGCGGCGTGGTGGAATCTATGAATTCAATCAGATCCCGCCGCAACTGCGGTATGTCTGCCGCACAGGCGCTTAAAACATCCGCTGCAGCATGGTTATCTAACAGAGCCAGCAACAGGTGTTCAACGGTCATAAACTCATGCCGTTTTGCACGTGCTTCCTTAAATGCACTGTTAAGGGTCAACTCCAGATCTTTGCTCAGCATAATGACTCACCCTTCCTCACCGACTCTCGTCGTCAATTTCTTCAACTTCGCACAGCAGCGGATGCTGGTTTTCTCGCGAATAATCGTTAACTAATGCTGCTTTGGTTTCGGCAATATCTTTAGTATAGACGCCGCAAACACCTTTGCCTTGTGTATGCACCGCCAACATTACCTGGGTCGCTTTTTCGCGGTTCATGGCGAAAAACTGTTCCAGAATGTGAACCACAAACTCCATAGGAGTATAGTCGTCATTCATTAAAACCACCCGATATAATGAGGGGCGCTTCAGCTGTGGTTCAGCTGGCTGAACCGCAACCCCGCTTTCATCTTCATGTGACGTTTGACCGTCATCCCCGAGTCTGGTTTCAAATTTCAGGCCACATTCGTTTTTCATGGCTATTTCTTTTCTATGTGAGCGAAATGACATTATCGACAACTCAATTATCTAATACGAACATAATGGCTTCCAGATCGAATTTTTTAGAAGCGTGTGGCAATTGTAACGTCTACTCGATCATAAGTCGTATAAATGGGGGTTGACTTGAAAGTTTCAACGGTATTCCATAGCACCACGTCGCGATTACGGAATTTTGTAATAAAGGCAGATTCTTCTCGATCGCACGCAGTTGTTGGCTTGGCGAATAGAGCTGTACGTTCTAGTCAGCAGTGTTTTTAGCATTAAAGGTCGTAAGGAGTCCGATATGCCAGTAGGGAAAGTAAAGTGGTTTAATAATGCCAAGGGTTTTGGCTTCATCGTTTGCGATGACCACAAAGAAGACTTGTTTGCACATTTTTCCTCTATTCAGATGGAAGGGTATAAAACACTGAAAGCTGGCCAGGATGTCGAGTTCGAAACAGTTAAATCAGAACGCGGCATTCATGCAGTCAACATTCAGGTGGTTGGAGCAACCGAGTCAGCATCTACAGAAACGGCAATACCTGCCGCAGTCAAAGAACCTTCCTGAGGACTTTGCCCCCGTAAAAAAGCCCGGTTTTCCGGGCTTTTTGCGTTTTAGAGCTGAGCACCAAAGGTGCTCTTTTCAGTTATTTCAAGCTTGCTAATAGATTGTTCAATGTTTGGCTGGGTCGCATTGCTGCGCTGGCCAACTTGCTTGATGGTCGATAGTAACCATCAATATCGATTGGTTGCCCTTGAACTTCGTTCAATTCATTAACAATTGCCGCTTCATTAGCAGCCAGGTTTTTCGCCAGTCCTGCAAATTTTGCAGCCAGCTCACTGTCATCGGTTTGGGAAGCTAAGGCTTCTGCCCAATACATGGCCAGGTAGAAGTGACTACCACGGTTATCGAGCTCTCCCGCACGTCGTGATGGACTCTTATTCTCTTCAAGGAACTTGGCTGTTGCCTGATCCAGAGTCACGGCCAAAACCTGTGCTTTGGGGTTGCTGAACGTCTTTGCCAGATGCTCAAGAGAAACAGCTAAAGCCAGGAATTCACCCAGAGAGTCCCATCGCAGATGATTCTCTTCGTTAAATTGTTGAACGTGTTTCGGTGCTGAACCGCCTGCACCTGTTTCAAACAAGCCACCGCCTGCCATCAACGGAACAATAGACAACATCTTGGCGGAAGTGCCGAGTTCCAGAATCGGGAAAAGATCCGTTAGATAATCGCGAAGAACATTTCCGGTCACAGAAATTGTGTTTTCACCGTTTTTCATGCGGGTCAAAGAGTACTTCGTAGCTTCCACCGGATTCATGATCAGCAATTCCAGACCTTCGGTATCATGGTCCTTCAGGTACTGATTTACCTTCTTAATCAACTGACTGTCGTGTGCTCGGTTCTCGTCGAGCCAAAAGACCGTTGGCCAGCCAGTATCGCGAGCACGTGACACGGCCAGTTTCACCCAGTCCTGAATCGGCGCATCTTTAACCTGACACATACGGAAGATGTCACCCGCTTCAACGGACTGCTCTAATAAAACGGTGCCAGCGTCAGAAATAACTTTAACGGTACCTGCGGAGGCGACTTCAAATGTTTTGTCGTGCGAACCATATTCTTCAGCTTTTTGCGCCATCAGGCCAACATTAGGCACTGTGCCCATGGTGCGCGGATCGAAAGCGCCATTTTCTTTACAGAATTCAATGGTGGCTTGATAAACACCTGCGTAGCTGCGATCAGGGATGACAGCTTTCGTATCTTTGGGTTGACCATCCGGCCCCCACATCTGGCCAGACGTTCGAATCATGGCTGGCATGGACGCATCGATAATGACATCGCTGGGCACATGGAGGTTGGTAATGCCTTTGTCTGAATTGACCATGGCCAACTCAGGTGACTTGGCGTAAATCGCTTCGATGTCAGCTTTGATTTCCGCTTGCTTATCGGCAGGTAACTGCTCAAGCTTGGCATATAGGTCACCAATACCATTATTTACGTCAACACCGAGAGGTGCCAACGTATCCGCATGTTTTGCAAACACATCTGCATAGAATACGGAGACGACATGACCAAAGATAATGGGATCACTGACTTTCATCATGGTTGCTTTCATGTGCAAAGAGAACAAAACGCCTTGCTGTTTTGCTTCGGCAATCTGCTCTGCAATGAACGCGCGCAGTGCTTTAACACTGAAAACAGCTGAGTCGATTACTTCGCCGGCAACCAGCGGCGCAAATGGCTTCAGCAGCTCAATTGCCCCATCTGCTTTGTGCAATTCTATTTTGAACTGTCCATCAGCTTCGACCACCGTTGATGTTTCAGATCCGTAAAAATCACCCTCAGTCAGGCTGGAAACGTGTGATTTTGAGTCTTTTGACCAGGCACCCATGCTGTGCGGGTTGTTGCGTGCATATTGCTTGACCGCTCCTGGAGCACGGCGATCCGAATTTCCTTCACGTAGAACAGGGTTAACGGCACTGCCTTTTATTTTGTCATACCGTGACTTTACTTCACGCTCTTCATCGGTGGCGGGATCAGGGTTGTAGTCCGGTAATTTATAGCCTTTTGCCTGTAACTCTTTGATTGCGGCAACCAATTGAGGAACTGAAGCACTGATGTTTGGCAGTTTTATGATGTTGGCGTCTGGCTGTTTTGCTAATTCACCTAACTCTGTCAAAGCATCTGAAATGCGCTGTTCTTCGGTCAGAAACTCAGGGAAGTTGGCGATGATACGGCCAGACAACGAAATATCACGAGTCTCGACCGCTACATCAGCTACTTTGGTAAAGGCTTCAACAATCGGTAACAATGAATAAGTGGCCAGCGCGGGCGCCTCATCGGTTTCCGTGTAGATGATTTTAGCTTTTTTATCAGTCATAGAAATTCCTAGGTTAAAGAGGAAATTGCAGACAACTCTCCCTGCCTGCAAATACGGACGCAAAAATTCGGGGCAGAATAATACCAGTTGTAACGTCGAATGTAATTGAACTTTAGGATAAAAGTTACCACCATAACCGCTCTATTCAGGGGAAATCAGGCCATGTCGCGCTACTTACTGTTCAACAAGCCTTATCAGGTTTTAACCCAGTTTACAGACCCGGATGGGCGTAAAACTCTGGCGGATTTCATTCCCGTGGCGGACGTCTACAGCGCTGGACGACTGGATTATGACTCCGAAGGCTTGTTGATATTAACCGATGACGGTCAGCTGATTCACAGCCTGATGGATCCCAAATTTAAGATGCCAAAAACCTATTATGCTCAAGTGGAGGGCATCCCTGAGGATTATTCGCTCGCACAAATGCGTCAAGGCCTCCAACTAAAGGATGGTCCGACACACCCATGCCAAGTAACGGTCATTGAGCCACCAACGGAGCTATGGTCGCGAACGCCGCCCATTCGAGAGCGGAAACAGATACCAACCACCTGGCTTGCCATTACCATCACAGAAGGCCGAAACCGACAGGTTCGACGGATGACGGCAGCGATTGGCTACCCAACTTTGCGCTTGGTGCGTTGGAACA
Organism: Reinekea sp.; assembly: GCA_050293765.1. Classification (GTDB taxonomy): domain Bacteria; phylum Pseudomonadota; class Gammaproteobacteria; order Pseudomonadales; family Natronospirillaceae; genus Reinekea. Next base: position 28,194 of record JBNKNI010000003.1, read on the forward strand.
TAGGTGAAATCACCGTGAGTGGATTACCACCGGGAACCTACCAGGAAGTGGATATGCACTATTTGCAAGATCGGGGGGTTAAAGTCCGCCCAAAAAAAAGCAGCCCAAAGGCTGCTTCTGTGTCTGCTGTTAAACGACCGGATCAACGTCCGCTTCGTAGTCGACGTCCTCGAAACCAAAGCCGAAAAGCTTGAAAAACTCGGCCTGATAACCGGCAAAATCGGTTAGCTCGTCAAGATTATCGGTTGTCACCTGTGCCCAGATTTCGGCAACTTTTTCCTGCACACTGGCTGCCAGTTCGTTGTCTTCCATACGAATGCGGCCGACACTGTCTAAATTTAATTCTGACGTTGAATACAGTTGCTCCGTAAACAATCCGAATATCTGTTCGATACACCCTTCGTGTGTACCTTGCTCTTTCATGACCTTGTATAACGCTGAGATATACAATGGCATAACTGGAATGGCGGAGCTGGACTGCGTCACCAGCGCCTTCAATACAGAAACGAATGAGGACCCATGGAGTGCGCCAGCCAACTTCTGATTAATTTCTTTCGATGCCCGATCCAGATCTTCTTTGGCTTTACCAATAGTCGCGCCACCGTAGATAGGCCAGGTTAATTCTTTACCAATATAGGTGTAGGCCGTGGTTTTAACACCCTCTGCCAACACGTCAGCTTGCATCAAGGCCTCTATCCACATTTCCCAGTCTTCTCCACCCATCACTTTGACGGTATTGAAGATTTCCTCTTCTGATGCGGGCTCCAGCGTGATTTCTGATACTTCACGAGTGTCTGTGTTCAGGTTCTTACGGGTAACTGATTGTCCAATGGGCTTCAGAGTTGATGAGTATACCTCACCAGAAACTGGGTCTTTACGCCGAGGAGCGCCTAAGGAGTAAACGATCAGATCGACTTTACCCATATTTTCTTTGATCTTGGCAATAACCTGCTCTTTCGCTTCCGCAGAAAACGCGTCGGTATTCAGCGATTCGGCATACAGCCCTTCTGCTTTGGCTGCCTTTTCAAGGGCCACGGTGTTGTACCAACCGGCTGAGGCCGTGCGACGCTCTGACGGTTCTTTCTCGAACATAACCCCCAGTGTGTTTGCCTTGTAGCCGAACGCAGCTGTGATGCGTGAAGCCAAGCCATAACCATTCGAACAACCTATGACGAGTACGTTTTTAGGGCCAGTCTGAGCCGTTGTATTTGATTTTACGTAATCAATCTGCTCCTGAACATGCTTGGCACACCCAGTTGGATGGGCGGTTGTACAGATGAATCCTCGAACTTTAGGTTTAATGACCATGCAGGCTTTCCTTTAATTAAACTGATAATACTGACCCAAAAGGCGCGTAATTACCGGTAGTTTAAAGGAGTTTAGGCAGACAATTTACCCTTACGATGCATAAGACTTGTGAATCCTGTGAAAAATTGGCGTTCAATTGTGCAATCATCTTAGAATTATGCACTTTTGAGACTATGGTGTTTTAAATGACTTACCCTCACCTCGTTGTCGCCGTTGTTTGTGTTGAGGACGGCAAAATGTTGATGGTTAAAGAAGTCGACAACAACCTTCATTGTTGGAATCAGCCTGCCGGTCATGTTGAGGTCGGTGAATCACTCGAACAGGCTGCCGTTCGTGAAGCCTTGGAAGAAACCGGCTATCGAGTTGAGTTACTCGGGCTGCACGGCATATACCAGGGTGTCCATAAGGAATCTGGTACGCACTACGTTCGTATTTGTTTCCGTGCGAGGGTGGCTGAAAAAACAGACCAGGCACTGGATGCTGATATTCTGGAAGCACAATGGCTTAAACTTGATGATTTGCGAGCCAATAAGTACCCCTTGCGCAGTGAATTAGCCCGTCAGACCCTTGAAGATCTGGCAAACGAGCCCATTGTGCCACTGTCATTAATCAAAGAGTTTTTCTCCGGAGTTACGCAATGAATGCCAATGCCCAGACCAAAGTCATCGTCGGAATGTCTGGTGGTGTTGACTCGTCAGTCACCGCGGCACTGTTGCTGGAACAGGGATATCAGGTTGAAGGCCTGTTCATGAAAAACTGGGATGAAGACGATGGCACGGAATACTGCACTGCTAAAGAGGATCTTGCCGATGCTCAGGCCGTTGCCGATCGGCTTGGCATTAAGCTCCACAAAGCAAATTTTGCCGCAGAATACTGGGATAATGTGTTTGAATATTTTCTCGAAGAGTATAAAGCTGGCCGAACGCCAAACCCGGACATTCTATGTAACCGGGAGATCAAATTTAAGGCGTTTCTTGAATACGCGCTAATGTTAGGGGCCGACAAAATAGCCACTGGCCATTATGCCCGAACCGAATTGCAAGATGACAAAGCGGTATTATTGCGTGGCCTTGACGCTAATAAAGATCAAACTTACTTCCTGCATGCTGTCAGTCACGTCCAATTTGCTAAGACACTGTTCCCTATCGGAAATTTAGAAAAGCCTGTGGTCAGGGCAATTGCTGAAAAATACGACTTAGCCACCGCTAAAAAGAAGGACAGTACCGGTATTTGCTTTATCGGTGAACGGCGTTTTGCTGATTTTCTGAAGCAATACCTGCCTGCTCAACCCGGTAAAATTCTGACCGAAGAAGGAGAAGTATTAGGCGATCATCAAGGATTAATGTACTACACCATAGGCCAGCGCCAAGGTTTGGGCATTGGTGGTACCCGCCACGGTGAAGCTCCCTGGTTTGTGGCAAAAAAAGACCTCGAAAATAATCAGTTAATCGTTGTACAAGGCACTGACCATCCTTCGCTTTTTACTCAGCATTTGTATCTTGATAATATCTACTGGGTAGACGAAACAGGGCCGCAAACCCCTGTTCAACTGACTTGTAAGCATCGTTACCGACAGCCTGACCAAGACTGTACACTGACAAAACTCGAGTCCAGTGGTTATCGGGTCGATTTCGCACGCCCGCAGCGCGCCATTACGCCGGGCCAGTCTGCTGTATTTTACTCAGGAGAACTTTGTCTTGGTGGTGGCGTGATCGAACGGACTTGGAATGAGGCTGAAAAATAACAAGATGACTCCACTGGAAAAACAAACATTGGCACTCGCGGGCATTTTTCAGTCCGCTATCTTGGTCGACGAATTAGCTAAAACCGGACAGATTGATCGTGAATCTCTGGAAAACGCCATCCGATCTATCCTGACGCTGAACCCAAAATCCTTTGAAGATGTGTTTAACGGTCGTGAAACCCTTGAAACCGGGCTAAAAACGCTGGAAAGCGCGCTTGCACAAAACGGACGCGGGGTAAGCCGGGAAGTTTTACAATATTCCATGGCAATCATTGCCGTTCAGCAGAAAATGGAGAAACGACCAGACCTGATGGACGCTCTTTCGAAAGAACTAGACCGAGCCGTCAGTCAGCAGGAATACTTCAATGACTTTCTGCATGAATCGGTCATTGCATCGACCGCGCGCTGTTATCAGAACAGTGTCAGTCAATTGAATTTTCGAATACGTGTAACTGGCAACCCAACGCATTTACAGAACCCTAAAGTGGCCGAAAAAGTACGAGCCGTGTTGTTGTTTGGCGTACGGTGCGCGCTGCTTTGGCGCCAATCTGGCGGACGGCGCTGGCATTTCATGTTGAATCGAAAAAAACTAAAACATTCCGCACACCAGTTGTTGGACGTAGCCTAAATTTTGTAATCCGGTATAATCGCCGCGCTTTAAAGTCGGCTAAAACACAGGCAGATACTCTATGGAACTTTCAGGTCTTACCGCAATCTCCCCTATTGACGGACGTTACGGTAGCAAAACCGCAGATTTGCGTGAATATTTCAGTGAATTCGGATTAATCCGATTTCGAGTTGAAGTTGAGGTCAGGTGGCTTCAGCAGCTCGCAGCGCACGAAGGAATACCTGAATGTCCCGCCTTGTCGGAATCTGGCATCGCCTTTCTGGACAAAATTGTAGAAGACTTTTCTGTCGCCGATGCTCAAGCCATCAAAAAAATTGAAGCAACCACAAACCACGATGTAAAAGCGGTCGAATACTTTCTAAAGGACAAACTCAACCAGAATGAAGAGCTCAAAGGCTGTTTGGAGTTTGTTCATTTTGCCTGTACATCAGAAGACATTAACAACCTCTCTCATGCTCTGATGCTGAAAAATGGCATGGAAAATGTCGTTATTCCTGTACTGAAATCTGTTGCCAGTGCGATTAAAGCACACGCATTGGAACTTGCCGACATCCCGATGCTCAGCCGTACGCACGGCCAGACCGCTTCTCCAACAACGGTTGGCAAAGAGTTTGCGAATGTCGTGTACCGACTGGAACGTCAGATTGCACAAATCGAACGTTGTGAATATCTGGGAAAAATAAACGGTGCCGTGGGGAACTATAATGCGCATTTGGCTACCTACCCGGATTTAGACTGGGAGCAAAATGCCGAGTCTTTCGTCAATACATTGGGACTCGACTGGAACCCCTATACCACGCAAATTGAACCTCATGACTACATCGCGGAACTGTTTGACGCCGTGGCACGCTTTAATACTATTTTGATCGATTTCGATCGCGATGTCTGGGGCTACATTTCTCAGGGATACTTCAAGCAGAAGACCATTGCCGGTGAAGTTGGCAGTTCTACCATGCCACACAAGGTGAACCCTATCGATTTCGAAAACTCCGAAGGTAATCTGGGTATTGCTAATGCGGTTTTGGCGCACCTTGGGACTAAATTACCGATCTCTCGTTGGCAAAGAGACCTGACTGACTCAACGGTATTGCGCTCCATGGGTGTTGGTCTGGCGCATTCCTTAATTGCTTACCAGGCTTCTTTGAAGGGTATTGGTAAGTTAGAAGTTAACAAGGCTCGCTTGGCGGAAGACCTCGATAACGCTTGGGAAGTGATGGCCGAAGCGATTCAAACCGTTATGCGCCGTTACGCCATCGAAGAGCCTTATGAAAAGTTAAAAGCCTTTACTCGTGGCAAGGCGATTACGCAACCCATGATGGTGGATTTTGTTAAACAACTTGATTTGCCGGAACACGCAAAACAAGAACTGCTGGCAATGACACCTGCTTCCTATATTGGAAATGCCATTGCACAAGCCAAGCGCATTTAAAGACTCAACTCAAAACTGAGAGTTCTTGATAAAGCCGGATATTATTCCGGCTTTTCTTTGCCAACCACTATTGAGAACGACGAACTCTGCTAAACTAAGCCAACATTAACACTGGTTGAGGTGTCGCAGTGAAAGACGCAACAAATCCGTTTAATTCTGAAGAATTCCTCGCGCAGTATTGGCAGCAAAGTCCTTTATTGATTCGAAATGCCTTACCTATGGCTGACATTATCAGTGCGGACGATTTAGCGAGCCTGGCACTCGAAAATGAAGTTGAGTCGCGCATCATCACCAAACATCCCAGTCTTGACGAATGGCATCTGAAACACGGACCGTTTTCTGAACAGGATTTTGCCGAGCTGCCCGAAGAAAACTGGACTCTGTTGGTACAGGCAGTAGACCATTGGATTCCCGAGGTACGAGCATTATTAAAGCAGTTTAGTTTTTTGCCACAGTGGCGAATTGACGACATCATGATTTCGTTTGCAGCACCAGGAGGTGGTGTTGGCCCGCATTTTGACCAATACGATGTCTTTTTGATTCAACTAGAGGGTCAGCGCGAATGGAAGACGGGGCAGCTTTGTAATGAAGATTCCGATCTGGCTGACCAAACTCCGGTTAAAATATTAACCGATTTCGAAGAGCAGGAAAGTTGGGTCATGGCACCAGGTGATGTTCTGTATTTACCTCCGGCCTTGGCTCACTGGGGTACATCGATCGATCAATCATTGACCATTTCCGTCGGATTCAGGGCGCCAGCCGATAGTGAATTCATTAGTGATTTTGGTCATTTTCTATCGTCTGCCGTTAGTGATTTCGCGCGTTACAGCGATCCTGGCATATCAAACCGAAGCGACAGCCCTCATGAGTTTATGGATACCGATATTCAACGGCTGCAATCCATATTGCGAACATATGCCGATAATACCGACTTGCTGACGACCTGGTTTGGTCAGTACATGACAGAACCAAAATACGATGATGCTGGTGTAGAAACCGGTAATTGGACGTTCGATGCATTTAAAAATCATTGGCAAAAGCACGAATTAATTCGCAACCCGTCTAGCCGAATGGCTTTCAAAGGTACTCAATTGTTCGTGGATGGACAGTGCTTAATAACGTCATTGCCTACAGCCGTACTGCATTGGGTTTGTGACACCGAACTGCTGACGTATGACGGCATACCCTCTGGCCAAGGCAAGGAGATAGAACAGTTAATGTGGTCACTTTTAAATGCAGGCGCGGTGTTCTTTGAAGATTAAACGCTTCTTAATTTACTGTGGTTTGTTGATGTCACCATGGGCGATATCAAAAAACCTGTTCATTTATACTTCACCGACCGGTGAACGTGTTGTGACAGATCGCCCCATTAATCTGCAAGGGTACGAACTGGAGGACAATAATTTAAATGCGCAGGCCGCGGGCCTTTCACTGCGCTATCAAGACAGCGCTCATAACCGAAGTCTGATTGACAGGCACATTAAGAACGCAGCCTATTTGTATGAAATTGATTCGGCGCTGATCAAAGCTGTTATTCGTCAGGAAAGCGCTTTTAAAATAGACGCGAAATCGCGTAAAGGCGCAATGGGATTGATGCAGTTAATGCCAGACACCGCCAAGCAATACAAAGTCAGCGATATTCTGGATCCGAAACAAAATATCTACGCCGGCACGGCTCATTTGAGGTATTTAATGCGTCGTTATAATGATTTGCCTTTGGCATTGGCCGCCTATAACGCCGGTGAAGGTGCGGTACGCAGATACAATGGCATACCGCCCTACCCTGAAACGCAAAACTATGTGCGCAGTGTTCTGAGTTGGTACAACGAATTTCGGGTGAACTAGCGGGGGTAAGGATAGTCGGTTAAGGTTTTACCGCAGAGCTTTCAGTGTACGGTTTCTTCTCGTGGCGCTATAGGGTCTTCAACACTGGCGTCCTCGACAAAGCTGGCCGCCTGAACACCGGCACCGATCATCGCTCGGGCGACATCCACCACCTGACCCTGCAGCAAATTTTCTGCTTCGGGTGAAAACTCTATGCGGACTAATGGAGCTTCATTTTCTTCAGAACTTTGCAGTGCAAAAGATCCGTCACTTAATTGCACAATTTCCCAATACTTTGTCATCACTACCTCATTAATATTGATTATTGAGCTCTCTGGTCCTATCCAGAAATTCTGTAAAGGCGTCCAACCATTGTCGATATTGCGTTATGTGGCTGCTTTCAATAAGTGTTGCATCGATTCGTTGCATAGTCGGGTCGGCTTTTGCTCGGACAATAGCCGATTCAAACAGGTTTTGTCGACTAAGCCGCCATTGTTGAAGCCAATGCCCCGGCTGCTGCAAACCGACTTGTATCTCCCGAATGGACCCGTGGGTAATCGCCGCTTCTTGAATCTGTTGGTCAAAACTGAGTCTCAAATCACTAACGGCTGAGTGTTCCGTGACTTCGTCGACAACCGCTAACAGCAGTTTTTCGAAAAGCAACACGTAGGCCGCAATGGCCGTCTCTTTAGCCTCTGGGGCCGATTCTTCGAGCCACTTAAGCTGCTGAGACACCATAAAGCGAATCTGATTAGTTTTGGACACTCGATTCATCAGTAAGTAATTCTGAAACCTAAATGAAAAGTGGAATCGACATCGTCATACGCATCGGCAACATAGGTACCTCGTACTATATGATAACCAACAAATGCACGTGCCTGTGGCAAAACCTTATAACTGATACGAGCCACTCCATCGTAAACTTCTGTCAGATCGCCGAAGCTTAAAATGCTTGGTGCAATGTAAGCCTGGCCTTCAACACCCAATCCATTCATAAAATCTGGTTGCCAGCGCAAAAAACCACCCACGCCGAGGGCTACATCGAAATCTGAGACTTCGGTCGACAACATTTGGCCCTTAAAACCAACGCCACCGATAAGTTCTTTATTGGCCATGGTGGCATCGACGGCATTAAAACCGACGGACAAAGACCAGTTGCCGGTTTCCTCTGAATAAAGAACGCCGGTAGAAAAATGCGCGCCAGTCCCTACCAAGACCGCATCATGTTCCAATCTGACGGATGTGTTTGACAGAGAAAAGTCGACTGCGCCGCCAGCAAAACTGCCGCCCGCAACCGTAGCTGCTACAGCAGCAACAATAGCTTTTTTTATGTTCATGGTAACTCTCCAAAGTTTGCGCCATTGTAGCGAAAGCTGACGCTCAGTGCATTGGCCATTGAAGCCGTGGCCGCAACGAAAAAGGCCACCAACGTGGCCTTTGCAAATGGGGGTTGCCGTTATGCCATCATTTCCAATAACAATTTGTTAAGGCGAGACACAAAACCAGCAGCATCCTTCAATTGGCTGCCTTCGGCCAATCGTGCCTGTTCAAGCAGAATATTGGCTAAATCCGCAAAACGGTCTTCGCTCTGTTCTGTTTCAAGGCGTTCAACTAACGGGTGCTCTGGGTTTAATTCCAATATCGGCTTTGAATCCGGAACGGCCTGCCCCGCAGCTTCCATAATACGGCGCATTTGGGCACCCATGTCATTGTCTCCGACAACGATACAGGCGGGTGATTCCACCAAACGTGACGTCATGCGCACATCTTCCACTTCATCTGTGAAAAGTGTCTTAATGCGTTCCAACAGTGGTTTGTGTTCTTCATTTGCCGCTTCTGACGCTTTCTTTTCTTCTTCTGTTTCGATATCACCCAGATCCAAACCACCGCGTGCGACATCAACAAATTGCTTGCCGTCGAAGTCATGCAAATATCCCATCAGCCACTCATCAATGCGATCAGACAACAACAGCACCTCAATCCCCTTTTTACGGAATACTTCAAGGTGTGGGCTGTTTTTCGCGGTTTGATGGTTATCTGCACAGACGTAATAAATCTTTTCCTGACCTTCATTCATACGGCTCAGGTAGTCCGCCAACGATACCGTTTGAGATGCCTCACCCGTATGGCTGGATGCAAATCGAAGCAATTTTGCGACTTTTTCTTTATTGGCGAAATCTTCAGCCGGTCCTTCCTTTAATACCTGACCAAATTCGTTCCAGAATACTTGATACTCTTCTGGCTGCTTTTTCGCCATTTTGTCCAGCATATCCAACACGCGTTTAACCAACGCTTGTTTAATGCTGTCGATCGTGGAATCACTTTGTAAAATTTCCCGGCTGACGTTAAGAGGAAGGTCATTTGAATCCACAATACCCTTGACAAAACGCAAGTACAGCGGCAAAAACTGCTCAACGTCGTCCATAATAAAGACACGGTTAACGTATAGTTTCAGACCGCGTACGCGCTCGCGATTCCACATATCAAATGGGGCTTTCTTAGGAACATACAGTAACGAGGTATAATCCAGTTTGCCTTCTACCTTGTTGTGGCTCCAAACGGCCGCGTCACCGAAGTCATGTGAAATGTGGTGATAGAGCTCTTGATATTCTTCATCTTTGATTTCACTTTTTGGGCGCGTCCATAGTGCTTTGGCACTGTTGACGTTTTCCCAGCTGGGTTCAACATCCGAAGCTTTTTCATCGTCGGCGGATGCCGGTGTTTCCTCCAGCATCTGTACCGGTACGGAGATGTGGTCTGAATATTTCTTAATCAGATTGCGTAAGCGCCAGCTGTCCGCAAACTCACTTTCTTCTGATTTCAAGTGCAGAACGATTTTGGTACCGCGGTCGGGTAGTTCAACATCGGCAATACTGAATACACCTTCGCCTTCACTGTGCCAGTGTACGCCTTCCTGAGCAGATAAACCGGCTTTTCGGGTATAAACGTCAACCGCTTTGGCGACAATAAATGCAGAATAGAAACCGACACCGAACTGCCCGATCAACTGGCTGTCTTTGCGTTCATCACCGGTCAGGTTGTTCAAAAACTCAGACGTTCCGGATTTAGCTATGGTTCCCAAATGCTGAACCACATCTTCACGGCTCATACCGACACCGTTGTCTTCAATGGTGACCGTTTTAGCGTCCTTATCCACACTGATCCGAACTCGTAAGTCCGATTTCTCACCTAACAGAGAATCGTCTTTCAGCGCCAGAAAGCGTAACTTATCACAAGCATCTGACGCGTTAGATACCAATTCACGCAGAAAGATTTCTTTATTGGAATATAAAGAATGAATCATTAAGTGAAGCAGTTGTTTTACTTCCGTTTGAAAACTCATTGATTCTTGCTTTGTTTCAGACATGGTGCCTCTCAGATTAGTATTTCCAGTTAACCACGCCCTAAATGGGGATATTGCATTTGTTTTCAAGGGCTTAAACATACTTGGTGCTGGCAACAACATCCATGTCGAATCCATCGCGTTTCGAAATTAGAGCTGTAAGGGATTACGGAACAGAGTGGCAAGATGCTCAATTTGGCGTTTAAAGAGAGATGTTTTCATCACAGCTTTGACATTTGCAGCTGTGAAACCGTTGCAACATACGGCAAACTAAGAGCAACAAAAATACACAATAAATTCGGGAAGGAACCATGACCATTGCAAACCCACTGTTACCGGTTAAGAAACGCGAAATTTTTGGCTGGGCCATGTATGACTTTGCCAACAGCAGCTATACCACCGTGGTTGTCACATTTGTCTACTCCGCTTTTTTTGTGTCTTACATCGTTCCGCCCGAGTTAGCGCACTTTAAAAACACGTTTTGGTCAGTTGCCGTTGCTTTGTCAACTGCGTTGGCTATTATCCTCGCGCCCTTTGTGGGCGTGCTTTGCGACTATAGTGGCAAGAAAAAGAAATATCTGGCTTGGTGTACGATGACCTCAGTTGGCGCGACATTGGGCCTTTTTCTGGTAAATCCTGGTCAGGTATGGATAGGTTTAACACTTCTCGTGCTTAGCAATACTGCATGGATGCTATCGGAATCCTTCATTGCCAGTTTTTTGACTGAATTATCCGATAAAAGCAACATGGGTAAAATTTCCGGTATTGGCTGGGGAATTGGTTATATTGGCGGGTTGTTAAGCTTAATTTTAATGAAATTTATCATCACTGCAGATGCTGGCGAAAATTCGAGCGATTTCATCGATCAAAACCAACTCTCCATGCTCATTATTGCCCTCTTCTATTTCCTGGGCGCCCTGCCAACCTTCTTGTTGGTAAAAGAACGGGGAGTCGCAAAGGAAGGGTTTGAAAAAGCAAACTTCCAAACGCTTCTTAAAGCAGCTTTTTCGCGGTTGTCTGCCATGAAACAGATTATTGGTGAGTATCCAATTCTGTTTAAATTCTTTCTCGCGTTTACAGCCTACAGTGCGGGTGTCGCCGTCGTCGTCAAATTTTTTGGTATCTATACCCAACAAGAAGTGGGTATTACTGGCGGCGATTACGTTTTGATCGGCATTATATTGCAGGTAAGCGCTGCGTTAGGTGCCGTAGGATTTGGCTTCATTGAAGATAAAATTGGCTCAAAGAATACTGTTTTAGTGTCAATAATGTGGTGGATTGTCGGTATCCTTGGCATTTACTTCATTAAAGTCTTGGTTAGCCTCTCCCACCTTGATATCAAATTGATGTATACCATTGTTTCGTTTATTGCCGGGAGCGCTCTGGGTGCCACGCAATCGGCCAGCAGAGCCATCGTCGGACAACTTGCAAAACCGCAGGATTCCGCCCTATTGTTTGGTCTGTGGGGTACTTTCGGGCGCTTTGCCATCATCATTGGAATGACGTTTGGCCCCATCAGCGACTTACTCAGCCGGCAGACGGCCCTTCTCTTCATCTTGGTGTATTTTGTCGTTGGTGCCTTAATGCTCCTGCCAATTCAAATCAATAAAGGCATTCAAGAAAACGTCAACTAAGTGTAGGCATGACTTCTGACCTTCGGCTTTTCCTTGAAAAGTCGTAGGTTTCTGACCATTATCCAATGACATCGATAGAATAATGGCTTGGTATGATCAGAAATATTCATTACTCAATATTACAAAGACCCGCTTGGCAGCGCTATCTCATCGTAGCGGCAACCTTTGTAATCGCGTTGTCCCTTTTCTGGATAGGTCTCATTTTTTTCATAGGATTTGCGGTATTGGCGTTAGTGGTGGCCGTCATTAACCGGGTTAAATACAAATTGACCGGCCGACCCCTGTTCAAAGGACCTCAGCATTTTCATCGATATCAGTCTCAGTTCAATCAATCTGGTCAAACCAAGCATCAGGGCCAGGTGATTGAAGGAGAAGTGATCAAGTCTGACCAATCAACAAAAAATAGCCACTGAACAAAAAAATGGCGACCGATGGTCGCCATTTCTGATTTCGCTAGCTGGAATATTACCAGCCAGTCACTTCTTTTAACGCGTCACCAATCTGAGCCAGTGACCGTACGGTTTTAACACCGGCATCTTCCAACGCAGCGAATTTTTCATCCGCAGTGCCCTTACCACCTGAAATAATGGCACCAGCATGACCCATGCGCTTACCAGGAGGCGCTGTGACACCTGCAATATAAGATACGACCGGCTTAGTAACATTGGCTTTGATGAAAGCCGCGGCTTCTTCTTCAGCGGTACCACCAATTTCACCAATCATAACGATTGCTTCAGTGGCTGGATCTTCCTGGAACATTTTCAGAACGTCAATAAAGTTTGAACCAGGAATAGGATCTCCACCAATACCAACACAGGTAGACTGACCGAATCCATGATCGGTCGTTTGCTTAACCGCTTCATACGTTAATGTACCAGAGCGAGAAACAATACCGACTTTACCTGGCTTGTGAATGTGGCCAGGCATAATGCCGATCTTACACTCACCCGGGGTAATAACACCCGGACAGTTTGGCCCGACCATGCGTACACCTTTACGATCGACAAACTCTTTTGCTTCGAGCATATCCAACGTTGGAATACCTTCAGTAATACAAACGATCAACTCCAAACCAGCATCGGCTGCTTCGCAGATTGCATCTTTACAGAATGGAGCTGGCACGTAAATGACGGTTGCTGTCGCGCCCGTTGCTTCAACCGCTTCACGAACAGTATTGAAAACTGGCAGACCTAGGTGAGTAGTACCGCCCTTACCCGGCGATACACCACCAACCATTTGCGTTCCGTATTCAATGGCCTGTTCACTGTGGAACGTGCCTTGAGAACCGGTAAAACCCTGACAAATAACTTTTGTATTTTTATCGATTAAAACGCTCATGCTGCGCCTCCTGCTGCTGCTACAACTTTCTCAGCACCTTCGGTTAATGAGCTTGCAGCGATAATATTTAGACCACTTTCAGCCAGTTTTTTAGAACCCAATTCAGCGTTGTTTCCTTCAAGGCGTACAACAACCGGTACTTTTACACCGACTTCTTCAACTGCACCGATAATACCTTCCGCAATCATGTCGCAACGTACGATGCCGCCGAAAATATTAACAAAGACAGCTTTGACATTGTCATCAGACAAGATGATTTTGAATGCTTCAGCAACGCGCTCTTTGGTTGCACCACCACCTACATCCAGGAAGTTCGCCGGAGAACCACCATGCAGGTTGACGATATCCATGGTACCCATGGCCAAACCAGCACCATTCACCATGCAACCGATGTTGCCATCTAATGCCACGTAATTTAATTCCCACTCAGCGGCTTCAGACTCGCGAGCGTCTTCCTGAGAAGGGTCGCGCATGGCCTGAAGGTCTTTATGGCGGTACAACGCGTTGCTGTCGATGCCAAGCTTGGCATCCAAACAATGCAGGTTACCTTCGTCAGTAATCACCAATGGATTGATTTCAATTAACGCCAGATCTTTATCCACAAACAATTGTGCCAGACCCAGGAATATCTTAGTGAACTGCTTAATCTGGTCGCCCTGCAGGCCGAGTTTAAACGCTAGTTCTCGCGCCTGGTAAGGCTGCGCACCCACTAATGGATCGATCTCTGCTTTCAAGATTTTTTCTGGCGTTTCTTCAGCGACAGTTTCAATCTCCACACCGCCTTCAGTAGAAGCCATGAACACGATACGTCGAGTAGCGCGGTCTACGACAGCACCCAGATACAATTCATTGGCGATATCTGTGCACGATTCAACTAAAATCTTACTGACCGGTTGGCCTTTCTCGTCTGTCTGAAAAGTCACCAGATTTTTGCCAAGCCAGTTGGCGGCAAATTCTTTCGCTTCGTCAACTGATTTCACCAGCTTCACACCGCCAGCTTTACCACGCCCCCCAGCATGCACCTGAGTTTTAACAACCCACATGTCTCCAGGAATTTTACTGATCGCTTCAGCCACTTCTTCTGGAGTGTCACAAGCGTACCCTTCAGATACGGGCAAGCCGTACTGTTTGAAAAGTTGTTTACCTTGATATTCGTGAAGGTTCATTGTCTTTCCGTCTTTATTTTGTTGGAGCGTCGGACGAATTTGTTTTTGGTATTAGTTTCTGTCTTGCTGCCACGGGCTAGTTAATAAAAAAGAACGGCAACTGCCGTTCTTTTCACTTGTTATCAATTAACGCTTTTTGCGATTCATTTTATGAATTGCCATGTTATCTACGGCTAACGCAGCTTCATGCACGGCTTCAGAAAGCGTTGGGTGCGCAAAACAGGTTAGCTGTAAATCTTCAGCGCTGGATGCGAACTCAAGCGCAATAACGCCTTGAGCGATCATTTCAGAGGCGCCCAAGCCAAAAATGTGCATACCCAAAACCCGATCAGTTTTAGCATCGGCTAAAATTTTAACCTGACCAGTAGTGTCACCAGCGGCCATTGCACGACCGATTGCAGCAAATGGGAAAGCACCCGCTTTATAATCAACACCGTCCGCTTTCAGTTCTTCCTCAGTCTTACCTACCCAAGCGATTTCTGGGTGGGTGTAAATGACATTTGGAATCGCATCGTAATTCATCTGCGCATTGTGACCGGCAATAATCTCAGCCACCATAATGCCTTCTTCAGAACCTTTGTGAGCCAGCATCGGGCCACGTACCACGTCACCAATCGCATAAACGCCTGGCACGGTGGTTCGGCACTGATCGTCTACAAAAATGAAACCACGCTCATCAAGTTTGACGCCACTGTCTTCAGACAGACAGCCTTCGGTATAAGGACGTCGACCAACTGCAACGACTAATTTGTCGAAGGTTTCTTCTTTCTCGCCTTCCGAATCCTGGAATTTTACAACGACTTGCTTGCCTTTACGTTCTGAGCCTACCACACGAGCGCCTAAACGAATGTCCAGGCCTTGATCTTTAGTAAAAGATTTAAAGGCATCCTTTGAAATAGCGCCATCGGCAGCGGCCAAGAATTTATCCATGGCTTCTAAGACAACGACCTCAGAGCCGAGTCGCTTCCAGACCGAGCCCAATTCCAGACCAATGACACCTGCACCAATGACACCCAATTTTTTCGGTACTTCACTGAATTCCAATGCACCAGTTGAATCAACGATCACATCGCCGTCGGTAGGTGTTGGCGGGATTTCAACTGGTATTGAACCCATAGCCAGAATGACATTATCGGCCTGAATGGTTTCAACACTGCCATCGTGCTTAGTCACTTCAACCACTTTATTGGCTTTCAGTTGCCCTTTGCCTTCAAAGCTAGTAACGCCGTTACCTTTCAACAGCCCGGCTACACCTGTCGTCAGCTGGTTTACGATGCCATCCTTTCGGGCCAGCATCTTTTTCACGTCCATTTTCGGCGATTTGACCTGAATACCGTGATCTTCAAAGCCATGTAACGTCTCGGCGTACATTTCAGAAGACTGCAGCAATGCCTTAGAAGGAATACAACCTACATTTAAGCAGGTACCACCCCAAGTGGTCTTACCGTCTTCTTTAACCCACTTTTCAATAATCGCGGTCTTTTTTCCAAGTTGTGCAGCTTTAATGGCAGCAACATAGCCCGCAGGACCTGAACCGATTACGACCACTTCAAATTGATGTGTCATGGCAACTAATACCCTATATTTTCTGTTTTCGTGTAAATGGGGTGCATGCACCCCATATTCAACAAGCCTATGCGTATATTACAGCTCAAGCAAAATTCGAGCTGGGTCTTCAAGCATATCTTTGATGGCGACCAGGAATTGAACGGCTTCTTTACCGTCGATCAGACGATGATCGTATGACATAGCCAGATACATCATTGGCAAAATCTTAACTTCGCCATTAACGGCCATTGGGCGCTCCTGAATCTTATGCATTCCCAAGATTGCCGTTTGTGGCGGGTTCAAAATTGGGGTAGACATAAGTGACCCAAATACACCGCCATTGGAGATAGTAAAGGTGCCACCTTGCATCTCGTCAATACCAAGTTGCCCCGCCTGAGCCCGTTCACCAAAATCACGAATGGTGCTTTCTACGCCCGCCAGACTCATTTGGTCGGTGTCGCGCAGAATTGGCACTACCAAGCCCCGATTACTGGAAACCGCAACACCGATATCATAATAGCCATGGTAAACCACATCGTCGCCATCGATAGATGCATTCACCTCAGGATGGCGTCGTAATGCTTCGGTTGCCGCCTTCACAAAGAATGACATAAAGCCTAAGCGCGTACCGTTGTGGGCTTTTTCAAATTGCGCTTTGTAACGATTACGCAGATCCATAATGGGCTGCATATTCACTTCGTTAAATGTCGTCAGCATTGCGGTGCTGTTTTTAGCATCCAGCAGTCGTTCAGCAATACGCTTGCGCAAACGAGTCATGGGAACGCGTTTTTCAGAACGAGCGGCAGCTGGCAACGCAATATTGGCGTCGTTGCTCATCTGAGGGATCATGCCTGGCATGCTTTGAGCCGCTTCTGGAGCTGAACTGGCTGCAGGAGCAGCTGGCGCAGAAGACTTATTGGCCGCCGCTTTAACGACGTCTTCTTTCGTGATTCGACCACCTTTGCCTGTACCAACTATATCACCGGCAGACAGATTGGCTTCATCCGCAATCTTACGTGCTGCAGGGCTCATAGGTGTTTCATCGCTTGTGGCAGCAAGTGAGCTCACAGCTTCGCCTTCTGAGCTTGAAGGTGCCGCTTGCGCAACGTCACCTTCTACGAACTGCGCAATAAGTTCCTGGCTCAGGACTGTATCCCCTTCACCTTTAAGGATTTCGGCCAAGCTGCCGTCTGCTGGAGCGACAACTTCCAGAACGACTTTATCGGTCTCGATGTCGACTAATAACTCGTCGCGTGAAACGGGCTCACCTGGCTGCTTGTGCCAGGTTGCAATAGTGCCGTCTGCAACTGATTCGGGGAATTGTGGTGCTTTAATTTCGATTGCCATGAATGAATCCTTTAGTCTCCACCAAGCGATTACTGAATGTTCAGAATCGCGTCATTTAGGAATTTTTCAAGTTGTTCTAAGTGCAAAGACATGTAACCAGCTGCTGGTGAAGCAGATGCTTCCCGTCCAGCGTACCGAAGATACAAGTTTTCACCCACACTATGTAATACACGTCTCATATGGTGCTGGCTCGAATACCAAGCGCCTTGGTTCATCGGCTCTTCTTGACACCAAACGACATCCTTCAGATTTTTAAACGGTCGTAAAACCTTGTATAAACGATCTTCAGGGAACGGGTAAAGTTGCTCAATACGAACAATAGCGACGTTTTCAGCGCCTTCTTTGTTGCGTTTATCGACTAAATCGTAATAAACCTTGCCGGAACACAGCACGACACGATCAACTTTCAGCGTTTCAATGTTGTTGTCAGTCTCGCCAATCACGGTTTCAAACTGACCGTTGGCCAATTCTTCCAGCGTAGAGACAGCGTCTTTATGTCTTAGCAGACTCTTAGGCGACATAACCACCAACGGTTTACGCAAATTACGCAAACCCTGACGGCGAATCATATGAAACACCTGAGCTGGCGTAGTTGGCATACAAACCTGAATATTCTGTTCAGCGCACAGCTGTAGATATCGTTCCAGACGTGCAGATGAATGCTCAGGCCCCTGCCCTTCGTAACCGTGCGGTAACAACATGACCAACCCGCATAAACGACCCCACTTGTGTTCACCAGAGGTTATGAATTGGTCGATGACAACCTGGGCACCATTGGCAAAATCACCAAACTGAGCTTCCCAGACGACTAATGCATTTGGCATTGTCGTGGCGTAACCATATTCAAACGCGAGCACGGCTTCTTCAGATAGGAAGGAATCGTAGATTTGAAACTTGGGCTGGTCTGCAGATAAATTAGCAAGTGGCACATAGGTACTGCCGTCTTTCTGATTATGCCAAACTGCATGACGATGCACGAACGTACCCCGACCAACATCCTGTCCTGTAATCCGGACGGGGTGGCCTTCTTCCAGCAACGTGGCGTAAGCTAAGGTCTCCGCAAAACCCCAGTTAATCGGCAAGGCGCCCTTGGCCATTTTCTCCCGATCTTCCAGGATCTTATTCACCTGACGTTGCATCGGGAAGCCTTCTGGCGGCGTATTGATCTTGATAGCGAGTTCCTGCAGCATTTTCATGTCCGCTGAGGTATCGAATTCGTCAACCACTGGCTGATTCAGATATGGCGTCCAGTCAACAAACAGTTCGCTATTGGGTTCTTTTACCAGGGCTTTGGCAACATGCTCACCGTTGGCAAGTGCGTTGCGATAATCGTCAGCGACCTTCTTCACATCTTCTTCAGTCACGACTCCTTTTTCCTGCAATGCTTTGGCATACAGTTCAAAAGTCGTTTTGTGTTTACGAATCACCTGATACATCAACGGCTGTGTCATCGCTGGTTCATCGGCTTCATTGTGACCACGGCGTCGATAACAGATTAAGTCAATTACCACATCACGCTTAAACTGTTGGCGATAGTCCACGGCTAACTGAGTCACAAAGACCACTGCTTCTGGGTCGTCACCGTTCACATGGAAAATCGGTGCCTGAACCATTTTCGCAATATCAGTGCAATACTCGGTTGAGCGCGCATCTTCCTGTTTAGATGTGGTGAAACCAACCTGGTTATTGATAATGATGTGGATGGTTCCCCCGGTTCCATAGGCACGGGTTTGAGACATCTGGAATGTTTCCATAACAACGCCCTGCCCGGCAAAAGCCGCATCGCCATGAATGTTCACAGGAATTACCAGATCACCATTCACATCGCGACGCCGATCCTGGCGAGCGCGCACCGAACCTTCAACCACTGGAGAGGCAATTTCAAGGTGCGATGGGTTAAACGCCAACGCCAAATGCAGCTCTCCACCACTGGTCATCACATTTGAAGAGAAACCCTGATGGTACTTAACATCACCAGATCCTTGCGACAGGAACGACTTACCTTCGAATTCTTCGAACAGATCCGTTGGATTCTTACCTAAAATGTTGACCAACATGTTCAGGCGACCACGGTGTGCCATACCAATGACAATTTCTTTGGCGCCGTAGGAGCCGCTACGCTGGATTAACTCATCCATCAAGGGGATCAGCGCTTCACCTCCTTCCAGACCGAAGCGTTTGGTTCCGGGATACTTGGAACCCAGATACTTTTCCATGCCTTCAGCCGCGGCCAGACGCTCAAGAATATGTTTGCGCGCGTCAATAGAATAATCAGGCTTGGACTTTACAGACTCCATGCGCTGCTCAATCCAACGGCGTTCAGCGGTATTGACGATATGCGTAAACTCTGCGCCCACAGAAGAACAGTAGGTCTGCTCCATGGCGGCCAAAATTTCTTTTAACTGGGCTTCTTTTTTACCGAAGTAGAGATTACCGCACTGAAATACCGATTCCATATCGGCATCGCTGAGACCATGGTACTTAAGATCCAGGTCAGGAACGGTTTTTCGCTCACTAAGATTCAGCGGGTCTAAGTTTGACTTCTGATGACCTCTGAAACGATATGCTGTCACTAACTGATGTACGCGAACCTGCTTGCGCTCATGTTCGGTCACCAGCGAAGGCGCTAACGTATTGGTGGCAATCTTCGGCGATTTGCCCATTAACAGATACTGGTCACGAACCGGCTTGTGCGGAGTATCGGTGGTAACTTCTGCGTTGATATTGGGGAGTTTGTCAAACACTGAGCGCCATTGCTCAGGAATGGAATTGGGGTCAGCCAGATAGGCTTCGTACATCTCGTCGAGATACGTTTGGTTGCCACCTGAAAAATGAGAAGACAACCATTGTTCTTCCATGGAGGCGTTTTGCATTCGTTAATCCTACATTGTTAGCCTGACGATGCCAGCGCAGGCTTCGAATTATAATAAAAGAAGGAACAGTACCCTGTTCCTTCTGATGTATCTGACCTTAGGTCGCACTACTTAACAGCATAGAACGAATATGACCGATTGCCCGTGTTGGATTCAGACCCTTTGGACAAACGCTGACACAGTTCATGATACCGCGACAACGGAATACACTAAACGGATCGTCGAGGTTCGCCAATCGTTCTTCAGTCGCAGTATCGCGACTATCGGCTAAAAAGCGGTACGCTTGTAACAAGCCCGCAGGACCGATGAACTTATCCGGGTTCCACCAGAATGAAGGACATGACGTAGAGCAACAGGCACAAAGGATACACTCGTAGAGTCCATCCAGTTTTTCACGTTCTTCGGGCGACTGCAGTCGTTCAATAGCCGGTGCTGGCGTATTATTGATCAGGAATGGTTTAACTTTCTCGTACTGCTTATAGAAAGTACTCATATCAATGACCAGGTCACGAATAACAGGCAAACCGGGCAGAGGACGTAAGACTAATTTAGAATCAACACCACCCACATCAGACAGTGATGTAATACAGGCCAAACCATTGGTGCCATTGATGTTCATACCATCTGACCCGCAGACGCCTTCGCGGCATGAACGACGATAAGAAACCGTAGGATCCTGTTCTTTGATAAGGTTCAGAACATCCAATACCATCAGGTCTTTACCAGCAGGAATCGTAACATCGTAATCCTGCATATACGGGCGCTTATCAACCTCAGGATTGAATCGATAAATACTGACTTTCATAACTCAATCTCCTTAATAAGTGCGTTCTTTTGGTTGGAAAGTATCGACGGTCTTCGGCTTAAAGTTAACTTCCCGCTTTCCTACTGACTTATCAACAGGGTTAAACAGCGAGTGGCACAACCAATTTTCGTCATCGCGCTTATCAAAGTCGTAACGGGCATGGGCTCCACGGCTTTCGGTACGGACATCCGCCGAAATAGCGGTCGCTTCTGCCACTTCCATCAAATTGGCCAGTTCGAGCGCTTCGATTCGAGCAGTGTTAAACGTTTGCGACCGGTCAGCCAAAACGACATTGTTAACACGCTCGCGGATTTCCAGTAATTTCTTACGGCCTTCCGCCATCTTGTCGCCTTCACGGAACACACCAAAGTGTAATTGCATGGTGTTTTGCAGGTCTTTCTTAACATCAGCAACCTTTTCGCCCTCTTTGCGCTCATCAAGAGCATTCAAACGGGACATGGCCATTTCGATGTCAGACTCAGACGCGGGCTTGCTGTCGAAGCCCTGACGCAGTGACTCTTCAATCTGTATACCCGCAGCACGACCGAACACAACCAAATCGAGAAGCGAGTTGCCACCCAAGCGGTTGGCTCCGTGTACAGAGACACAGGCTGCTTCACCACAGGCGTACAGACCTTCGATTACCTTATCGTTGCCGGACGCATCTTGCATAATGGCCTGACCACCGATATTGGTCGGGATGCCACCCATCATATAGTGACAGGTTGGTACGACCGGGATCGGTTCCTTCGCAGGATCGACATGCGCAAAGGTTTTCGACAATTCCATGATACCCGGCAAACGCGATTGCAGCAGTTCTTCACCGAGGTGATCCAACTTCAGGAATACGTGATCGTTTTCTTCACCGCCCCCGCGACCTTCTAAAATTTCCATCACCATAGATCGCGCAACGACGTCACGACCTGCCAAGTCTTTCGCGTTTGGCGCATAACGCTCCATGAAGCGCTCACCATCTTTGTTAATCAGATAACCACCTTCACCACGGCACCCTTCAGTAACCAGAGTACCGGCACCGTAAATACCGGTTGGGTGGAACTGCCACATTTCCATATCCTGAACCGGGAAGCCAGCGCGTAACGCCATGCCGATTCCATCCCCGGTATTGATCAGTGCGTTGGTCGTCGACGCATAAATGCGACCGGCACCACCTGTGGCCAACACGGTGGCCTTGGCACGAATATAGACGACATCACCCGTTTCAATCTCAATCGCAATGACACCGACAACGGCACCATCGGCGTTTTTAACCAGATCAACCGCGTACCATTCATTCAGAAAGGAAGTTCCTGCTTTTACGTTACCCTGATATAAAGTATGCAGTAATGCGTGACCGGTACGGTCCGCTGCAGCGCAGGTACGAGCTGCCTGACCACCTTCACCGAAATTCTTAGACTGGCCGCCGAACGGTCGTTGATAGATTCGACCTTCTTCAGTACGTGAAAAAGGTAACCCCATATGATCCAATTCAAATACAGCTTGAGGACCCACTGAGCACATATACTCAATGGCATCTTGGTCGCCGATGTAATCAGATCCCTTCACGGTGTCATACATATGCCAGCGCCAATCATCGTTCGGGTCATCGCTGGCAATTGCACAGGTAATTCCGCCTTGAGCGGAGACAGTGTGAGATCGGGTTGGGAATACTTTAGAAACCACAGCTGTATTCAGGCCAGATTCCGCCAACTGCAGTGCAGCGCGTAACCCAGCACCACCGCCACCAACAACGATGGCATCAAATGTCATTGTTTTCATATTTGCCATTCTTTACGCACCCCAAACAGCCGAAAAGCCAATTACAAAATAAGTGAAATTCGTCAATGCAATGATGGCCAGTACGACAAAACGGCTCCATGCATTTTTTACGTAGTCAGTTGCGACCGTCCACATGCCAACCCAGATATGTGCAACCAAGGCAATTAAGGCTGATAATGTGTAGATTTTGAACCAGAATTGACCGAATAACCCTTGCCATTGCTGATAGTCCAGATCGGCGTTCAACATAAGATAGGCCAACAAGAAAATAGCGTAAGAGCCTAACAGGACCGCTGACACGCGCTGCGCCAACCAATCCATCAAACCGCTTCGTGAAAAACTCGTGATACTTTTTACCATACCCAAACTCCTACCAGGATGATGCCGACTGCGGACAACGCAAAGACAGCTTTAGAGGCCAACGCGCCCCCTTCTTTGGTCTCAAAATAACCGATATCCATAAACAGGTGCTTTATACCGGCAACCAGGTGATAGACGACAAATGACGCTATACCCCAGGCGATAAATTTAGCAAACGGATGTGTTAATACGTTTTTCACTTGCTCAAAACCAGCTTGCGATTCCAAACTTGCAGTTAACGCCCACATCAGAAACCCGACAGCAACAAACAGCCCAACGCCAGTGATTCGGTGCGTAATGGATGCAATTGCCGACAATGGCATACGGATCGTCGTCAGATCGAGATTAACAGGTCGATTATTTTTCACGGCAGTAGTCTCTTTTCTTATGCTACCCCATCGATGGGGACTATTTAGGTAAGGTGGACTGAACATCCAACCTCAAGAAGCGGACAGGATTATAGGCAGCGTCTTTTATAATTACAATTAATAACAAGCATAACTTTTCAATTAAAAAAAGGCATTCAAATCAATCTTAGCCCCTATCTATCGCTATTTATGTAATATTCCTACTTTAGGCTAACAGACTATTGGCTAATACTCGCAAATGTAACGTCAAATTGACTTTCGCTTCCAAAACTCTATAGTGATGCCCAAAATTCGCTCTTCCCTATAACCTAAAAATAACCCCGAGCGAAAAAGCTTCCCAAAAACTTCGCGTCAATGTCGACGCTAAACCCTGCTACAGAGAGGAGACCTCATGGCTGATAAAATTGCCAAGCTGGTCATTGAAGGACATGACCCGATTGAATTGCCGATTTATTCCGGCACGTTAGGTCCAGATGTCATTGACGTTAGAACATTAACCAATCATGGCTACTTCACTTATGATCCTGGTTTTATGTCCACGGCTTCATGTGATTCTGAAATTACATTTATTGATGGTGGCAAAGGTGTTTTGTTGCACCGTGGCTATCCTATCGATCAATTAGCGGACAACTGTGACTATTTGGATGTGTGCTATCTGTTGCTACATGGCGAATTGCCAAATGAAGCAGAGAAGAAACACTTTGACCACATCATCATGCACCACACAATGGTTCACGAACAGTTACATGACTTCTTCTCAGGCTTCCGACGCGATTCACACCCAATGGCTATCATGGTCGGTGTTGTCGGAGCGCTGTCGGCGTTCTATCACGATTCGTTGGATATAGCGAATGAGAAGCACCGTGAAGTTGCAGCTCACAGACTGATTTCTAAGATGCCTACTCTGGCAGCAATGGCCTATAAGTACTCTATCGGACAGCCATTCGTATACCCTCGCAACGATCTGTCGTATGGCGGAAACTTCCTGCACATGATGTTCAGCAACCCATGCGAACAGTACGAAGTTTCTCCTACGTTGGCCCGCGCTATGGATAAGATATTCATACTGCATGCGGATCACGAACAAAATGCTTCGACCTCTACCGTTCGTTTAGCGGGCTCTTCCGGCGCCAACCCTTTTGCCTGTATCGCCTCCGGTATTGCTGCACTATGGGGACCCGCTCATGGCGGTGCCAACGAAGCAGTTTTGAATATGCTGGCTGAAATAGGCGATGAATCGCACATCGATGAGTTCATTGCCAGAGCCAAAGATAAGAACGATCCATTCCGTCTGATGGGCTTCGGTCACCGGGTTTATAAAAACTACGACCCGCGCGCAAAAGTCATGAAAGAAACGGCAGATGAAGTGTTGGCTGAGCTGGGCATTCATAATGATCCTTTGTTGAAGATCGCGGCACGACTTGAACAGATTGCGCTGGAAGACCCATATTTTGTAGAGAAGAAACTATACCCGAACGTAGATTTTTATTCGGGCATCATTTTCAAAGCTCTGGGTATTCCAACGGAGATGTTCACTGTGCTTTTTGCCGTTGGTCGTACCCCTGGTTGGATTGCGCACTGGAAGGAAATGATTTCCGGTCCTTATCGAATAGGTCGTCCTCGTCAACTTTATACCGGGCAAAAAGTCAGAAACCTGGAAAAATAAAGTATCAAAACCGGCCAAGGCCGGTTTTTTTTAGGCCCGCAATAAACGCTCATATTCGGAATATCGAAACGCATCATTGTTTCCACCGGAAACAATACAACCAACATTCAGGTTAGCACCCTGAACCATCGTCATGGCTGCGGTAACCGCTAAGGCCCCTGCCGGCTCAACAATCATGGCAAGTTCATTATTGAGTGAAAATAGCCATTCGCACACCTGTTTTTTGGTCACCACGATAACGCCATCCAACAACTGCCGGCAAATATCAAACGGTAGTCGCCCAACCTGCTTCACCGCTGTACCGTCGGCAAAGAGATCCAAGGTATTCAACCTGATTCTTCGTTGCTGAGCGAGCGATGTATGCATCGCTTCGGCCCCCTCTACTTCGACACCCAGAACACGCGTTTGCGGTGAAAGACTTTTGTAGACTAAAGAGACCCCGCTGGCCAAGCCACCGCCGCCCACGGGCACCAACAGAACGTCCAAGGCTCTTTTTTGATCAGAGATCATTTCCAAAGCGAGGGTTGCCTGCCCAGCAATGACGTCCGGATCATCAAAGGGATGCACAAAAATTTTTCCGGTTTCTTGAGTATATTTCAGCGCTCTTTGACAAGCGTGATCGAAGTTTGATCCGAAAATGACCACATCCACGTTGTTTTTTCCGTAGTATTTCACTTGTCGGACCTTTTGCTCTGGTGTGTTTTGGGGTAAAAAAACTACACCTTGGATGCCTAACAAGTGACAAGCAAATGCAAATCCCTGAGCATGATTCCCTGCACTGGCACAAACAACACCGGTCTGTTTCTGATTGTTAGACAGTGAAAGCATTTTATTTAGCGCGCCTCGAACTTTGAAAGACCGAATTTCCTGTTGATCCTCCCGCTTTAAAAAAATGTTATGTCCACTTGGCTGCGCCAAGCGAGGCGAAAATGTGAACTCCGTCCGTTTGATGTAGGGCTGCAAGCGAATAGCCGCACGCTGAATGTCCTTTAAAGATGGTACTTGCGCGTGATTGGGAAACGAACTGAACTGGCATTGACACATTGCTATTGACCTCATATATGCCACTTTAACGGGTCAACAAATGCAAAAAACCCGCCTTGGTGGCGGGTTTTTTTGGATACACTACAGCCCACCATTCACGAAGGAATGATGATAATAATCTGCTGAAATGTATGTTGAGTATGCATTAACTTGATTTCCTGAGTTATCCCGCAAACGTTAGCGGGATTCACCTTTCATGTAAACTACTATTTCTTCTTTGCGGCAGCCTTGGTTTTCTTAGCTTTAGCTTTTGGCTTAGCTTTTTCCTGAACTGTCCACTTGCCGTTATCGAAGTAAGCGGCCCAGCCACTGGCTTTGCCATCTTCATTTTCTGACATGACATACTGTTCTTTTGTTTTTCGGCTGAAGCGAATCACCGCGGGCAAGCCATCAGGGTCGCTGACCGGTGCATCACAAAGGTAGTGGTATTTTTCAGGCAATTCAGCTTTGTGCGGTATTAATTCTGCGACCAAAGGCGGTCGGGTTTCCCGGTTTTTGGGAAACTGACTGGCAGCCAAAAACATCCCTGCAGCGCCATCGCGCAGCACATAGGTATCTTCAACTTTTTGACAGGCCAGCTCCGGCATTGGGATAGGGTCCATTTTTGGCGGAGCAGCTTCACCATTACGTAACAGTTTACGCGTGTTTTTACATTCATCGTTGGTACAGCCAAAGTACTTGCCAAAGCGACCGCTTTTGAGTTGCATTTCAGCGCCGCATTTATCGCATTCAAGCGTCGGACCTTCATAACCCTTAAGTTTGAACTCGCCCTGCTCTACTTTAAATCCACTGCACTGTGGGTTGTTACCGCAAACGTGAAGCTTTCGGTGCTCATCGATCAGATAACTGTCCATCGCTGTCGAACAGATCGGACAGCGATCTTTCTGGCGCAATTCATTCACTTCAGCTTCATCATCATCGTCTGCGGAAATAGCTTCATCGCCAGAGACCAGATTGAGTGTGCCTTTACAACGTTCTTTCGGAGGCAGGCTATAGCCGGAACACCCTAAAAATACACCGGTGGTTCCGGTGCGAATCATCATCGGGCGTCCACATGTTGGACAGGCAATATCGGTTAATGTCGGCTCATTCGGTTTCATGCCGCCTTCGCTGTCAGGCGCTTCTGCATTATCCAATTGGGCCAGGAACTGAGTATAAAACTCGTTAAGTACGTCCTTCCAATTTTTCTTACCGTTAGCGACTTCGTCCAGATACTCTTCGAGTTGTGCCGTGAACTCATAACGCATCAGATTGCTGAACGACTGATCAAGGCGTTCCGTAACAATATCGCCCATTTTTTCTGCGTAGAAACGTCTGCTTTCAAGCTTGACGTAACCCCGTTCCTGAATCGTCGAAATAATACTCGCATAGGTCGATGGCCGACCAATACCCAGTTTCTCTAACTCCTTAACCAACGATGCTTCGGTGTAACGGGCTGTTGGTTTGGTAAAATGCTGCTTAGGGTCGAGTTTGAGCAATGTCAGCTGATCACCGACCTTAAGATCCGGTAGTTCAACTACATCGTCTCGATTTCCAGGACGCATAACCCGGGTGAAGCCATCAAAAACCAATACCCGGCCTTTTGCGCGCAACTCATAGTTGTTGGTATTAATGATGAGATTGGTACTTTTATATTTAGCAGGCAACATCTGGCAAGCAACGAATCGTTGCCAGATCAACTCATAAAGGCGCTGAGCATCACGTTCCATTTCAGTTAATGAGGTGCTCTTGCGAGTGACGTCCGATGGACGTATCGCTTCATGCGCCTCTTGAGCGCCTTCACGACTGCCGTAACTCACAGGATCACCTGGCAGGTACTTGTCGCCGAATTCATTGGCAATGTAGTCTCTCGCTGCATTGACGGCTTCTGCGCTCAGGTTGGTCGAATCTGTACGCATGTAAGTGATGTGACCGGCCTCATAGAGCCGTTGCGCCATCATCATTGTTTTCTTAACACTGAAACCAAGGCGTGTGCTGGCAGCCTGTTGCAATGTCGAGGTAATGAATGGTGCGGATGGCTTGGAACTGGTTGGTCGGTCTTCCCGTGCGCTGATCTCATAGTTGGCCGATTGAAGCCTGGCAACGTGTTGATCTGATTCTTCTCTGTTCGTGGGACGGTATTTCTCTTCCGCATAGCGAGAAACTTCAAAACGCACTTCACCTTTAGGCGATTGAATATCAGCGTGCAAGTCCCAAAATTCTTCCGGAATAAAGGCTCGAATTTCGCGCTCTCGTTCAACGATCAATTTAACCGCAACGGATTGCACTCGTCCTGCACTTAAACCGCGGGCAACCTTGGCCCACAATAGAGGTGATACCATAAAACCAACGACACGATCCAAAAAACGTCGTGCCTGTTGCGCGTTCACACGGTCTATATCGAGCTCACCTGGGTGGTCGAAAGCCTCATTAATGGCTTTTTTGGTAATTTCATTGAATACAACTCGGCGATACTTTTCCGGCATCTGCCCGATAGATTCCTGCAAGTGCCAAGCTATCGCTTCTCCCTCGCGATCCAAATCGGTTGCGAGATAGATGCAATCGGCATCTTTTGCCAGTCGGCGCAGTTCATCAACTACCTTCTCTTTGCCTGGCAGTATTTGATAGTTCGCAGCCCAATCGTCGTTTGGGTTTATACCCATCCGATTCACCAGTTGCTCCTGAGACTTCTTCTTTTTATAGACGGCTTTTTCTTCTGGTGACATCTTGCGCGTCAAAGCAGCCTGCTTAGCGCGGGCTTTTGGGTCGACGGGTTTGCTTTGACCACTGGTTGGCAGATCACGAATATGACCTACCGAAGACTTCACAATAAAATTGGAGCCTAAGTACTTATTGATTGTTTTCGCCTTGGCCGGCGATTCGACAATAACCAGTGATTTACCCATGCGCTATAATTCCGCTTCCAACGTCTTTTTTATATAAGTAACCTACGTTTGCTTTTTCCGCAAGCCGGATGGGTTATATAGAATTAAAAACTTACGTCAAGTAAGAATTGAAAATCAGGATAAAAGATATGTCATTTTGGGCATTTGTAGCCATTTTAGCGATTTTAGGCGTCATGTTTGGTGCTCTGTACATCTCGAAAATCGCAGATACCAGACAAAAAGAAGAACAGCAGAAACGCAAACATATCCGTGATCTGCGCAACGACCTGTTGGATATTGATGAAATTATAAACACACTTTTCATCTATGACCGCAATCCAGAACTGATATCCACACTGAGTCGGAAGATGATGAGTTTGATTCAGGAAGGCCTAAAACTATTACCAGGGGATGAGCAATTGCTCCGCGATCTGACGGATATTCAACAAATCGAATCGAGAGTTGAAGCGCTTCTGGCGGAGCCACAAGATCCTGAAATTCCAACAAGCGATCGGCAAATCTATATACTCAAAAAACATTTTGTAAAAACAATTCGCTTCGTTCGCGAACTTCAATCTGTGGGTGAAATCAATGAACTTGAAGCCAGCCAGCATAAATCACGTTTAATGAAAAATGCACTTTTGCTTGAAGTGAAAGCTTATCGGAATCACGGAGAGGATGCTCGGCAGCGAGGTGAAATCAGCAGTGCGGCAAACTACTTAAAACACGCAAAAGAGTTACTGATAAATTCAGATTTAACATTTGCGGATAAAACAGACCAGATAAAAGCGGTTTCCCGTGAAATTTCAGGACTGTATGTAACCTTGCCTGATCATCCGGAAAAATAAAAAAGCGGCCGGATGGCCGCTTAGCGAAAAAAACTCTAGAAACTACACTCGCTCGATGATCGTACTGATGCCCTGGCCAAGACCAATACACATGGTCGCCAGACCAAATTGTGCATCTTTTTCCTCAAGGACATTCATTACAGCACCGGTAATACGGGCACCGGAACAACCGAATGGATGTCCAAGCGCAATGGCACCACCGTGCACGTTTACCGTTTCATCCATACGATCCAATAATTTAAGATCTTTCAGGACAGGAAGTGCCTGCGCTGCAAAGGCTTCGTTAAGTTCAATGTAGTCGATGTCGCTGATATTCATGCCAAGCTTCTTCAGTGCCTTCTGTGTTGCCGGTACTGGACCATAACCCATAATGGATGGATCAACACCAGCAAGGCCCATAGAACGGATGACCGCGCGTGGTTTCAAACCCAGTTCCTTTGCCTTTTTGTAAGACATGACCAGCATGGCAGATGCGCCATCTGTTATCTGACTGGAAGTACCCGCCGTTACCGTGCCGGCTTTCGGATCAAACACTGGACGCAGAGACGCCAAGCCTTCCACGGTTGTTTCAGGTCGAATGGTTTCATCTTCTGACATCAGGTATGGATTACCGTCTGCGTCATGACCCTGCATTGCAATTATTTGATTTTTAAAGTTACCGTTTAGTGTTGCCTGATGCGCACGTTGGTGCGATCGATACCCAAATTCATCCTGTTGCTGACGTGAAATGCCGTGCATTTTAGACAGAAGTTCCGCCGTCACGCCCATCATACCAGCCGCTTTTGCTGCTTTTTTGGACAAGGTTGGGTTTGGATCAACACCGTGCATCATGCTTACGTGACCCATGTGCTCAACACCGCCGATCAGAAAAACGTCGCCATCTTCTGCGCGGATATTTGCCGTCGCAATGTGTAATGCAGACATCGAAGAACCACACAGGCGAGACACCGTTTGCGCGGTCGTGGTGTGCGGAATATTGGTTAACAGTTGCATCATACGCGCAATGTTCCAGCCCTGTTCCAGGGTCTGATTGACGCAACCCCAAATAATATCTTCAATATCAGCCGGGTTCAGCGCGCTGTTGCGTGCTAACAATCCATTGACTAAATCTGCACTGAGATTTTCAGCGCGAGTGAAGCGGAAGCTACCATCTTTTGACCGGCCCATAGGAGTACGGGCAAAGTCGACAATTACTGCATCATTATCTCGAATACTCATAGTTACCCTCTCCTGTTAACCGTAAAATTTCTGGTTGTTTTTTGCCATTTCGCGAAGCTTATCAGTCGGCTCATAAAGTTTGCCCAATGCTGAATATTTTTCGCAAAGTTCAACAAACTGAGCCGCACCGATATCGTCGATATACTTCAGAGCACCGCCGCGGAATGGAGGGAAACCAATACCATACACCAAGCCCATGTCTGCTTCTGCTGGCGTATCAACGATACCGTCTTCTAAACAACGGACCGTTTCCAGACACATTGGAATCATCAAGCGATCAATAATTTCCTGATCATCAAAGTCACCTGAGCCTTGTGCCACAGAGGCTACCAGCTCATGAGCTTTTTCATCCGATACTTTCTTGGACTTGCCTTTCTTATCCAGGACATAAGAGTAAAAGCCAACGTTGTTTTTCTGTCCGTAACGCTTTTCTTCAAACATAACATCCATTGCAGATTTGAAATCCTGCTTCATGCGATCCGGGAAACCATCCGCCATCACCGCTTGTGCGTGAACGCCTGTGTCGATACCTACAACGTCCATCAGATAAGCGGGACCCATCGGCCAGCCAAATTTCTCCATGACCTTATCAACCGATTCAAAGTTAGCACCATCGCGCAACAGCGCGGCGAAGCCACCAAAGTATGGGAACAGAATACGGTTAACTAAAAACCCTGGGCAATCATTTACCACGATTGGCGTCTTACCCATTTTCTGGGCATAAGAGACAACGGTCGCAATCGTTTCTTCGGAGGTTTTTTCACCACGGATAACTTCGACTAAAGGCATACGATGCACAGGGTTGAAAAAGTGCATACCACAGAAATCTTCAGGTTTTTTCAGTGCAGTGGCGAGTTCAGTGATAGAAATTGTTGAGGTATTTGAAGCCAGAATAGCGCCATCTTTTAAATGCCCTTCCGCTTCAGCTAAGACCGCCTTTTTAACATTAACATTTTCAACAACTGCTTCAACGCAAACATCGACGTTACCGAAGTCACCATACGACAGAGTTGGACGGATACGATTAAGTGTATCGGCCATGTTGTTGATGTTCATTTTCTTGCGTTCTACAGCTTTCACCAACAACTTAGACGCTTCGTCCAAACCTAATTGAATGCCAGACTCATTAATGTCTTTCATCAAAATAGGCGTGCCCTTGTAGGCGCTTTGGTAAGCGATACCGCCGCCCATAATGCCTGCGCCTAACACGGCCGCTTGGCTAACATCGCGTGAGGATTTGGTGTGTGTCTTAGCAATTTTCTTGATGGTTTGGTCGTTCAGAAAAAGACCAATTAAATTTTGAGCCACGGTTGTTTTTGCCAGTTTCGCAAACCCTTTGGCTTCGATGGCAATCGCTTGATCACGCTCAAAGTTAGCGTGTTTCTGGATGGTTTTAATGGCTTCAACCGGTGCCGGGTAGTTTTTACCCGCTTTGGCAGCAACAAAACCTTTCGCCGTTTCAAACACCATCATGCTCTCAATGGCGTTTAATTGCAGTTTGCCTTTCTTTTCCGCGCGACGGTTTTTGTAGTCAAGTTCACCATTAGCGATACGAGTCAGCAGCTTAAAGGCGTCCTCATTAACCTGATCAGCTTTGGCAACGGCATCGACAGCGCCAACTTTGAAAGCAGCCTCTGCTCTATTTTCAGTGCCGCCCGCAATCCATTCGATTGCGTTGTCTGCACCGATGACACGTGACAAGCGAACAGTTCCACCGAAGCCCGGATACAAACCTAACTTAACTTCCGGCAAGCCGACTTTGGCCTTTTCAGACATAACCCGGTAGTCACACGACAGCGCCATCTCCATACCGCCACCAAGGCAGATACCATTAATTGCAACGACTGTCGGGAAAGGAAGATCTTCGAAAGCACTGAAAATTTCATTTGCCTTCAGAACATCCGCAACAATGTCCTCTTCGGACTGTTCAAACCACTGCAGGAATTCAGTGATATCAGCACCCACGATAAAGGAATCTTTGCCACTGGTGACTAACAATCCTTTTACGTCAGATTTAGCCAACACTTCCGTTGCTTCAGAAAGCTCCGCGAGTGTTGCCTGATCAAATTTATTGACAGATTCGCCTTCAAGGTTAAATACCAATTCAGCTAAACCACCATCTCGAGCTTTTACGGTTACGCCTTTGCCCTGGTAGATCATGTAATGTCTCCATTATTGTCGTTGTTCGGACACCTGTGTTTATTTGCACTGCGTATTTTAGCGTTGTTGTCATCAATCTGCGGTTTTAACCGTTAATGATCGCCAAAGCAGACAAAATCAAACACCAGTTTCAAACGATTGTTTGATTTGTGAAATACAATAGCCAGAACTTGACGCATGTCAACAGTTTAAAGTGAGTGAAATAGCGGATAATGGACCATTAGTTCAATTACTGAGCGGGATGGCGTGCTTGGTGAGCCGTGCGAAGGAGAATTAAGAGGAGGATCTGGAGCGATGTTAGAATTTATAACGCAAGCTGATTTGATTCGCGTAAGAAGCCGCAACTAGGGTATTCATTGGTAAGTACCAGTTTTTAGGCTGTAATC
The DNA here is from genome assembly GCA_050293765.1 of Reinekea sp. Lineage (GTDB taxonomy): Bacteria > Pseudomonadota > Gammaproteobacteria > Pseudomonadales > Natronospirillaceae > Reinekea. The sequence continues at coordinate 61,871 of JBNKNI010000003.1, forward strand.
AGTTCTTTCTTAAAACCGTTAGCGACGTCTTTGAGCCAAAGTGTCAAATTGTCAAAGGTCACCGCGGCGTCTTTCTCGTCCCAACATACCGACACCGCATCCTTCGACAGAGAAACCACGGATATGCTGTCAGGAAGTTGCGTCACAAATTCCGCCAGGTAAGCATAGTGCTCTGCAGATAAGTGGCGACGGAGATCCCAGGTCCACCCTGGAGGCAGGTAAGCCCCCGATTCCCCGGTTGTCCTCAGCACGATAAATTCGGGAACTTCGCCATCAACCAATCGTAACCCTTTTTGATAAAGGGTTACGATTTGCTGCTTTTGATTGACACGACCAAACTCACTGGTGTCTGGGACCTTTAAGCTTGTGACGCGAAACCCTCTGGCGAGAGCTTCCGAACGCAATTTCGCCAGGAATTGGTCACGAGGTGACGGCTTTAACCATAAGAATGCACCGGCGACGATCAGGATGGGCAGAATGACGAACAATGCACTCATGGGTTTCTCTACTTATTTGGCAACTCAAACTCTTTCAACGACGTCGTCTCGTTTAAGAATTTACTTTTTATTTTATTCAACTGCGTTTCAAGGGAGTATGAGACGCTGGAGGACAGTGTAAAGAAGCTTAACAGGGCTTTCAGGTTTGAATCTCCCTCACAGGCACTGTGTACCCGCTGCCAGACAGCCTGATTAACCAGCTGCAGTTCGCGGTTTAAGGCGACCAGACCGTCCAAGTCCCAGTCCGCTTCTTTATGGTCTTTCATGTTGAAATATTGACGCAACAAATAAGTCCCTGCCGTCCGCACTATAAATTCATCCTGGCTGGAGAACGGTAAATGCGTAAACGCCATCGGTTTGAGATTGGCTAGAATAGGACAATCGCTGTTGGCCATGACCAAACCCATTAATGAACGTAAACCTTCTTCCAGACCAGTGACCTTGCGATATTCGCGCTCATGCGATTTAACAATGACTTCAACTTTAGTGAAACCGGGCAATTTGCGGAAATCTTCAACAATAGGTTGCATGTCCAGCGCGGCCGGACAATGACTGTGCTCAGAACGCTTCAATGGGCAGTTGGAACATTGGCAATATTCTAACTTAGTCCAAGATGCAGGCGTCTTTGAATGGGGGTTATGCTGTTTATCCGTAGCAGAGGCAGTTTCAAAAGTCAGTTCTGTGCCATCTTCTAGAAATTTAAACAGATACGTTATGCTCATTTATTGCTCCGTAAAATTAAGTCAATCTACCTTGCTTTCGAGTTCCGCCCAGCGGTCGTAGGCTAGATTCAATTCAGTTTGTAATGATTGAAGTTGCTCAAGAACATGACCAGTTTGCTCAGCCGGGGCATTGTAAAAGTCCGGTGACGAGACTTCTGCTTCTAAAGTCTCAATTTTCAATTCCAGCTCCTCAATTCTAGCAGGCATCTGATCGAACTCACGCTGATCTTTATAACTGAGTTTCTTAGACTTGACCGGTACAGCTTTCGCTTCAGGAATTGCGGCGTTCTCTTCTTTCTTGACTGCTTTAATCCGCTCACCAGGCCAAATACCGCCCTGCGCTTTCCAATCTTCATAGCCGCCAGGATAGACTCGAATGGCACCATCACCTTCAAACGCCCACGACTTAGTGGCCAGTTGATCAATAAAATAGCGATCGTGGCTGACCAACAATACCGTACCGCTGAAATCAGACAATCGGTCGATCAACAGTTCCAGAGTGTCCATGTCCAAGTCGTTTGTCGGTTCGTCCATGACCAACAGGTTAGCAGACTGGCTGAACAGCCGCGCAAGTAGAAGTCGATTGGTTTCACCGCCGCTTAATTGGCGAACTTTCATATGGCATCGCTCTGGGGCAAACAGAAAGTCTTCCAGATAACTGATGACGTGACGGCTTTTACCGCCGACATCGATAAATTCACGTCCTTCTGCAACGGAGTCCATCAATGTCTTTTCTGGATCCAGAGCCATCCGTGCTTGGTCAAAATAGGCAATATCCAGCTTGGTGCCCTGCTGTACTGTGCCAGATTGTGGCTCTAACTGCCCCAACATAATTTTCAACAGGGTCGATTTACCAATACCGTTGGGGCCGAGTAACGCGATGCGCTCCCCTCTAACAACTAACTCACTGAATCGATCAACGATAATCTGGTCATTGTAGGCAAAGGAAACGTTATCCAGTTCCACCACTTTTTTGCCACTCAACTGTTGGCTATTAATGTCAAATTTTGCGGTGCCCTGCTGGTTACGACGACCGGCCAATTCCGTCCGCATCGCTTTCAAAGCCCGAACCCGGCCTTCATTTCGCGTTCGTCGCGCCTTAATGCCTTGTCGAATCCACGCTTCTTCCTGTGCCAGTACCTTGTTCTGCTGCGCGCGCTGGCTTGCTTCGACCTCGAGTGCCTGTTCTTTGGCCACAAGGTAGGCTTCATATGGAGCCGGGTAAGTACTGACGGTCCCACGATCCAGATCGATAATGCGAGTTGCCAGGCGATCAATAAACGAGCGGTCATGCGATACAAATACCAGGGTGCCACTGTAGCTAAGCAGCAACTCTTCGAGCCACTCCACCATTTTTATGTCCAGGTGGTTGGTCGGCTCATCTAACACCAGAATATCGGGTTCGCCTACCAGCGCGCGGGCCAGCAACACTCGTCGGCGCCAGCCGCCGGATAAACTGCCAAATTGAGCGGTCTCATCCAGAGATAACCGAGTGGTAATCGAAAGTGCCTTCGTTTGAAAATGCCAACCATCACCTTCCTCGATTAGATGGCTTAACCGAGACATTTCATCCAGATCCGGGTCATGCTGAAGCGCAAGTTGCTGATATTTAATCAAGGCTTCCCCGACAGCCCCGACGCCACTGAGGACCACTTCCATAACCGAACGCTCGTCACCTTCCGGCAATTCTTGCTGTAAGTGGCCTATTTTGAGGCCTTGCGCGTACTTAATGACCCCAGAATCAGGATGATATTCTTCTAGAATGAGCTTTAATAAGGTAGATTTGCCAGCGCCATTTCGGCCAACCAACGCTAAGCGCTCTCCTTTTTCAATAATGAATGAGCATTGATCCAATAATGGGGCCGCCCCAAGGGCGAAATGAACTTGATCGAAAATTATTTGACTCATAAGGACTGACTTTTGGCACTCGCTGCCAAAGTGGTTACCAATTAATGTGTCGCGCGATTTTAAACTGAGGTGAGATTTGTGTCTAAAAATAGATTTGCCGGACCGGCAATTGCAATCATTATCGTTGTACTTTTCGTGGTTTGGATGGCTTCTGGTTCCGACGACAATCAAGCACAGCTTAACGCGAATCCACAACCAGCTAAGTCTCTGATAGCCACGGTTCAGGTCGTGCCCAGCGAATCCCGTTGGGTCAACCAGTCCTTGAAGATCAACGGCATCACTGAAGCCAAGCGCTCAGTAACGGTTCGATCTGAAGCAAATGGTAAAGTTGTCAGATTATTGAAAGAACAGGGGCAAATCGTCAAAAAAGGCGATGTCATTGCCGAACTCGATCAGCAAGATATACCGGCACGACTGAAACAGGCCAAAGCCTTTGTAGAGCAAACCCGACTGGAATATGAGGGTGCACAAAAATTAAAGGGTCAGGGATTGCAAAACGAAGTGCAACTGGCCGGTGCATTGACCAACTACGAACAAGCGAAAGCGCAATTGGCGGGTTTGGAGCTACAGCAAGCCAACACCGCAATACGGGCACCATTTAATGGCCAGATTGAAAATCTGAACCTGGAATTGGGCAGCTTTGTCCGCCAGGGAGACGCGATTGCAGACGTTTATGATTACAGTGAACTAAAATTTGTAGGTGCCGTCTCAGAAAAAGATATCAGCTCGCTGAAATTGGGACAAACTGCCACCGTTGAACTGATCAATGGTGAATTGGCTCCAGCTAAGATCAGCTATATCGGCTCCGTGACGAATGCCGCCACGCGCACATTTTCAGTCGAATTACGGTTGAACCCGGTGAATCGAAACGTTTCCGGCGTAACGTCCGTCGCCACCATTGATCTGGAACGCGATCAAGGCCACTTTATCAGCCCCGCTCTGCTTTACATAAATGAAGCTGGCGTTATGGGTCTGAAAACATTGGACTCATCTAACCGAGTCGTATTCAACGACGTTCACATCATGCATTCCGAAACCGAAGGTGTTTGGGTCGGTGGCTTACCCGACAAAGCGAATATTATTGTTGTTGGCCAGGGCTTCGTGAACATTGGCGATGAAACCAACCCAACGTTTAATGAATTTGACAGCACTATTGCTGTCGGCCTGTAAGGAGCCTTAACGTGGTATCTGTGATAAACGCATCACTTGATCGAACCCGAACGGTCCTATTGTTGTTTTTGCTGGTTTTCATCTCGGGGATTGTGTCGCTGATCGGCATCCCGAAGGAAGCCCAGCCTGATATCTCCATTCCCTATGTGTATGTTGGAACGGGTCTGGAAGGTATTTCGCCAGAAGACGCCGACCGACTGCTGGTCAGACCTTTAGAACAGGAATTGAATTCGCTGGAAGGTCTGAAAGAAGTTACCAGTACAGCCAGTGAAGGTCGAGCATCCATCACATTGGAGTTTGAGCTAGACGTTAATATTGACGACGCACTGGCTGATGTGCGGGAAGCGGTCGATGCGGCAAAGCCAAATCTCCCTGCTGAGGCGGATGACCCCAGTGTGCAGGAAATAAACCTGGCGCTATTCCCGGTGATTAACATTTCCTTAGCCGGCGATGTCGACGAACGCGTGTTGTTCCGAGTAGCGGAAGACCTGCAGGACCGACTGGAAGCGTTACCTGGCGTGCTGGAAGCGACATTGAATGGAAAACGTGATGAAGTGGCTGAAATTATTATCGACCCGGCGTTGATGGCCAGCTATAACATTTCCCACAGCGAGTTGTTTAATCTTGTGTCGCGTAACAATCAGTTAGTGACAGCTGGAAACCTGGATACCGGAGCGGGACGCTTTTCTTTTAAAGTCCCCGGCCTCATTGAAACCGAAGAAGATATCCTGAACCTGCCGGTCAAGGTCGATGGAGACACGGTTGTTCACTTTAAAGATATTGCGGTCGGCCAACGCACCTACAAAGATCCGGTCAGCATTTCCCGAGTAAACGGGCAACCATCAGTGACGCTCGAAGTTAAAAAGCGTGTTGGCGAAAACGTGATTGAAACCATCGAGCAAGCCAAAGAAGTGGTCGAATCTGTGAAGCCTTATTGGCCAGAAGGGTTGACGGTGACGTTCACACAAGACAATTCCATTATGATTAAGCAGCAGCTGAGTGATCTGTTCAATTCGGTTCTGACAGCAACGCTTCTGGTATTTGTTGTTATTGTCTGGGCATTGGGTGTTCGCAGTGCCGCGCTGGTGGGTCTGGCCATTCCCTCTTCATTCCTGGCAGCGATTTTAACGTTGTCGTTGATGGGAATTACTCTCAACATCGTCGTGTTATTTGCCTTAATCCTGAGTGTCGGGATGCTGGTCGACGGTGCTATTGTCGTCACAGAATACGCGGATCGTCGTATGGCCGAAGGCGCGGATCGCAAATCCGCGTATCGTGAAGCAGCAACGCGGATGGCGTGGCCGATTATCGCCTCTACGGCCACCACGTTGGCGGTATTTATGCCATTGCTGTTCTGGCCAGGCTTGCCCGGAGAATTTATGGGCTTCTTACCCAAGACGGTTCTGATCACGTTAACTGCGTCTCTGATCATGGCTCTGATCGCGGTACCCGCTTTCGGCTTTATCTTCGGCAAACCATTACCGGTAACTAAGAATCAGCAAATTACCATGGACGCAATCGATCACGGAGAGTTCCATAAAATCCCCGGCATGTTGGGTGTTTATGTGCGCTTTGTGGGTCGATTATTGCCACGCGCCGGTACGGTTACCCTGGTGTTCATCCTGGCAATGGTCGGCGTTATTGTTGCCATGGGTAAAAACCCACCAGATACACAATTTTTTCCGGAAGTAGACGCCGATTTTGGTTCCATTGAAGTTCGCGCACGCGGAAACCTTTCCCTGAGCGAACGGGACAATCTGGTCAAACAGGTCGAAGAAATTATCCTGGCAATAGACAACATCAAAACCGTCACCACTAAAGTCAACGCGACTCCGGCAAACGGCGGGCGCGAAGATACAATCGGCACCCTGATGTTGGAGTTCGTCGACTGGAGCCCTGAGCGACCTTCTACAGCGATCATCCTTGACGATGCCGTAGACGCCGCGAGTGTTATCCCAGGTATCGTCGTGGAAACGCAACAGGCCCAGATGGGACCGACCACCGGAATCGATATTCAATTGCAGTTCTTTTCAGACGATATCGATGATTTGCGCGACGCTGTGGATCTCGTTGTGAAACGGATACAACAGGACCCCAGAATCAAAGAAGTATCTGACAACCGTCCGTTGGATGGTCTGGAATGGCGCATCGATGTAGATCGAGAAGCAGCAACACGTTTCGGCACTGATATCGCCACGGTGGGCTCTTCCATAAGGATGATCACTAATGGTCTTAAAATCGGCTCTTACCGCCCGGACGATGCAGACGATGAAGTGGAAATTCGCGCACGTTACCCTTTCAATGGGCGAGATCTCGACCAGATTGATGACTTGACGATAACGGTTCGTGGTCAGCAAGTCCCAATCAGTAACTTTATTGAGCGCCGCGCACAAAACAAACAGGGCGACTTGTTCAGAACCGACGGAAAGTTAACCTTCGATATCGAAGCTAATGTTGCTGCGGGCGAAACCGTTTCGGAAGTTATTCATGATTTAGGGTTAGAGTTGAAATCCATGTATGAACAGGATCTGATCCCAGCCAACGTTGCTTTCCGTTTTACCGGCGACCAGCAGGAGCAGGCAGAAACCATGGCATTCCTTGGAAAAGCCTTTGGTGTGGCTATGTTTGTGATGGTAATTATTCTGGTCACGCAGTTTAACAGTCTGATGCAAACGTTGTTGATCCTGTCGGCTATTGTCACATCAACCTTTGCGGTGTTTGGTTTTATTCTGGTTTCAGGATCCACATTTGGTGTTGTCATGAGTGGTGTCGGCATTATTGCTCTCGCCGGCATTGTGGTGAACAACAATATTGTATTGATTGATACCTACAATGTGATTCGTGCACAAGGTGTGGAGCCTATTGAAGCGGCGATGGTCACTTGTGCGCAACGCTTGCGGCCCATCATGTTAACCACCATTACCACGATCTTGGGTCTGGTCCCCATGGTTATGCAATTAACTATTGATATGGTAAACCGGGATTTTTCCATTGGCGCCCCTTCCTCTCAATGGTGGACAGAATTGTCCACGGCCATTGCCGGAGGTCTGACATTTGCAACCATATTGACGTTGGTACTAACCCCTTGTCTGCTGATGCTGATTGAACGGTTTCGCGCCTTTACGGGACGCCGTAAAGCCAAAGCTCACAGTTAACCCTGCAAATGAGTGACTGCGGAACACAATAAAAGAGATCGTATGGTCTCTTTTTTTATACTCTTAGCACTGGGGTGTCCGCAATTGAAATATTACAGAAGCCTTATATATCAGAAACTTAAACAGCGTTTTACTTGTAATTCCTTAAAAACCATTTAGCCTTAGAATGACTCCCTGAATTGATGCGTTGGTTATGCGTATTGTTATATTTCTGATTGCTATTGCTCTGCCTTTAACGTCAACGGCAATCACCATGTACCAGTCAAAGGTTAGATTGATCGAACAATCATTGGTGTCTCCGGCTGAAATTAAACAATGGCGCTCGGATATTCTGTTCCCACACCTGTATGAGCAATGGTTAAGCCAAAACATCACCACTCTATCGCCAGCAGACGTTGATATTTTTCTGAAGGATCCAGAAAATAATGCTGCAGCCTGGTTTTTTACCCCAAAATGGCATGCTGAATTAATTCGCCGAGAAGACTGGCAGAGCATCAACCAAGCATTCGCAGACGAATCCGACCCAGACCTCATTTGTTATTACCTGCAGTCGCAGCAAGAATTGAATCTGCCGATTGACGAATCGAAAGTCGCGTCACTTTGGGACAGCGGATTATCCCGTCCGGATCATTGTGATCCGTTTTTAATTGATTGGATCTCCAAGCAGCCTGACGCGGAATCGCTAGTCTGGAAACGGCAATTGAGAGCATTTTATTCGCGCAACGGAAAACTGTTGCGCTATCTTAATCGCTTCTATGAAACGGCAGACTCAAAATCGCATGGGCAGTTTTTAGCCGAAGTTTATGGCAATCCCAGACATATCGTCAGCCAACATTACAATGCAGACTCCAGTAAAATGCACGAGCTTGCATTAGCAGCTGTGAACCGAATGGCCTATCAGGATCCTCGCTCCGCCTCAAATTTATGGTTACAGATTGTTAAGGCCACGCCAGCCATCACTCAACAACAGATCAGAGAAGCTTCGCGCTATTTGGGTATTGCTATGGCGAAACAAGCATTACCCGAAGCTTCATATTGGTTATCTATTGCCGACCCGAAAGGAGAAGATGAAGATGTTCAACATTGGCGCTTACAAATTGCGCTAACAAAAAAAGACTACAACACCGTAATTTCTTATTACCAGCAGCTCAGTGATGGCTTGAAGCGGAAAGATCAATGGCGATATTGGTATGGTTATGCCCGGTTAAAAACCGACGGTTCTTTGAGTGATGACAACCCGTTAAAGGCACTGAGTAAACAGCGACTCTATTACGGTTATCTGGCAGCAGGAACCCTGGGAATAACTCCCAGCTTGAATGCAGAACCGGATTACCCTCCCGTGGCGATGCAACAACTGACGAACCGTAACGAAATAAAACGCGCACAAAAACTGTTTGAATCTGGCGATATTATCCGCGCGCAAGTTGAATGGAACTTACTGGTCAGAAATCTCGATAATGAGCTTCAACACACGGCCGCTGAGCTTGCGCTTACCTGGGGTTGGTACGCAAAAGCATCACAGTCCGCAGGTTGGAGTGGTCGCTATGATCTTATTCATCTGCGTTACCCAAATGCCTTTGATCAGATTGTAAACAGCCAAGCTGAAAAGTTGGATTTACCGAATTACTGGATCTACGGTGTGATGCGGCAAGAGAGCCGTTATGAAAACACCGCAGTCAGTCCGGCAGGTGCTTATGGCCTCATGCAGATTTTACCCAGTACGGCAAAACAAACGGCTAAACGGTTTGGAATTCCGTTCTCCGGGACAGAAGCCCTGTTTGATCCGCAAACCAATATTGAAATTGGCAGTCAATATTTGCACGAATTACTCGGTCGTTTCGATCACCCGGTATTCGCAACAGCAGCTTACAATGCGGGACCCAGCCGAGTTAATGCATGGCGAGAGCTGTTTCCGAATGACATAAAAATTTGGATCGAGAGCATTCCCTTTGACGAGACCCGCAACTACGTTAAGTCGGTGCTGGTCTACAGCCAGATTTATGCTCTGACAAACGAGTCTGACTGGCATCTCGCGAGCTGGACTCATCCAAACGATGCGCTGGCAACCTTGATTTTTGACTCTTCAAATTGATTTGAACTGTGATGAGATGGAGCTATGCTTAATTCACAGCCTCAAAAAAGATATTAATCATGTCTGATAATCATGATGCAGAAGAAACCGGTTGGCACTTTACTCAGGAAACATTGTTGATGTTGGGTGTATCCGTTGCCCAATTGCAATCTATCCTGAACGATGGCGGAGAAAGCGTTTCAGAACTGGTTGAGTCTTTCGTTAATCTGGCCGACACCTTTAACAACTTGATTGCTCACAAAACGGACATAGACCACACTGACCTGACGGACGTAAAACATCGTATTGAACAAGGCATAATCGCTTTTCAATTTTATGATCGAATGTCGCAACGGTTGGATCATGTTTCCAATTCTTTGCAAACCATGAGTCATATTATCGGGGATGAAGAAAGGCGTAACAGTCCGGATCAGTGGCGGCATTTCCAAGATTCCATTCAGCGAAAACTGACAATGGAGTCTGAGCGGAAAATTTTTCAGCAGATACTGTCCGGTGTCCCGGTGGAAGAAGCGCTCGCCAATCTCCAAGTGGAAAAAAATAAGCAACCTGACGACGATATTGAGCTGTTCTAAACACTAACCCACCACAGTCAGCTCATCTCCTATCTCTATTTTGGCACAGTGAGTTGTGATCGCATTCATACCAAATATAACGCGCTCGTTTCTGCGTAGGACATCTTTCATTTGTTGATGTAATTCGCGTTGATAAACACTTGTCTGAGGATCAATGGCCGGAACATTACAGCGAACACAGGGTTCTCCGAACACGATAGAACCTCCTTTCGTCAACTGTAGCTCTCGTGTCTCATATTCCTGGAACTCATCCAACTTAACGATGATATTTGGTCGAAAACGGCTCATGTCCAAACGCTGTCCTAATGCCGTATTTAATGCTTCCAGACTGGCTTGATTACATACCAGTAATGGATACCCATCGGCAAATGCAAATGGCGCTTCGTGGCCCTGTGCTGATCGGAACCGGCTTTCCAGATCATCAAACTCGACCAGATACACCAGTTCATCGAGTTGTTCAGAAAACCAACGGGAAACCGTTTTTGATTTTTCACGGGTTTTAAGGGGAGTTTTCCAGACCGAGGTTTCTATCACCGATTCTGTTGTGCTTTCGGCGTAAATATCGACCTGAGCGCCGTGGGGACCCAGTACTCGCCATACACCCGGTTCAATTGCCTGGGGTTTAAACTGTGCTAGAACCGGATGAGTGCGCTGGGTGATGAAACGGTGCTTCTGATCGACCAACATGTATTGGCGATCATCCCGAACCCCAAAACTTCCAAAAGAGAGGGAATGCACGCGCACACCGGCCAAGGATTTTATAGGGTATACAAACAGATCGGATATTGTTGTCGTGTTCATTGCGAAACCTGAATGGTAAACAGCCCTGATCATACCAAACTAAGCGACTAACTTAACTCCTCTATTCGGCTTCGCACCAGCTCCGCTAATTCCTGAGGTTTGAATTTAGACAAGAACCGATTACAACCAACCTTCTCCACCATGGCCTCGTTAAATGCACCACTGAGAGAAGTATGCAATACCACAAATAGATCTTTCAGCTTTGGGTTGTTGCGAATTTCGGTCGTTAGGCGATAGCCGTCCATTCTTGGCATTTCCGCGTCGGTGACAACCAACAATAACCTATCGGTAATGGGGCCCTCGGTTTCCTCGGCCATTTTTACTAGAAATTCCAAACCTTCCAGACCATCCATCGCCTGATGCACTTTCAGGCCCAATTTGGTAAAAATCGCGTGAGCCTGTGTATGCGCCGTTTGCGAGTCATCGACCATTAAGATTTCTTTTCCGGCCGCCCGGGCGATCATTTCATCTTGCAAAATGTGATCGGGCAACTCGGTACTCAATGGCGCTATCTCCGAGAGAACCTTTTCCACATCAACAATTTCAATGATCTGCTCTTCTATTTGCGTAATGGCGGTCAAATAATGATGGCGCCCAGCGCCAGTTGGTGGTGGTTTAATCTGTTCCCAATTCAAATTCACAATTCGGTCAACAGCGCCAACGAGAAAAGCCTGAACAGTCGAGTTGTATTCGGTCACGATGATGGTAGATTCTTCGTTATAAGCAATGGGACGCATACCTATGGCCTGGCTCAAGTCTATTACCGGCAACGCCCTACCCCGCAAATAAACAACACCAATAACCGACGGACTGCGATGAGGCATTAAGGTGAGTGCGGGCAGCGTCAATACTTCCTGGACCTTAAATACATTAATCGCAAACATTTGGCGGCCAACCAATTTAAACATCAGTAACTCAAGTCGATTTTGACCAACCAGATTAGTCCGACTATCAACATTCTTTAACATCTCTGACATTGCGTATCCCACTTTATTGCGCAGCCGTTTAGTGTGTTATCGGCATTTATTGCAATTAGTGTAGTCAAAAATAAGGAAACCGCGTTAAGCTGCCGCTAGTTTGTCTGCAAATGAAAAGCCTGTTTTAGGAATAACGGTGTTCAATGACGTCTGGTTATTCAACACATCGGCAGGTTTCAACATCCAGACCAACAACCGGAGTTGTGGGTAAATCGTCTGGAGAGGCAATAAAGCGACTCACTAGGCTGGTCCCGGTATTACACCGAATACCATCACTGTAAGCCCCCACATATACGATACGCCCCTGGGCATTAGTAATAATGATAACGGGGGCAACCTGCCTAACAATCGAGTCCTGTATGTCTACCGTTTTTCCCAACTCTGGATGATTGCTCAAGATTTGGAAGGTGTGAAAACCACTTTGACCGGCCTGTGCTGAAATCTGCCCTGCGTGTTTAGCTGTTAACGCCCGACATAAGCAGTCGTCTGGCAGATTATGGATAACGGCGGGATGTTGCAACGCATCGGTTGAGGTTACCGCATCCTGCCATGACGCAAAAAACACGTTTGAGTCCGCTACATTCTCCAACATCAACCCCACATACCGATGTTGAAACCATTGACTGGCTGCAAGCGCTACAACGAGCATTAAGGCAAATAGAACCAGCCAGAAAAAAGTTCGAAAAGGCTTCAGCATCAGCGTTTAACGTCGCAACGACCCCATTCACATTTCACTAAAAGATAGTCTTGTGGCGTGCAAACGGCGTCATAAACCTCCAGTGGCCAGGAATTCCTCAGCAGCGCGACATTTGGTTTAGAGCAGCCCGCTTCTCGCAATACCTTTTCCACAACGAATAACGACCGGCCGTACTTGCGATACCGTGTGTTTATAGAACGAGCCGATTCCGCGTCGTTCGAGACACTTTGACGGCGTTGAGCGATAGCTGTCAACTCATCGGCCAATTTCTTATCACGAGCTAAATCGAGACGCCCCTTCGCAACATTACCGAATACTTTACGGCAGTCGTCTGTCTCATCGTAATCACCGAACCAGCGCTCTACCTGGTCATTGGCATCCAGCTGGATTCGTTCTAGCGTCTGTATCGCCAGCACCGCGCGTTGAGATTCAGCTTCATCGGGAACTTGTTCCCAGTTCAATTCGAGCACGCCATAATCCGCAGCCAACACCAAGGTGTTGTTTCGTAACCACCAGTTTTGCTGTTCCCGCATAGCCAGTCGGCTTTCCTCAACCCCCAAATCGACACAATGTTCGACCGCTTGGCGAATGGCAGAGTCCGTTACCAACGCCTGGTGAATAGCGGTTGTTTTTAAGGGAGCTGAAGAACAACCCAGTAATATAAATAATGAGATCAGGCTGACAATGAACCGCATTTAGACTCCAGATCAGAAAAATTTGGCGACTATGTTACCAAAAACGAAACCTAAACGTAGCCTTTGGGTGTGACATTAAAATAGGTTAATTCAAAAATAACACCGACAGCATCGCAAGGTATGGTGATAGGAGCGGTTAAAAAAGCTCAATTCTTCGGCAATCCATAAATTCGCATATTAGATTTACTCAAAAATCAAAGGCCCTAAACGATAAAGCTGGGTGACCTGCTGAAGACTGAACTGCGGATCAGCGCCAAGAACCCACCATCAGCTACCATCTTAATCTAAGGCAACTCTGAATAATTGCTATCTACCTCAGCGGGTGTGGAAATGCGTAAATTTCGAGGCAAGTTCTGCAGACAATATTTATTAACTTGGCAAAGGACTTAACAAAGAAGTTTGCCAATTCAGGCCCTCCCTTCGGGTCCTTCGGATCGATGACTGAGCATTGTTGTGTGTTTTGAAAAGGACTTGCCATTCCCTGCAACACACGACTCGCTCATCCTATCGATCTGATAGGTCTCAGGTGATTTGAATTAATCACAGTTGCCCTGGGTGAACAAATGCCTGCAGTGACGCCGTATTGAACGGCCAATCTAGACAACGTTGATCGTTTATCCGATACAGAACTGGAATGCGGATACCAAACTGCTGCACTAAATGATCATCTGAAGCAATATCAGTTTTGGCGTATACCACCGGATTGTCGGTTGTTTTATTAAAATCGGATATCACCTCCTCCGCCAATTCGCAAAGATGGCAACCTAAGGTGTGGTACAGAATACAATCCAAAACAAACTCACTTTGATGGCCGAATGGGTGAGCTATTATCGATGAAGCCACCATGAACGCAAGCGTAATGGTAACGGTCAACGCAGGTCAGGAAAATGTTAAAAGCGCAGGCCGACCTTAATAACACTGGCCGGCCTTTATTGGCTTACCACATGAGCGAATGAGCCGCTCGCGACAGGGCTCCATTGTTTCGAGGATGATTTTCGAGTGACGTCAGGAAGTCTTTTGCCGAATTGAACTGGGCTTGCCATTTTTCCTGCGCATCCATTAATTTCTGGGCGTATTGCTTCAGAGGTTCCAAACCTTTCGGTAAAGCAGATGGTTGACCTGCCATTTCGGCATAAACACTGGCACCTTTCTGCTGCGTTTCCTGCATGGACAAATCCATCGATTTCAGCGTGGTACCATCAATACTCAGCGCCTGAGCCTTTTCCAGGGCTGTTTCATAATCGCCATTGTAAAACTCTTCCGCCAACTCATTCACATTGGCAAGCAAGGCATCCAGATCAGCAGCTTCCTGTTCATTCAGGTCGCCCTTGATAACCAGACTGAAACCACTGGTTTCACTGTGACTCCATTGAGTAGACGATAATCGACCGAAGCGCAGATCATCCGCCGTAGATGATTCTTCTGCAACAGAACGGATCTGAATTTTATCGCCTTGTGCGGTGGTTAGATCCAGAGAAAACGTCTGACGTTCATATTGATACAGGCTGATCGCACGATCAGGCGATGTAGGTTTGGTAGTGGGCACCGGCACGGACGTTTGTATGTTGTCCATTGGTTCCAACGAGCGCTCATCCAGTTTGTCCATAATTTGGCCAAACGCAGAGTCAATTTTCATCTCAAGAGGGTCATCCAGTTCACCCAAACCGTCCAAAACATCCTTGGCTTCGCTAAAGCCTTGTGTCACCCCTTGTTTGGCAGCCTTCCACATGCTGTCCAATTCAGCTTCAGACGCGCCATCAGCTTCTGCTTTAGCAATTCGGGCACTCGCGAAACTCCAGATCTGCTTTACCAGGGCATCGACATCAAAATTATCGGCTTTGGACGTAGCATCGCGCGCGCTTTCTGTTTTTTCTGCTTGTTGTGTCGAAATCGGCTGTTGGTCCAATTTCTGATAAGACTGGCTCTCAAAACGAGATTGGTAACTGCTATAGCTGACCGACGACGAGTGGCTATTTAATAAATTCGGAAGCATCTACCTTCCCTCCATTTTCCGTGTCGGATACCGCGCACAGGGTGTGCATCCAAAAGTGAATAAAACCTAACAGCTTGGTTAACGGCCAAAAATCAGATTTCTTCACCTTTCTTTCGTTGCATTTTGTAACCCACAAAAATGGTAAATTCGGGAAAACCTATAAACATACCTACTGTCATAAATATTTATTATAACTCTGCTGAATAATTGTGGAATATATCTCATCAATAGCACTAGATTAATGAACTGTTAATCTCTATGATTTTCCCTTCGCAAGTTTTGTATCAGGACATGGATAAATGGCACGTTTGGACTCATTAATCATTTTCACAACCGTCGTCAAAGCGAATAACTTCACCAATGCTGCACACCAACTTGGACTTACGCCTTCAGCAGTCAGTAAGCAGATCAGTCTATTGGAAGACAGACTGGGGGTACGCTTGTTGAATCGCACCACGCGCTCTGTAAGCCCAACGGAAGCAGGCCAACTGTTTTTCAACCGCTGCAGCCGGCTTTTGGAGGATCTTGAAGAAGCCGAGCACATGGTAAAAGACCTGGAAACCAGCCCACGGGGGACGTTAAAGATATCTGCAACGCCAACGTTCGGCCGCTCGATGCTCATGAAGATTTTTGCCCAGTTTCTGGAGCAAAATCCAAATGTGAATTTTGATCTGACGTTGGCCGATAAAGGGCTAGACCTGGTTCGTGAAGGTATCGATCTGGCCATTCACCTCGGTTCCCTGCAAGACAGCCGCCTGGTGGCCAGACCTGTGGCGCGTCAGAAAGTTATCCTGGTTGCATCCAAAGAATATCTGGAAAAACATGAAAAACCCAAAGCGCTCAATGAGTTGGTGAATCATTTTATCTTGATGGTGTCCGGTATCGACTTTGCTGAGCCTCGATGGATCAAGCGGTTCATTAAAGAAGCTGGATTGTCCAATAAGGAACGACGTTTTACGGTAAATGACCTCGATACCCTTTGTGAGGCTGCTTTAAATGGCATGGGTTTGGCGGCGCTGCCCATTTATATGATTCGGGAACATCTGGACTCCGGTAAGCTTGTCCATATTCTGCCGGAAATTAACTTCCCAGTTCGAACCATTCATGTTGTGTATCCAGAGAACCGCTATTTGTCGGCAAAGAGTCGTGCTTTTGTTGATTTTATGGCTAATTATTTCACCGAACACAATTTGGACGATCTATAGTCCGAATAGCGTTAAAAAGGGGGCAAAAAGAGCCCCCTATTTCGTTTTACAGTAGGTTCGGCTAATTACTGACAAATGCGCCGAGTTTCGTGTCGCTGAACATTCTTTCCAGAACCGAATCAAACACTGAATTTAACAGGACTTCGTTCTTTTCTTCACTTGGATACCCGACCGTATCAATATACTGACTGGTGGTGTAGCCATTGCTAAACGTCGTATTGCCCTTCTTCACTTCGATACTCACTGCGGCCATAGCAGTCGTCCGTTTGATACTCGCCTTTTGGTCTTCTGTGATGTAACTGAGCTTGTCCAAAGAGATGGCAATGTTCATATCAGGAAATGCGGTAGACAGCTCAATGCCTGTTTTTTCCAGCACTTGCATTGCCAGTGATTCAATAACTTTATCCAATGGTCGCTTGGCTACAATCGTCGAGGTTTCTTCATACACGCCACCACGATAACCGATTATGGCGTCAGCGCGTTTATCTGCTACCGTCAGATTGGCAGTTCCACTCCCGGTAATGATCCCTTGCGTCGGAATGCTGGGTTGAAAGTCAACCTGTTGCGGTGAGAGTTGAGCGCAACCAACAAATGCTATGGCTGCAGCACCCGACAGAAACAATTTAATATACCGACAAAAAACCTGCGTCATAATATTCCCTCTCATTGTTGTTTTCGTTTAAATACCCAGTTCCACTGATCGGAATCAGCAGCACTAAAACGGTAACCGGCGTAGTCAAAGGCTTTCAAAGCCTTAAGTGACGTCGGTTGATTATCCAGAATGTACCTTATCATTAATCCCCGCGCTTTCTTGGCAAAGAACGAAATGATCTTGTAGTCGCCATTCTTTTCGTCCAGAAAGACAGGTGTAATGACAGGAACAGCCAACTGCTTGACATCGACTGCCCTGAAATACTCTTGCGATGCAAGGTTAATCAAATAATCTGCGTTGGACTCCGTGATGTCCTGGTTCAACAGATCGGTGATTCGATTGCCCCAAAACTCATAAAGATTTTGACCGCGGGAATTTGACAGTTTGGTCCCCATTTCCAGCCGGTAAGGTTGAATGGCGTCTAAAGGGCGTAACAAGCCATACAAACCCGACAGAATACGAACTTTTCGTTGCGCCAGTTTAATTTGCGTTTTTGTTAAGGTGTCGGCACTTAGGCCCGTGTAGACGTCACCCTTAAAAGCAAACAAAGCTTGTTTGCTGTTGGCAGTGGTCATCACAGGTTGCCACTGTTTATACCGTTCTACGTTCAACGTAGCCAGCTTTTCCGATAAAGACATAAGTTGCGCAATGTCCGCGCAGGATTTCGTTTTTAATACCTCGATAAGACTTTGAGCATCATCTGCGAAGCGATAATCTGAAACCTCATCTACGGGAGATTCAGTCTCAAAATCCAAAGTTTTGGCCGGTGAAATAACCGCTAAAACCTTCACCATACTCTCGTTAACCCCTACACTGACGTAAATTTAATTTGACTGTTAATTTATGACCATTATTCGAACACATGTACCTGATTCTCAAAATAACTATAACCATCTCGTGTACTGTCCGCAGACGCGCCATGCCGCCGCTGTCGACCCCTATAGTGCCGAACATCTGCTGGCGGTTGCCAACAAACATGATTTGACTATCTCGCAAATATGGATCACTCATGAACATGGGGATCATATTAGAGATATGAAGAAACTGAAAGCTCAAACCGGTAGTCCTGTCTACGCACCATCGTCCTGTCAGGATCTGTTTCAGGCAGATCATTGGTTGCAAGATAACCAAGCGTTATCTGTTGGTACGACAACTCTGATACACAAATTGACGCCGGGACATACTCCAGGCCACGGTGTCTTCATACATACAGACCTAAATCAAGACGTGAATACTTATATTATCTGTGCGGACACCCTGTTCAATGCCGGTGTTGGAAACGTCATTTCAGGAGATGTTAACCAGTTATTTCACACGACTGAGATGCTATCGGCTTTGCTGCCAGATACCTGCACGCTTTACCCCGGACATGATTACATTGTGAACAATCTCGAATTTGTCTTACACCATTTCCCCTGGTGTGACGCCGCTCAAAAGGTACTGGCAGAGGTATCCACTCAGCGGCCAGATACGCGACAAAGGCAAAACATTGGCCAGGAGAAAACCTACAATCCATTTCTGAGTCTGACATCCAACTGGGTTACAGCACACCCTGCTTTGCAAGCATTAAACCCACAACAGCGGTTCGTAACATTACGGGATTGGCGTAACCAATGGTAATCTGCCTGGAAACCAGCTTTCTTTATTAAGTCGCTCATGAAATCGGAACAACGCAAGTACCCACGCACGCCCATTAAATTGACCGTGAATTTAACGTTATCGGATGGACGTACCATAGAAGTCGAAACCTGGGATATATCCGATGGCGGTATTGGGATTCAGTTCCCAGCGGACAAAACCGTTGTCTGGACCATTAATCAACCCGTTATTGCCAAGGTCAAGGGATTGCCAGTACAGGGGCCGGAAATCCCGATGAAAGTCGTCAGGATCGCAGACAACGGAATTGGCTTAGCGATGGTGACGTTAGGCCGATAATACCGTCAGAGACTAATCATGGGCACGGGTTGGGTTGGGTCATGTGAATCGTTTCAATCTCTTTGATCACATCTTCGCTCAATTTCAAATCGGCACTGGCAATGTTCTCGGCAAGCTGTTCCAAAGAGGTGGCGCCAATAATATTGCTGGTAACAAAGGGTCGCTCGGTAACATACGCGAGCGCCATCTGAGCAGGAGTCAACTGATACTGCTCCGCAAGCGTCAGATATTTTTCGGCCGTAATGTGGGCCAGTTCACTGGTGTAACGTTGAAAGCGGGTAAACAGGGTCAGTCTGGCACCCGCTGGTTTAGCGCCGTGTCGATACTTGCCGGTTAAAACGCCCATGGCCAACGGCGAATATGCCAAAAGCCCGACCGATTCACGGTGCGAAAACTCAGCTAAACCAATCTCAAAGGTCCGATTTAGCAAATTATAGGGATTCTGGATCGAGTCTATCCGCGGTAAGCCCATTTCCCTGGCACACCTAAGATACTCTGAAACACCCCAAGGCGTTTCATTTGAAACACCAATATGGCGGACTTTGCCCTGTTTAACCAACTCAGCGCAGGCCGTTAGTGTCTCTTCTATCGCGACATCAGAGCTTGATTCTACAGGAATCTTATACCCCAATTGTCCAAAAAAGTTGGTGCGACGACTGGGCCAGTGCAATTGATATAGGTCGATATAGTCCGTTTGCAATCGTTTAAGGCTTTGCTCTGCTGCGTCAATAATCTGTTCGGCTTTTAAATTCGAGTCTGGACGAATATGGGCCATCCCTGTGGACGCAACCTTAGTAGCCAACACGATTTTGTCGCGCTGACCGGTTTTTGCCAACCAACTTCCAATGTAACTTTCCGTCAGACCCTGAGTTTCCGGTCTTGGAGGTACAGGATACATTTCAGCGGCATCAAAAAAATTTATACCCTGCTCGACAGCGAAATCCATCTGAGAGTGGGCTTCTACTTCTGTATTTTGTTCCCCCCACGTCATGGTTCCGAGGCAGATTTTTGACACTTTTAACGAAGTCCGCCCTATTTGACGATATTCCATACTAACCCCCATCTTTTTAACTCGAGATTGGCTATAATAAGACCATTCAACATAACGGTTAAAGGCATACTATGTCACGCAGGAAAAAATCCAGAACGATGAAAGGCAAGTTGGACATCAAAACTGGATCTAAGAAAAACTTCATTAAGCAAGGTGAAATGGGCAAAATCCCAAGCCATAACCGCCTTGATAAGCACAAAAAAACCAAACAGAAGTCCGCCTACCAACGATTCCTGGAAGAACACAATAAAAAAGACACCAGTTCAGGACAGAACACGGTTAGACAAAGGTTAAATAAAGTTGAAGAAGAACGTAAAGTCGCCGATACCAAGAAAGTAAAGGAAGAACGACCTAAAAAAGACTTCAATCAGTTGACCGGCGATGAATTACTGGACATGTTTAATTAAACCAAAGACGATGAGGCTGACCTTGCTGTTCAGCCTCATTTTTCCTGTCTGCGTACTTGCCGCAGACTTCGGCGTCGCAAACTGGGGGATGACCAGCACCGACGTTAAACAGCTTGAAAACCGCGTAAATCTAACCCCCTTCAACGCGGATGGTTATCTCATCTACAGTGTTAATCTGGCCAATATTGATATTGCCCGAATTGTTTATCAATTTAATCAAGATCGCCTCACCGAAGGTCGATTCATCTTCCGTACAGAAAACCCTTTTGATGTGAGTGCTGCAGTCAAACAGTATCAACAGATCAAAGCAATGATTTCAAACCAATATGGCCCTCCGAATGCCGACCAGATTCTGACACGACCGGGACAGAATGAATCTTCGGGTAACCGTGATATCGCAAATGATTTGGCGTCCGACAGGGTTATTTTAAAATCCAGCTGGCGGTCACCGAGTGCCATCATCTACCATCAGCTCGCATGGAACAAAAATCAACCACATCACCAACTTCATTATGTTCCGTTGGAAACAATGCCCTCCTCACCCAATGAAAGCGCCTTTTAAGCGTTGACCGTCAAGAGTGAACGCACTACCTTGTGCATTGTCCTTTCAACAGCAAGATATCTATGAACAAAGCTAACACGCCGAGAATCTATTTGATCGATGAATTAAGGGGTTTAGCCACGTTGCTCATGGCTGTTTTTCATTTTTGTTATGACCTTAGTGTGTTTGGTTTTTTAACATTCGAAATGAACGGCGGATTTTTTACCTGGTTCCGATTTCTTATTGTGACTTTGTTTTTTACGTCCGTCGGCGCGAGTTTGTATCTTGCGCATACGCCTAAAATACAATGGTCTAAGTTCGTAACTCGTGAAATCAAGATTGGACTGGGCGCCCTGTTCATTACTGTATCAACCTACATATTGTACCCCCGCAGTTGGGTTTGGTTTGGCGTTCTTCATTTTATCGTCATCGCTTCTTTTATGGCGTTGCCGTTCATCCGGTTTCCAAAATCTGCGGCGGTCATTGGCGTACTCGTTTTCATTCTTTTCAATACAACATCTTGGTTTAACCTCCATTTTTTATGGCTAGCACTCAATGATCCACTACACCTGCCTAAGGGTACGCAGGATTTAACCCGCCTCATCCCTTGGCTTGGGATGGTGTTAATCGGCATTTATTTGGGTTATAAAAAGTTTTGGGATGTGACGTCTCTGCCACGTACTAAAGCAACGGTACCGCTGAGATGGTTGGGCAAACACAGTCTCATTTTCTATCTTTTGCATCAGCCACCACTGTTTGGCTTAGCTTGGCTTCTGAACTTTCTACTGCATTAAGGCGTTGAGTTTGAAGAGATATATAAGGGCATCTTTAAAAAGTCCGTCGATCTCTGCGCGTGTACTAGCAGCGTGCAAAACGAGGCAAATACTGAAGGGAATGACGAGTCCTTTTCAAAGTGTTTAACAAAGGTTTGTGCGTTGCCAGTCCGCGCCCTTTGGGGACTTAAGAACGACCTTATGCCTTTGTTGAAAATTCTTAACTTAGCCCGCTAGGTTTTCAAATTTCCGCCTTGACCTCAGCTCGTTCTTAAATCCAGAGTCTGATGGACTTTCTAGAGATGCCCTTAAGAATCATACTTCCATTGGCGCTTGCACTGGTTCCACTTTGTCTGTCAATTGTAACGCTTCTAATTGCGTATACGTCACAACAGACGATGGTCGTTATCGATCATTCGCTTACACGTCACGTTGATCAATACTTATTAGAGCGCGCCATAAAGTCCATTGTAACCCGCGAACTTGAAGTTCAGAATTTATGGCTAAAAATATCAGGTTATGGGTTGTTAGCGTTCAGCTGTATCTTACTAATATTCATCGTAAAATTTCGAAGAGTATTCTCAGGTTCAGAAATGAACAATTAACGACTTATTCATCGGCACGCAGATCTGGCGGTATAGGTGTATCAGGTTTGGTCGGTTTATCGGGACTGCGTCCCTTCTTCCACATATCAACTTGATAGACATACGCCAACACCTGCGCTACCGCAATGTAGAGACCTTCCGGTATTTCTCCACCGATATCCGTATTGTGATAAATAGAACGGGCTAATGATGGAATTTCTAAAATTGGAACTTCGTATTCTTGTCCGATCTCTCTGATTTTTAAAGCTACTTCATCAACCCCTTTCGCCACCAACAATGGCGCTGGCATGGCGTTAGGTTCATATTTCAGTGCAACTGCATAATGGGTCGGGTTGGTAATAATGACATCGGCTTCCGGGACATCGGCCATCATTCTACGGTTAGCCATTTCGCGTTGTAATTGTCGAATCTTGGCTTTAACTTCTGGTTTACCTTCCGTATTTTTGAACTCTTCCTTTATTTCCTGCATCGTCATACGCAATTTCTTGGTGTGACTGTATATCTGAAAAGGAATATCCACGAGTGCGATTAAAATTGTGCTTGCAGCGATAAATAAAAAAGACCAGGCTAAAACAGTTAAGGCATGAACAATCGCGTTCTCAGTTGGTTGAAAAACCATGCTCATAAAGTCGTCTTTCAAACCCATCAACACAATAATCGATGCCGTGGCAACAACAATAACCTTGCCCCATCCTTTCGCAAGTTCAACCAACGAATTCATTGAGAACATTCGTTTTATACCACTCAGAGGGTTAAGACGAGAGCCCTTGGGCATAAGTGCCTTCGTGGCAAAGTTCCAACCGCCCAAACTGGTGGGCGCGACAATGGCGGCTAATAGCAAAAAACCAAAAATAGGAATCAACGAAAGAAATGCATCAAACAGCACGGCCTCGAAATAAGCACCCGCGATATTGATGTCCCAGGCCGCTCTGGCATCAAATCGAAAACAAAAAATCATGATGGTTTGCATCGTTTTTGCGATCCCAGGACCGAAAACCAGAAAACAAATGGCTGACACCAGGAGAATGGCGCTGGTATTCAACTCTTTCGATCGTGCAATATTGCCCTCTTCTTTGGATTTCTCAATTTTCCGGGGCGTGGGTTCTTCGGTTTTCTCCTGGGAGGTATCTTCTTCAGCCATGACCTCTCCTCATAACCCAATTAATGCGCGCATCAAATCGACATGCACGTTTAAAAATTGCTCAACTAGCGGCGCTGCCGCTGCGTAACTGACCCAGACAATGACTAAGCCGCCAAGCATGGTGATTGGGAAACCCAGCGCAAAAACATTGAGCTGCGGTGCAGCACGAGTCATCACCCCAAAAGTAAGGTTTACCAGCAATAAGGCGGTAACGGCAGGCAGTGCCAACATCAGACTCGCGCGAAACACCCAGGCTCCAAATTCACTTAACGACATCCAGGAATCGATGGTGAATAGCCCCTGACCGACGGGTAACGAGTAAAAAGACTGGATGACCACTTCAAGCGTTATCAGATGACCGTTTATCGCCAGGTAAACCAGTGTCACCAGTACCTGATACCATTGACTGAGAACGGCAACATTGACACCGTTAACTGGATCAACCATCGACGCAAAACCCAAACCCATTTGCATGGATATGGTCTGACCGGCAAGAATGAAAATCTGCAGAATAACGAACACCAAAAAACCCAGTGTGGTACCGATCAAGATCTGCTCAAGAATAATGACAAATGCCTGCACATTGACAGCTTCGATTAACGGCATATCAGGCAGTAACGGATAGATGGTATAGGTGATGACCAAAGCAAGACCTAAACGCACCCGAGTTGGAACCAGGCGTGCGCCCAGAATCGGCACAATCACGAAAAATGCACTCAGGCGGAAGAAAGGCCACATGAAATGACTGACCCAACTGCTGATAATCTGGTCGGTTAATTCAAACATGGTTATCCAATTAAAATCGGAATGTTCATAAAGATGGATTGTGCGTAATCAACGACCTTTGCAATTAAAAATGGTCCGGTGACAATCATCATCAACAGCGTGACAAGAAGCCTTGGTAAAAAGCTAAGGGTTTGCTCATTTATTTGAGTTGCCGCTTGGAAGGTCGATACGATCAAACCCACGATCAAACTCGGCACAATAATCACACTGACAATTGTTACCACAATAAAAAGCGCTTCGGAAAAGATATCGCCAATGTTCATTGCGTCCATAGGAATTGGTCCTCACATGTTAAAGCTGGAAGCGACAGAGCCCATGACCATTGCCCATCCGTCAACTAATACAAACAACATAATTTTAAATGGCAAAGAAATGATAATAGGTGAAAGCATCATCATACCCATGGCCATAAGAATGGAAGCCACCACCAGATCGATAATCAGAAACGGGATGAACAACAAAAAACCGATTTGAAAAGCTGTTTTCAATTCGCTGGTAACAAACGCTGGCATTAAAATATTTAGAGGTACTTCATCTGGTTCTACAAAATCACCTTCAGCATCTGCCAAGCGTATAAACAAAGCCAAGTCCGCTTCGCGCGTTTGAGCCATCATGAATTTTTTCATCGGTTCTATAGCCCGATCTACCGCCTCTAACGGTAAGATTTCTTCATTGATATAGGGTTGTAATGCATTGGCATTTACCTCGTTCAATACGGGGGACATAATAAAGAAGGTTAGAAACAGGGCTAAGCCAATCAGCATTTGATTTGACGGCGTCTGCTGTAAGCCAATGGCTTGGCGGAGAATGGCGAAGACAACCACAATTCGAGTGAAGCTGGTCATCATCATTAAGATCGCTGGAATAAACGTCAGCGCCGTCATGATCGCCAGGATCTGAATAGTTACCGAATACTGAGTGCCACCGGATTCATTGGTGGTAATTTCAAGTGCCGGGATTCCGGCGGCCTGCGCCTGTGACATCCAGGTTATTAGCGTGATGAAAAAAGCGGTATGAATGAACGGCCGAATTGCGGCTGACAGGCTATGAGTCTTTTTCCGTTCCTTGTGATGATTGCTTGTGCTTGGCCATTGGATCACTGTCTAAACCCTTTAACAAACCTTTGAGTCGATCGGCAAATGGGCTGGCATGGTTTGGGTCAGTCAGATCAATAGGTTCATCAAAACGATGCAATGTTTGTATTCCATTTGGCGTCACTCCGATGAGTAAATACTCGGACGCTGCTCGGATAATCATCAATTTTTCGCGTGTACCTAGTGGCATAACCGACACAACCTGGATGTGTTTTGGATTCATTCCAACACCGCCAGACATTCGTCGTATTAACCATGCACACGCAAAGATAAGGCCAACTATAAAGATTAACGTCACGATAACTTTGAAATAGTCCTGCTCAGGCAACACCGAAGAGGCTGCTGGTCGCGCAAAAACAAAACTTGGGGCAGTAATGAACCCCAGTTTCCAACTTGCGTTGCTCAGTTTTTTCATTGTAATACTCATGTCAACTTAACCGTTGTACACGTTCTTGTTGACTGACAACATCGGTTAGACGGATACCAAATTTCTCGTTCACCATGACAACTTCGCCGTGCGCAATAAGTCGACCATTGACTAAAACATCGAGCGGTTCACCAGCCAGTCGATCGAGTTCTATCACTGAACCCTGATTCAATTGCAACAGATTTCGGATGGGTATCTGTGTCGCACCTACTTCCATTGAAATAGTTACCGGAATATCCAGAATAACATCCAGGTTCGGATTATCTTCATTGAAGGCGCCACCCTGAGTACTTTCAAACTGTTCTAAAGGTGCAACCTGCGCTGCATCGTCTTCTGGTATATCGCCAGATTCCTCCATGGCAGCGGCCCACTCATCCGCTAATGCCTGATCATCGGATCCGGCGCCCACTTCATCAACGAGGGCGTCGATATCAATATCGTCGTTGTCTCCGCCTGTCGGCAAATCTTCATCACTCATTTTTTGTCTCCTGAACTTCTTTCATCGCTTCAGACATCGCTTCGAGGGCTTTTTCCTCACGATGACGGGTTCGCATGCCCAATAGCCTGGACTTCATATCGCCAATATCTCGATTCGGTCGACGTACGGGGCGTTCCACACGTAATGCAAGGTTTTCGCCGCATTGGCCGAGTTTGGTTTCAAACAACGGAATGGAATTTGCCGTGAATTTTATGGTCTCTGGTAAATCAATCGGAATGATATCTCCGGCTTGCAAGTTCACCAGTTCTTTCAGTTTTATTTCACGCTCTGCCACTACGGCATTGGTGGGCACCTTAGCGCCCAAAATATCGTGCCGCAAGGATTCCACCCAGCGTTCATCAATTTCGTCAACGTCGGACTGCACACCGGCGTCCAGGACATCGCGGACCGGTTCGATCATGGAATACGGCAGCGTCATATGCAAATCGCCGCCACCGCCGTCCAATTCTATGTGAAAGGTACTGACAACCACCACTTCGCTGGGCGAAACAATGTTAGCCATCGCTGGATTCACTTCACTGGAGACGTATTCAAAGTCAATATCCAACACCGCACCCCAGGCTTCTTTCATGTCTTGAAAAACCTGAGAAAGAACCATTTGCACCACGCGTATTTCTGTCGGTGTAAATTCTCGCCCTTCGATCTTTGCGTGTCGGCCGTCTCCACCAAAGAAATTGTCCACCAGTTTGAATACTAACTTTGCATCGAGAATAAACAGCGCTGTCCCACGCAATGGCCTTACTTTAACCAGGTTTAAACTGGTCGGTACATACAAGGTGTGCACGTACTCGCCAAACTTCAGAATCTGTATACCACCTGTGGCAACGTCCGCTGAACGACGTAAAAAGTTAAACATGCTGATCCGGGTGTAGCGTGCAAATCTTTCGTTGATCATTTCCAGCGTCGGCATTCGACCGCGGACGATACGGTCTTGTGACGTTAAATCATACGATTTAACGCCATCGGCATCGGCACCATCATCTTCCTCGACGGCACCGTCATCTATACCATGCAGTAACGCATCAATTTCGTCTTGCGAGAGAAGATCTTGCACTTCATCACCTATTGCATAATAAAACTGCGGAATAACACCGATTCAATACCGGGTCGGCCCATTTCAATAATAAGAACATCCTGAATCGCTTTCGTCAGTTCATCGGCTAATTTCTGTTTACCGTCCGCAGTACTCAAGGTCATCACATCCTGAGCACTGAATACATCCAAAAGATTATTTCGAATTAACGGATTATGCAGAATGAGAACCTCTATTGCGGCTGGGTCCCGGGTTAATACCGACAGTTCAACTTGCAGAAACCTCGAACGACCACCTGAGGTGTAGTTCACTATAAACGCCGGCTGCATGGCATGATAAATAGCAGCCCCCTGGGACGGCGTCATTGTTGGCTCGTCCATTGGTAATTCGCTCATATCAGGCATACCCGGTTCCGCAATTTTGTCTTTTAACATAAACCAGGTTCCGAAAATCGACAGTGATGAAATCAGGACGATACCCCCGACTATCATCAAAATCATTTTCAATTTGCCTCCGGATTTACCACCTTTTTCGTCATTGGTGTCCAGAGTATCGTCATCGGCCATGCGTTGCCCTCAGTTCCTATTTCGCTACAGCAATGAATATGCCAGTAGCCTTAAAATTTGGTTTAAGTCTAGTCAAATCGCTGCGACCTGGCGAATTGTCCGTACTCCCTTTTCCTCGAGTTGACTAATTTCCAGTGAATGTTGATCTTTTTCTGCACCGAGAATCGAAATTAGTCAAAAAAATGTCACGCCAGTTAAACATATTGGTCAATCATTCCTAAACCTGATTGAACTGTGACGCTGGTTTCCGCAGTGGCCAGCTCATCCAACTCAGAATCTCCGCCTGTGGTATAGCCTCGTTCTTGCGACTGCTGCTGCGGCTGTTGGTCTGACACATCCAGATTAGACAAGTTCATACCCTGTTCAGCCATGGCCTCTCGCAAACGGGCCGACTGACTTTCTAGAGCCTCACGAACCAAGGCAGACTGAGTAACAATATGAACCTGAGTCTGATCGTGGTGTACATGAACCCGAATCTCCAGGGCACCCAGTTCAGGTGGATCCAGTCGAATGAAGGCATGACGGATTTCTTTCGACACCATGGTGTGAATTTTGTCCGCAAGCGCCGATGAAGCCATCGCCAATTTCGCTGGCTGATCCGCTATCTCCGCCTGCGTTTTCATGACGCTGTCGATTGGACTCCGATGCGAGTGCGACAGAGGTTGGCTATGGAAACCAGTTTCTTGCCGGTCTAACTTGAACTCACTCGAGTCTGTGTCAGGCACGAACGATTCTTTGTTTAATATTAGCTTGGGGTTAAGTGGCGCGTCCCCTTCTGGTGTTAATTCTTTTGTACCCAATGGCCCATCTTTCTGACCATTGTCGCTGTCCGGTGCTGTTGTTATCTGCATTAAAACCGGTTTATCCAACGCAGATTTTAGATCGCCGGTGCCCGTGCTGTTCAATTTATCCGGCACAACTAAATTTTCCGCTCCAACGCCATTCGAATTCAGCTTCGTCGTGTTCTCTTGCTTACTACCGGTTTGAGCCGATGCCAAAACGGAGGCCGCGGCGATTTCACCGTTAGAACCCTCAACCAAGAATCCATCTTCATTGGTGCGCTCAGCCTGCTGAACACTATGCACCGGAGATGGTGTTTGATTGACCAGTGCTTCATCAACGTTAAGTTCATCTGAACCTGCAGATTCACCTACCGCAGCAACGAGCTCGGGAACTTCATCTTCTTCGACTATCAATGAACCCGCAATGTTGTTTTGCGATTGATCTGTTTGCTCAACTGCCGATTCCTGTGCCCTGTTGTCGCCTGAAGGCTCTTCAGAATCCACTGCAATTGAGATCTCAGCGTTTTTTTGCAGCTCTGACGACTCTGTATTAGCCCCATCAAGTTCTGCTTCTTCGGGCACAGGAACGATATTAAGAAAATCCGTCAGTAAGTCAGGTGTCTCTTCATCGCTCGAATCATTTAAAGGTGTTTCTGTCGTTGGTTCGAGCACTTCGGCTTCCTCGATCCGCGGTAACTCAGACGTAATCTTGTCGACCCCCGCGTTAGCCATCAGATAGGCGAGCAATGCGTCACCGGACAATTGCTCGGGATGAGTCATTTGAGCACTCACTGGCGTAAATTCTGTTAAAACCGGTAAAGACTCGCCGTTTTGTGTATTCAACGGAGACACTAAAGCGGAAAGACTTTGCTGACTGCCATCGGTTTCGCCAGGCAAACTCAGCTTTCGCCATAGATTCACAAATTGATTGGTTTCTGGGGAGCTGTCTTCACCCAGGGGTGATACAGCCAGTGTTTCTGCCCCCTCAGCGGAAACAGTATTGGGCATCTGCAAGGATAATACGGAGGTGGGAAGCATGAATTGATAAACCTTTAACAGTGTCAGCTAAAGGTTTATAGCAATGAAGGGGCCAATGTTAGTGGATTCGATTACGATTTGGCTTTAAACCGGAAGTTTCTCTTTATTTTACGGGTAGTGCTGTACGATGATTGCGCCCTTAAGTGGTTAACGTCAAACCAACAAAGCGTCCAGTTCAGCGAATACCATGGGCTTTTCTTCCTGGATTTTGGCCAGATGATTAGCGTATTGACTACGAATTGCGACTTTGGCGTCTTCTTCTAAACCATGGCATAACTCACCAAAGTGGATGACCCCAAGGTTCAAGCTGGCGCCTTTCATACTGTGAGACAGTTTACGGATGGTATCATCGTCCGTCGCATCAATGGCCACACCCAAAGCGGCTATTTTATTATCAATATCCTTTTTATAGGTGTTGACCAGTTCGACAAATTCGTCCTCAAGCATTTCCTGAATCTCAA
Organism: Reinekea sp.; assembly: GCA_050293765.1. Classification (GTDB taxonomy): domain Bacteria; phylum Pseudomonadota; class Gammaproteobacteria; order Pseudomonadales; family Natronospirillaceae; genus Reinekea. The sequence goes on from JBNKNI010000003.1 coordinate 92,146, forward strand.
GGATGGCCGCACGATCAATTCTCATTGCACTCATTTCAATTCAACTTATTTGTTGGCCAGCGTAACCTGGCATGAACGACATTGCCTTTGTCATTGTAATGAAAATCTTCGCAGATCCCCCGGATTAACGGCAATCCACGACCACTATATCCTTCACCCGGCACCGCTTTCTGCAGAAACTTCTGGTGGTCAAATCCGTCTCCGCTGTCTTCAATATAAAGCTCAAGCACACCTCCTACACCATCGGGTACATGCTTGGCTTGAATAATAACATAGCCTTCTTCCAACGCAGCAAGACGCTTTTCTCGCTCAACATAATAGGCGGCAAATCCATCGGTGGACGTCTTAAAGTCTGAAGACAACTTTAACACACCATGTTCCAGACCATTGGAATAAAGTTCCGCCAGCATCGTATACAACTGTCCGCTCATACTGCGCAGGCCTTCTACTTCTGTCAATATGTTAAGCACCAGTGGTAATGGATTAAAATCCCGCAACGAACTGCCATAGAGTTTGTAGGAAAAGTCCCAATGTTGCGGGCCTCCGAGCGACCCGCGTTTATTTTCAAAATCCGGTAGACCTATCTCGTCAATACCCACCATCCTGACCATGAGTAGCGTCAGGTCATCGTCCGCCCCGGTTTCACCAACAAAGTCATCCACCGCATCAAGAATGCTGTCAAACATGGATTGCTTTCTCGGAGCACTGAAAATGTTCAACAACCGTTCTTCTCCGAACAGTTCTTCCTCTGCATTTCGCGCTTCAATGATACCATCTGACCAGATGAATAATTCGTCACCGTCTGCCATAAAGGTTTCTTGAATCGCGGGTTGAAATTGGTGAGCTTCGAGAACCCCTAGCGGTAAGTTGTTGGACGAAATGGTTTCGATTGAGCCGTTTGTCGATCGGTACAGAACGATATCAGGGATGCCACCCATCCAAATCTGGGCTTTCTTTTCATAAAAATCCAGTTCGATAAAACAACCGCAACAGAACACACCCACTGGCAGTATACCGCGCAATTTGCTGTTAATTTCTCTCAGCACCTCTTCCATGGAGAAACCTTTTGCGGTCATCCCGTAAAAAATTTCGGCTAACGGCATAGCACCAATTGCTGCGGGCAAACCATGACCGGTAAAATCACCTAAAAAAAGGTGCATACCGCCATCAGGCTTGCGTTCGGCCAGTACCGTATCTCCATTGAATACGGACAGAGGTGACAGACTGTAGGAAATATTGTGCATGTCCAGACAGCCTGAGTGGGCGACATTGTCGAAAATTGTTTTAGCAACCTGCTGCTCGATCACTAACTGGCGGTTATGCTCCTGCAACTTTTCATGCATGTTGCGCATTCGACCGAAAGCTTTAATTTTCGCTTTGAGAATGACCCGGTTATAGGGTTTCGAAAGAAAATCATCACCACCGGACTCCAAACATTCGGCGAGCGATTCGGCGTCCTGCAGTGAAGTCAGAAAAATAATGGGAACATAGTCATCGACAAGGGTTTTACGGATTTCTTTTGCGACTGTTAGGCCGTCCATGACTGGCATGAGAACATCCAGCAATATCAGATCCGGACGACCTTCATAGAAAACTCGCAAAGCCTCTTCGCCATTGGCCGCTAACATGACTTCGTGACCTTCTTTGCGAACAATGGTTCGCAGAATCATACGGTCCGTTTCATTGTCATCGGCAATGAGAATACGAAGAGACTGCTGCATAAAACGATCGGTTAACTAATCGTGAACAGTTGGCCGAAGTTTGAAATAGTTAAAATTTTCTTCACGTCTTCATTGCAGTTTACGATTTCGATCTGAGCATTGTCACCGCCCGCGTGATCGCGCATCAACAACAGCATACCAAGTGCGGAGCTATCGAGATAAGTCGCTTCTGCCATGTCTACGGTGTAATGAGTGACATCGGCTGGAACACTTTCGTATATCTGTCGAAACTCCTGATGGGAGCTGAAGTCAAACCGACCAGATACTTTAATTGTGATCGAATTTCCATTTGTTGTCGCGGTGACGGCCATACGTTTTCCTCATAATTGTGTCACTTTCTTTAATTGTAGATGCTTAATGGATTCCTGCCAGAATGGCAAGCATACTTATGGACACAGTCTACTAACTGCCATATTAGCGGCATTTGTCATAGTTTCAAACACCTGTTTAGGGTTTCTTCTTCAGTGCCGTTAAAATCGCGTCGGGTATTTTGAGCAACGGTGTGGTTTCGGTGACAACGCCAAGTTCGTAAGCCGCACCGGGCATGCCCCAGACAACACTGCTTTTTTCATCTTGCACAATACAGGTATGACCGGCGTCTTTTAGTCTCTTCATCGCAACCGCCCCATCTGCCCCCATTCCAGTGAGCATAATGGAGATGATTTTTCCGGTGTGGGTTTCCCGCAACGAATCAAACATGCATTCAACCGAGGGTTTATGGCGATTTACCAAAGGTCCATCGCCTAAACGGCAAACCAGCCCTTTTGGTCCTTGCTGAAACAGCAAGTGACGGTCTCCAGGGGCCAGGTACGCATATCCGGGGGTGATTTTCATACCATCGGTTGCCTGAACAACGTTCATCTGACATTCCCTATCCAACCGCTGCGCATAAGATGCACTGAATGCGGCGGGTATATGTTGGGTAATAACAATGGGAGACATCTGTCCAGGCAACCGCAACAACACGTCTTTAATAGCTTCCGTGCCACCCGTCGAAGCGCCAATGGCAATCATCTTATCAGACAATTTAACGTCTTTATCAATCGCCCGAATCTTGGACTTCTGGGTAAACCGGTCTGGATCAAAGGCGTTAACTTTAACTGCCGCCGCGGTTTTAATCTTTGCGCAAATATCGCTGGCTGCGTTGCTGCCTTCCAGTTCATGTTTGGAAATATAATCCACCGCACCTATTTCAAGGGCATCCAACGTGACCAGAGCCCCAGATTGCGTCAACGTAGACACCATAACGACCGGCATGGGTCGCAATCTCATCAGGTTTTTAAGAAAGGTAATGCCATCCATTTTGGGCATTTCGATATCAAGTGTAATGACATCTGGATTGAGCAGTTTAATTTTTTCTCGGGCAATAAAGGGATCGGCAGCGGTTCCGACGACCTGAATCTCAGGGTCAGAGGATAAAATTTCCGACAATAACTGTCTGATTAACACTGAGTCATCGACGACCAGAACTTTTACCATGGCTGCTCTACCTGGTTAAAACAATTCAATATCTGACTTAACAATTTTCTCTTTATCCAGTTCTCGCATGTAGGCGCGATCTCTCTCAACGATAGTATTGTTATGCTGAGATTTCAGCTTTTTCATTAAAACTTTACCCGTTTCGGGGTAGTAAATAACCTTTCGAGGGAAAGCATCGCCGACATCACTGGCGACAGTAGACAGCCCTTCTCGTTGCAGATAGTTGAAAGTAAAGAGAATATTGCGCTGTCCAACATCGCTCATGTTGGCGATTACCTGCCCGCCTCCAAAGACTTTCACCTCAAAGCGGCTCTTTTGCGCACCTATCTTAATCAACTCATTAACCAGAAATTCGATGGCCCAGTTGCCATATCGTGCCATTCGACTGTTCGGGTCAGAGCCCCAATTCACCGAACTGAAGTCCCCCTCTTCGGGGAGCATGAAATGATTCATACCACCCACGCCAAGGGCTTTATCGCGAATGCAAACCGAGACACAAGAACCCAAAACAGTGCTGATTAGCTCACCACCGCGAGACACATAGAATTCCCCGGGTAAAATTTTGGCCGCCCAACAATTGTGCGTTCTGTCCCAATACCGTCGAATACGCTCGAAACCAGGCACTAACGGTGGTTGAGGAGGATGCAAACTATGACTCACATGATTCCTCCTTAGGTCCGGCGCCGGTAAATAGTCTGACCTACAAATTCAAGGTCCGTATTCAGGCGGGTAATATTTTCCGAGTGGCCAATAATCAGATAGCCTCTTGAGCTTAACTGATCTACGTAACGGGCCACCAAACGGGTTTGAGTTTCTTTATCAAAATAGATCAAGACATTGCGACAAAAAATTACATCAAATTTTTTTTTCATCGGCCAATTGCCTAGTAAGTTCAACCGATTAAACACAATTTTTTCCCGTAAATGGGGTTTTACCAGCACGGTGTTTGACTGTTTGTCTCGCTGAAAATGCTGACTGAGAAGACTTTTCTCAAGCCCCTCTATACGGCTGTACTCGTAAACCCCATTACGCGCATGGCGAAGCACATTGGCATCTAAGTCTGTGGCCAGAATTTTTACTGCTTTAGGCTTCGGGAAATGATCGGTCACGGTGATGGCAATGCTGTAGGGTTCCTCGCCTGTGGAACATCCCGCAGACCAAATGAGAAAGTTCGACTTGCCGGATTGAACCCAATCTGAAAATATCGTTGTTTTTAAAAATGCAAAGTGGTGATTTTCACGGAAAAAAGACGTCAAGTTTGTCGTGACCGTGTTAACGAACTCATCAAACTCTTCTGGGTTTCCCGATTCCAACAGCGCAACGTACTCGGCAAAATTCTTTAACGACAGTCGCCTTAGACGACGCGACAGACGCCCATAAACCAAATTCTTTTTATGTTCGCCCAGTACAATGCCGGTGTGTTGATACGCAATGCGGGAGAGTGACCAGAAGTCCTCATCCCGCATGGGAAATTCACGGTGCTCAAATGTTTCCATGAGACGATTCCATAATTAGCCCGATTGATGAAAAGAACGATTCCTCAACCAGTCTACTGCCTAGAATTCCTCCCAATCGTCGTCTTCGTCGCTGACATCAGCTCCGCCCTGATGTTTTTTCTGGCTCACTGGCGCAGGCGCTTCGGTCAGCTTCGGAACCGAATGGCTCTGTGGTGCATAAGACACGGAACTAGTACCAGACACCTTGTCATGACTGAGAGTGAAGAATGCCATTTGCTGCATAAGCTTGCGCGCCTGCTCTGCCATGGCTTCACCAGCGGCTGTCGCTTCTTCAACCAATGCCGCATTTTGTTGCGTCATTTCATCCATTTGTGACACCGCTTTATTTACCTGTTCAATACCACTGCTTTGTTCTTTCGCAGAATTACTGATGTCTTCAACCATGGTAGAGACTTTTTGCACAGACTCGACAATCTCTTTTAGTGTTTCACCAGATCGATTAACCAACTCAGATCCCGTGGTAACTTTATCGACACTGTCGCGGATAAGGTCTTTAATCTCTTTAGCTGCCCCGGCAGATCGTTGAGCCAGGTTTCGAACTTCAGAGGCAACCACTGCAAACCCTCGACCCTGTTCGCCAGCGCGGGCCGCTTCTACCGCGGCATTCAATGCCAACAGGTTTGTCTGGAAAGCAATTTCATCAATAACGCCAATGATGTCTGCAATGTGCTTACTGGATTCATTGATTTCAGCCATAGCCTTAACCGCATTTTCAACCACAGCACCACCAGAACTGGCCAAACGCTGTGTCTGACTGGCAATTTCATTCGCTTGAACGGCGTTGTCGGCACTGCTCTTAACTGCACTGGTCATTTCTTCCATACTGGAGGCGGTTTCTTCTAAGCTACTGGCTTGCTCTTCAGTGCGCTGGCTCAGGTCCGCATTCCCCTGTGCTATTTCATCGGCTCCTGTACTCACGGTACTCGCGGCTTCCCGGATCTGGGTAATGATTTCGGTTAATTTATTAACAGTGGCGTTGGCGTCATTTTTCAATTCACCAAAGGCACCATCGTATTGTTTATGAATCTCTTCTGTCAGGTCACCATGCGACAGTGCGCTGAACACGCGAGCGGTATCGGCTACAACGCCTTCAGATATCTCAACCAGTTGGTTCAAACCTTCACTCAATGAAGCAAAGAAGCCTTCTTTGCCATCGAGGCTGATACGACGGCTTAAATCACCGTGAGAGGCCGCATTAATCAGCGCGTCCACTTCCATTTGAATGTTGACCTGGTTGGTTCGGTCTTCCCATTCAACGACAGTACCCAATCGTTCACCATTTTCATCGTAAACGGGGTTGGCGGTTAAACCAAAGTGCAGATCCGCCACTTGAATTTGGGCTCGATGCGTCTGATTGAGGCCCTCCAACAGTCCTCGTTGGTGTGCTGGATTTTTATGGAACACATCCATCGACTCACCGATCAGGTGATCGGCTCTGAAGTTCGGCAACACTTCCTGGATCGCTCGTTCACGGCTCTTTAACATGGTATGTACAGATTTATTAATGTACACGATCGTGCGATTCGAATCCGCGATCATGGTATTCGTTGATACATTATCCAGAGCTTGCTTAATACGTTGGTTTTCTTGTGCAACAACGGCCAGTTTATTTTCGGCGGCCCGAGCGTCGGTTAAGTCTTTCCATTCAATAACAGTCCCGTTTCGTTTGCCTTCGGCATCGAGCAATGGCGTGGCGGTTAAGCTGAAAGTTAAACCTGCCACGTTGATTTCCGATTGATAGGATGTCGTTAAATCAGCCAAAAGGTTACGTTGATGCGCTGGGTTTTTATGGAACTGGTCGACATTGGTACCTAACAGATTTCGATAATCAAGGCTTGGCAACGCCGTCTTCAAGGTCTCACCGCGTTTATCCATCATTTTTTTGGCAGACTGGTTCAGATAGATAATGTTCATATCATTGTCAGCCATCATCACTGGTGTATCAGCGACATCCAGGGCGTTTTTAATGGTTTGTGTTTCAGCAGCCTGCTTACGTTCCTGTTCTATTTTTGTTTGTAGAATATTCTGCGTTTCGTTGAGCGATGTTGCCAACTCCTGAAATTCGTCTTTCCCTTCCACAACAAGCGTTTTACTGAAGTCATTCCTGGAAATTGCACTAAGAACCTCTTGAGTTCTACGCAGACTGACCACAATGGAAACAATAGTGGCAATAAAAATGTAGACACTGGACAACACGACCAGAACGACAATCATCATTTCTAAATTACGACTTGCAGTATTCTCAGCGATCCGCTCTTCCAGTAACGCTTGTAATTGATTGTTTACGATCCCGACACCCCGGTATAACACAGAAATTGCGTCAGTACCCATAGCGAAGAAATCGCCACTGCCCACGGAGGCATAACCGTTTTCCACAATGGTTAATACCTGTTCACCAAATTTGTCTTGTGCAAAACGGATATCTGAAATAAGGCTGTTGAGTGAAGCACCAATGGCTGAATTTTCTGCCACGGCGCTTTCTAATGACGTAACTGTGGCATCGGCATTTGCAGAACCCAGAAAACGAGCAAGCGGCACTAACGTAGCGGTACTGTAATTGTTTGACTGAATTATACCTGCGCCACGTCCGCGCATAATGCCAAATGACTCCGCTGTCGCATGAGCTTTAAAAACAAGATAATCCATCAGGTAAAAGGTATCGAGCTCAGGGTCCAGAGTCAGTTTACTGGCATCGCCAACGGCAACGATTAGGCCACGAAGTTCATCAATCAGCGATGTATACTGAGAAAAGACTGCAGCTGCATTTCCGTTAAAGGCTGAACTATTCAAGGATTCGAACTGTCGACGTAAAGAGACACCCGACGCTTGCAGGTTGGCAAGATCACCATAGGTTTGAACCAGTCGATCCAGGTCAGCGTACCCTTCGAGAGCGGCGTTCCTGTTGGCGGTAATCTGATCATCCAGTCCGACACTGCCATTCAGTTTACTGTTGGTCAAGCCTCGTGTGACTTGGGTATGGCTGACTATTTTATACAGCGTAGGAATAAACTGGGTTCCGTGTAATTCTGCTTCACGAAAATGAATGGATTCCGTCTGAATCGATACAAGTTGACTGAGCAGATACGCAACCAACAACAGTGAAAGGGCTGCACTCAGGCCCAACTTTACGGGCACATTCACGGACTTAACTGGATTGAATTTAAGAAAAATATTACCCAAGGTCATTGTATTTACCCCTTCCGCGAAGCGAAACTTTGAGACTGTTTACGATATCGGCCAAAATGAACAGGACTTAAAGGCTAATTTTCATCGATATTTCTGATTATTTCGTCGTCATCCAATAGTTTTGACAATTCTAAAATGATGACCATCTTTTCATTTACGGTCGCCAATCCACGGATGAACTGACTGTTCTTTTTGTTCGATACATCCGGAGACGACTTCAATTCATCTTCGTTGATACTGTAAACATCCGATACTGCGTCAACGACGATTCCAACGGTTCTTTCACCGGCTTCGAAATTCAGTTTTAAAACAATAACAACCGTGACCGGTGTGTAATCAACCTTTGGCAAATTGAATTTAATTCTTAAGTCCACAATTGGCACAATGGTACCGCGAAGGTTAATTACACCTTTCAAATAACTGGGTGAATTCGGGATTTTGGTTGCCCTTTCCCAGCCGCGAATTTCCTGGACACTCAAAATATCCACGCCGTATTCTTCATCGTCCATTACGAAGGTCAGGTATTGATCTTCACCATGAGACTCAACCAGTGCCTGCGCTTCTTCGCTGGTCATGTCTGCAGTTTGTACTTTTTTGGGGTTCTGAGTAGTCACTTTGTGCTCCCGTTAACTGGCCGTTTTCATAGCTACAGAAGTCTGATCGATTTTATCGCCAACAATATTCAACAATCCGGCTATATCGACAATCAGTGCGACGGTACCATCACCTAAAATCGTCGCACCAGACAAACCTTCTATGCGTTTGTAGTTTGTATCCAAACTTTTAATCACTACCTGTTGTTGGGCTAACAGGTCGTCTACATGCAGCCCTATTTTCTGGTTAGCGCTTTCAACCACTACCACGATGCCATCAAAAATACTCTTATTAACCGGTTCGATATTGAACACTTCATAGAGTCGAACCACTGGAACGTATTCATCGCGCAACACAATCACATCCGTTTCACCGGCAACAGTACTTACTTGTTCACGACGAACCTCTATCGACTCAATAATGCTGGTTAGTGGCAGAACAAAGGTTTCATCGCCCAGACGCAACAGCTGCCCATCCAGAATCGACAGGGTTAATGGCAGTTTAATGCGAAATAAAGAGCCTTCACCGACCTTGGAAACAAGCTCAACGGTGCCTTTTAATTCTTGAATGTTACGTTTCACGACGTCCATTCCGACACCGCGACCAGAAAGATCACTGACCGCTTCTGCAGTAGACAGGCCTGGGTGAAAAATCAGCTCCTGTAATTGCTGATCACTCAATTGCTCGTCTTCCGTAATCAAACCATTCTGAATCGCCTTTTTACGGATGATCTGAGGGTCAATACCTTTGCCATCGTCGCTGATTTCAATCACGATATAACCGCCTTGGTGATAGGCATTCAAAGTGAGCTGACCTTCCGCGGGTTTTCCATGAGCGAGCCGTTGCTCTGGGCTTTCAATTCCATGGTCCATTGAATTGCGAACCATATGAACCAACGGATCGCCAATTTTTTCCATGACTGTTTTATCCAGTTCGGTATTTTCCCCGAGCAACTGCAAATTGATTTTTTTACCCAGTTTTTTAGCAATATCACGAACCAATCGGGGAAAACGACTGAAGGTAAAGCTGATGGGAACCATACGGATACGCATAACGCTTTCTTGCATTTCCCGGGTGTTTTGTTCGAGCTGCATGAGCCCTTCTTGCAGCCGTTGGAGCTTATCAACAGAGAAGTCGTGTCCTATTTGTCCGAGCATGGATTGGGTGATGACCAATTCACCCACCATGTTTATCAGGGAATCGATCTTATCAATACTGACGCGGATTGATTGCGTTTCTACCGCTGCAGCCCGTACGGGTTTTGAATCCTGATTTTTTGGTGATTCGTCAGCCTGATTCTCGGTTGTTTCGGCCGCGGTTGATTTAATAGGGTTAGGTTCATGAACCGGTTTTACATTGTCTGGCACGAAATCTGGTTTTGAAACATTGGCGACCGAAACGACATCGTTATCGGTTACCCACTCTATCTCTACCTTTGAATCATCAATCACCCATTCGAACACTTCCATAACCACCTCTTTGGTACAGGCGGCATAAAGTTGAATGTGCCAATAAAGAAAAATCTGTTCCGGATCCAGTGCAGAGAATTCCGGTAGTCGATCCGTTTGTACCTGAACGGTTACTGTGCCCAGTTCCGACAATTCACGGATTATCCGAAACGGCTCGTTACCGGTTTGTACAATGTCTGCAGACGGCGTAAAAACGATGGCCCAATGTCCCGAGTCATTGCTTGTATTTTGCGGCATCGATTCAATTTCAGCCGTTGATTCTTCCAGCGACGCAGTTTGCACTTCAGTGTTGGCAGCGGGTTCGTCCACAGACTCAGCCGCCAGGAATACTTCAAATTGTTTTTTAAGCGCATCAGACGCCGTGGTATCGGGACTGCTCCCCGCTTGAAGATCCTGCAGCAAAGCACGCAGAACATCGACGGACTCCAGAATAAGATCGACGCCAGACTGAGTGACCGGTCTAGAACCACTGCGATATTGATCCAACAGCGTTTCAACCACATGCGTAAAGTCGGACACTAACTGAAAGCCAAAGGTGCCCGCTCCGCCTTTAATTGAGTGGGCGGCACGGAAGATGGTATTGATGTCATCCGAGTTGACGGCATCCGGGGAGAGCTCGAGTAACCCGCTCTCCATTATGTCGAGCCCTTCGAAACTCTCTTCAAAAAACACCTGATGAAATTGGCTTAGATCAATGCTCATGTCAGCTCATTCACATCCCATTTAATTTGTGTCGTTTTAAGAACGATCGCGTACGCTTTAATCGAGTACTCTCTTAATGGTGCTGAGCAATTGCTCAGGATTAAAAGGTTTTACGATCCATCCCGTTGCACCGGCTTCTTTGCCCGCCATCTTGCGATCTGTTCCTGACTCTGTCGTCAACATCAAGATTGGAGTGAATTTGTAGTTAGGCAATGCGCGTAAGTTCTTCACTAACTCAATGCCATCCATATTGGGCATATTTACGTCCGACAGGACCAAATCAAATGCCCCACTCTTAGCTTTACTCAGTGCATCAACGCCATCCACCGCTTCGGTTACATCGAATCCGGCTCCTTTCAACGTAAAGGTCACCATCTGACGCATTGAGGCTGAATCGTCAGCCGCCAGAATTTTACTCATTGAGTTTCTCCAATCTTTACCGACTTAGTAATCTGGTTAAAACAACTGCTTCATACCCAGCGTTTCCAGGGCATTGTCGAACGCTTCCGACTCACCCTTTAATTCAACTGAGCCTCCCTGTTGAACCAGTGCCTTCTGAAACGCAATCATCAACTGCAAACCGGTGGAGTCCACCTTTTCAACTAAACCCACGTTTAATTTGCACGCCCCACCCTTATCGAGCGCGGCTTGCAGAGTTTCCTTGAAGCCGTCGACCATGGTGATATTGAGATGTTGAGGGCAATGAATCGTTATTGAAGCCACAGTTTCATCCAAGTACAGACGTTAAAAAATTAGATTAGCCGCAAATTTCAGCCTTGCCAGTCTGACAAGTTCGGTAGTGCTTTAAATTAACTGAAACGTTGGTTAATCAGCTCATCAATTTGCTTCTGTTCTTGTTTATCGGCCGCTATGGCTTCTTCCATAGATATTTTATCGATATATTGCGCAATATTTTTTCGGCGTTGATAGAGTTCACGCCATTTTTCGAGAACTTGTTGCTCGCGTTGACGCCAAGTCACAATGGTTTGCTGCTGTCGGATGGAAAGATCTTCGAGTTGATCAATGAAGCCTTGCGTTCGGCGCCATTGCTGCATGCTGATGCCTTGGGCGCCCTGTTGTTCCAGATAACCCCGGTATTCCTGCTGGTATTGCTGGAGTTCTTCCAGCCGTTTTTCTTCCAGTTCAATCTGATTTCTGACCTGTGCTAAGGCCTGACTGGCCTGATCTTCACGTTGTTTGGCCAGCCGTATGACGATTTCCAACCGCCCTGCACGACTCATGAATCAGCGACCGTTCTTTTACCACGAACCGGCCGCCCGCCAGCCACGGCTTGGCGACTACCTGCAGCCGTCGCCGGAGCACTGCCCCCGATAACACCCTTGAGTAACTGAACCGACGGCTCAAAGGGCACTTGCTCCTTCAAGCCCTGTCGGAGGAAATCCCGAAGTGTTGGATACAGCGCGATAGCCCGGTCAATTTCAGGATTGCTGCCTTTGTTGTACGCACCAATAGAGATCAGATCCCTGTTCTGAGAGTACAACGACCATAATTGCTTAGCCTGTTGTGCTAACTTCAGGTGCTCTTCACTGATAACCTGAGGCATTACCCGGGAAATACTTTGTTCGATATCGATTGCCGGATAGTGCCCTTCTTCGGCCAGTTTCCGGTTTAACACGAAATGACCATCCAATATGGCACGTGACGAGTCAGCAATCGGGTCTTGTTGGTCATCGCCCTCCGTCAGCACGGTGTAAAATGCGGTAATGGAGCCACCGCCCTGCTCAGCGTTACCCGCGCGTTCGACTAGTTGAGGAATCCGCGCGAATACTGAGGGCGGATACCCTTTCGTGGCGGGCGGTTCGCCAATCGCTAACGCGATTTCCCGTTGTGCTTGCGCATACCGGGTCAGAGAATCCATCAACAACAGAACTGACTTACCCTGTGCCCGAAAATATTCTGCGATGGCGGTGGTGTACTGTGCGGCTCGCAAACGCAGTAACGGTGCATCATCGGCCGGAGATGCGACAACAACGCTGCGCGCCAAGCCTTCGTCACCGAGTATTTCCTCGATAAACTCTTTTACTTCGCGACCTCGTTCGCCAATCAACCCCACAATCGTGATATCTGCGTTAGTAAAGCGGGTCATCATACCGAGCAACACAGACTTACCGACGCCGGAACCGGCGAACAAGCCTAAACGCTGGCCTCGCCCTACGGTTAACAGGGAATTGATAGAACGGATACCGACGTCGAGCGGTTCCCGGATAGGCGCGCGGTGCAGCGGATTAATGTATTCGCCATTCAAGCTTTGTTGTGCTCGGCAGTGCAATGGCCCCTTACCATCAATAGGTTCACCAAAACCGTTAACGACCCGCCCCAGTAATTCATTACCAATAACCAGTTCATTCGCCGACTCCAGGGGAACGACTCGGGCACCTGCGCGCAGGGTATGTACAGCTTCAACGGGCATGAGAAAAGTTTGGTTGTCGTGAAACCCCACAACTTCGGCTTCAATACTCTGCCGACTGTCCACCACCAAGCACCGCTGCCCAATGGAGGCGTTTAACCCAACTGCTTCTAGGGTTAACCCCACCATCCGTGTCAGACGACCCTGACAGACCGGCTCATCTTTCCCGGGTACCCAGGCTTCACAGCCGGCTATAAAATCAGTGAGAGGTGTTTGGCTCATGACCGTCCTTATCGACATATTCGTGTGTGTCGGTAACTGTGCCCGGTTCGTTGTCATCTTCTGACTGCTCCGAGACATTCACGACTTCCTTTTCGAACTCCATATCTGGTGGTTGCGTACTCGACTTCAGCGCCTTGCTGACGTCTTCGTCGCCGGTGGCTTCTGGCAAACTCGAGGTGTCTGCGACACGTTCGACAGTGCCCGAATCCGTGTTTTGACCTATCGATTCTGCCTTCGTGGACAATGGATCAGAAGGGTCAAGAGCTTCCTCATCGGACCTCGTTTCAAGTTCGTGCTTAACTTCAGGTACCTGTGCATTAACATTTTCCGTCGACTTTGACGCAGCTTCGCTTGCCTCAGATGAATCTTCCGGCTCAACAGCCTCGATGGCATCGGAATCCTTCAACGCCACCTTTTGTTCATTTGACAAAACGGTTTCTGGGTCAGGATCTGGTTCAACGTATGCGGATGATTCGTCCGTCGTATTCAGAACGGTATCGTCGCTATTTTCGATGACATCCGCAGGATCTGCCATCTCGTCGGTTACCGTTTCAGCCGGTTGAGGATCATCCCCTGCATCGTTATTTTCATCAAACGTGACGGTAGATTCATCGGAATGCCCCGTGCGCATCAAATAATCGTACGATATCGGCGACTTAACTTTCTGTTCGTCAACCTGTTCAAGATGCGAAATCAGATGGTTGACCGCATTGTCGAACCGGTGCTCCAATGTGTAGTCCACATAGCTGAACCCACTTTTAACTTTACACCCACCAGTGGTGATGCTGTCATCGGCGACCAATGTCCAATGCGAATCGGCAAAGGTTTTGACAAAATCCACTTCATCCGGATTCAACAATACCGTTAATTTCTCATCGGGGTTTGGCAGACTTTGTACGGCAGCGTGAACAATTACGCTGATATGGTTGGGTTTTAACCGCAATTCATCTTGAATAACCTGACGGGCAATGCGCACAGACAAAGACAGCAATGCCTGCTCCAGTTCATGCTGCTCTGTCGCAATTTGATTTTTTAATTCCGCGGAAATGCTTTCCAAGACCGTTAGTTTATCGTCCGTTTTTACGCGTTCTTCGGCTAAAGCTTGTTCGTGACCGGCCGTGGTACCGGCGGTCAGCCCTTCTTGGTATCCGGCATCATAGCCTTCTTTCTTTCCTTTCTCATGACCTTCACGTTGTCCTTGGGACATTCCTGTTTCATAGCCCTGCTCGAAGCCTTCGTTATAAGCATCCTCACGAATAGCTTCGACTTCCTTCAGCGTTGGCAGACTAACCTTGGTCTCAACAACGTCTTCAACCTTGGTCGGCAACGGTTGTGATTTCTTTTTTTTCTGTATGAGGTTTCCGTGCCGATCCCAACTGGGCAGTTCAAGATTCTCAACGTTAGGAACCTTGTTGTGACGCAATATGGATTTGTTGGAAGACGACATAAGCGTTACAACATTTCTTCACCGCCGGCGCCACCCAGGACAATTTCACCTGAGTCTGACATCCGACGCGCAATACCCAAAATTTCTTTCTGAGCCAGTTCAACCTCAGACACTTTAACCGGCCCCATGGCTTCCATATCATCCTTAAGGATTTCGGCAGCCCGTTTGGACATGTTGCCGAGTATTTTATCCGCGAGGTCACTGTCTGCACCACGTAAGGCAATTTTAAGTGAATCGGTTGATACTTCTCGAAGCAGGCTTTGAATGCCACGGTCATCGACGTCAATCAGATTGTCAAACACAAACATCAAATCTGAAATCTCGTTAGCCAGATCTTCATCCACCTCTTTAATGCCGTCCATAATCTCCGCTTCAATGCTTGATTCAAGGAAGTTCATGATTTCGGCCGCGGTTTTTACACCACCCAATGTTTGCGACTGCGTACCAGCGCTGGCTGAGAATTGTTTTTCAAGAATAGAGTTCAATTCCTGTAAAGCGGCGGGCTGAACACTTTCCAACGCGGCAACACGCATGACGATATCCAGGCGCACCTTTTCTGGAAATTGGGCCAGTACTTCACCAGCTTGGTCCGGTTCAAGATAAGCCAGTACGATGGTTTGAATCTGCGGGTGTTCGTTACGGATTATGTCGGCGACGGCTCGGGGCTCCATCCACTTTAATGTATCAAGACCGGTCGTATTACCACCCAATAGAATTCGGTCAATCAAACCGGCGGCTTTGTCTTCACCCAACGCTTTGGTCAGCATATTACGGATGTATTCGTCAGCGCCGATACCCAGTCCGGTTTGGCCACCAACCTCTTCCAGAAACAAGCGAACGACACCTTCGATCTGCTCTTGCTTAACTTCCGGTATGGAAGACATAGAGGTACCTACCCGTTGCACTTCTTTTGGCCCCAGGTGTTTTAACACTTCGGCAGCGTCGGCTTCACCAATGCTCATCAGCAACATTGCAGCTCGCGTTTGCAGTGGTACACCATCCAGAACTTTTTCGTAGCTGGAAATGTCGGTCGCAACCGGTAAATTACGATTATTTTCAGTCATTGCTCATTATCCAACGCTTCAGGACTAACGCGACTCTGCCCGGATCTTCAGCGATTAATCCGCGCAATGCGTCTAGTTGACGCTCAAAACTTTCAGATGGCCCCGGCAAAGAGTATTCGTCAACGGTATTCAAGGTTACCCGATCGTCCGCAATCATATCTTCATCAACATCCAGCTGGGCCAAAGCGGCATCCTCCAAGCTTTCCTGTTGTTCATCTTCTCCTTTGGCCAGAAGGTTACGCACGGCCGGGCGAAGAATCCCGAAGATTAAGATTAGTACAAAAAGTCCCGCCAGGAGCTGTTTTGCGATCTCCCAGAACCAGGGTTCCGCGTAAAACGGTGGTTGTTCTATGGACTCATCTCCGGCCAGGAACGCCGAATTGATGACGTTAATACTGTCGCCTCGACTGGCATCGTAGCCTACCGCGTCTTGAACCAGTGTTCGCAATCGGGCAATGGAGGCCTCATCCCAAGCCTGTGTGACCGTATCGCCCGTCGTTGGGTCAGTTGTTTGAATGTCATCCACAACCACCGCAACCGTTAACCGACGAACCCGCCCTTGTTGGAACTGAGTAAAGCTCAGCGTTCTATCGACTTCGTAATTAATGGTGGCTTCATCTCGACTGCTTTTTGGCGGTTCTGCGGCATTGCCAGCATTGGCTGCATCTTCTGGTGCTTCTGCATCTGTGGGTGGTTGGTTCGTCAACGCGCCTGGAATACCACCATTATTCTCACCAATACGTTCTTCCTTAATGGTCTGTTCGCTGCGCTTGGCGATTAAATCGGGGTTATAGAGCTCCTCTGCCTGCTCTACTTTGGTAAAGTCGATATCAGCTGACACTTCTGCCTGGAATTTATCGCTGCCAATAATGGGCGACAAAATGGAATTGACCCGTGCTAACAAGTTTTCTTCGACCTTGCGTTGATACTCAAACTGGCGATTGGTCATTTCTTCTTCGAGATTCTGTTCGTCGTCACTCAACAAACGTCCGCGCTGGTCAACTATTGATACATTTTCATCTTTCAGTTCTGGAATGGATGTGGAAACCAGATTGCGAATCGCTTTAACGGAATTTTTATCTAATTCCGCGCCGGCATATAATTCAGTAAATACCGATGCTGTCGGTTCGCGTTGATCACGGACAAACACTGATCGTTTTGGAATAGCCAGATGGACACGCGCTGTTTTCACTTGATTAATGGAAGAAATTGTCCGCGCCAGCTCGCCTTCCAGACTGCGAAGATATCGCGCGTTTTCCATAAATTGCGATTGCCCCAAAGGTTGTGATTGATCAAGCAATTCATAACCTACGGTTTGATCGTCCGATAAACCCGCCCCGGCGACCGCCAACCGCGCCTGATGAAGATCAGCTTGCTTTACCAATAGAATGCCACTTGCCGGTTCAATGTCGAAATCGATTTTATTCGCTTGCAATACTTCGATGAGTTCACGTGCATCGTAACTGTTTGTGCTGTTCATCAATGGACGATAGGTGTCTTTCTGAGACCACAGCACAACGCCTAATCCCAGTGCTATACTTGCGGCCAGGCCAATGAGCAACCCGAATTGTCGCATCATCGTCAGTTTATTAAAGCCAACAACTAATGGGTGTAGTCGCGAAACGCCCGAATCTTCTTTTTCCATCAGATCGGACCGTTCTGTTGCCATCGCAGCGCCGCTGTTTACTGGCGCTGAAACCGACTGGTTACCGCCAGATGCTGTGGTCATTTCGGTGCCTGTGGCGGCCGGTACGTTTTCAGTCATGGTGATTCAGCCTATCTTGGCAAGCCACATTACAGTGGCATGTTGATTATTTCTTTGTACGCTTCAATCATCTTATTGCGCACCTGAGTCATGGCTTGAAAAGACACACTGGATTTCTGCAACGCTATCATGACTTCTGGAAGGTCTACTTTTGGGTCGCCCATTTCATAGCGGGTCGACAATTCTTTCGCAGCCTGTTGATTGTCGTTTACGGTGTCCACCGCGGACTTAAACATTTCACCAAAAGATGGAACATCACCCGTCGGTGTTACCGGGTTCAGAGTGTCCGACTGTGTCGCACTGCTTGCTGCAACACCTGCAACTTCATTCGCGTTATTAATTTGCTTGCGCATTTGTTCAATGGTATTTGCAAACTGGCTGTCACCTGTTGTTTGCTGAGTAGGCGGTGTTACCTGGCTGCGCAATGAACGCATTTGTTCCAGAACACCCTGTATGTCAACTCGATCTACCATACCCACCTCGACCTGCGTCAATTTTCAGTCTATTTATTCGAAGGTTTGTTTAAATTCCTGCTGACTTTGACAAGATTCAGTCGCTATTTAAAAAAACTTCCGCTCTCAGGAAGGAAATTGCAAAGGACAGGCCAACTTTTTCCGCTATTTCGACTATTTCCGTCTTATTGTTGTTTTGCCGACAACCGGCGGCCGTGATTGTGTCGAGCAAAGAATGTCAAATTAAAGAAAAAAACCGGCAAGAAGCCGGTCAATAAAATTTAGGAGATGTGTCCTGTCGCTAACGGATTTCTGCGATAGCCGAATCAACATCCATACCGAGGTCGCGCATCCTGGCCAGTTTATAACGTAAAGTCCTGGATGAAATACCTAAGTAGTCTGCCGCTTTGTTTTTACGACCATTATGAATACGCAGAGCATCGAGAATGAGTTCAAACTCTTTGTGCTTTAAGCCAACGTGGATATTGTCCTGACGAATTGCGTTCTGATCGTCACACTGCTCTATTGATTCAAAGCTGTCGTCATTCTCCTGGCCCAAGGTAAATTGGTCGCGACGAGGTTCAAAGTCGATCAGATGTTCTCCGCTGATACCAAGATCATTGGAAGTAACAAAGTTGCCGCTTTGCAATATGAGGGCTCGCTGAATGGCGTTATCCAACTCACGTACGTTGCCAGGCCAATGATGTGCCAACAACGCTGACTTTGCGCTTTCATCTAAGGCCAAACCAGATTTCTGCATTTTTTTAGAGTGCTTTTTCAATAATTTCTCTGCCAGAGGAATGATATCAGCCTTGCGTTGACGAAGCGGTTGCCATGACAGTGGAAACACGCTCAGACGATAGTAAAGGTCTTCACGGAAACGGCCGGCTTTAACTTCTTCAACCAAAGAACGATTCGTTGTCGCCAACACCCTTACGTCCAGGCTAATGATTTTCCGACCGCCAATTCGTTCGACTTCTTTTTCCTGCAGAACACGCAGTAATTTCGCTTGCAGACTTAAATCCATTTCCGAGATTTCATCTAACAGCAATGTCCCACCATTGGCTTGTTCAAATTTCCCGGGTTGACTATTGACCGCTCCGGTAAAGGCACCTTTTTCATGACCAAACAAGGTGGCTTCCAACATGTTTTCCGGGATGGCTGCACAGTTTATAGCGACAAAAGGACCCTCTAAACGATCCGAGTGCGCGTGAATGTATCTGGCTAAAACTTCTTTACCGGTACCTGATTCTCCGCTGATTAAAATAGTACTGTCGCTGTTGGCAACTTTTCGCGCCAGCGCCAAAACGTGTTGACTGGAGGCGTCAAAAGCAACCGGTTCATCAGCCTGTTTTCTGCTTACCGATCCGTGTTGTTCAATCAATTCGATCAATTGTTCCGGAGCAAAAGGCTTAACCAGGTAGTCCACTGCTCCATTTTGCATGGCGTCCACTGCTCGATCCACCGCGGCATAGGCAGTGACCAACAGCATGGGGATTTGCGGATAGTTTTGCCTCACATAGGCTAACAGCTCATGACCGCTGATCCCCGGCATGCTGACATCGGAAACAATAAAATCGAACGATTGCTCTTTCAGTTTCTGGATCGCCATTTCACCGCAGTCTGCGGCAACTGTCTTGTATCCATGAAGAGCCAGAGTGTCTGTCACTGCTTCACGTAAATTGGCATCATCTTCCACGATTAATAATTTCACTGGGGTTACCTCTCAAGAAAAACAGGCAAATACGCCCGAAATTCGGTTCCGGTTCCAGGCTCACTGAAAATTTTCAACTTGCCGTTATGGGCTTTAACTGTGGCAATAAGTACTGGGATACCCAGGCCGGTGCCATAGCTTTTAGTGGTATAAAAAGGTTCCTGAATTTTTTCGATTTGCTGTTGCGTCAGTCCCGGACCTTTATCTTTAAAGACAAATTCAATGTACTCTCCCTTGGGTAAAGCGCTGACTTCAATCACACTGTCCGAGCCCGATGTTGCTTCCAGAGCATTGTTAATGACATTCATAAATGCGCTGATCAGTGTATCCGCCTGGCATTGAATATGAGCCTCCGGAGCAGCAACTGACCATCGAATACGCGAGGATTGTGAATTCGGCAACCCAGCCGCAGACTCCTGCAACAGCGCTACAATGCTGGCTACTGACAGCCTGTTGATGAGCTGAGCTTCTCCTTTTACAAACAACAGCATGTCTTGAACTTGTTTTTCAAGATGATTCAATCGCCCCACCAATTTGTCGGCGAACTGCACCTGCATATCACGATCCAGAGCCGGGTTTTTCATATTCGAGGCGTACAGCATGGCAGCAGACAATGGAGTTCGGATTTGATGGGCTAGAGACGCCACCATCTGGCCCATCGCGGTCAGACGCTCCTGCCGCGCAACTTGTGCCTGCAGCGCACGCGTCTCCGTTTGATCCGTCATCATGATTAACTGACCAGAATTATCGAGGGCGCTGGTGGCGAGATTCACCAAACGACCATCTTTTAAACTGACTTCGTGATAGTCAGTTTGCTTGGGGGCAAACACAGACCGTACAATTCGCGCCCAAGGCTGACCAATCAGGTTGACGGCTTCGGGCTCGCCCAGAGCAGATTGAATCCATTGTTCGGCTGTTGGATTCGCTTGCCGAATCAATCCTTTGTTATCCAACACAATCACAGCCGCCGGCATTAAGCGCAGTAAACTTTCCAGTTGCTCCGCAATACGTTCTTTTTCGTTTAATTCTTTCAGTCTTTGTTCCGAGAGTGTGGCCAATTCACCACTCAGTTCAACAACCCGTTTTTCCAATACGAAATAGCTGTCGGACAGCTGCTCACTCATTGAGGTGAAGGCGGTAAATGCTTTCTGCAAATCTTCGATCGACTGTTTATTCAGTGTCGGAGACTCGGATAATGGCATTGAGTTTTTAATAGCTGGTACCGCTTGCATAGGCATTCATTCAAAACTTTGACAGTTAGATGGCTTATTGCAAAGCTGATGCCAGCTTTTATTTTCATCAATATAGTCAGTGCCAACTCCATAAAAAACCTGCGATATAGATTCAATTCGCACAAAAAAAAGCCCTGTCTAAACAGGGCTTTCAGAGTATTTATAGCGGTTGGCGAAAAATGGATTCAGTTCATCATTTCGCGGCGGTTAATATCGTACTTACGCATTTTTTCAACCAGTGTCGTCCTACGGATATGCAGTTTTTCAGCGGCACGAGCCACAACGCCTTGTGCATCATCGAGCGCTTGTTGAATCAGATTACGTTCCAGGTCTGTCAGGTATTCTTTGAGGTCCAGACCGTTTACCGGCAACAGGGCCGCAGATTGTTCAGTCATTGGCATCGACATCGGCCGCGATTCTTCATAGCCGTCTATGACGGATTTTGGCAGGATATCTTCATCCATTTCGTCGACGTGTCGATATTTCATCGGCAATTCCTGAACACCAATGACGCCGTAAGGATGCATGATAACCAACCTCTCGACCAAGTTGGCCATTTCACGAACATTGCCCGGCCAATCGTGTTGAACCAAAGACATAATAGCAGCGGAATTAAAACGGATAGAGCCACGTTTCTCATTTTCCAAGCGCGAGACCAATTCGTTCAACAACAAAGGGATGTCTTCATGTCGTTCACGCAAAGCCGGCATTTCAATTGGAAATACATTAAGGCGATAGTAAAGATCTTCGCGAAAATCGCCTTTCTCAATCATCTCTTCCAGATTACGATGCGTGGCAGCGATCACCCGAACATCGGCGGTAAACGTTTTCGAACCACCAACGCGTTCAAACGTACGTTCCTGTAACACTCTCAGCAGCTTAACCTGCATATTCAACGGTAAATCACCAATTTCATCGAGGAACAGTGTTCCGCCTTCGGCCATTTCAAAGCGGCCCGCCCGCGAGGTAATGGCCCCTGTAAAAGCACCCTTTTCGTGACCAAATAATTCACTCTCGATCAGTTCTGCCGGAATAGCGCCACAGTTGACCGGGACAAAGGGCTTGTGACGCCGATGCGAGTTGTAGTGCAGATTACGGGCGACCACTTCTTTACCGGTACCACTTTCACCAGTAATAAGCACCGTAACTTCTTTATCAGCCACCTGAGCCATCATCTCGCGGACGGTTTGAACATTGCGGCTGCTGCCGACCAAACTACGGAACAGGTTTATTTCGCGGCGCTGGTCTCGACCACGTGTTAAATCATATTGTTCACGGTACATCTGTGCTCGATGCAAGGTATCCAGCAATTTGTTGTACGTGGGTGGAAAGTTGATTTTGGCAATAATACGGGAGCGCAATTCATCGTCCAGCAATTCACTTTCAGGATGATCACCCAATAAAATAATTGGCAGACCAGGATCCCAATCCCGGATCGATTCGACTGCGCGATTGAGCGCCTGTCCAACATCCCCCATTAAGATCCCAACAATTTCACTGGTTTTCTCTACCTCTTGTTTGGCAGTTTCCAACCATTGAGCCCCATCCACTACTACATTTTCTTCACCTAAAAAGTCGAGAATCACTTTCAAATCATGTCGACGCTGATCGTTATTATCGACCAACAACAGTTTGATTTCTCTCCACATGCAAAATGCTCCCTACTCTCAAATACTTGGACAAGACTATTAATATGCTTTCGAACGCCGTCAATATTTTGGCTTCGCGTGTTAGGGGCAAGTTAAGACTCAAATTTACATTTAGTCAAATAACTGACTGAGTTTTTTTAGCGCCACGCCAGAAAAAGTATTGTTCAGAAATGAAGGGAGAGAAGCGTCTGTTTATTGAACAATGCTCGGAAATTAAACGAGGTTTGCTCACCCAACGATGCCCGCGAAATAGTGGAACCGCCGGGTGTATTTATTGGTTTTGATTACTTCGGCTGGTTACCACCCAGTGTTTCCAATGCTTGGTCACGAATTTCATCCCATGCGGATTTAATTTGCAACAGCAACCCATTTACTTCATCGAGCATTTCAACGCTGTTGCGGACATTCGCTTCGAACAGCCGTCGAATCATATAATCGTAGAGTTTTTCGAGGTTGTAAGCCAGTTCACCGGCATCGAAGTTCAGACTTTCCTGCAGTCCTCCAATGATATTGATGGCCGAATTAATCTGACTGCTTTTCTTATCGTACTGCTTTCGCTCGATATGACCTTTCGCTGACGATATCCGAGCAGTGGCACCTTCAAATAGCAATTGAACCAGACGATGGGGATCAGCATCCACAATAGACGTTTGTGTGCCGACAGACTGATATTCTTTTATACCCTGTGCATACATGGTGTTACCTCTTGAAATGTCTTCTCTGGACCATTAGGTGGCGATGCCCATCGGAACATGGCAGTTCTGTGCGGAAATGCGTTGCTCGCATGAGCTTAGACGAGTTATCGGCCGGCCTGGCAATTATTTTAGTAATTTTTCGTCAATATACCGGTAATAAAAGCGACCGGTCAGCCATGGCAAAACGGGGGTGGCACAGGCATTGCTGTATGGGAAATAGCCAACAATTTGCGGATTAATGAGGTGAAAATTTTCCGCTTTCCGCAGAAACCGGCAAAAAACAGCTTAAAGACAGGGCCCTCTTATGGCACAAGCATTATACAAACACTCAGAAACCGAAGAGTCGCTGCTAGACTTGAAAGCGGGTCAGGCGCTGGATCAGAAATCGCTGAAACACTTGCAGCGCAGAGCCCTCTACCACTATGAAAAGAGTCTGAGTGCGAAAACGCGCAGCGAACAAACGGTTCTTCACCGTGGGCATGCTAAAGACATTGCCAATCAGCTACGCGCTTACGATTCATCTCAAACGGTCGCGTTAAACCTATTAGGGCGTATTGCACTTGATGAGGGTTTTTATCAGCTGGCCGAACACCACTTGTCTGAGGCGCTGCGTAATAGTTCCAGCGATGCTGGGTGCTGGTATTCTCTGGGTCACGTGAAACTTGCGCAAAAACGACACGATGAAGCACTCAGCTGCTTCGCAAAAGCGCTGGATATCGCCCCTGGTGAAACTCGTGCCGCTACGTCAATCGCCTACACCTTGGCGCAAAAAGGGCGCGTGGTCGACGCTTTTCAAGCATACCGAAATCTTTTCCAGGTTCATCCAGACGACCAACACATTCAGGCAAAATTGTTTGAAATTTTGCCGTTAATACAGGCTGACTATTATCAGCCGGAGTTGGAAAAGGATGTGATTCGGTGGTTAC
The DNA here is from genome assembly GCA_050293765.1 of Reinekea sp. Taxonomy (GTDB): domain Bacteria; phylum Pseudomonadota; class Gammaproteobacteria; order Pseudomonadales; family Natronospirillaceae; genus Reinekea. The sequence continues at coordinate 116,408 of JBNKNI010000003.1, forward strand.
GCATGGCGCAAGTAAATCATCAGGCGCTCGCCCCGTTGGTGATGTCATTGCTCAAGCACAAGTATCGTCTATATGATCAAAACGCTGTCATTGACATTCAAGATCTGGCAAAGGACAAAATGCTGTCCTTATCGTTGGGGAAAATATACTTCACCGACAATGTTTTAGAAAAGTTCATTGCCTTGATCCGCAAGCAGGTCCTGCTCAATTGTATCGCCAGCGAATACAGTGACCGCGCTCTGCTTCGACTGTCGTCTCATCTGGCCATGCACGCTGAACACAACGAACATGTTTACGCCTATGACGAAGGCGAGAATGACATCATCCTTGCGTTACGAAACCTGATTGAAGACATAGGTGAACAGCGCGCGGAACAGATACCCGACATAGCGCACCTGATTATTCTTTATGCAATGTATGAACCCGTAAACCACTTGCAATGCTTAAGCGCAATTCAAAGTACCCGGCTGGAAAATTGGCCAGATTATCTACAGCAATATGTGTCACATGCAGTCTTCAATGTGCAGAAAGAATTAGATCTGGCGAAACGAATTCCGCAATTAAGTCTCATTTCAGATCCGGTTTCTTTAAATGTAAAAAATCAATATGAAGAAAACCCATACCCTCGCTGGCTGCATTTGGGATACAACACGCCGACGAACTACGGTCGCGCATTGGAGCGAGAACTGGTTGGATTCAGAGCGCCAGAATTTTTTAACATGGGTACCATCAACGTGCTCATTGCCGGATGTGGCACCGGTAAACATGCCTTAAAAGTGGCGCAATATTTCCGCAACGTTGATGTTTTAGCTGTCGATTTGAGCCGACGATCGCTGGCATATGCAAAACGCAAAGCGACGGAACTGGGCATCAAGAACATTCGCTTTTTATGTGCTGATATTCTGGAACTCGATCAACTGGATGAAACATTTCACGTTATCGAATGTTCAGGTGTACTGCATCACATGAAAAACCCTGCAGCGGGTTTGGCGGTACTCAACCGGAAACTGCACAAACGTGGTTTACTGAAACTGGGTTTGTACAGCTACCGCGCACGGGAAATAGTTCGACAGATGCGCCGAGTGATTCAGGACTATGACTTACCCGCGTCCGCCAGTGGTATTCGAACGCTAAGACAAGCCATACTGGAAGGAAGAATGCCTTATGATTTTCAGGGTATTTTATCCAGTCAGGATTTTTACTCGTTAAGCGGTTGCCGGGACCTGCTGTTTCACGTCCAGGAAACCCAATATGAACCAAGTGAGTTGAAGACCTTCATAGAACGGGAAAAGCTGTCGTTCCTGGGCTTTGTTTTACCTGAAGCGACGCGGAACGAATATCGAAACACATTCCCGAAGGACGCCTCCTTAACGGATTTACAGAATTGGCAACAATTTGAGCAACAGCACCCTACGATGTTTGCCGGAATGTTTCAGTTCTATGTGCAGAAGAAATAAGGTAATCAATAAGCTTTAAAAATAGAACGGGCAACAATATCACTATGGTGAGATATCATTCCCGACTCTGGAAACAAAAACTCCCGCTTCAAGCGGGAGTTTTTTGTATAGCAGAAGCCCTAATTATCCATTGATCAGGAAGTGGACCCAAATAGAGGCGAAGTAACCTAACATAATCGCCGGAGTCCATTTCAGGTGGCTGAAAAAGGTGTATTTGCCACGCGCTTGACCCATCAGAGCAACCCCTGCCGCTGAACCAATCGACAACATCGAGCCACCAACACCAGCGGTCAGCGTTACCAACAGCCATTGGGTAAGATCCATATCAGGTTGCATGGTCAATACCGCAAACATCACCGGAATGTTATCCACGATTGACGACGCAAATCCCACCAAAATGTTTGCCGTGGTCGGTCCCATACCCACATACACAGCTTCCGATGCCATTGCCAGGTAGCCGATGAAGCCCAAACCACCTACGCTCATAATAACCCCATAGAAGAAAAACAAAGTATCCCATTCGGATTGAGCAATTTTAGCAAAAACGTCAAATTCATATGGATCGGCCGTACCAACCGGTGGGTTCTCTGCCTTACGCTTCCAACTCATGGAGCGACGGCTCAGGTAATAACCAAACAATTTCAGATAACCCAGACCGAACATCATGCCGTATACCGGTGGGATGTGGAAAAAGTTATGGAAGCTTACCGCGGTCACAATGGTCAGGATGAACAAAAAGATGATGCTCAAACCGCCGTGCTTCATGATTCGACCGGACGCATACTTCAATGTCGCGGCTTTTTCTGGTGTACCATGCGGAATCGCGAAATGCATAATTGCCGCGGGAACCACAAAGTTAACCACCGATGGGATAAACAACTCAAAGAATTCGGCAAAGTGAACGACACCTTTTTGCCATACCATCAGCGTAGTGATATCGCCAAATGGGCTGAACGCACCGCCGGCATTGGCACCCACGACAATATTAATACAAGCCAAAGCAACAAATTTAGGTTCATTCTTACCTACGGTTAATACCACTGCACACATAATCAAAGCGGTGGTCAGATTGTCAGCGACCGGGGAAATAAAGAAGGCTAATAAGCCGGTCAGCCAAAACAACTGGCGGTAGCTGAAACCGCGCTCAACCAGCCAATTACGCAGCGCTTCAAACACGCCGCGTTCCATCATGGCGTTAATGTAGGTCATCGCGACCAACAGGAAGAAGAACAATTCAGCGTATTCCAGGAAGTTATGCTGAATGCCCTCTTTAGCCGCGTGAGTCAAACCGTCTGACGCGTAAGCAATTGCGATCAGAATCCAAATGACCCCAGCGGAAATCATGACAGGCTTTGACTTGGGGAGGTGCAGTTGCTCTTCAAAAATCACAAAAGCGTACGCGATGACAAATACGGCTATTGCAGCATAACCTACCCAGTGATGGGTGAGCTCGAGCATTTCAGTGGCTTCTGTCGAGGCCATGGCAACTGTTGGCAACGCAAGCATCGCCAGTAAGGAAATGAGTACTCTCATTCGTTGACTCCATTTTTATCGATATTGAGTGAGAGCACTGAGTCAATGATCTCACTCAATATTTGGATGTTCGGATGGACGCGCATTATGAGACTAAACACAGAATTTGCAATGCCTCAGGCGAGGCATTGGGCCATCTTTAAATGAGAATCGTTAAAATATATAAAAAACTTATCTCTATTGCGGAAATGAGCGAAATTTCGCTGTCTCCAGGCGCATTCAGCAGACCATTATGAATATGATAAAGACGACTTAAGTCAGGCACTGCAGCAATTCTGGTGTTCTGACAACGAAACCACAACAATGGATAAAATTGCTACCGAATCTGACCTTTTTGAACCAGTTCTGACAGGCGCTCCTGTGATGTCGGGTCACCGACATTTTCCCGCTTTACACCCTGCTGATAACGGTAGCTGAATAAATCAAACCAGGTACTCAACAACTTGCCGTTATAAGATTCCTGCATAGCACTCAGCACCATTGCAGCGACTTCCGCCGTTGCCAGTTGATGGTCTTGAGTTGCTTTACGAACCAGGTATTGCGAGACGCGTTCTGGTGTCATGGATAAGACCGGAAAACGATCCAAATACGGACTCTTGCGGAACATCTTTTTTGCTTCTCGCCAAGAACCATCCAAGAGAATAAACAGAGGACGTCTTTCACTCGGCCAAACCGGACGATCTATGAAGGTAGGACGGTTCGGTTCAACATAGGCCTGCGGGAACACCACGATTGGGTACCAGCTATCGTCAGCCAATAAGTCCAATAACGCTTGCTCTACTTCGGTACGTTGCCAGATGAATGCGAAAGTATCGACAAAGATATCCGCAATTAGCTTTCCGGTATTCGAAGGCTTCAGTACTTCGTCATCATAATAAAGTAATACGAACCCCGCCTGACTCTCAGCTTTCGGGCACAATGCACAGATACAGTACTGCTGTTCGATACGACATTGAGGGCAGCGAATAACACTACCACCCCGGGCCTTAAATGCTTTGGTACTGCGACTGAGTCGTTGTTCAAACAATTGGTGGACAGCGTGCTTTGGTGGCATGGAAATAACAGAAACGACGGCGACCCGGCATTATAGCGTTTACCAGTTGAATTAGAATGCTCTGGCTTCCTGTGGCCTGAACGATGACGTTCTTCCGGGCATAAATGCCCTATTTGGCTGCGCCAAATAATCTCTCTTCTATTATCTGAGGCATACAACAAGTACGGGATGAAAATGAAATTTGATGAAGGTCAAAATGGCGCGCCCGGAGAGATTCGAACTCCCGACCAAGTGGTTCGAAGCCACCTACTCTATCCAGCTGAGCTACGGGCGCACTGGGATTGTTCTGAACTGAACGGCGCACATTGTAATGTCGGCGCCACAATAATGTAAAGCAATTTACTGAAGAAATTCTCGCAAATATATGATTTAGCAGGTTTTTTTAGAGTGACTACTCCCAAGCGCTCAGGTTTGTGTCCAGCTTCGTAAATTCCACCCGGCGTCAATTTCACATCACAGGGGAGAAATATAACGCGCCATAATGCCCCAAAATAACAAAACCAACAGGAAGTACGATGCCTTTGAAAACTCAAAAGCAGGCTCTGTCTGCGTTTAAATTAGCCACACTTTCGGCTGCCATCACTCTTACCGGTTGCAGTCTGTTGCCTTTGGCGAACAGGGCTCCGGAGCCGGTACTGCATGTTCCTTCACCAGACTGGAGTGAGCAGATTATTTATTTTGTCATGCCGGACCGGTTTGACGACGGAGACCCAAGCAACAACGATCAGGGTGCTGGTGAATATGATCCTGCCGACCACCGTCGCTACAGCGGTGGCGATATTAAAGGTATCGAGAATCGTCTCGACTACATTCAAGGTCTGGGTGCGACCGCAATTTGGTCAACACCCTTGGTTGCCAATCAGTGGTACGACAATTACGTCGATTACAGTGGTTATCACGGCTATTGGGCCCGTGATTTCAAAGCGGTCGATGAGCACTACGGTACATTGGCAGATTTGCAATCTTTGTCCCGAAGCCTGCATGGTCGCGGTATGTATTTGATTCAAGACATCGTCGTAAATCATACCGCCAATTTTTTCAATTATGTGGATAACAACTACAACCCCGAAAACCCATGCGAGTTTTTTGAACTGAATACTGGGAATCCGCCGACGGATGCGCCGACCCAACCGTTGCTGACACTTAACGACGCCTGTAACCCAGACCATCGCGAGGCGGGTATTTATCATTTCACACCGGTCATTCGCGACTTTGAGAACGAACAGCAAGTGTTGAATTACCAGCTGTCGGATCTCGATGATTTAAACACTGATAACCCGGTCGTCAGAAACATGTTGAAAGACAGTTATGCGTACTGGATTAAGGAAGTCGGGGTAGATGCGTTCCGGGTCGATACCGCGAAATACGTCTCACACGACTTTTTCAATGATTTTTTTCATTCTGAAGACGGCATCAACGCCGCTGCCAAAGCCACCGGACGCGATGATTTCTTCTCCTTTGGTGAGATTTTTGATTATTCCGCGCCCTATTCCGATGCCGGTGATGTCAAAGTCGCTTCATTTAAAGGAACTGAAACTAAACCTGAACTGTCCAGTGTGATCAATTTCCCGCTGCAAGGCTCTATGCGCGCCGTATTCGCTACAGGCTACCCAACGGCAGAACTGGGTTATCGATTGGAAACCATGGCCAAGATTCACGGTGACACCACGCGGCTGGTGAACTTTTTGGATAATCACGACATGGACCGTTTTGTGAAAGTGGGCTCGCCTGCTGCGTTCCGACAAGCGCTGACGTCGCTGATGACGTTACCAGGTATCCCGGTTATTTATCAGGGTACGGAGCATTTGTTTACGGGTCAGCGGGATTCCATGTTCGCCGGCGGTTACGGCAGTGATGGCATAAACCACTTTGATAACACCGATGGGATGTATCAGTTTATTGCGCGATTGTCGCAGTTGCGAAAACAGCATCCTGCCCTTACGCGCGGGGAATTGAAGGTTGTCGCCCAGAACACCGAACGGGCGGGTATTTTTGCCTATACCCGAACCTTTAAAAACGAAAACCTATTGGTTCTATTTAACACTGCCAGTCACGGGCTGCTCAGCACCGGCTTAGATCTGGGACTCGACAGCGGCCTTTCAATGCCAGTCCTGTTCTCAACCCACGATGCGGCTCAAGCCTATCAAACCGATAAGAACGGTAAGCTTGCCGTTGCATTACCGGCGAATTCTGCGCTGGTAATGGATATCTCCGGCAAGGGTGGTAAGGATTCTCTTGCCCTGGGCTTCGCCAGTTTCGGCTTTTTAGCCAACAAACCGATAACGGCTGACCTGGCGTTCAAAGGTACGATCACGTCACCTGACATCAGCGAATTACTGTTGGTCATTGACGGTAATCTGGACAAAGCACTGCCTGTTAACATCGCACCTTCTGGCAAAAATTTCACCGCTACGTTACCCATTGACTATTTCCCGGTGGGTGAAACCAATCACACCTACTCTATTTATTCGCCGGAATTAGGCACAGCAACCAACGATTTGCCGTTTACGACCTTCGTTGAAATCAGTGCTGAAGAAACCATTTCCCACGCTGATGATCCAGAAGGTGACGATACCGGTGCTGGCTACCCACTGGACACAACCTTTGCCGACCGGCAAATGGATATTCTGTCCGTCACCGTTGCCCGCAGTGACCTCTATGTAGACGTGACCATTCAACCGAAAGCGACAACTGTTTATTGGTCCCCCACCAATAAATTTGACCATGTTCGCTTCCATTTGATGTTTGATCTGCCAAATATGGATTACAACGCGACCGTCATGCCGTTTGTGCAGGCTGACATGCCCGCTGGCACCAGTTGGGACTTAATGGCTTCAGTGGATGGATGGAGCAATGCAGCTTATTGGGCAAAAGACAGCGGTCCGGAAGCCTTTGGTACAGCTGCCAGTCCGGCGCCAGCAATTAAAGTTGATGCAAAAACCGGTGAAATAAAATTACGTTTTGATGCTTCTCTGTTCGGCAAAACCAAGGACATTGCCGGTGGCAAGTTGTACGTGACAACTTGGGACTACGATGGCGTAGGTGGCCTTTATCGTTCCATTGCACCAGAAGGGGGTCAATATACCATGCAAGGCGATGACCCAAATGCACCGTTAATTATGGACGATGTGATACTGACGATTGACTAAATAGCCACTGCTACTGAGTCGATAGAAGTCAAACCAATCCATTTAAAAGTTTTATCCGAGATATACAAAGGGCTTAACTTAAGCCCTTTTTACTGCGCCACAAGTCCGTTTAAACCTGCGGTTTGCTTACGGTGACTGGCAGCAATCAGAGCTGCAAACACGCCAAGAACCACGGCGGGAACCGCACTCGGCTGTTGGTAAACCAGATGGTAATAAGTCGCGCCGATCATAATAATCGTAAGACCCGCCCCGGCCCAAGTAGCCAGCCTTTTAAACCAAATCCCTATGCCTCCGGCAATCTCAGCCGCGCCGATGAAATAGCCAAACCAAACTGGCAATCCCATGGCCAGAAATGAAGCATGCATCATTTCATCGCCCATTAATTTAAAGCTGCCTGCACTCACAAAGGCGAAGGTTGTCAGCGCCATAATCACACGCAACGCCCAGATTTTTGCTCTATTCATGATTGACTCCAATGTGTTGTTTGATACTTTCAGTTTCGCCTGCTTTAAACTAAATTAATATTTAATATTTTTTCGTATCTTATAAATTTCTATTTAACCTGGGGGTGACATGACGCTGGAACAGCTTAAGATGGTGGTGACGGTTGCGGATCTGGGCTCTTTAAAACTAGCCAGTGAGCGACTGTTTAAAACGCAGCCTGCGGTAAGCCAGTCCATTGCTAAACTGGAAAGCTTGCTCGGGATAACCCTTTTTGACCGCTCATCTTATCGACTTGAACTGACACTCGAAGGCATGAAAGTCTATCAGCAGGCGAAGCGGGTTTTGGCAGAAGCAGATCGCCTCCAGCAGGTGGCACACTATCTATCGGCGGGTAACGAAACCAAACTGACGCTGGCTTTCGAAGCGTCCTATAACCTCAACCATTTATTACCCGTGTTGGAACAAACACAGAAGACCTTTCCGGAAACCCAAATCGTACTAAAACAGGAATACGTCTCCGGCGCCATTGAATCAATCCAAAAGCAGAAAGCAGACATTGCCATTTCCCCTATTCCTTCGCAGATCCGAGAACAATTGGCGATTAATTCCATTCCCGTTTACCAGGGAGGTCTGGTCTGCGTAGCAGCACCGAAACTGATCGACCGACACCCTGAATTAACGGCTTTGGATGAGCTGCTCAATGAATATCAGATTGTTGTTCAGGACTCCGGTACCCATACCGGTAACCGGGATATGGGGGTCAAAGAGGGGCAACGGCGATGGTATGCCAATGATTTCTCCACTAAGAAAATGCTGATCCTCAGCGGGATGGGCTGGGGCAAGATACCCGATTTTCTGGCAGAAAAGGAACTCGCCAATGGCGAGCTCGTTCTGCTTAAATTGCCTGAAATGAATGGCCAAGAAACCCTCACGTACCACGCAATAACCGCTTCCAACAAGGTGTTAGGTCCGGTAGCGCAATTCTTATGGCAATTACTTAAAAACTGACAGAGAAAGTCAGAACGGGCCGCTTATTCCTGAGTACCCCGTGCCTAACCCTCTGGGTCCTGTCAGATCGACGACTGAGCATTATTGTGTGTTTTGAAAAGGGCTCGCCTTTCCCAACAAACACGCGCTTAGCTCCTTCCTCGATCCATAAGTTATCGGTTGAAATCGCGCTCATCGTGGCGTTCGCGCAGCTGACCTTCCGGTTCACCCCAAGTCCGATTAACTCGACATCCGCGCTGAACAGCCGGCCGCTCGGCAATCTGTCGCGCCCAACGCACAACATGCGTATAGCTGGCGACATCGAGGAATTCAGCAGCATTATATTGATTATTGATCACCAGCCCGCCGTACCAGGGCCAGATGGCCATATCGGCAATGGTGTATTCATCACCCACCATGTAGTCATGTTCGGCCAGATGTCGGTTGAGTACATCCAATTGGCGTTTCACTTCCATGGCGTATCGGTTAATCGGGTACTCCAGTTTTTCTGGTGCATAGGCATAAAAATGCCCAAAACCACCGCCGAGAAAAGGCGCGCTTCCCATCTGCCAGAACAGCCAGTTCAGGCATTCGGTACGTTTGTGGCCCTGAGGAATAAATCGCTGAAATTTCTCAGCCAGATACAACAACATCGATCCGGATTCAAACACTCGGATAGGTTCTTTTCCGGAACGATCCATCATCGCCGGAATTTTTGAATTTGGGTTAATGGCCACGAAACCGGAACTGAATTGGTCACCTTCATTGATGTCAATAAAGAAGGCATCGTATTGGGCTCCCTGTTCTCCAGCGGCCAATAACTCTTCCAGCATAATGGTGACTTTGACACCGTTAGGTGTCGCCAGTGAGTAGAGCTGAATGGGGTGTTTTCCAACAGGCAGCTCTTTGTCGTGGGTTGGTCCGGCTATGGGCCGGTTTATCTTGGCAAAAGCTCCGCCATTTTCAGAATCCCATTGCCATACCTTTGGGGGTACATAGGTTTGATCACTCATGGTTAATTTCAGCCGCCCTGTATACGATTAAAAGACACAGATTCGCTGCGTTTTACGGCAACAAAGATCCATGACAGTTTGACCTTAGCAAAACACAGTTAGCGGATGGATTTCAACCTGGCAGCGCTTATTGCGAATTCACACATTACTGAACACATTCGGGATGGTTGAAATATCCCCACTGTAAGGCACATCGGTTCCCGCCGCCCGCGCTACGGTAGCCCATACCCGCTGCACATCAACGGCAGTGCCCATTTTCCAGTGCGACCGCTCGCCTAGCGGGGTCAGATCATAAAAACGACCGTTTCCTGAACCCGACTTCAATAAGCCTGAAGCGCCACCCACCAATAACATTGGCATGTCCTGCATGTGTTCAGGCGCCCCGTCGGCCATTTCACTGGTGAACACGACTAACGTGTGCTGTAACAGGTTGTCACCTGGTACGTCTGGGTCCGGGTAACGGGCCAGCTGGTCAAGCAGATACCTGGCTCGCTGAACATACCATCGACGGCTTTCGCGCCACTCCGCAACATCGCCATAGCGGTGTGCACAATCATGAGGGTTACGGCTCGCCGATACGGATTTGAGCACGACCTGGTCAGCAGAGCGGCCAATCTGTAACGTTGCCACACGCGATGCGCCACAACTCATTCCGCCCACCAGGACATCAATGTGCGCATGGGTAACCTCATCGCGGTAGTCCGCTGAATTGATCACGTTAGTATTGAATGCTGGCGCCTCGGCGAAACAACCACTGGCAACAGGTACCTGCTGCTCCAGGTCGTATTTCACTTGCTCAACTGCATCAAGATGCGTATCCAGTTTGGCTCGTTCTGCGGTACCCAATACGGAACGCAGTGCCTGTATCTGCGTATTGGCGGGGTCAAACAAATGCGATCTTGATATTGCCCCTGCATTGCTGCCACCGTCTGTGTTGATTCCGCTGTAAACCTGTTCAAATAAGAGGTTAGGATTAATTTCAGGAATTAATTTTGTATTCCCTGAATAGGAAATGTTCCACTGCGCGCCCACGGTGGCATGTGGTCCTGCATAGATACGTTTTAGCGTCGTATTGGAACCGCGTAGTTGCTCTCCGAGAAAAAGGTCAATACTGGTCTTGCTGCCAGCGCTATCACGCAGAATATATTGCCAGGCATTATGACCACCGGTACCACTGGATAACAACAAACCTTTTAAATAAAGTGACTGACTTCGATATGCCGCCAGCTCTTTACTCAGCTCATTCAGCGTAAATTGATCCGTATCCAACGCGTTGGCCTGGGGGAACCAAAGCCCGTTGGTGTAGCCTGCGTAGGCGTCTACCGCGAGCCCATCCGGAATCACCGCAAAGACAACTTTGAGTTTGGGATTACCAGCGGCGTATGCCAATCTTGCCATGCCACCCAGGCTCATCGGTGCGGCGATGCCCGTTGCCATTAAACTTTTTAAGATTTGTCTGCGTGTGGTCGTCATTCTCGTAACCAGTTTCAATGAAATTAATGACAGTCTGCCGAGATCAAGGCGCCAAACATAGGACATTTCAGTTCAGGGTTCAGACCAAGAGGATCGAAGAAAGAAGGAGGCCTATCGCCTCCCATGTGAATCAATCTCGATCAGTACGAAACAGAAATGCGTCTGAATGCACGTTATCTGCAATCATGTTCCAGATCTTTCCGTCCGTTCGGAAATTTGCTGCTATCTGATCAACATTGGCCTGCACATCACCATCCACTTCGCGGCCCGTCGTAAAGCGATAGTAATTATCGACGAAGCAATCCATACCAATGTCACTGTTGGCCAGATATTCACTGAGATCTCGCGTATCTTCATAGGCGAGTAGCTCGATAGTCGCATCATTGCTGCGCAATACTCCAGAGGTATCCAGCGTCAATGTGACAGTAGCGTCGTTATACGCCGCTTCCGCTTCGCGAAGGCGACCTGCTGCATCATAGGCCTCCAGCACCGAGCCCGGTTCATTCATCAGCTGGTGACATGCCCAACACTGCCCTTCACTGGCATCGGGTCCGGTGATTACGTCCCATCGTTCACGCGTAGTGATCGGCTCTTGCGGCAAGTCTATTGCTGACGGATCAACTCCACTGGGAACACCCATCATGTGGCACATCATATTTTCACGGATCAGCTTTCCGCGTTTTACCAGCGATGTAGCTGTAAAATCAGAATTGTGAACCTGCAGAATGCCCTGATGCAACAAGCCACCCCGACTAGGAAGTGTTGCCACTTTTGTCATCGATGAACCACCCGGCGTTGAAAGGCCATACTGTTGTGCGAGGTCATCGTTGATAAAGGTGTATCCAGGGTTAAACAACTCGTCCAACGTCGCCTCACCTTGTGTCAAGGCGTACCGAACCGCCTCATTACGCTCTTGGTTCATGGCTTGAATTACTGAATGAGTGAGGTTAGGTTTTTCGGACAAATTGGCGGTGGTATTGGTGTAATACCGGACAAACTCGATAAAATGGTTCACCGCACGCGGGTCCTGCATCATCTGAGTCGCTTGTGCATCGATTTGTGCTTGTGTCGATAACTGACCGTTGCCTGCTTTTGATAACAGCTCAGCGTCTGGTGTTGTACCCCAAATCTGAAATGCCAGAGCAGTGGCGACTTCATAGTCAGTCAACTGATAGGCTACTTTGTTTGCATTCCATTCGCCGAGTTCAGATCGATACAGAAAAAAGGGCGACAACAACATGGCTGCGACCGTATCTTCGCGTCCATAGTTGCTTTGAAAAGCCATAAAATCATTCAGCGCTTGAGTGGTTACTGCTGTGCGGAACGTTTTCTCCAACAAGATTTGCATTTGCGCAGTGCTACATTCTGTGTCGCAACCAAAGTTGCTCGCATTGGCCGCGATATATTCTGCCAATAACAAGTATTCATTCTGACGGTCATACACCACGACGCCGGCGTTGGCCTCAGAGGCGTATTTGAATTCACTGCCGTGACGATCGGCGGGCAATCGTTCCTGCGCAATAGTCACACCAAAAATGTCATACACCGCATTGGCGTATTCATAAGACGTGAGCAAGCGAAGCCCCCTGACACCACGACCTTCCTCAGCCACAACCAATTCTGTCTCATACCCCCACGTTTCTGCCCAAACATAGGTCGCCGCATTTTGTTTGCAATGTGCATCGCAATTGGCGGTATTCATCGTGTTCACTTTCGCCGTAAAATCATTCCAATCATTATCCGCCCACGATTGTTTGGTAAATTCCGTCGTCAGATTGACGCCGACACCACCGTCGCGATGACATGCTAAGCAGTGGCTTTCAAACGCAACCCGATTTTCAACATCAGTGAGATCAATACTTACTTCCTCAGACCAAGGTGAATCACCGACATTGTTGGTGGCCAACACTCGATAATCAAACACATTTCCGAAGGCTGCATTATTATCGATAAACTGGTTACTGTTGGCAGCCAGCAAGATATCGCTTTGCCAAGTTCCTTTGTTTTGTCGCCGCTGTAGAACATATTGAGTTTCATTGGTCGCGTTATCGATCCAGGTTAACCGGACGGCTTGACCGAATAATACCGCGCTGAGATTTGTTGGTTTGAATGGCGCTGTTTCATCCGCTTCCAATAAGAATACTGCGCTGAGAACCGTGGTCGATACATCGGTTGCGTTGAATGCGGTGATTCGATATTGATAGGTGGACCCTATCACGATCTGCGAATCGGTTAAGGTGGTTGTATTTTCAGCAGCATTAGTTAGAAAATTAAAGCCGCCACCGTTCACAGATTTTTCAATTTTGTAACCTGTCTCATTGTCCGCATTGTCCGTCCAACTGATGTTTAGCAGCGTTTTTGAGGTATTGGCGCCCACAAAAATATTCGACGCGGCTGCGGGCGTGCTTGAAGCTGTCATAAACTCGGTAAAGATAAACTCGGCCAAGAGTGTTGCACACACGCCTGAACAATCTGAAGCGTTGCCGTAAGGCATGGTGTTTTCAATAGCCAATGCCATGTCATTTTTTGAAAGGGAACTCGATGCAAAGCTGGCAATCTGCAAACCCGAGTTCGTCCCTTCACCACGGGCACCATGGCAAGCGGCGCAATCGCTGGCATAATAGGTGGACGCATTGAAGATTTCAGCAACCGCAATGGTGATCGCTTGTGTGGTGATTTTCGCTCCGATTGCCGTCTCGGTTTGAGCATAAATTCGATATTTCACTGACGTTCCGCCAGTGTTAGCGGAATCGGTATAACCCTCAGAATTCGCGGGCAAGTTTGCCAAAACAAACCATGCGCCATCATCAAGAGCCTTTTCAATCACGTAAGCGGTTTCACCAGTAGCATTGTCCAACCAGGTTAAAGTAACCCGAGTATCACTGACATTGGCGGACGACAGCGTTGGCGATGTCAAAACAATCTCAGGCTCGGTCATTCCCGAGGTCTCGACTTCAGTCCAAGCATCCATCCAATACAAACCGACTCCTGGTTCGTACGCCCAGGATGCGGTACTGGAACACCAGGCTGCTACGCCGGGCTTACACTGATAATAAGAACCTGCATTAGCGACAATTTGCCCGGACATGTATTGAGTGCCGGCAACAAAAGCGGGTGCCAAACAATCAGCGCAATTGTTATCAGGGCTTAAATCCCATTCAACGGTTGCTGATAATTCACTGCTGCCGTGATTGTTCTTGGCGGCGACACGATAATAAACCTTGGCGTCAGGCACTGCGTTATCTTGAAAACGAACTGAATCCATATTCAAGGTTTGATAGATACTCCAAGAACCATTACCCACTTTACGCCAGATTAAAAAAGACGTTTCGTTCAAACTGGTATCGTCCCAGGTGAGTACAATAGAGTTTTCGGAGTATTCAATGGTGAGGTTTGCCGGTGCCGAAGGAGACGTCACTTCCGGTTCGGTTTGCCCGTTTGAACTGTTATCGGATGCCGCATCCAGCAGCTCATGAATGTATTCAGCGTTTTCCAGCGCGCATGTGCCGGTGCATTGGGTGACGTTACCAAACGGCATGGTCGTTTCAATATAGTTTGCCAATGTTTCGGTGTTACTTAAGCGCCAGGATATAAAATCTCGCGCGATGTCAGCGGCAGTGTGGCAACTGGCACATTGCGCCGCGAAACTGTCAGGCATCTCTATGTTCAGACCGGCATCGTCCGTATCCTCAGGCACTGTTGATGTTGCACCACCATCGCTGTTGATGATGGTATTGCCTTTCAACGTTGCCTGTAGGTACCGGGCTGTTTCAACCGCGCATTCATCAACGCATGCACCGGGGTTGGCATAAGGCATGGTTGTGGTGATGTAATCCGCAAGTGTTTTCTCAGAACGTGAACCCCAATATCGCAAAGATCCGTCATCAGCGACTTTATCCGTTGCGTGACAGGACTCACATTGGCGCGCCCAAAACTCGACATTGATCACAGCAGCCGAATCGTCCTGCGCAATGGCGAAGGCATTCGTATCGTCAAAACTCTGCGTACAGGATTGCAATAACACCGCAATTGGAATGACCAGCAATAATCGCCAGTTCACCCAATTGGGTATCCATTTAGTTTGGGTTTGTTGATTGAATTCAGTCATTACTCTGCTCTGCCGGTGCCTGTTTTCAGGTGTTCTAACATTGATCGTTTAGGCGTATTCAATGTCAATAGTGTCCTGAGTCTGAAGTTCGTATCGTTTCAGAGCTCATGCGAACTTCTAACTCAGGACACTAGAACACACGGTTGGAATTAAGTCTGGCGAGTATAGAAAGGCAGTGATTTCAGAGTAGGTTATTCAAGGTCTTCACCCTGACAATTCAGTTCATCTGACTTGTCTTGACCAGATTGACGCGTTAACCAACCAACAGAGTTTGGTTTGCATGATGAGACTGGGCCGGACCAATACACCGGCTAAGCAGGATAACTTCGCGAAGACCAAGCTGCACAAACAGTGATCAGGAAGAAAGCGACAAATAAAAAAAAGCGCCGAATGGCGCTTTTAAAATACTTGATAAGGGACCGATTAAAGTGAACCCAAAACCTTAGCTTTGATGTCTTCAACACTGCCAACGCCGGCGATGTAAACATATTTCGGTGCAGATTCTGGATCGGCTTCAGCCCATTTACTGTAATACTCAACCAGCGGTTTGGTTTGCTCATGGTAAACATCCAAACGCTTGCGCACAGTACTTTCTTTATCATCTTCACGCTGCACCAGTGGCTCACCGGTTTCATCGTCCAACCCTTCCTGCTTTGGTGGGTTGTGCTGAACATGATAAACACGACCGGAGGCTTCGTGGACACGCCGACCGCTTAAACGCGCAATAATTTCGGCATCTGCAACGTCAAAATTAATGACGGCATCGATGACAATCCCTTCGTTTTTCAGCGCATCCGCTTGTGGAATTGTCCGCGGAAAACCGTCAAACAAACAACCGTTTGCGCAATCTGGATCCTGCACACGTTCTTTGATTAATCCAATAATAATGTCGTCAGAGACCAAACCGCCCTGATCCATAATCTGTTTTGCCTGAACGCCTAACGGGGTCCCAGCCTTTACCGCTGCACGCAGCATATCACCGGTTGAAATCTGCGGAATGTCATACTTCTCGCAAATAAACTTGGCTTGTGTACCTTTACCGGCACCAGGTGCCCCGAGCAAAATAATACGCATTGAATACGTACTCCTATCTTTATTTTCGTTTTGGTCGATCGGCTCAACTGTACAATTATTGAGCAAATAGCCGCCAAAATTTGAGGAAGCCGCTACTGTACCGTCGCCTCATGCGAGATACAACTGCGATTTAAGTCGAATAACGCCTTGGGCCCTGACGGCACCTTGTGTCTTCTGCGATATCCGACTCAGTAATGTTGACTATCCATTAACCAGTGTTGCGCATCCCCGCCGAAATGCCCGCCATTGTCACCTTCAGAGCTTGCTCCAGTTCAGGATCGATCTGGCCTGCTTTACGTTCTCGCTTTAGCAATTCAGCCTGCAAATAATTCAGTGGGTCGGTATAGGGCGCGCGAACCTGAATGGACTGCAAGAGCAACGGATCTGAAGCCAATACTTCTTTCTGCCCCTTCAAATCATTTAAAATCGACTCGCAACGCAACAAATCAGCACGCAATAGTTCGCCCAAAGGACGATATTGCGGGTCGACCAACTGCTCTTCGTAATAGGCAGCTATGGTGAGGTCTGCTTTTCCGACAACCATTTCCAATAGATCCAGATACGCGGAAAAAAACGGCCAGTGCTGAATCATATCGTTCAACACATCGGGGTGATTTTCGACGGCGTATTGCAATGCTTGCGGTGCACCCAACCAGGCCGGCAAATTCAAACGAACCTGCATCCAGGCAAAAACCCATGGAATTGCGCGAAGACTCTCAACACCACCGGTTGCCTTGCGTTTTGCCGGACGACTGCCGAGAGCCAGTTTGCCTAGCTCCTGTTCAGGCGTTAATGAACGAAAGTACGGAACGAATCGCTCGTCTTCCCGAACAATTTGGCGATAGTGATTTAAACTTTGCTGAGACATTTGCTCAATCAGCTCGCGCCATTCCGCTTTCGGTGCAGGGTTAGGCTCCAGCGTTGCCCGCAATGTTGCGGCGACATACACCGCCAAACTGCGAATTGCCACACGCGGCAGTCCAAACTTATAACGGATCATTTCCCCCTGCTCTGTTACCCGAATTTCACCCGGTACAGAGCCGGGCGGCTGTGAGGCCATCGCTTTTTCCACTGGACCACCACCGCGGCCAACAGTGCCGCCGCGCCCATGAAACAACATCAGGGAAATGGAGTGTTTGGTGGCCAAGTCCACCAAGGTTTCCTGTGCCTTATACTGTGCCCAGGTTGCGGTAATTTTGCCGGCATCTTTCGCTGAATCAGAATACCCGATCATGACGGTCTGATGGCCGTGACTGTATTCGCTGTACCAGTGGTTCGACCAGAGTTGTTGCATCACGCTTGGCGCGCGATCAAGATCATCCAATGTCTCAAACAACGGTACAATCGGGACATTCCACAGCACGCCAGATTCTTTCAGTAATAAAGCGACGGCCAGGACATCAGAAGGCTGTTGAGCCATGGAAATGATGTAATGCGAAATGGTTTCTTCTGGTTCGCTCGCGATCACACAGCAGGTGTCTAAAACTTCCTGCGTGTCTGCACTGGGTTGCCAAGATCTTGGTACCAAAGGACGTCGGCTTTGTAATTGTTCCAGCAGAAACGCTTGACGCTGTGATTCATCCCAGCTTTCGTAATCGCCCAAGCCAACATATCGGGTTATTTCATCTATTGCTTTAACGTGCCGTTCACTGTCTTGTCGAATATCCAGTGGAACCAGGTTGATTCCGAAACAATGCACTCTGCGAATGGTGTCCAGAAGATCGCCATTGGCTATTCGCTTCAAGCCAATCTTTTTCAAAGAGTCATAGCAGGCTGTTAATGGTTCCAGTAGCTCTTGCTTCGAGATCAGCGGCACGTCACTGACCGAACTCTCACCATTTAACTGAGCTTCTGTCCAGTTAATGGTGGCCAACAGTTTGTCGCGAATACTGTGCATACAGGCGCGATACGGGGTTTTATCACCCTGACCATATTGTGCGATGAAATCGCTGTCGGCGTATTCCATGCTCAAACTTGCGGCCAAACTCTGGATGTCACGTAAATAGAGATCGGCGGCCATCCATCGACCCAGTAAAATCACTTCCTTGGTAACCTTATGAGTGACGTTTGGATTGCCGTCACGATCGCCCCCCATCCAGGAATAAAAGTGAAATGGGCTCGCATCGAAAGGTAACCCTTGTCCAATCTTACGACGGGCAATTGCGTCCAATTCCCGCATAAAATCGGGTACCGCACTCCATAAGGAGTTCTCAATCACCGCAAACCCCCATTTAGCCTCATCGACGGCGGAAGGCCGTTCATCACGAACTTCATCGGTGTACCAGATTTCATCGACTGTAGAACGTAGACTTTCTTTAATCTGATCCAGTTCATACCGGTACAGATCAGTACGGGATAAATCTCTCAGCGAGTTGGAAATATGTTCATATTTGCGTATTAAAGTGCGACGAGTGACTTCGGTTGGGTGAGCGGTCAAAACCAGTTCTATGTTCAACTTAGCCAATGCATCCGCCAATTGGTCCTTACCCAACTTTTTGGCCAAGTGATCGATGGAATCTTCAAGCACATCGCGGTTTCCAGCTTCTGCGCTGCTGAAATATTGTTGCTCCGCAATATTGGCCAGATTGAGAAACTGATTAAACGCTCGGGCTATGGGCAAAATGTCTTTATCTTCCAGTTCAGACAGTGCTTTGGTCAAAGGCGTGGCGTCTGTAACCCCATCTTTATTAACCTCTTTCCCCAGCCGCCGTATTTCTTCAACCTTCCGAAATAATTCAGGCCCGTGATTTTCAAGTAAGGTATCACCCAGTAGTTCACCCAGCATGCGAACATTTAACCTTAGGGTATCTGGTATCACAGTCATTTTCTTACTCCCTGCCACATCGGCTACCAAGGCTGCCGTGCGCGTTATTTAAATTCTTTTAACGATTAATTCAAAGTGGTGGTGCGACGGGTAAAATCAAGTAACTATTAAACGGACATCAATGGCTATCATTCCTGCCAATTCGATGGCTTGCAAGCCGATATCCGTATCTTCAAAAGCGACGCACTGCGCTGGCGCAATGCCTAATGCTGACGCAGCCTTCAGAAAGACATCGGGTGCGGGCTTATGATTTTCGACATCATCAGCGGTTAACACAGCCGCAAAAAGGTCAAGTAAACCTAAATGCCCCAATACCCTTTCGGCACCGGTTTTACTGCTGCCTGTCGCAATCGCCATTGGTTTGTGTCCGTGAAACCGGTGGACCACCTCTAATGTTTGCGGAATGGCTACGACCTTATCCAATTGCGAACGATACAAGGATTCTTTAAGTTTTTTTGCCTGTGCAATGTCAATTGAAACATTGGCTTCACGGGAGAGGATTTCGAGCGTTTCGTAGGTTGGTACGCCACCTAACTGATAGAAACGTTCTTTTGAAAACGGTAGCTGGTAGGTTTTTGCAACCTCAGACCAAGCTTGATAGTGCAAAGGCATACTGTCAATCAGCGTACCATCCATATCAAAAATAAGTGCATCAGCTTGTTCGATTTTTTTAAGTTCTTGAGCGGAAAAAGTCATTTACGCCACACCAGAGAAAGTGCTGCAAAGAATAACACGGAATACGGATATTAGAATTGAACGAAGTGCATTGATGTGTTGCAGCCAATTGGGCATGTAGCAGGCGAAAAAAAGCCCCAAACCAAACAGTTTGAGGCGAGCAACTTAATGCAAGAGAGTCAAAATCAGGGCCTATTTTACTGGCCTGCCCAGGCCTGTAAAGATAGGACACCTATACTGCAGATTTGTGAAAATCGACCCTATTGTAAACTTTAACTTACGACCTATTCTGACGCACTTGTTGCTGTGGCCCCATTTATGTAATCCCCAACAAAAATATCTTCCACACTTGGCTGAATTAGATTATCTGAGCCGCCAATAGTCTGGATACGCAGTTCCCATATACCATCCAACCGATTTTGCCGATATTCATCCATAGAATCTTTCACAATCGTCGGTTTAAGAATAATCAAAAGGTTGGTCTTAATTTTAGATGTTGATTTCGATCTGAAGAGATGACCAATAATGGGCAAACTACCTAATACGGGTACTCGAGACTCAGATTCGCTTATCTGGTCAGAGATCAAACCGCCTAGAACAATGGTTTCACCGTCGGAAATGAGAACTTCCGTTTCGACTTGACGCTTTTTAGTAACAACATCCGAAACTTCATAAGTTACCGATTCTTCAACGGATTCTACGGTTTGATCTACTTCTAAACGGATTGTTCCGTTCTGCTGGACATGAGGGATAACTTTTAAAGTCGTACCAACATCTTGTCGGTCAATAGTGAAAGGATTTTCACCATCACCACTACCACCTGTCTTAAATGGGACGGAATTACCGACGGTGATGAATGCTTCACTGTTGTCTAATGTAAGTACACTAGGCGTTGATAAAAAGTTGGTATTCGATGCGGACTGAAGTGCCTGAATAATGACGCCAAAGTCGACTTTATCTCCAAATGGATCGGCAATTCCGACAAACGCACCTGGTGGAACACTAGACAGAACGCCAAGTGGTGTACCACTTGTTCCAATTGCCGTCCCAACATTTTTGGCAACATCTGATATTGCTGAACCTGCGAGACCTGAGGATGTCGTGATAAACGGTACGCCTGATCCAGCTGACTCAGGATTAGTAGCCCACTGGACACCCAACGCCTCGCTTCCATTTCCGGTTACTTCAACAATAGCCGCCTCGATTAATACCTGTTCACGCGGAATGTCCAATTGCGAAATAATAGACTCAAGCTCTTTCAACTCATTTGGCTCCGCTCGAACGATGAGCGCATTCTGTTCTTCATCCGCTAAAATGGATATCGGCTGGCTAGGGGGGGCATTCTGGCCGCTTTGTTGCTGAGTTGCGCCGGCTATCCCTTTGAGAATCTCCGCCATCTTCTTAGCATCGGCGTTGTTCAGGAAAATAACTTTGTAGGAAGCGTTTTCCTGGGCAGGCGTGTCCAGCTTCTTAATCAGTTCTATGATTTGCGCCCGGGCTTCTTTTTCTCCCTTAACGATAATCCGATTGCTGCGTTCGTCACCGACCAAGGTCACCGTACGGTTTGAACCGGAACGAGCCGCTTGGTTACCGGCTGCAACGGCAGTGGGTGAAATCCTCTCCAGTAGCGTAATCATGCCTCCAACCCAAGCATATTCCAGATTCACAACTTCAATTTCTTCACTGCCTGCTTTATCAAGCAGGTGAACAATCTCAGACAAGCGGTCAATATTGGTCGCCCTGTCTGCCACGATCAACACGTTAGCAGATGGCACACCAGCCAAATGGCCATACTTAGCTACCATTGGCCGCAGAATGGGCACCAACTCCATAGCGGAAGCGTTTTGGATAGGAAAAACGCGGGTTATGATGTCTTCACCAACGCGGCCACCGCTGGTTTCCACTTCGATACCGGCAGATTTAATATCGGCCTGACCAATAATCTTCGTGACTTCACCTGCCTCTACAGCAGAAAAGCCATACACTTCCAGCGTTGCCAAAAAAGTTTCATAAATCTGTTTTTTAGTCATTTGTCGATCAGATACCACAGTCACTTTGCCACGGACACGCGGATCAATAATGAATGTTTTACCCGTCACCTTGGCGACCAAATCAATGACTTCTTTGATTTCTGCATCCTGCATGTTCAAGGTATATTTTTGCTCGTCAGCGGCAAACAACATTGCGGACAACGCTAAGCACAACGCAAGACCTATAGAACGTATCTTAATAGACACTGTCATAACGACATTCCCTCTAGTAACTCGGTATCGATTGATAGATTGTGAAAGATCGCGAACCCCGGCGAATCTGGATTTTTAATTCCCCACCGGTCTGCAAAACCTGGTTTAACAGCATCTGATCAGATTGAATGTTGCCAACCTGCATGTCGTTGACCGAGGTAATTACGTCACCCGGGCGCAAACCAACCATCTGCAACTGACGTGCTCGCCGGGTCACCTGATAACCGCCATCGGTAGGTTCAAGGCCCATCTCCTGAACAAAACCTTCTGGGTCTTCATTTGCCCGACGCGTGACATAGTCAACCATACCCTGCACCTGGGTTTGCAAATCGCCCCCGCTGGCGACTTCAGCGTTTGCTTGCGCTAAAGCCTCCTGAAAGGTCTCAGAAGAATCGTCATCAACTGTGTCATCAACCACGGATTGCAGGATACTGGATTGAAGCTTTTCATAACGTAACGTTTCCAGTTGACCATTACGGTCGATTATGACCCGATCACCGTAAACTGCCGACAACGTTGCCTGGCCAAACAAATCTTCACCGACGCCGAATACTTTACCTGCTGCACCTCGCTGCCCTATTACAGCAAAGCCAGTACCTTCACCTTGCGCAATGACCGCCTGCAAGGTGAAGTTTAATTTTGTTTCTGGTGCCTCAACCTGCTCAACAGGTGCACTTTCCTGAATCACAACGTCGCCGAAGAATTCTCTTCCAGCGACTTCCCGACTGATCTGCAACCAATTTGGACCAGATTGTCCTTGTGAGGAAATAGCCGGTTTTATTGAAGGAACAGAAACAGGCACAGAAGGACTGAGAAAAAACCAGGTAATTTGTGCCATCCAGATCCCACAAACAATGGTGACCAGTATGACCAAAACAGATTGAGCAGGGAGCCAAACCTTCAGTAATTGGGAGCGATAATCCATTAAAACACCTGCTGCGATATATCTAGAAGCGATGAACCGTTACCGGGAACAGAAATCTTCATCTCTGTCGCCAGTACACGTTTAACCGACAGTGTTGCCACACCTGTTCCGTCCAATTGTGCGGTTATGTATTGCTGTTGATTAGCCCCGGCAATATTAACGCCCCACTGGTTATCGCTGCTGGTAATTTGCCCAAACATGGTGGGTACTTCAAAAGTTTGCGTTGAGCGCCCCACCGGTAATGACACGGGACCGCCAGACCAACTGAGTGCACCGCTGGCATCCCCTAGCGATTTATTCCAAGATAGTTTCGCGTGGACATTGTCCAGCTGCAATCTGCCTTTAATGTCAGCGCGGTAAGTTTGGTAAACAGACTTGAACAAAACCTCATCAACATAACCATTCAGGTTATCAACAGACAGGTTGAATGGGGTGAGGGTTACGATTGCATGAACATCTGCCGCATTATTGGTCACGTGAAGATCGACAGGTAGTCGTAGTAAAGGTATCTGGATCGCATTCACATCCCATTTGACCTGAGCAGATCCCACGTTCCTTTCCGTCAGAACCCCCTCACCTTGCCAAATACTGCCTTCCACGTCTGTCAGTTGCACACCAACTGCCGCCAACTGCGGTTGCACATAAGGCAACAACCATGACAAAGGTGTCATGGCTACCAACGCAATGCTGTAGCTGATCACCAGAAGTGCCAGTATCTTTATATTTACTAACTTCATGAATTAAAACGCATTTCCGTCGCTCGAAGTAGCGCAACAGTGTATATGAGGCCTGTCAACACGACAATTGGTTTACAAGCTACATACGCGGGGGCGTCAGGGATCTCACTCACGCATTATGCAGGTAAAACCGAGCAGGTCTTATCTCAGCATATTGATTTTTTGGAACTGTGATTGATATCAGAAAATGAATATCCGCATAAGGCACTTTGCGGGTTTTTCTCTGCGCAGAAAAAAGCCCGCAAAAAGCGGGCTCGTAATTCAAATCAGGGCTAATGCCGGTAAGTGACCTTACATCATTCCGCCCATACCACCCATGCCACCCATATCAGGCATCGCAGGTGCTGAACCAGCGTCTACTGGCTTATCTGCAATCATAGCTTCTGTGGTGATCATCAGGCCAGCTACAGAAGAAGCCGCCTGCAATGCAGTACGGGTCACTTTTGCTGGGTCAATAATACCGGCTTCAACCATGTCCAGGTATTCACCAGTCGCAGCGTTATAGCCAAAGTTGCCTGAACCTTTCTTAACTTCATTCAGCACAACTGACGCTTCATCGCCCGCATTCTTCACGATTTGACGCAAAGGCGCTTCCATCGCACGCAATGCCAGAGCAATACCCACGTTTTGATCTTCATTGTCACCTTTCAAGCCGCTGATATTAGCCATGGCGCGAACTAAAGCCACACCGCCGCCGGCAACCACGCCTTCTTCAACCGCTGCACGGGTTGCATGCAGAGCATCGTCAACGCGCGCTTTTTTCTCTTTCATTTCAACTTCAGTTGCAGCGCCGACCTTAATAACAGCCACACCGCCTGCTAACTTGGCAACACGTTCCTGCAGTTTTTCTTTGTCGTAATCGGAGCTGGACTGTTCAATCTCGGCGCGGATCTGTTCAACACGCGCTTTAATATCAGCTTCATCACCAGCGCCATCGACGACAACGGTATTTTCTTTTGTCGATGTTACGCGCTTAGCAGAACCCAGGTGTTCCAATGTTGCGGTTTCCAGACTCAGACCAATTTCTTCAGAAATGACGGTGCCGCCGGTCAAAATCGCCAGATCTTGCAGCATTGCCTTACGGCGATCGCCGAAACCAGGAGCCTTAGCAGCAGCCACTTTCACCGTACCGCGCATGTTGTTAACAACCAGAGTTGCCAACGCTTCACCTTCGATGTCTTCAGCAATGATCATCAGAGGACGACCTGATTTAGCGACAGATTCCAATACCGGGATCAGATCACGGATATTGGAGATTTTCTTGTCGACCAACAGGATGTATGGGTTTTCCTGCTCGGCAGTCATATTTTCCTGATTAGTCACAAAGTAAGGTGACAGGTAGCCACGGTCAAACTGCATACCTTCAACAACGTCTAGTTCATCAACGAAGCCACTGCCTTCTTCGACAGTAATAACACCTTCTTTACCTACTCGCTCCATCGCGTCAGCAATCAACTGACCGATAGTGGCATCAGAGTTTGCAGAGATAGTACCGACCTGAGCAATTGACTTAGCATCTGTACAAGGGATAGACAGTTTCGCCAGCTCTTCCACAACAGCGGCAGAAGCTTTGTCGATTCCGCGCTTAAGGTCCATTGGGTTCATACCCGCTGCAACCGACTTCAAACCTTCGTTCACGAAAGCCTGGGCTAAAACGGTCGCCGTAGTCGTACCGTCACCCGCTTCATCGTTCGCCTTAGACGCTACTTCTTTAACCATCTGAGCGCCCATGTTTTCGAACTTGTCTTCCAGTTCAATTTCTTTCGCTACAGAAACACCATCTTTAGTGACCGTTGGTGAGCCGAAAGATTTTTCCAAAACGACATTACGACCTTTTGGACCTAACGTTACTTTGACAGCGTCAGCCAACAGGTTGACGCCGTTTTGCATTTTGTCTCGTGCCGAAAGACCGAATTTAACTTCTTTAGCAGCCATATTACTTACCTTGTTAAATCTGTGTTGAGATTTGATTATTCAATAACGCCGAAGATGTCGCTTTCGCTCATGATCAGCAATTCTTCACCGTCTACTTTTACGGTGCTACCTGAGTACTGACCGAAAACAACTGTATCACCGACTTTCACGTCAACAGCGCGCACTTCACCGTTGTCCAGTACACGGCCATTACCTACAGCAAGTACTTCACCCTGTGATGGCTTTTCTTTCGCGGAACCTGGCAACAAGATACCACCTGCGGTGGTCTCTTCTTCCTCTTTGCGGCGTACAACGACGCGATCATGCAAAGGACGAATTTTCATGAATAAATCTCCTAAAATATCGGTTGGGAGTATTGTTCTAATAATTACAAATCAAACTGCATGATGGGTTATCAGCAACCTGATGCGAGTTTATCTGTTTGCAGGCGGTAAATTGGGGGCGGAAAAAACCATTTCAACAGTCATTTAAGTTTTTTTTTGACTTTCTGAGCTTGGTCTAGTCCATTTACTCAAATATGGTGATCCAATTGATCACGTCGTTTGTCAGTGACCTTCATTTCGCTCAATGCCAGGGGCTTAAACTGCACGCCGCAATGGCTGAAACAGTGTTAGCCTCAAAAAGGGGCATCCTAACACGTTAAATAGCCCGGATGATTCCAAAGATAAGTATTGATCCGCAACCAGCTACCCCCCTATACTTGCTGCATTAGTCACGGATTTACTGATACCAGCAGGCAACGGAATATGCAGGCAAGCCCTACCTCGATAATGATTGTGGATGACACCAAATTCAGCAGCGCTGTTGTCCGGAAAGCACTCCAACTAGACGGATTCACCGATATTCGGGTCGCTGATAACGCGATTGACGCTCTTTCCATGTTGAAGGAACGCAATGCCGATGTTCTAATAGCCGATTGGTTAATGCCGGGCATGGACGGTCTGGAACTCACCCAACTGGTTCGTGAACTGAACCGTCGCAAGAATAAGTTCACCTACGTGGTACTGCTTACGGCCAAAGAAGAAAATGAAGACTTGAAAGAAGCCTTCGCCAAAGGTGTTGACGATTTTGTCGGCAAGACAAATCTTAAAAGCCACCTGTTGCCGCGAGTCCATGCCGCCCAACGTATCGCCAGATTCCAAAATTCCCTGTTGCAGCGTGAACTGTCGTTGAAAGAACAGTTCCGGGGATTGACGTTAATGAACCGAATTGATCCGGCCACGGGTATCGGTAATCTTCAGTTTATGGAGCAGCAGCTAAGCCGCTACCTCAAGCAACACCAGGGGCGCAGCGGCTGCATTGGTATCCTGATGTGTCGCCTGGACAATTTACCCGATCTGCGTCAACAGTTTGGTGAAGTGTTCAAAAATCAGATTCTGAAGCAAGCCAGTGAGCGCTTGCAGGAAGCTGCCCGGCCTATGGACGATGTTGCCAGAATAAATGAAAACACGCTGGTGCTCGCGTTGTACGGTCATGACTCCAACTTCATTACTCACAAACTCATACGCCGGATCCAGGAAGCCTTGTTGGTTCGGGCCTATTCAACCAAAGACGGTTACACCCACTTACATGGCACGGTGCAGTATGAAGTTATTGACGCCAACAACTCTACACCGCAGACCGCAGCTGAAGTTATTGGCGCAGGTCTCGAGCGATTGAATGACCTGGATAATGGCCAGTCCATTCATTTCTGGGACGAGACCTCGAAACTGGCCTGAACGTCGAATAACACGCATACAGGAAGCTTGCACAAAGCTTAAAGTGTTCTTTTTCAGGCATTGACCGTCTTGTCAAAATTACCAGAACGTTCAGGCAACTCGCCATTCGTTGATCGACACCGACTACTCTGTGCATTGAATTCAGCACTGATTGCCCCTAGCATGCTCACTCGTTTTCGAATTATGCTGTGATGACAGAATTTAACTCCCTCATCGTAGGACCCGGAGCCATCGGCACCCTTACCTGCGCTCATTTGCAAAACAGTAGCAAGGTTTTGGTCCATCCCCACCGACCAGAACTAACCCTACCCAGCGAGCTAGTTATTCGCGAAAACAGACACTCGTTAACTTGGACTTTATGTAAAACAGACACCACCATCGATCTCATTTGGGTCTGTTGTAAAGCGGGACAGGTTCTCGACACCCTGCCACCACTGTTACAACAGCATCCACAGGCTTCAGTAATCCTTTTACACAATGGCATGGGGCCACAACAGATTTTAGCCAAACAGTTCGGTGATCGAGTGATCATCGGCTCAACCACATGCGGAGCATTGCGAACTTCCGATTCGAGCTTCACACAAACCTCATTTGGGGAAACCCAACTCGGTTTGAAAAGCACATTAGCGGTGCCTCAAGCATTAGCAAGGTTGTTGCGACCGGGCGTAAACGCGGGTCCTTTAAATTTAAAAGTAGAACCTGATATTGAACCGGTGCTTTGGAAAAAGCTGCTGATTAATGCTTGTATTAACCCAATCACTGCGTACCACCAAATTCAAAATGGTCACATTCGAGGTCAGGCCTACCAGGCGGCTATTATCGCTATTTGTGGTGAAATCAATGCTTTATTGGCTGCTTTGGAAATGCCCGCCATCGAAAACGGTCCTGAATTAGTCAATAAAGTAGCAGCCATTAGTGCCGAAAACTGGTCTTCTATGGCCGTCGATGTCAGGAATAATCAACCAACAGAAATAGAATTCATCAATGGCTTCCTGCTGCGCCAAGGGAACGAGCTAGGCGTGCCGACGCCAGAGCTTGAAAAGTGGTATAAACGGATTGCGTTATCGGCCGATTCCTGAGAGTCTAACGCAACTTTACGCCTGTCTGATTAAGCACCATGATTCAATTCACGTCTTTGAGCCAGCGCCTTTTTTTTGGCTATATTTCAGCCACCATTTCCCTGATTATCTTTTTAGCGCTGCTGGAACAAACCGAACTGGGTGCGCTCGCCCAGTTCTTTCTGTCAATTTTAGCTATTAGTCTGGTATTCCTAGTTCTACACCTCTTTTTCTACCGTAATTTTCTTCGTCCTGTTCACCATTTGATTCACATCGCCAAAGAACACGCAAACAGCAACAATTCACAAATTCGAGCGCAAAAATTAAATGAAGATGAATTGGGCGATCTGGTTGAATCGTTTAACGAAATGATCAACCAGATTCAACTGCGTGAGGAAATTATCATTTCTGAACGGGATCGGGTCGCCATAGCTCTGGAGCAAGCAGACGACTATGCACAAGTTACCCAGGCCACCAACAAAAAACTGGAATTTGAAGTTCAGGTCCGCAAACGCATAGAAAGCAAACTCACCGAATTCCAGCAATTCTTGAACTCTATTATCAACTCGATGCCGTCGGCCCTGATCGCCATCGATGAAGATTTAAAAATCACCCAATGGAATCAAGAAGCCTCGTTGATCAGCGGCACAGACAGTGCTGATGCCATCAACAGCTATGCCTACGACTCATTTCCGCTACTTGCTGATCACATTGACTGGATCAAGCAGGTTTGGCAGGAAAACCGAACGCGAACGCTGCACAACATTCGCCTGCCCATTGAAGATCGGGTCCATCAGTTCGACATTATTGTCTACCCTCTTAAGAATACCGAAACACAAAGTGCGGTGATTCGGGTAGATGACGTCACGGAAAAAATTCAGATGGAAGAAGCCATCGTGCAATCTGAAAAGGTCATGTCACTCGGAGGCATGGCCGCGGGCATGGCGCATGAAATCAACAACCCGATCAGCGCCATCATACAGAATGTACAGAATATTCAGCGACGAATTGACCCGAGGCTCAACGTTAATGTGGAACAAGCAGCCCGAAGTCACATAGATCTGGACGCTCTGAACCATTACCTCAAAGAAAGGAAGATCCTTTCATTTCTGAACAACATTTCCCATTCAGGTTTACGAGCGTCTAATCTGGTGGCCAATATGCTGCAATTCAGTCGCGCCAACGATTTAAGCTTACAACCCTGTCTGGTTGTAGAAGTATTGGAAAAAGCGATCAACATCGCGCTCACAGACGATCAGCTACACGATGTCAAAGGCAACTTTGAACTGAATTTTGACCAAGATTTCCAAGCGCCCCAGGCCATGGTAATGGGGGTTTTCACGGAACTCGAACAGGTTATCCTGAACCTGATAAAAAATGCAGCTTACGCGATCAATGAACGACGTCTGAGTTTGAATGACATTGATGAAGGCATAATTAATATCCATCAAACCATTAAAGATGACCATTGCATCATCCGTGTAGGAGATAACGGTATAGGCATGAACGCCAATACCCGAAAACACATTTTTGAACCTTTTTTCACCACTAAGGAAGTCGGTGCAGGCACAGGTTTGGGCTTGTCAGTGAGCTTTTTTATCATCAGTTCACACCACAAAGGTCATATGCAAGTTGAATCTGAATTTGGCAGCGGTTCCGTATTTGAGGTTTCATTGCCGCTATACACAGCACAAGACTGAGCCTTGGCGGTTCACAAGCTATTCGTTCATCGGGTACGGGTCAAGATTCACGAAAAACAGGGAGAACCATCATGAAAAAAGCGATGCAACTATTGCTGATGTTAACCTTTGCCATCAGTCTGTCTGCATGCAGCCTACTGGCATCCAGTTATACAAACCTAAACACTGAATCTCAATGGGCTGGTTTTCAAGTCATGGACAGCGAATCCTCGGGCTGGTTGATTTTCAAGCATCAAGAATCACCATCGCGCGCCATCGTTTTTTACCCAGGAGGCAAAGTTGAACCTGAAGCCTATGGGCAGTTTGCCAATGAGCTGTCCAAACAAGCAGAAGCACTGGTGGTTATCGTGCCTATGCCGCTGGACCTGGCAGTTTTAGGATCGAAACGGGCTAACAAAGTCCGGCAAGCTTTTCCTGACATTGAGCAATGGTATATTGCCGGGCACTCATTGGGAGGCACGATGGCAGCAGACCTGGTCTACAAGCAACCCGGGTTCTGGAAAGGGTTCATATTGCTGGCCAGTTATGCCCAAGAAAAACAGGACTTTTCAGATCGAGACCTGGCCGTTGCGTCAATCATTGGCACCCGGGACGGACTTATCAGCCAAGACACGTGGGAAACCACATTAAAACGCCTGCCAGACAATGCTTTCAAGCTGGCAATTGACGGTGGTAACCATGCAGGCTTTGGTACCTATGGTCCACAAGAAGGTGACAATGACGGCTTGATCAGCCCGCAGCAACAGCAACGAATCACCATTGAGGCACTGGCCAACTGGATTCAAGGGCAAACCAACAACTAACACCCTCCCCTCAGTTACCTGACCGTGTAACAACGTTTCACGGTCAATTATGACAACCTTGACTGAAAGCAGTTTAAGCAGGCCGGATTCCGACCAACATAATCAGTTCATGCCCCGCCTGAACAAGCAGGTCGCATGTTATTAATTGTGGTGCGTTTCACATTAAAACCTCTAAATAACACGCACAACCCGCCGATACCTTGTTTGACATTCAACAACATGAGGCCATTGACATGGCGGCCATAATCTTAGGAAAAAACCTGCTTTCAGATGAAGAGCTCATTGAACATGCGTTCAGCGAACTGAACACGGACAATCACAATCTTGTACAGCTGCGAACCATGGCAAACGATGCGGCCATCCACTCTTCACTGTTGTTGATTCGAATGATGAAAGCGGATCGTATTTTTATCGAGACCGGTCGACGTCCCGTCATTCGCCCATCCAATCTAACGTAAAAGCAGGCAATTAACGGCAAAGACACTTGTTTATTTGAGAAAACGGGAGTTGCAGCTGGATCACCGGTGGTGACTCTCTGATCCAATTCGACCGCTAATCCATAACGGAAACCCATTACAAATTTATTCCCCGTGACAACTCAAGTTAACGTTTTGCCTCTGCTTGCCCTTATGGAAACCACCCCCTGTCGCGGACAAATCAATCACTGTAAAAATGTCGAGACAGTTGACCTGTCGGTCAGGTAATGAAATGGGATATGACAAAGGCCTGCCAAATGCGATAGCCTTGCACCGTTTTTTGACTCCGCTGATCAGGATAACTATGACGAAGCACACACCCCTTTACGAAGAGCACCTTTCATGTGGCGCGAAAATGGTTGATTTTGGCGGATGGGATATGCCAATCAATTACGGGTCCCAAATTTCAGAACACAATGCCGTCCGCGAAGACGCTGGCATGTTTGACGTCTCGCACATGACCATCGTAGATATCACGGGTGATGATGCAGCCCCCTTTTTACAAAAGCTACTCGCCAATGATGTCGCTAAGCTGGTGACCCCCGGTAAGGCTCTGTACACGGCGATGCTGAATGACACCGCCGGTGTCATCGACGACTTAATCGTCTACCGAATGGATAACGGCTTCCGAACTGTGGTCAATTGCGCCACTCGCGAAAAAGACCTCGCCTGGATGGCAAAACAAGCTCAAAACTTCACGGTTAACTTGGTGGAACGAGACGATCTTGCCATGGTGGCCATTCAGGGGCCGAAAGCGATTGAAAAATCGGCTGTCGCACTTGGTAAGGTCCACGGGCCGATAGCTGCCCAGCTAAACCCTTTTCAGGGATTGCCAAGCGAGGACTGGTTTATTGCCCGTACTGGTTACACCGGCGAAGACGGTCTCGAAGTTATGGTACCCAACACCGAGATCGTTGCTTTTTGGCAGCGGTTGGTGGACGCCGATATCAAACCCTGTGGTTTGGGCGCTCGCGACACACTCCGCCTCGAAGCGGGTATGAATCTTTATGGCAACGATATGACGGAAGACACTCACCCTCTGGAATCTGCCATGGGTTGGACTATTGCCTGGAAACCAGAAGAGCGCGATTTTATCGGACGTGAGGCTTTAACCAACATCAAAACCGCGGGTGGCTATGGTAAGTTGGTTGGGCTCGTTCTGGAGCAGCGCGGCGTCATGCGTTCGCACCAAACCGTACACGCAGAGCAAGATGGCCCGGCTATCGGCGAAATCACCAGCGGAACGTTCTCACCCACCTTGAATCAATCGATTGCCATGGCTCGCATAAGCGGAGAAATCAAAGATTCCTGTTTTGTAGAAATGCGGGGTAAAATGCTGCCGGTAAAAATCGTATCATTACCGTTTGTTCGCAATGGTAAAAAGCAATTTGACTAATTAACAGATAACGCGCTAAAGGATAAATACATGAGCAACATTCCTGCCGACTTGAAATACGCTAATTCCCACGAATGGGTTCGCGAAGATGGTAATGATGTGGTCGTCGTTGGCATCAGTGACTTTGCACAAGAAAAACTCGGCGATGTCGTGTTTGTTGAATTACCGGAAGAAGGCGCAGAAGTTACCGCTGGCGACCCGGTCGCGGTCGTCGAATCAGTTAAAGCAGCCTCTGACATATACTCGCCGGTTTCAGGCACCATTGTTGAAGTAAACAGCAGCCTGGAAGATGCCCCGGAGCAAGTTAATGAAGATGCCTATGAGAATGGCTGGTTCTTCAAAGTTAAGATGACCGATCAGGGCGAATTAGGTGATCTGATGGACGCTGACTCCTACGCGGATCAATGCGCTGAAGACTGATTACCACGAATAAAAATCCAGCCAACTGCGCCACCGCGAGTTGGCTTTTTTAGTTTAAAACCATCTGTTTTTGGAAATGTCATACCATAATAAAAATAATCCCGGCAGCCGAGACACCTACCAGTTGAGAGAATCATGACTTCACTGAACGACCTTGAATTTAGAGATGCGTTTATCAATCGCCACATTGGTCCCAATGATAAACAGCAAACTCATATGCTCAGTACGGTAAAGGCCAAAAGCCTGGATGACCTGACCGATCAGATAGTACCCTCCTCCATCAAACTCAACGGTGCATTGGCACTGGAAAACGCCACACCTGAAAACGAAGCGTTAGCCTATCTTCAGGCTATGGCCAACCAAAATGCCACCTACAAAAGTTATATTGGCATGGGTTACCACGATACGCTGGTCCCAAACGTTATTTTACGTAATGTGTTGGAAAACCCGGGTTGGTACACCGCTTACACGCCTTATCAACCAGAAATTGCTCAAGGGCGATTGGAAGCGCTGATCAATTATCAGCAAATGGTCATCGACCTGACCGGAATGGAAATTGCCAACGCCTCGCTGCTCGATGAAGCGACTGCTGCCGCAGAAGCGATGGCCATGGCCAAACGCAGTATGCGCAAAAATAAATCCAACGCCTTCTTCGTAGACGAACTCGTACACCCACAGACACTGGATGTTTTGCGCACCCGTGCCGAATACTACGGCTATGACATTATTACCGGCCCCTTGAGCAGCCTGGAACAGCACGATATTTTCGGCGCGTTAATCCAATACCCAGGTACCGACGGCAGCATTACCGACCCAGAACCGGCCATTGCGCAACTGCACAGCAAAGACGCCTTCGCCATTGTCGCCACCGATTTAATGGCACTGTGTCTGCTGAAATCCCCAGGGGAAATGGGCGCGGATATTGTGTTGGGTAACAGTCAGCGCTTTGGTGTGCCGATGGGTTTTGGCGGCCCCCATGCCGCATTTTTTGCGACTCGTGAAACACACAAGCGTACCATTCCTGGCCGCATTATCGGGGTATCCAAAGACACACACGACAAGCCCGCTTATCGCATGGCTTTGCAAACCCGTGAACAACATATTCGCCGTGAAAAAGCGACGTCCAATATCTGTACAGCACAGGTATTGCTCGCCAACATGGCGGGGTTCTATGCGGTTTATCATGGGCCACAAGGGTTAAAACGCATTGCTCAACGAATCCACCGTTTAACCGGCATTCTGGCCGAAGGTCTGGAAGCGAAAGGCATCCGGGTCATGAATTCGCATTTCTTTGATACCTTGACCATTGATTCGCTGCACAATCTCGATTTCATTCTGGAACGGGCAAAGAACTACAAAGTCAATTTCCGCATCGATAAGAACAGCAATCTCGGTATTTCCATCAACGAAACCACCACACGCGACGACATCGAAGAATTGTTCGATATTCTGCTGGGTGATCACGACCTAAATGTCGGCACGATCGATGCCAATTTAACCAGTCAGAACACGACCTTCATTCAGGAAAATCTGGAGCGAACAGAGCCTTTCCTGACCCACCCGGTTTTTAACAGTCATCACAGCGAAACAGATATGTTGCGCTATCTGAAACAGCTGGAAAATCGTGACTTGGCGTTAAATCACAGCATGATTGCTTTGGGTTCCTGCACCATGAAGCTGAATGCAACCGCTCAGATGATACCGGTGACCTGGGAAAAGTTCGGCCGTGTACACCCCTTTGCACCAGCGACGCAAACCCATGGATATAACACTCTGGTAGAAGAACTGCAGAATATGCTCAAAGCCATCACCGGTTTCGACGCAATTTCCCTGCAACCAAATTCCGGTGCCCAAGGTGAATATGCCGGCCTGCTGGCGATTCGAAAGTATCAGGAATCTCTTGGTGAAGGCCACCGTGACATTTGCTTGATCCCTCAATCCGCTCACGGAACAAACCCAGCGTCAGCGCAAATGATGGGGCTTAAGGTTGTCGTGGTAAAAACCGATAATCTAGGCAATGTCGATCAGGAAGACCTGGCACAGAAAGCGGAACAGGCCGGCGACAAGCTGAGCTGTTTAATGATTACCTACCCGTCTACTCATGGCGTTTACGAACAGGGCATTAAAGAAATTTGCCAGCTGATTCATGAACATGGTGGCCAGGTATATATGGATGGCGCGAACCTCAATGCGCAGGTTGGATTAACCCGACCTGCGGATATTGGTGCCGACGTCTCGCATATGAACCTGCACAAAACATTTGCGATTCCTCACGGTGGCGGTGGTCCGGGTATGGGTCCTATTGGTGTTGCCTCTCACCTGGCGGCATTTTTGCCAAACCACGTCGTGTCTCCAGTCGAAGGTGGCAACCCATTGATGGGCGCGGTTTCCGCAAGCACCTTTGGGAGTGCCTCCATTCTGACGATATCGTGGATGTATATTCGTTTACTGGGCGCCAACGGCCTGCGTAAAGCGACTCAAATCGCGTTGTTAAATGCCAACTACCTAGTCGCGCGACTTAAAGATTACTACCCCATTCTTTATACCGCAGCGAATGGTCGGGTCGCGCATGAATGCATTCTGGATTTACGCCCTCTGAAAGCGGAAACCGGTATTACCGAGGTGGATATCGCCAAACGATTAATGGACTATGGCTTTCACGCGCCGACCATGTCATTTCCAGTAGCAGGGACCTTCATGGTGGAACCTACCGAGTCGGAATCGCAGGCTGAACTAGACCGTTTCGCGGATGCCATGATTTCGATCTATCATGAAATTCAGCAAGTTAAGTCGGGTGTCTGGCCGGCCGATAACAATCCGCTGGTGAATGCACCGCATACGCAGGCCGATATGATGTCTGCCTGGGACCACCCTTACGACCGACAAACCGCTGCATTCCCGCTTACCTGGGTTGCAGAAAATAAATTCTGGCCGTTTGTAAACCGCATTGATGATGTTTGGGGTGACCGCAATCTGTTTTGCGCCTGCCCGACCACCGACAGCTACACGGAGAATTGAGATGGAACTGATTCTGACCATAATGGCCAACGACCGACCGGGCATTGCTGAACGTCTCGCTCGTGAAATTGAAGCACACAATGGCAATTGGCTGGAAAGCCGAATGGCAACCATGGCGGGTAAATTCGCCGGGATTGTCCGTATCGATGTTCCCAGTGAGCACGCGGAAGCCGCTCAAAAAGCGCTGCAAAGGCTTCGCGATGACGGTTTGTCTGTGCAGATCGAACATGGGGAAACGGTAGACCAGCAGGTTCAGGAACACTGCATTGAAGTGGTTGGCAATGACCGCCCAGGTATCGTTCGGGAAGTGACTCAGGCGTTAGCCTCACTGAGTGTCAACGTAATCGACCTGCAAACTGAAATCGAACCGGCTTCAATGAGCGGTGGTTCACTGTTCCGTGCGCACATCGAATTCGCCTTGACAGAAACACAGAGCATGGATGCCGTCATCCATGCTCTGGAAGCGTTATCTCCTGATTTAATGGTGGATCGATAACAGCCCTTACAGACAAATAAAACGGGGCTGAATTGCCCCGTTTTTTTGGTTTCTGACATGCCTGTTAAATGCTCAGCCGACTTCGACTAATATCTCACCTGGTGTCACCCGATCACCTTTCTCGACATTAACCGCCTTTACAGTACCGGCAATACTGGTGTGAATTTCGGTTTCCATCTTCATGGCTTCCGTGATCAGTACGGCTTGACCGGCTTCTACCACATCGCCAACACTGACCAGAACCTCAACGATATTGCCCGGCATTGTAGTGGCTACATGACCCGGCTGTGTTGCTCTAGCTCTCTTTTGACCGGCACCCTCAGCAACGTATTCATTCAACGACTCGAACACGACCTCTTCAGGCATGCCATCCATCGACATATACAACTTACGTTTACCACTGCCGAAATCACCGACGCCAGTGATGGCAATTTCATAGGTTTCGCCATGAACATCCAGTTTAAATTCCGTAGCCATTGGTGTATTGGATCTGGGCTGTGCGCTTTCCACTGGCAACAGCGACTCAGGTTGCAAAGTACCCTCCGCGCGTTGTTGCAGGAAATCCCGACCAAGGTCTGGAAACATGGCAAAAGTCAAAACATCCTCTTCGCTTTCCGCTAACACACCAATGTCTCGTTTCAGCTTGGCCATTTCGGGTTTCAACGCATCAGCAGGCCGACCTTCATCAACCAGTTCATTACCAATGGCCTGTTTGCGCAGTGATTCACTCACGTCGGATGGTGGTTTGCCATAGCCTCCTTGCAGGTAACGTTTTACTTCATTAGTAATGGTTTTATAACGGGCACCCGCGAGTACGTTATAAACGGCCTGGGTGCCGACAATCTGAGACGTTGGCGTCACCAGTGGCGGAAACCCCAAATCGGCTCGAACGCGCGGAATCTCTTCAAACACCTCCTGAATTCGACCTAAGGCATTTTGCTCTTTCAGCTGATTGGCCAGATTAGACATCATGCCACCAGGCACCTGGTTGATCTGAACCGACACATCTTCGCGCGTGAATTCACTTTCAAATTGATGGTATTTCTTGCGCACTTCCCGAAAATAATCCGCGATTTCCGTCAACAACGGCAAATCCAGCCCAGTGTCGTATTCTGTGCCTTTAAACATGGCGACCTGTGCTTCAGTGGCTGGGTGGCTGGTACCGCTGGAAAATGAAGAAATCGCGGTATCAATTCGATCAGCCCCAGCTTCAACGGCTTTAAGTTGACATTGGGCAGCCAAACCCGCTGTCGAGTGGCTGTGAAGAACCAAAGGCAGATCAACAGCGGCTTTAATCGCCTTAACCAGATCAAATGCAGCAAAAGGCGTTAACAGACCCGCCATATCTTTAATGGCAATGGAATCCGCTCCCATCGCCTGCAAATCTTTCGCCTGTTGCACAAAAAGATCCAAGGTATGAACCGGGCTGGTTGTGTAACAAATGGTGCCCTGAGCATGTTTACCCGCTTTTTTAACGGCTCTCATTGCCGTCTCAAGATTGCGTAAATCATTTAAGGCATCAAAGACTCGGAATACGTCGATGCCGTTATCTGCAGCCTTTTGCACGAAGGCCTCCACGACATCGTCGGCGTAATGGCGATAGCCCAATAAATTCTGACCGCGCAATAACATTTGCAACCGGGTGTTAGGCAACGCTGCGCGCAACTTTCGTAAACGCTCCCACGGGTCTTCCTTTAAAAACCGCACACAGGCATCAAACGTGGCGCCTCCCCAAACTTCCAAAGACCAGAAACCGACCTGATCCAGTTTGTCACAAATGGGTAACATGTCGTCAGTACGCAAACGCGTAGCGATGAGCGACTGGTGAGCATCTCGTAGTGTAACGTCGGTAATTTCCAATTTTTTCATCTGTCTCTCTCCTGCTTACCAGCCAGCGTGCGCAGCAACTGCCGCCGCCAGAACCAAAGCGATTTCGCTCGGATGTCGTTTGTTAGAATAATTCAGCAATTCAGGGTGCTCTGGCACAAAACTGGTGTCGAAACGCCCGCTCTGAAAGTCAGGGTGTGCCAGAATTTGCTGGTAATAGTCTGCGGTAGTTCGAATGCCATGCAGGCGCATGTCGTCCAGGGCGCGACGCCCCCGGGCAATAACATCGTCCCAGTTCAACGCCCAAACAATCAGTTTCAAACACATGGAATCGAAGTAAGGTGGGATGTCGTAACCGGTAAAAATAGCGGTATCGACTCGCACACCAGGACCACCCGGTGCGTAGTAATGGGTGACACGACCAAAACTGGGTAAAAAGTCGTTTTTCGGGTCTTCCGCATTGATGCGGAACTGCATGGCAAAGCCGTGGCATTGAATATCTTCTTGGTTGTAGCGCAACGGCAATCCGGCGGCTATCCGGATCTGCTCCTGAACAATATCAACTCCGGTTATCTGTTCGGTAATGGTGTGCTCAACCTGAACGCGAGTGTTCATCTCCATAAAAAAGACTTCATTGCCGGTCAGCAGAAACTCGACCGTTCCCGCGTTTTCATACCCTACCGCTTGGGCAGCTTTCACAGCCAGACCGCCTATGTAGTCTCTTTGCTCCGGGGTAATCTGCGGACTTGGTGCGATTTCAATCAATTTCTGATTGCGCCGTTGAATGGAACAGTCTCGTTCAAACAGGTGAATGGTGTTTCCGTGGCTGTCCGCCAGAACCTGAACTTCAATGTGACGCGGGTTGACGATGCACTTTTCCATAAACACATCGGCCGAACCAAAGGCTTTGGTTGCTTCCGAAATAACCCTCGGGTACTGCGCTTTCAGTTCTGCGGCGCTATCGCAGCGGCGGATTCCCCGGCCACCACCACCGGAAGTTGCTTTCAACATGACGGGGTAGCCGATTTTTTCCGCCAACGTTAACGCTTCATCCAGATCGGCCAGATTGCCATCGGACCCTGGCGTTACCGGTACGCCCGCTGCCCGCATCGAATCTCGTGCGGCGGTTTTGTCGCCCATCTTGCCAATAACCTCGGCATCGGGCCCTATAAACGTCAGCCCCTTCTGGACGCACAGCTCAGCAAATCGAGCATTTTCCGATAAAAAACCATAGCCAGGATGTATGGCATCGCAGCCGGTCTCAGCAGCCAGGTTCACGATTTTCACCGGATCCAAATACCCCGCAATGGGGTCTTCGCCCAGTGAATAGGCTTCATCGGCACGCTTAACATGTAAACCGTAGCGGTCCGCCTCGGTGTATATAGCCACCGAACGAACCCCCATTTCCGCACAGGCGCGAATTATTCGGACAGCGATTTCGCCTCGGTTGGCGATCATTATTTTCTTGAGCACGGTGCAGCCCTCTTATTTCGGTGCCAAGACACTACCGCACACCACTTATAATTATAAATTGATATTAATTATTTATTGGATAAGGTATTGCTTATAGATATGAAAGCAGCAGGGTATTTATGCCACAATCGTTTCAGAAATTGCTCAATCGCTTGTCGATTCGTCAACTCGTCGTGTTTCAAGCTGTCTATGAACAGAAAGGCTACAGCAAGGCGGCAGAGGTACTCGGGTTAACGCAGCCGGCAGTGAGTTCGCAAATCCGCCAACTCGAGTCAGCCCTGGGGTTTAAGCTGTTTGAGTTTATCGGCCGTACGCTCTACTGCACGGATATAGGCGAACGGGTTGCACTCAGCGTTGACCGGATTTTCCGGGAATTCCAAAGCTTGCATAACGATGTTCACAGCCTGGCGGGTAAGGTATCGGGTGATTTGCGACTGACGGTGGTGAGCACAGCACAATACGTAGTGCCTTGGCTGGTCCGGCAATTCAACCAACATTACCCACACTGCAATGTCATCCTTCAGGTGATGAATCGCGCAAAAGCCATTGAACGTATGAAAACCAACAGTGATGACTTAACCATCATGGGCCTGGTACCCAACGATCGTCCGCTGGCATCGATACCTTTTCTGGACAATGAACTGGTGCCGATTGTACCTGCCGGACACCCTTTATTAACGGTAACAACCCCCATTGACCCGCAATGGTTTTTAGACAGCCAACTGTTGCTGCGCGAATCCGGCTCAGGCAGCCGGCTGGCATTGGAACAGCATTGCCATCAACACCGGTTACAGCTACACCCTGTTCAAGAACTGGATTCAACGGAAGTCATTAAACACGCCGTGTTGGCAGGCAGTGGTGTGGCTATTGTCCCGCGTAGTGCGGTGGCTGCCGAACTGGAACTCGGCACATTGTGTTCACCGGTCGTAAAAGATTTTCCTTTGCGACGGTCCTGGTGCCTGGTCTACCCTGTCGCCAAAAATCTATCGCCGGTTACCCGACATTTTATTAAATTTGTGCAGTCAAACCTGGCAAACATTCATCAGCACTTTTATGGCAAGCCCTGAATGGCAAATGGGTCATACCCACATTAAGCACCCGACAAAGCTTGCTCAATTAAGCCTTTCAGTTGCAGCGGACGAACAGGTTTTTTCAACAGGTTGAAACCGCTGCTTTTGGTGGCTAACCGAACTTCATCGGTATAATCAGCCGTTATGACAATCACTGGAATATCCGTTAACCAACTGTCCTGCCACGACGACACAACATTGAGTCCGGTTTGTGAATCATTCAGGTGGTAATCGATAATCACCAGATCCGGCTTGCAGGCCGCAATCAATTCATTGGCCGCGCGCTCATCGAGAGCGACGTCGACTTCATAACCCCATTCGCTGATCAAACTTTCCATACCGTCGATAATCAACTGCTCATTATCCACGCACAAGATTCGGAAAGCCCGATTACGTTCGCCATCCTTTTCTGCTTCGGTTTTTTGTTCCTTCGGCTTACGTCCAACAGGAACCGTAACGGAAAAACGACTGCCCTCGCCAACCCTGGAGTCAATTTCAATCGGGTGATCCAACAGCTTAGACATACGCTTCACAATGGCCAATCCTAAGCCGAGACCTTTTTCATTACTGATGATTTCCGGAACCCGATAGAACTCATCAAAGATAGCCTTGCATTGAAATTCCGTTAAACCCGGACCGGTATCAAAAATATCGATCCGACAGCTGTCTCCTTTGCGTCGCACGCCCAATAAAACCCGACCATTCTGGCAATACTTCAACGCATTACTGATCAGATTCTGCAAGATCCGGCGCAATAAACGACCGTCTGTTTTCAGGTACAAACTACTGGATACCACTTTAAAATCTACGTTGCGATCCTGCGCAATAACACCGAACTCTTCCTCGAGAGAATGCAGAAGATCCTGCAGAGATATGGTTGATACCGATGGTCGAATAATATCCGAATCCAGCTTGGAGATTTCCAGCAATTCGTTGAGTAAATTTTCCGCCGAGTGTAAGGATTGCTCAATTTGCTGCCCGAGTCGTAACAAAGACTCGTCTCCACCCTGCCGTTTTAATTTGGCCTGTAAGCTCGCGGCAAATAACGCCGCTGAGTTTAAAGGTTGCACCAGATCGTGCCCCGCCGCCGCAAGAAAACGGGTCTTGTTCTTATTGGCTTTTTCTAAGTCGACGTTGGATTGTTGCAGTGCCTGCGTTCGTTTATTCACGGTTTCTTCCAACACTTCATTACTGCGCCGCAGCTGATCTTCAATTTTTCGGCGTTCCGTAATATCGGTGTACACGGTGATGTAGCCACCGTCAGGCATCGGGCGCCCTTGAATTTCCAAGAAGGTTCCATCAACGCGTTGCCGCTCATAGCGATAGGACTCACCGGAATAAAGATGCTCTAAACGTTTTCTGACCAACGTTTCGACATCACCCGGTCCACATTCTCCGATCTGCGCATTATGCCGGATCAAATCTTCTACCGGCCGCCCTATCGATAACATTTCATCGGGGTATTGAAACATTTGTTGGTAAGTCTGATTCCAGGCGACAATGTTTAAATCCTGATCCACAATGCTCAAACCCTGATTAATAGATTGCAACGCAGAGTTCAGCAGGTCACGGTTAAACTTAAGCACCTGCGATGCTTCATCGACAATACTGCTGACGTCGCGCCAAGTCATTCCCTGCCGTTCTTCAATTTGCTCAAACAGCAGTCGGGCGGCTGGCGCACCCAATACCGAGGCCAGTGTCCGTTCAGCCTTATGCAATAACTCATTGTCAGCAACCTCATCAGATAACAATCTGCCATTTAAAGGATTCACATAGGTTTCAAACAGGCTCTGCAACTTTTCCTGGGTAATAAATTTTCCGATCAATGCATGAAGATCGCCAATAGAAATGTGTCGCGATTCCTGAGTCTGATCGTGTCGCGAATGATGGACAAAACGTGAGGCTTGCAAACGGTCTTTCAGAGACTCCTGCCCGTAAGCGGATCCCAGCAACAAACCCAATACATTCATCGCCAGACTCCAGGCGGTACCATGTACGACCGGATCCATACCCTGCAGACCAAATAGCCCATAGGGATTTAAAATACTGAGATTAAACAGCGCTTCGTCGACACCATTTGGCAATAACCCGGATCTCGCAAAAAGTGGCAGCATCAGAGTATAGAACCAGGTAATAAAACCTAAGGTCAAACCCCAGATGGCACCATTTCGGTTGACGCCAGTCCAGAACAAACCAAGAACCAGAGCTGGCATAAACTGAGATACAGCAACGAAAGACGTTAAGCCAATAGCAATAAGACCTTCAAATTCAACGATCAGCCGGTAGTAAAAAAACGCAGCCAATACAATCAGCAAAATACCGACCCGACGCAGATGCAATACGTTACGACCCATCGTCTCTGAACTGGCTCGCCACCAACCCAGCTTGATCAGCAACGGCAGCATAATCTCATTCGATAGCATCGTGCTCAGGGCAACCGTGGCGACAATAACCATAGACGTTGCAGCGGAAAGACCACCGATAAAAGCAAGCATGGCCAGGTCCGCTCGATCCATCGCCAGCGGTAATTTTAAAACCAGGTATTCGAGGTCCAGCGGGTTGGTTGAAAAATGCAGAAAACCGACCATCGCCAAGGGAGCGATAAAGAAATTTATGGCCACAAGGTATACCGGGAAAACCCAGCGTGCTTTCAACAGGTCTCGCTCACTTTGGTACTCAACGACCGCAACATGGAATTGCCTTGGCAAAGCCACAATACCAATCACACCTAAAAATATTTGCGTGGTATAGATATAGGCATTATCAAAGCCATTTAAAAAATGTTGTGTTTCCGGAGCATTCAGCGCGCCCTTCACCACTTCCAGAAA
Source organism: Reinekea sp. (assembly GCA_050293765.1). Taxonomy (GTDB): domain Bacteria; phylum Pseudomonadota; class Gammaproteobacteria; order Pseudomonadales; family Natronospirillaceae; genus Reinekea. The sequence goes on from JBNKNI010000003.1 coordinate 160,322, forward strand.
GCCGTCACCCACTACGTTGACTGCCCACAGACCAATGACCAAAAACACAAACAACTTAACCACGGCTTCGAACGCAATGGCTAACATCATGCCCGGATGATGCTCGGAAGTATCCAGATGTCGAGTTCCAAATAAAATCGCAAAACAGCCCATTGCCAATGATACATACAAGGCGGAGTCGTTCAGCCAACTGTCGGCTTGCGCTTGAACCCCGGACACCAGATTAAAGCTCACTGAGACTGCTTTTAACTGCAGAGCGACATACGGAATAATACCAACAAGACAAATAGTTGCAGCCAATACAGACACAGCACGGCTGTGCCCAAATCGGCTGGCAATAAAATCAGATATGGTGGTGACATTCTCCTGCTTGGCTACGCGTATCAATTTTTTCCAAAAGGCAAAACCAAACACGAACAACAAAATGGTGCCGATATGCGACGGTGAAAAAAACCAACCATTCACCGCAAACTGCTGAGTTGCGCCATAAAATGTCCAGCTGGTACAGAAAATAGTCAGCGACAAACTGTAAACCCAGGGGTGCCACCGTTGCGATACCGGATGTCGGTCACCCCATATCGCAATACCAAAGAGCAGCGCGATGTAGGCTAATGCAAAGGCGATAAAATATGGCAAGTTCAACATTTATTCAGACGGCTTCCCCAGATCAAGCAAATAGTTGCGATAAGTATCACGTACATCGACCTTGCGCAATTTCCCGGTACCGGTATGAGGTAATTCATCGACCACGATAATGGCATCCGGCAACCACCATTTCGCAACTTTTTCCTGCAGAATACGCCGCAGTACCTGCTCCTCGTAGACGACATTGGCGCGTAATGTGATCAACATAATGGGACGTTCATCCCACTTTTCATGTACCGCTCCGATGACACAAGCTTCATTGACGGCTTCATAGTGCAGTGCAGCGTTTTCTAATTCAACGGAGCTGATCCATTCACCACCGGATTTGATAACATCTTTGCTGCGATCCACGACCCGCAAATAGCCTTCGTCGGAAATAACCGCCACGTCGCCTGTTTCAAACCAGCCATCAATGAACTTATCTTGCCCTTCACCTTTGAAGTAAGAAGACAAGATCCACGGTCCACGCACCCGGAGATTGCCACGGGTTTCACCATCGTGTGGCAATGGTCGTCCTGCGGCATCAAAGATTTCGATCTCGACACCGAACATTGGCTTTCCAGCACTGGATTGTAATTCGTAACGCTCATCTTGACTTAGACTCGTCATCGCGGGCGTCATATTGGCAGCGGTTGCCAATGGCGATGTTTCGGTCATACCCCAGATACCCATCCAATACACGTCGTACAATTCCGCGTAAGTTTTTACCAGGGCTTTTGGCGATGCAGCGCCCCCAACCCCAACCATTTTCAGGGATTCAATCGTTAATCCCGTCGCCTGCAAATAGTTATGCAAGGTTAACCAAATGGTAGGGACTGCGTAAGCCTGAGTTATTTTTTCAGCATCAATCAAACGATGAATGTTTTCACCGGTCAATGCGCAACCTGGCAACACCAATTTCGCACCGAATAACGGCGCTGAAAACGGAACGCCCCAAGCAACAACGTGGTACATGGGGACAATCGGCATGGCTACAGACCATTCATCGAAATTGAGATATTGACTGCTGCCACTCATCATCGCATGCAGCACCGTGGAACCTTGCTCATACATGACGCCTTTCGGGTTGCCGGTCGTACCACTGGTGTAACAAAGTCCACAAGGCGCTTTACTGTCCAATCGTGGCCAATCGAAACTGTCGGGCTCTGCTGCGATCAGCGTCTCGTAGCAGTCTAATAACAGCGAGCTGGATGACGGCATATCCTGTTCATCGCAAAGAACAACAACGCGATTCACAGTGGGTATTTTACCGGCGAGAGCTTCTATTTGAGGCAACAGTTCAGGGTCGACAAAAAGCCACTGATCTTCCGCATGATTAATGATGTAGTCCAATTGCTCCACAAACAGCCGAGCATTCAGGGTATGAACAACACAGCCCATGCCGCTAATGCCGTAATACAACTCGAAATGTCGATAGTGGTTCACGGCCAGTGTCGCAATTCGACTGCCCTGGGCAAAGCCCTGTTTGGACAACAGGTTCGCGACCTTGCAGCTGCGACGGTAAGCATCTATGTAATGATAACGATGTACCGAGTTATCCGGCATGGCAGAAACAATTTCTTGCTGCGGGAACCTTAATGCCGCGGACTTAAGAATATCGCTGGTATTGAGAGGGTAATCCATCATGTGGGCGGACATAGAGACTCCTGGCTTATTTTTATTTTAACAGCAGTCTAACCAGCCTGTTTAAGCCGGCCTATCAGTCGTTAGCAGGAGAATCGCCACAATCGCCTTTAAAGCGACTTCACGAGCCTATCGCCTTACCGGATAATCAAATCAGGCTGAATAAACGACAGGCCCATATCCGTGCGACGTTAAACACCCAATTGAGAAACCTGATTTTCAAGCCACTGATCAAACATCTGTGCAGGCATTGCACCTGCCCGACGCTCAATTTCCTTGCCCTTATAAAACAACAATAAACTCGGGATGCTGCGTATCCCCAAACGCTGAGACAAGGCTGGGGTGGCATCCGCATCGATCTTCACAAACCGGACCCGAGGCTCCCATCCGGTCGCAGCTTGCTCGAATACCGGTGAAAACTGAACACAGGGCGCACACCAGGACGCCCAAAAATCTACGATCACGGGTAAATCGGTGTTTAACACGAATTTATCGAAGTTTTGTTCGCTGACGGTTACTGGTTTATAACTGATAACCGGTTGTTTGCATTTACCACAAATGGGCTTATCCCATAACTTTCCGGCCGGTACTCGATTTGATGTACCACAATGGCTGCAGGTTGCTTTTAGCATATCCATAAAAAACGCCTCTTTAAATTAGACTTATCTAATAATAGCGATTATTGATATTTCAAGCCTTGATCTGAACCGGTATCGATTAGTACTGCACACTGACGCGACCACGAAACAGGCAATAACCTGTTGTTTGGTTACGGATACATTCAGGTAATCTGATATCGGCCCGGCTTGTGATTGATCGTCACGACCAGGTTCAGGGCAACAGCCCCCAAAACAGACCATGCCAATATTTCATAAGACACCAGGAAAAAACCGATACAGACAATCGAAACATCCACTGCCATTTGGAATTTACCGGCACTGAAACTGAAACGATCCTGCACATATTTCGCTAACACGCCTAACCCGCCAAGGCTGGAAACATGTCGAAACATAATTAAAATCCCCATGCCGACCAGAAAACCACCCAATATGGCGGCAAACGCGGGATGTACGAAATCAATATGAATGACCCGATGCAGATTGTCTGAAAACAAAGAGACGATGGTGACAGATATGAAGGTATTAACCGTGAAGCGCTTACCCATCCGAGTCCAGGCGAGATAGTAAAACGGCAGATTGATCACAAAGAAAATTGTACCAAAGGAGAACTGCGTTAACTGCGTCAATATTAACGCAATCCCAGCAGTGCCACCGGTTAAAAAGCCGCTCAGTTTGAACAGATAGACCCCGAGCGACACCAACAGCGACGCCGTAAACATAGCAAAGATATCTTCAATGATTGAGTGATGAGTTTGAGGCTTCAATAGAATCTCCAGAGGGTAAAACGGTGTTAAACTCAATGACAGCGAGTATTGAGCCGCCTATCCTACTCATCGAATCCGTACAGTATAGCTTACACCTCAACCTGCTTTTTCAAAAAGCATCACCAAACGTAAACAATTAATTACACTAGTTAAGATTCTGAGCAAACCAACGCACAGCGTAGATTGGTGGCAGATGGTTGCTGACCGTTTGCCACTTCGCCCCGCCATCCATACTGTGCCACAGGTTTCCGGTGGTGGAACCGAACGTCAGTGAATGGCCCTGATCATCAACAGTTAACGCGTGTCGATAAACGAGGTCGTAACAGGCCTCTGGAGGCAGCCCCCGCGTTAAGGCCTGAAAAGACTGGCCGCCATCAATCGTTTTTAGAACCTTGAGCTGGCCATTTTCCGGGTAGCGGCTTTCATCCTTGATCGCGGGAATAAACCAAGCGGTGTCCATTTGAGTGGGATGCACAGCAACGGCAAAACCAAAGCTGGATTTCTGCTCGTGCAAGCATTCCCGCCAATGTTTTCCCGCGTCATCTGACACAAAGATGCCGCAATGATGTTGCACCCACATACGTTTGAAGTTCGACGGCGCCGAAATCAGGCGATGCGGGTCCTGCAGTTCTTCAGAATCGGCCATGTCGTCTGGCATATAGGCCGCATTCATACCGGTGCACTTTAAGATCCAGGTATCACCGGCATCATAAGTATGCCAAACACCGCCCACAGACACGGCAATTGTCCAATGTTGGTGATCATCTGGATTGATGGCAATTGAATGCAGGCCACTGTCATCAAAGCCTCCGCCAAACCATTTCTCTCGTTGGGGTGAATACCAGAGACTCTCACTTAACTGCCAACTTTGTGCGCCGTCCCGGCTGACAAACAGAGCACCTGGGTTAGTTCCCGCGAGCAGATATCCGGGCGATTCTGGCACAGGTTCGAGGATCCAGACCTGTTTGATTTGCCATTCAGAGGAATCTGAAGAATCCATCGGTTTTTCGGGTAATGCCGGGCAACCAACCTCTCGCCAAGACGCACCGCGATCCTCTGACTTATGCATTTTCGGGCCGAAATGCCCCAGATTCAACGCTGCGTACCAGCAACCCGACGCATCAACACAGGCACTGGTCACCGGATCACCAAGAAAGTGTTGACTGTGTGCTTTCAGTCCATGTTCGAGCTGTTCGAACACAAATAATCCTTTGCGGGTACAAACAAACACTGTCGACATCGCTAACCTCCAGATAGGGCCTGCATTATGTGCAGCCGATTAACGTCAGTTCTCTTTAAATATGGCGCGACGTCACCCTGCACCAACTCCTGATCGATCGCCAGCATGATGTGTTTACGCAGGTTCCCCTGCTCATCAACAATGTACGGTTTTAATTGTGGGTGTTGGGAAAACAGCTGGTCCAGAATGTCTTTCAGTGTCTGGCCGGCAATGTCGACTGTGCTGACGTCAACATACCTGGCCAAATTAGCCGTAAATGAGATTCTGGCCATCGCCCGCCCTTCAACCTGCTGGTGTTGATCGGGAAGTATAGTCGGTGAAATCCGGGTCGTCGGGCAGATAATCACTGTGTAACAGCGGAGAGTGGATCATATAGTCGGCACTGGCTTTGTTGCAGGCAACCGGAATATTGTACAAGGCAGCTATACGCAGCAATGCTTTAATATCAGGATCGTGTGGCTGTGGTTCAAGCGGATCCCAAAAGAAAATCAACAGATCAATTTCTCCCTCTGCGATTTTTGCACCTAATTGTTGATCGCCACCCAATGGCCCACTGAGTAAACGCGTCACCGGTCGCTGCAAGGCCTCCTGAATCAAACGACCGGTCGTACCTGTCGCGTAAATACCGAGATTTTCCATCAAACTTGCTTTGTCGATGGCCCAGGCCACCAGTTCTTTTTTCTTGTTATCGTGCGCTACCAGGGCTATGTTTTTCTTTTTGGTCATACTGCGTATACCTTGTCTAGTGATGTTGTATCTGTCGGAATTTTTGAAAAATGACAATAGCAGCACAACCCAATACCACACCAGCGCTATTTGCTAAAACGTCGGCATAGCTCAACATTCGGTAACTGGTTTGCCCCTGCAGAATTTCGATCATAATGCCCCAGCCAATCACACCCAGCGTCACATACCGGTATCGTTTATAAGCGAGATAACCCAACACCATTAAGGAGAAATACGCGATCAGATGATTAACTTTGTCGTTAGGGGAAACATCCGGGTGCTCGATTGGTAAGAGTGACAACACCAACACGGTAATCAACGCACCATAAAACAGGACTTTAAAAATAGAACCTTTGCTCACCATAGCTTCCTTTGAAAATGGGCTAGTCTTAGTTTGAGTATCCGACGAACCCGCACCATTATGCCGTTACTACGACTTTTGCAAAAACATGTACTGCGCTGGAGCGTGGTTTCCATCAGTGTGCTGATCACGCTGTCACTGGCGAGCTACCATGTATTTCAGGCTCAGTCTGATCAGAAATCATTTATTAAACGCCTTGATTATCTCTTTTATGACTGGCGTTACAACCTGGCACTGAACGAGGATCGTTTTCCGCGCGCCGAAGAAAACATTGTCATTGTTGATATTGATGAGCCCAGCCTTGAGCAGATTGGCCGTTGGCCCTGGTCCCGAGACAAAATTGCCTTGATGGTTGAGAACCTGGCCGCTGCAGGCACCGTGGTTATCGGTTTCGACGTTCTGATGACCGAACCTCAGCGTAATCCAACACGGGATTTACAACAAAAAGCGAGAGACAAAGGCCGGGAAGACTTAGCCAGCCAACTGGATTCGTTCGTTGCAGAAACCGAATACGATCAGATTCTGGCCAATAGCTTTAGCCAGACCGACATCGTATTGCCGTTTCTATTTCACAGTAATGCCGACATTCAGGTGGGGCAATTACCACCGCCGGTGTACTCACTGTCGGCAGATCAGGCGGACAACCTGATCGCCATTCAGGCTGACGGTTACACATCCAATGTCGATTTGTTGCAGGAAGCCGCGATCGGCGCTGGTTTCATTGTGCCGAGTATTGACGGCGATGGCGTGTTGCGGAGTGCCCCCATTGTTCAGCGTTTCGGAACAGAGATTTACCCCTCCCTGTCACTGGCCATGGGCATGGCCTACATGTTTCTGGACAGTATCGACTTAACCATTCGCCCGTTCGGAGAAGGCTTCGATATGATCTCCAAAGTGGGCTTTGTCGATAAAACCATCTTTACCGATTTCAAAGGCCGGGTGCTCGTTCCATATTTAGGACCGCAGGGCGAATTTCCCTATGTGTCCGCGAGCTCGATATTGGACAACAGTTTTGACAAATCAGTTTTCGAAAATGCGCTGGTATTGGTCGGGACTTCATCGGTTGGTTTGGCCGATCTGCGCTCAACACCGGTAGGGACACAATACCCTGGTGTAGAAGTGCATGCGAATCTGCTTAACGGTCTGCTGGAAGGTAGTTTTCCGGTTGAACCATCGGACGCCAATATTTTTATGGCCGGTGTGTTGTTGATCTTAGGTTTTATGTTCACCGTTTTTTCAAACCGCCTCGGACCGTTTCAACTCACTATCGCTACCATACTGTTACTGACCACGCTGGTCTCAATTAATCTGTTTATCTGGTTCACCTACAATGCATCATTACCTTTAGCGAGCAGCTTCCTGCTCACTCTCGCTCTGGGAACTCTGCACCTATTGGAAGGTTTTTTATCTGAACGACGAGCCAAGCAACATGTCACCAGTGTTTTTGGTCAGTACGTGCCCAGCGCCCATATTTCCCAAATGCTGACAGAACCCGATAAGTATGGATTTGAAGGCGAAACCCGGGAAATGACGGTTCTGTTCTCTGACATCCGCTCTTTCACGTCGATGTCCGAAAATCTGTCGGCAACGGAGTTAAAAGATTTGTTGAATCGCTATTTCACACCGATCACAGAGACCATATTCAACCATCAGGGCACCATCGATAAATACGTTGGCGATATGGTCATGGCGTTTTGGGGTGCACCGTTGGATGACCCGAAACATGCCAGCCACGCCCTTGAAGCGTCTGTCGAGATGCTCGCTGTCCTGTCTCGTTTGAATCCACAACTGGAGCAATTAGGGTATCCGCAGATTAAAGTGGGCATTGGTTTGAATACTGGCCAGATGAATGTCGGCGATATGGGCTCAAGCTTTCGCAAAGCCTACACCGTTCTGGGGGATGCCGTGAACCTCGGGTCACGACTGGAAAGCCTGACAAAATTTTATGGGGTAGATATCTTGGTTGGCCCCATAACCATGGCTCAGTGCCCGCAGTGGACGTTCCGTGTGATTGATAAAATTCAGGTTAAAGGCAAACAGGAACCGGTCCTGGTGTATGAGCCCATTGGCATAACCAGTCAATTGAGTAAAGCGCGTCTGGCCGAGATTGCCCAGCATGAGAAAGCATACGAGCTATACCGCCAGCAACAATGGGAAGAAGCAAAAGCTCTTTTCACAGAGCTTCATTTGAACTCGCAACAGGTTGAGATCTATCAAATATATCTGGACCGGATTGAATTACTGAGCTGGCAAGAGTTACCAGCCAATTGGGACGGCACCTTTACTCACACTCAGAAATAGACCGATATTCGGAAGCGCTTAAATTAATCAAATTTCAACCAATTCCAACGGCAAGCCATCTGGATCGGCGAAAAACGTAAACCGATTACCCGTCAACTCATCGACGCGCACCGGTTCAACCATGATTCCGTTCTGTTCCAGATAGGCAATCGCGGCATCCAAATCCGCCACATTCATGGCCAGATGCCGCAACCCCTGAGCTTCGGGTCGAGAAGGCCGAGCCGGCGGATTCGGAAAACTGAACAGCTCAATCTGAAAGCCTTGGAACGCAATATCCAATTTATAACTGTCGCGTTGTTCACGGAATGTTTCCGCTATCACCTCCCCGCCCAACACATCACAATAGAATTGCTTGGATCGTGCATAGTCAGAACAGATAATCGCGACATGATTGAGTCCAGTCAGACAAGGCAATGTCATTTACAACGGCTCCTCACCACGGCGCATACGCATACCATTCGCATATTGTTTAAGAATATAGGGTCGAATTTCTTCGCGAGCGGAATCAACACGTGCCTTTAACTTATCGACATTATCGTTAGCTGAAGGAAGTTTCGTTCCGTTCAATAGTGCCTCGGCCCATTCATTGGTTTCAAATGGCCGATAGATGCGATGAATCTGCTCATCGATAACCGCAGCAACGTCATCATCGTTCTGAAAATCGCCTTTTAACACATTGCCAAATTCCAGATGAACACGCCCTTTCCACCCTGTCATGCCGCGTGCAATAGACGTCATATCTTCATTCTTTCGCTTGGTATATGAGCCTTTGGTGTGTTGTGCGTGTAACTCTCTGGCTTTGGCAACGTCCAGCGGGTCTAACTCATAGCTGATCGCCACCGGAACGATATTCAGTTCGTTGATGTAGTCAGCGTAGAGTCGATCTTTGGGCTTAGACAAACTGAACATACCGATAACAGCAGGATTGGTTCGATCATAACCGTCCTTCGCTCGCCCTTCGCGCTGGGCAATCCACACATTGGCGCACTCTTCTAAAATTGAATAGTGAATGTATTTGGACAGCTCCTGAGCCGCTTTGAATCGAGCCTTCATTCCCTTCACGCCGCGCTTCACAATAAAACTTTTATTTAATCGCATCAGATTAGACGAAAAAGGTTGCGACAACAGATTGTCACCAATGGCGATACGCACGGTTTGAAAACCGTTTTGATGCAACGCCCAATTGACCATGGCCGGATCCATGACAATATCACGGTGATTGGAAACGAAAAGATAGGCTTTATTTTTGTCCAGATTTTCCAATCCGTGAACGGAAAACTGCTCGACCGATCGCTTTAATAACCGAGCCACAAAGGGCGCTAATTTTTGCTGAAAGCCATCAACCGAATGTATACGCCACAAGTAGGCTTTCAACAACAACCGAATAATCGGCCGGATTAGCCAAGGCGTTTTACGGTTCATACCCGGCACCAACCAGGAGCCAATGGCTTTGGCTAATGCCGGGTCGTTCAAAGTTTCAGTGAGTACTGTTTTGACTTCGTCATCATTAAAAGGTCGAATATCGTCAAACACAACAGGTCGCTACCTAACAATTAAAGTGGCGCAAGATTACTCTAAAACCCGCTATTTTTCAGCCATTTAGCCGATCTTTGGCCTGTTTCAACGCAGTTATTCATTTGAATCACAAACCAATCAGCAAGCTTCCTGTTGCGCCAGAAGAGAAGTTGTGTTGTCATTCGGGCAATAAATTCATCAACAACTCATTACTTTTATGCGCACAAACACCGTCCTGGTCTCACAAACTCTTATGCTGGCGATTTCTTATTCGTGCGGCGGGTTCGTGTGTTTGACATAGTCAAAAATCAGTTTCCACGAAACCCGCCAATCGAAAGATTCGCGGGTTTTTTTATGCCTCCCTTTCTTCGGACTTCGGCGGCAAAAAAGCAAAGGTCACACATGTGACTTTTAAAACCAGGAGCAACACCATGACAAAGGCTAGCCATTGGCAACGCAACCTGACACTGTTGAACGCAACGTCGTTTGCACGAACATTCATGATTATCATGCCCATTTTTGTACCGCTGATGCACAGCTACGGTTTGGATATGCGTGAGATCATGTTGCTGCAATCGATCTTTGCGGCGGTCTCATTGCTGATGGAACTGCCCTCAGGATATGTCGCGGATCTATTTGGCCGTAAACGAACGCTGATACTGGGTTATGCTTTAGCAGGTGCTGGATTTACGCAAGTTTTGTGGGCTGACACGTTCTGGTCTCTGGCTGTTTTCGAAGTCACGTTGGGTTTTGCCATGTCCTTTGTCAGTGGTTGCGACACTGCCTTGGCGTATGAAAGTGAAAAAGCACTGGCAACCGGGAACTCACAACCCGCCATATCCCGACTTCTGAGCTGGATGAATTTTGGCGAAGGGATTGCCGCTTTGTGCGCCTTCGTATTGATTAAATTCGATATGCGGCTGGTGTTATGGACACAGGCTATCGTCGGCTGGATACCCTTTGCATTAAGCTTCTGGCTAGTGGAAGCACCCCGCATTGCGGACCCGACATTACCGAGAAAGACAGTATCTGCTGCGTTACAAACCGTTCGTCAATCAGCCACAATCATTGTGTTGACCGGTGTTTTTGTTTTAACCATGAGCGTAACGTATCTCGTTGCTTGGCTAAACCAGAGTTTATGGCTCGAAAACGGCTTACCACTTGCCTACTTCGGTTTGGTTTGGGGTTTGTTCAGTTTGACTATCGGCTTGGTTGCCCGGTACAGCACTCATTTACCGGAGCGTATCGGTCCGGTAAAACAGTTCTCCGTACTCGCGGCTTTGTTGTTGATCGGATTTGTTGCGCTAAACGGTACGTCGATCGCCTGGATATTAACCGGCGGAGCACTCATCTGTGTATTCCGCGGAATTGCAGCCCCCTTGATTAAACTCAAGGTAAACAATGCTATTGATGACGAATACCGGGCGACCATAAATTCTGTCGTTGGCGCCAGCTTCAGAATAGCAACGCTGATTTTGGGACCTCTGATGGGATTGATGGTAGACAGGCAAGGACCAGCCAGCGCCACGTTCTATCTGGGTTTGTTGGTCATACCTGCCGTCATCGGTTTGTTGCTGTTAGATTCCAAACTGGCAAACCGAAAAACCAAACAATTTGCCTGATCTGACAATAACCCATGCATCGTCATGGGTTTTCTCTGAACCTTTGGGCGTCCACATATAATTTAGTTAGAACTCTCATCGATAGACCAAACCAGATTCGGCCTGTTCAGCGATTGCCGAAACACAGCAAATTCCTGATGCATGGCGTCAGCCCCAACCATTAATGCAAAAATCTGATCACACTCATGTAGTGCCAGCTCAGAAGCTACGTCGCTGTTCAGATAATCGTGCAATGACGGATAGCCTGAGTCTTGATATGCCTGCCAAATATGCCAATACGTTTGCTGAACAGACATAGGTAGTACGAATTCTATGGTGCGATGCTGTAAAAGCCATTTACGCTGTACCGTCGGTTGAATCAGCAATCGGTTTTCCGGTACGACTCTCACGAGGTTAAGATCCGGTAATCACCAATCAATGTTGCGGTCACTTGATTGGTCACATCCCTCGCTTCAACATGAATTTGGGCACGCCAATGTCCACTGGGCCTGCGGTCTGGCGTCTCAATAAAACGAGCGGTGACGGTTAAATCCGACATAGCTGCCGCCGGATACGAAACCTGACAATCTTTTATGGCGACTTTTTGCTCCAGCTGTTGTGATTGCGCCCAGTGACTGGCGAGGTACCAACCGGCAATAACCAAACCAGAGTACTGACTTCCAGCGAATACTGTTCCTTTGTCATTGAAATTGCCTTGGGCAGGCACGCGAAATTGGACCTCAGTATCGGTCGCGGTGAGCAGCTGGATGCCCAGTGCTTGTAATGGTTCAATAGCGTCTAGATTCAAACCCAATCTCCTCCCCTTTGCTGCTCGAACCACTCAGGGAAAGATTCCAGCGATTCCAGAGCATCGTATATCTGGTCTTGCCATTGCGGATCGGTTTCGATGAGGTCGGGAACATGAATGACCGCGGTACCGGCCGCCAGTGCCGCAACGACACCATTTGGACTGTCTTCAATCACCAGAGCCCGCGAGGGTTCTATCGCCAATTTCTGACAGGCCAACAGATACGGTTCAGGATCCGGCTTCCCCTTACTGACTTGATCGCCACCAACGATATCGCAGAAGTAAGAGCGAATATCGAAGTGGGAGAGTTTAAGATTGGCGGTCTCTGTTCGGGTACTGGTCACGATCATTTGAGGCAGCCCAGCTTCGGCAACCGCCTGCAGCGCTTCATCGACCCCAGGCTTAAGCACAAGGTCGGATGCTAACCGCGATTTGTACACCTCACCGACTTTGTCAAAGTAATACGAGGCGCGTTCAGCAGAGCCCATTGTTCGCTGGTAAAGTTCCAATATGGACGCCTGATTCAACCCTATGGATTGCAAATAAACCTCTTCGGGATTGGTCATCACACCATCAGCGACCATTAACTCAACGAAAATATCGCGTACCAGCCGCTCTGAATCGAGCAGTACGCCATCCATGTCCCACAAAACCGCTTCTATAATCGCCAAAATAACAACCTATTAAATTAGTTACGCAACATCCACTCAACTGCTGCTTGAGCGTGGACCAAGGTTGTATCAATTAATGGCACCTCTGTCACGGATTCTGTCAACAACATGCCAATTTCCGTACACCCGAGAATAACCCCCTGCGCGCCATCTCGTTGCAATTGCTCAGCGATATCAATGTAGACACGCCGTGATGGCTCATTAATTTGCCCAAGGCAAAGTTCCTGGTAAATTATGTCATGTACGTCCTTTCGCGCTGCAGCGTCCGGCACGATAACCTCAATACCGAACTTCTCAGTCAACCGATCGCGATAAAACGCCTGCTCCATAGTAAAGGATGTTGCCATCAACCCAACCTTTGACATACCACGATTGACCAAGACCTCACCGGTACAATCGGCTATGTGGATTAACTCGAGTCCACAGGCTTCAACAATACCATTTGCGACTTTATGCATGGTATTGGTGGCTATGACCAAGCCCTGCGCGCCTGCCGTAGCTAACGATTGCGCACAGTGCGCTAAATACCGTTCTGCCGCCAACCAATCACCTTCTGATTGCCAACGCGCAATCTGTTCAAAATCTACCGATCGCATCAGAAGATCAGCCGAATGCAGGCCGCCCAGTTGCTGCTTAACACCTTCGTTCAATAACTGATAATAATGAGCGGTACTTTCCCAACTCATGCCACCTAAAATTCCCAAACACTTCACGCTTGTTTCCCCTTTTGACTACCCGCTACACTGGACACACTTAATTCAAAACACATCAGGTTCCCTACCATGTCACTTTACCATCAACATCTGCAAACTCTGGTTGCGCGGTACAACGACGCTTGTGACCAGTTCCAGTTGAACGCCATTATTCTGCATAGCGGTTCGCTAACCTACTATGCCGGTGACGATAACAGCCACCCATTCCGTGCACTGCCCGCCGCTCAACAATGGCTACCCTACAACCTACCACCGGAAACCTGGATTGTCTTTTCGAAAGAAACCGGTCTGTCACTTTACTGGCCGGCAAAACAGGATTTTTGGCATGTTATGCCGGTCGAACCTCAGGGAGATTGGACGAAAGACTGGCGGATCATCGCGGCAACAGACGCATCTTGGCTTAAGCAACTAAAGGGAAACGTCGCTTTATTTTCTTACCAAGCGAATTCGTCCAGCTTACCTGAGCACATTCAACTGAACCCCGAACCGCTGATGAAATGGCTCGCATTCGATCGCGCTTATAAGACCGAATGGGAAATCGAAAACACGCGTCTCGCGAATCAGATTGCCGCGAAAGGACATTTCGCTGCTCAGGAGGCCTTTCTGGCTGGACTGTCTGAATACGACATTCACACGGCCTACCTCAGAGCGACCGACCAACAACAAATTGATGAACCCTATGGCTCAATTGTTGCCCTGAATGAAGCTGCTGCCGTACTTCATTATGAAAACAAACGAATCGACCCTCTGCACCCGGCACTTACGCTATTGATAGACGCGGGCGCAAAGGTTAACGGTTATGCCAGTGACATCACACGCACATTTACAGCACCGGGGACGGTATTTGATCAACTGAGACAACAAGTAGAGATCTATCAAAAACGTCTTGTCGCCGCCTGTACCATAGCAACACCCTACCCCAACATACACGACATGGCGCTACAGTTTGCGGCAGAAACATTGCAAAAAACAGGCATCTGTAAGCTGTCTACCGAGGAACAACTCAGTAAAAAGATCCCGCAGGTCTTTTTCCCACATGGCATCGGTCATTTACTGGGCCTGCAGGTTCACGATGTCGGCGGATTCCAGGAATCACGAATGGGTAACAACATCCCACGCCCGGAGCACGCCCCCTTTCTACGACTTACGCGGCCATTAGATGACGGTATGATCATCACCATCGAACCCGGGCTGTATTTCATTCCCATGCTGTTGGAAAACATGGTCGCAAACACACCAGATCACGGCTGCGACCTGAAATTAATCAACGAACTGAAGCCTTATGGCGGCATTCGTATTGAAGATAATGTGGTTGTTCGTAAAGAAGGTCCAATCAATCTTACCCGATCGAGTTTTGCGGAAATCGACGGATCAATCGAATAAGTTTTTAATAACCTGTAGCAAATATTCAGACATAAAAAAACCCGCAAATGCGGGTTTTTTTTGATCCAAATTCGGATTAAGCAGCCGTTTTACGACGTGCCACACCCAAACCGAGCAGACCCATGGCTAACAAAGCGATAGTGCCTGGCTCTGGAACGTTACCAATCATGATATCGTCGATACCGAAACCGTCGTTGCCACCATTGTTATTGAAAGTCAGAGTAGCGGTTGCGATTGAACTGTCTGCAATCAAGGAAATGTAAGCAACATTACCGTTAGAAAGCGGTGAGTCAATCACTACGTTTTCGGTTGTGCCGTTGGTGAACGACAGTACCAGGCTCGCGCCAACGTCATTCGCATCAGCCAAATAGAAACCAATGGAGTTTGCATTTGCAAAAGAACCACTGAAATCCCAGACAACCTGACGTGCATCGTTACTGTCTAACCAGTAGTCGTTTGCGTCTGTTTTGTAGCCTTGACGACCAAACTCACCAGTAGCACTGCTTTCGATCATTAACTTATCGTTAGCAACGTCATCACGATTCAGCGTGCCCTGTGCAGTCAGTGTAAAACCACCGGCTTCAGAGGTCATGATTGTGCTGTCAGCGTAGATCCAGTCAGCTTGTTGATTTCCGCTTACAGGTCCACCCAGGTTGGCAGCATCGTAATTAGAAAACGTTGTCGGATCATTGAAATCTTCTAGCGTATACTCGTTCATTACTCCTAAAAGCCATGCTTCAGCGGCAGCCGCTTCTGCTTCTCCGTAGGCGATGTTGGCAGAAATCAGGCCCGCTTGTGAAGTTGTTGCAACCATCAGTGCACCAGCAACCAGTGAACCCATAACCAATTTGTTCTTCATTGAACATTCCTTTTTTAGTGTTAAAGTGAAACTACAACAACTCCCTTAAGCAACCGTCGTGCCAATTCCGCACCCCTTATGTTTAGTACGCTGCAATGAAGCTCACCAAACAAGGTGTAAGGTAAATCGACAAATGAGATATGCATCACATTTTTTTATAGGGCAATTTCGACACTTTGAACAGAGATTGAGCATTTCAGGTCCAAACAATGAAAAAATGCCAAATTTCACTGTAAAATTTTCCAACACCCGAAACTGAAAGCCCTGCCACGAGCCTTCAAATACGAATCAAACAGAGTAAGAACTGCGTCTAAAAAAAAGGGGTTACCGAACAACCCACTGACTGAAAAAACCCGTTAAACAGACGACCAACAACGCAATTCCGATGACGCGATAAAACATCGTATTGCTTTGAGTCTGTATATAGTCATGGAACTTCAGACCCAACATATGACCCAGCCAAGCACAGGGAAACAGCCAAATCTGATTCATCAACTGCAGATTTACACCAGCAATGATGAAGGAGGTCATTTTGATTGAAACGAGAATAAACCAGAGGACAAACAGCGTATCCCGCAGTTGATGTCGGGGAACGTGACTGGCGTAAACAGCCACAATGAGTGGCGCGCCAATCAGCGAGGTTCCGCTAAAATAACCCCCTAAGGTCAGAAAGAAAATATCCGTCCACCGACTCTTGCTTTTAAACGGCTTATTTACAATGTAAGAGACCGCAAACACACTGATCATGGCAAATATCAGCGCCGTCACGACTTGGGAAGGCAAGGTCAATAACCCCAGGACGCCAAGCAACTTGGGCACAATGATGATCACCATGGATTTTTTCAGGTACGACCAATCGATATTGCTGCTCGGAGACGCTTCTGTATGCGTTTGGATCATGGCTCTCGAACGTCTGTGACCCTGCCAGGCAATCCAACTTGAAAACACCATCAGTTGAATGGAGATAATAGGTAAAAAGATCAGCGGATCATTTTTCAGCAACAACAGCAATGGCAGCGCCAGTGCGGCACCCCCAAATCCAAGTCCGCTGCGGACGAAACCGCTCCAGACAAAGACCAATGCCATGATAATCAGTTGCCAGATTGCTAAGTCCGCCAATATTTCACCCTCCAATCAATATGGAAATCAAAACCAAGCAGGGTTGACCCCTAGACCGCTTAAACGTAAGTTTGACCTGTTGCCAGCGCGTTGTTTCGCCAGTCAAACAACACTCAATGAGCCATGATCAACTTCGGGGTTTGCCTCGATAGCGTTTTCGGCTTGCCTTGCGCGGGCGTGCGGGCGGTGTGAAATCCTGAGTCAAATCCGGCTCAAAACCTGGCAACCACTGTTGCAGTAAACGCGTATCAATGATTTTATGAATGGCATCGAGCAGCCAGCTTTCATCGGCGCTTAACAATGTTACCGCTAATCCATTCTCCCCTGCTCTCCCGGTTCGCCCTATGCGGTGAATATAGTCTTCGGCGTTATGAGGCAGCTCGTAATTAATAACGTACTTCAACTGCTGAATATCCAGCCCGCGTGAGGCGACATCGGTAGCAACCAAAGCTCGAATCTTCCCTTCTTTGAATTCAGCCAATGCTCGTTCACGCGCACCCTGCGATTTGTCACCATGAATGGCAACGGCATCGATACCATCCTTTTTCAATTCTGCGCTCAGGGAATCTGCCGCTTTTTTTGATCGAACAAAAATCAAGACCTGATGCCAATTTCTGGAACCGATCAGGTATGACGTCACCTCTCGTTTACGAGACTTATCAACCTCGTAAGCAATTTGTTCCACACTGCCGGCAGCTGCGTTACGTTGATTCACTTCAATGAGCTGGGGTTCAATTAACAAACGCCGGCTCAATGCAAATAAACTGTCGTCAAAGGTCGCCGAAAACATCAGCGTTTGACGTTCATTTGGTAATGACTTCAGTATTTGATTGATATCATCGAGGAAACCCATATCCAACATCCGATCAGCCTCGTCAAAAACCAGGCTGGTGACATCAGACAGAATGACCGTTTTACGCGCCAGATGATCGAGTAATCGACCCGGAGTGGCCACCAAAACATCAACGCCGTCGCGCAATTCTTTGATTTGGATGTTCAGGCTGACACCTCCGTAAACCACCCCAACGCTTATGTCTGAATATGCTCCGTATTGGCGGAAGCTTTCGCCTACCTGTTGGGCTAATTCCCGCGTGGGACAAAGGACTAAAACAGCAACCGATCTATTTGCTCGGCTTGGCTTTTGCTCTGACAACCGATGAAGCAAAGGCAACGCAAAAGCCGCGGTTTTACCGGTTCCGGTTTGCGCACCGGCTAAAACATCTTGCCCGTTTAAAACAACAGGTATTGTTGCCTCCTGTATAGGGGTCGGCAGCCGATACCCTTGTTCATCCACGGCTTTCAACAGATCTGGATTCAATCCAAACGACGAAAATGATTTCATGAAGTTAATTTCCTGCCTAAAGGCATCGGTTATTTGGGTAGCGCGTCTGACTGAACCACCGGGTACGCGATGTCGCCCCAGTCCTGGGTATTCTGTTGCATCATAATTTCAATGATGATTGGCATTAAAGTGCCCAGCAGACCTGCACCATCAACAACTTGCTCACGATTAATACGGCCCTGGTAGGTTGCGCCTCCGTAGATCAACTGATTACGCAACACAAACAACCGATCCAGCACAATGGAACATAAATCGGACACACGCCCGCGCGACAACGCATTTAACGCGGCGATCGATGAGCGATCAAACTCAGCCTGCCAGGCGTCATTGCCTTGCCGTTTAGAAACCCAAAAGGCGTGAAAGACATAAGGGTTACGGATCAACGCTTTGACATGTCCGGAATATTGCTCCCACAAACAGCTGTATATCTTTTTGTCCTGATCATGTACCACCAGCAAATCGACAAACCGAATAAACTGGTCATGATTCTGCAACGGGTGATCCCCTTGCTGATCAATGGAACAGCAAGCACTGAACGCGATCCACAAGGCAATAAACTCAATATCAACACTGTCGGCATCTTCAGCACATTTCAACCAACTGATGGCACGATGCAAACGTGTTGCTGTCTGGTTATCAATGGATTCCTGTAACTGACGCAGTTTATTTTTTAGTTCCGAGGCAGTGTTTAACGTAAAGGCAGGCATGTTCCAGTGTCCACATGTTTAGTCGCGTAAGGATCCGTTTTTTTAAGGAATAACGCAACAAAGGGCTATACGACTCCTCAATGAAATATCTGGATGACGCCTCTTTGGAGACGATTCTTAATATATCGACCCACGTTAAAGCACGACATACAAATCAAAATAGATAACGGTATAAATAGAGATGACAGATACGTAATGTCAAAACAGATTCGACCAACGATAAATCAATCCCGCTCGCCAAATATGCCGGTCATATACCAACTCGGCGCCGGACATGCGCCAGTATCGGTAGTCGACGTCAAGTGCCAACGCCTGAGATAACCGAACATTTCCTCCTAATTGAGTATTAATAAATGGGCTGCGTAAGCGATAGGTATACCATTCGTCTCCGGTCAGAGCGTAGAGATCATCATCCCAAAACCAATCATCATTAACCGGATCCGCTGGCACCCACCGGGACAGACTGCCAAAGTAAGAACTGGCAAAGTCACCCTCTCCGGCCGAGAATTGAGCCGAGATCAACCAACGAGGGCTTGCTCGCCAGGCAACAGCCATTCCGGCATCAAAGCGACTGCCATCCAAGACTGGCTGACGGCTATACATTTGATCTTGAGCGGATATGGTCGCGGACCAGGTGATTTTGTCGGTCAGGTGCTGAAATCGCGCAAGACTAATGCTTTTCTGGTTTGAACGGAAATTCTCAAACGCCTGCCAGTGGTAGTTCCCCGCAACTGAAACCCGATACCAACCGGCTAGAAACCCTTGCGATGGTTGTACCATGACTGAGAATGACCCTCCCATCTCCGCACTGGCCAACGCATCATATTCAACAGGACGCCTGTAACTTCCTTGCAGCGCAGCGACCAGACCAACTCTGGGTTTTAACAACCAGAGGTTTTGCGCCGCAAGGCTCGCAGAGAGAACAGAATCAGATAGGTTTTCATTGTTAACCGGAGTATTCAGCAGGTTACTGTCGTAACCACCGTCCAAAGACAGCGTAACGGAACTAGTAGCCGTTACGATTGGCAGCACGTTGACAACCAACGTCGCCATCAGCAGAGGCAAAACACGCATAGCCACTCCTCAATGCCTGCGGAAGATTAAGAGTAGCCCAAAACTCAGATTAAACTATGCTGTACGGTGACGCTTTATAAATTCAGGCAGGTTCCATTATGTTAAGTCGTCGTCGGTTAATGCGCACTGCTCTGCACGCCAGCCTAAAAGTTTTGGCGATCCAAGCCGGTTTACTACCGCTGTTATCTCGACCTGCCCGCGCCGAACTGCTGGGCCGTATCCCAAAAGACATGCCTTTTGATCGTTCGATTTACCGGCTCAGCGGCAACGTCTGGGTCAATGGTAAGGCTGCGACACTTACCACCTTTATTTCCGCCAATTCAACAGTAGAGACCGGGCCCGCCAGCGAAATCATTTTTGTCGTCGGCAAAGATGCGCACATTCTCCGGGAAAATTCCAAACTCACCCTGAACGGCACTGGCGTCATTGAAACCGGCCTGAATGTTATTACCGGAAAACTACTGTCCGTCTTTGGCAAGCGAGAAACCCGCGAATCGATATCCGTGTCGACATCCACCTCGACGATCGGCATTCGTGGGACCGGTTTATATACCGAGAGTTACCCCGATTTCAGCTATGTCTGCACTTGCTACGGTAAGACAGATATCGTGACTTCAGACGGAAGCGAGAGAAAACAGATAACCGCCATACACCATGACGCGCCACAATACATTTACGCGAAACCTATCGATGGTGGCCGGTTCAAATCGGCACCCTTGATTAACCACACGGATCAGGAACTGGCAATCATTGAAGCACTTGTGGGTCGCGCCCTACCCTTTGCCAACTTTCTGGACAGTTATCAAAGCCCTCAACGGCCTTATTAGCGGGTATGCAACGACTGCTCCTCGCCCTTCAGTGCTTGATAATTGCTTTTTTCTGCGCACTCTCATTGCACTGGGTGACAATTTCACCTTTTTCCGATCTGGAACTACTGTTGGATGATCTGCGTACTGAGTGGTTTGTCCCGGAATCGGTTCATCCATCGATTGTGATTATTGATATCGACGAAAAAAGCCTGCAACAAATCGGTCAATGGCCGTGGTCCCGTAACACGCTGGCAAACCTGCTCGAAACACTCCACGAACACTACAATGTAAAAGTTACGGGTCTTGATTTCGTGATCGCCGAAAGTACCCGACACGACCAAAGCTACCTTGAGTTTCTGCAATCATCGGGCTTCGCAACCTTCAACCAACCTATTGATCAACTCAGTCAGTTGCATCCAGAAGATGATCGTCTCGCCGAGGTCATGCAAGGGAAAGCGATTGTTCCTGGCTTTGTGTTTAAAAACGATTCCACGCTGAATTTAAATCAACTTCCAGAATCGATTGCGAAGATCGATCGCGATACTGCACTTACATTCGACCTGATCCAGGCTAAAGGCTTTACCGGAAATATTGAAGCCGTCAATTCAGCGGCGCCAGCTCAGGGGTTTTTCGATAACCCGATTGTTGATCGCGATGGCGTGTATCGCCGGGCCGCGCTATTGCAACTCAATCAACAGGCTGTTTACCCTGCGTTGAGTTTGCGAGTCGCGCAAGTGGCAATCTCCGCAGATCTCGATCAACTTGCCCCCATAGTTTTCGAACCTGAACCGATAGGCAATGCACTATTGGTTAACTTTATACAGCTCGGTCGCTTTATCATCCCAACGGCAGAACACGCTTCGGTCCGCGTCCCTTTTATGTCTTCGCAAAGTGGCTTTCACTATTTTTCAGCGGTGGATGTTCTTAATCGAGACATCGAAATTGAAAAGCTGCAACAAAAAATTGTATTGATCGGGACAACAGCTCCCGGCTTGAAAGACATCCGTTCTACCGCGGTTAACCCAAACATGCCCGGCGTAGAAATTCACGCCAATATCATTGCGGGCATTCTGAGCAACTCGATTCCTTTCCAACCCAGTTGGGGCCCGGCTGCCACTCTGTTTCAGCTCACCGTCGTGTCGATTTTACTGTTGTGGTTGTATCAATCTCATACACCGTGGTGGCGGATGGCAGGAACACTTTTCATCCTGGCGCTATCCGTAACCGGCAATCTGATTGCCTGGCAACAGGGGTTAATTTTAGCGTTAGCTCCCAACCTGGCGCTAATCATCATGCTCTACTCCTTCACAACGTCTTGGCAGTTACTGTCAGAAAATTATAACCGGCAGAAAATTACCCGGATATTTGGTCAATATGTTCCTCGTTCGTTGGTACCCCGGCTCACCAATATCAGTTCAGACCAGCTGCTCAGGGGCGAAGAAAAAGAGTTAACCGTCTTATTTTCCGACGTTCGGGGCTTTACCAGCATTTCAGAATCATTGCGTCCTGAACAGCTGACCGATTTGATGAACCGGTTGCTAACGCCATTAACGTCGGTCATCTATCACCATCAGGGCACCATCGACAAATACATGGGCGATGCCATCATGGCATTTTGGGGCGCACCGATTGCCATGAACAACCACGCTAATCAAGCGGTCGAAGCCGCTTTGGAAATGCAGACTACGATAGAAGCGTTACAGGCTGACTTAAGCGATTTTCAGGTTAAGAACTTGGCCATGGGCATAGGTATAAACACCGGTACTATGTGTGTTGGCAACATGGGGTCTGAATACCGAATGGCGTACACGGTGATGGGCGATGCGGTGAACCTCGGCTCCAGACTGGAAGCGTTAACCCGACAGTACGGCTTACCGATATTGGTTTCTGAAAGTACCGCAAACGCGGCAAACGATTATCTTTTTTTACCGATAGATCGCGTTCGGGTTAAAGGCAAACAGGAACCCGTAACCATCTTAGCGCCGTTAATTAACCTGAAAAACAAGCATCCAACCGATGAGCTACTCGTACAACAGATGACCTTATTCCTTGAGGCGTACCGGAAGCAGCAATGGGGGCAAGCCAGTGAGATTCTCGAATCCATCCAGGCAAGGCCACAACTGCAAGGATTTGCATTACTCTATCGGGAACGTATGGACGTTTTGAGCGAACAAAACCTGCCAGAACAGTGGGATGGCGTCTTTACGTTCACGTCAAAATAAACACATCCATGTCCGCAGAACCGCCTGATGCAAGGCATCACTCACGACTGAGTAATGCCCATAAATTCAAATCCGATTGTTTCTGTACAACATGGTGGTCCGAAGGCAACAATGAAACCGCTGCGATGGCATCGGCGATTTTTTCAACCTGTTCTACGGTCATCGACGGATGCAGACTCACCCGCACCCAGCCGGGTTTGTTTTCCTGATGATCATCATCCAACTGCTCTGTAATGGAATGCGATGTACAGTAATCTATGCCCAACAGATGGTGCCCATAGGTACCCGCACAGGCACAACCGCCTCGGGTTTCAATATTAAATTCATCACTGAGGATGTTCACTGCACGGCGGTAATCAAGATTTTTAAAGACGATAGAAAAAATGCTTAACCGGCGATCGTGCTGCGGTGACAAAATCTTGATATTGGGCATGGCCCTCAGTCGAGAAAACATCACGCGATTCAGCTCATTTTCACGAACCAACATGCGCTCGGTGCCCATTTCCTCCTTCAGTTGAATAGCCAACGCCGTTTTAATGGTTTGCAAAATACCGGGCGTTCCACCGGACTCACGCTGCTCAATGTCAGCGACAAATCTGTGCTCACCCCAAGGATTTGTCCACACAACCGTACCACCACCAGGTTGTTCCGGTACCTTATTTTTATATAACGCGCTGTTGAAAACCAAGACACCTTGTGTGCCCGGTCCGCCCAGAAATTTGTGTGGCGAAAAATAAATCGCGTCCAACCATTCGTTGTCTGCTGGGTGCATATCAATATTCACATAAGGCGCTGAAGCAGCAAAATCGACAAAACACCAACCCTGATGGTCGTGCATGATTTTGGCTATTTCCCGATACGGGGAGACGATACCGGTGACGTTCGACGCTGCGGTCACCGACGCAAACTTCACGGTTCGGTCCTGCTCTTTTTCAAGATCCTCAGCCAGCCATTTTAAATCGATTTCGTCGCCAGCCAAGGCTGGAATAATGCGAACTTCGGCCAGGCTCTCTAACCACATGGTCTGATTACTGTGGTGTTCACGATGAGTTATGTAAACCAACGGTCGCTGGGACAGAGACTGCAAGACCACAGAACGATGATTCTCATGTGTCCACAAACCCAACATACGGATAAATTTGGCCAGTGCTCCGGTCATGCCATTACCGGCATGAATCAACACATCACCCGTATTCGCGTTAACATGTCTTTTTATAATGTTGTTCGCTTCATGGACCCAGCGCGTCATTTCCCGGCCGGTGAAACTGTCTTCCGTATGGGTATTGGCCATCAAAGACCCAGCGATTTCCGTTACCCGTTGTTCAATTGGTCGATATAAACGACCGCTGGCCGTCCAATCAGCGTATATCCGATCCGCATCCTGTTGAATGGTGTTACGTTGAATACGTTGCCAAAATTGTTCGTCCCGTTTCAGAGCATCAAGGTTGAAGACAGTCATGAGGTGTTCCAATTAATCTTTAACGCACACAGTACACCCAACAGCCCCCTATTTATTTCCAATTTTTTCCCCATATGGCTATTATTATGAAAAATATTGCCAAGATTTATGCAAATGAAAGAAATTTCTCTCGACACAACGGACAAACTAATACTGAACATTGTTCAGGAGGACGCAACCTTATCTGTTCAGGAAATAGCGGACAAAGTGCACCTTACGGTAAGCCCGTGTTGGCGGCGAATACAGAATCTGGAAGCCAATGGCTATATCCGAAAGCGGGTTGCATTGTTAAACCGTGAACGGCTGAACCTGGGTATTGATGTCTTTGTGTTTATCAAAACCAATGAACACAACGATCATTGGCTGGAAACGTTTCACGCGGCGATACAGTCCATTCCGGAAATCTGCGAAGCGTACCGTATGAGTGGCGATGTGGATTATCTGTTACGGGTGGTTGTTGCCAACATTCAAGATTACGACGCCTTTTACAAAAGACTGGTCTCAAAAGTCAAACTGTCGGATGTGAGTTCGAGCTTCGCAATGGAGCGCATGAAATATACGACCGCATTGCCGATTAGCTAGTCCACGCAGACTTTATAATTCAGCAACACGACTCTCGTTTGCGCTATTTAGTGGTAAAGGTAAACACACCATCCCAATCCGGCTCTACCGGGTTTTCGATAAAGTGATTACAACGTTGCACGTAAACGTCTGCGGTATAATTGCCCTGTTTCAAATGCTGACATTGCTCAAACGCCTGTTTCGCCTCGGTAAACTGCCTGTTACGGTATAACGTTAAGGCGCTATGCCATGCTTGCAGAAAAAGGCTTTCTGCCTCATCGACGTCTCTTCCAATCAGTTCATACAATCCCACCGGCTCTTGCTTGCCCTTCACCCTCACCAGGTCCAGTTCCCGACAGACGAAATGCTCGCGCACCTTCGTATAGGTGGCCTCACTGATCATGACATCTACACCGTAATTTTTGGTGAGCCCTTCGATACGCGAGGCAAGATTAACCGAGTCACCAATGACCGTGTAATTGAAATGATGGCTGGATCCGAGATTCCCAACAACAACCGTACCGGTATGCACACCAACGCCGATTCGCACCGGGAACAATCGTTTCAGATCCGGCACGGTATCAACAATAACATCCAAGGCCTTAATCATATCCAGGGCAGTTTGGCAGGCATCGACAGCGTGTGTGTTAAAAGGCACTGGCGCACCGAATATCGCCATGACGGCATCCCCAATGTACTTATCGAGTGTGCCGTTATTTTTCAAAACGCAATCGGTCATCGGGTCCATGTAGGCTTGCAAAAATCGAGAAAGCTCGGACGGTGTGACGGTTTCAGACAAGTTAGTGAAGCTTCGAATATCACTGAACAGTATGCTCAACTCTTTTTCTTCACCACCGAAATTCAACAAATCGGGGTTGGCGGTCAACTGGTCGACCAGTGCTGGCGAGAGATATGATTTAAAAGCGGTTCGCACATGCGAATAGCGGGCCTCGACCATAAAAGCTTGGTACAACATTAAAAAAACAAAACAAAAAAACAACGCCATGCCGGGGTACAGCAAATACAACCAAACATGAAGTTCACTGAATGCGTAATAATTTGCGAACAAAAGTACGCTGGTCAACATCAGGAAAAACAAAAATCGTGTGGGCGTTCGCTGAGTACGGGGAACAACAACGGCTAACAGCAGGCAAAGGACGAATATAATGACAATATCCAACAGCAGATAAAAATGATCACGGTGAATAGCATCTTCATTGACGATGGTTTCCAACACATTGGCTTGAATTTCCAACCCCGGAAACTCGGCACCAAACGGTGTAGCGTGTGAATCGAACACACCGACCGCAGTTGACCCCAACAACACAACCTTGCCCTGGAAATAACCGGGCGGTAATTGACCGTTTAACACATCCACTGCACTGTGCGTTGGAATCGTACCGGCTGGACCACGATAGTTGATTGGAATCATGCCTTCTTCGTTGGTTGGGATAATCAAATCCCCCAAGGTTATGCGTTGAATAACAAACTCATCGGCATGAATAACGATCGGTGCATCGTCCAGAAAGAATGCCAATGATTTAAGCGCTAACGATGGATAAAAATGGTTGCCATATTCAGCCACCAACAGCGCATTGCGAACCACCCCATCCTCCGACGGCAGCTGATTAAAAAAGCCTGCGCCGTGTCCGGCTTGCGCCAGGTAAGGAATGTTATGCCGCACAGAGCGAAACGAGAAATGGCTGAAGGCTTCTGTCTTACTCTTAATGGCTTCCACACGCGACGACAGTAAAACCGCATCGACATCGTCTTGCGACATCGAATTCCTTAAATCGACATTTTCATCCTGATAAAAGAAATGACCATTCACGACATTGTCTGCCATGAATATGCTGGTTGCCAGGGCCACATCCGGATTAAGTTTCGTGGCCATCTGCTCCAGTTTTTCCCGCTCAGCTGCGGTCCATTCACTCCGCAGTAAAAGCTCATCCACCGGGGATCGTTGTGGTTCGGAAAAAATAATATCCAGGCCGATGGTCGTAGCCCCAAGTGCACTGACCTCGTCAATCAGCAGAGCCAGAACTTCGCGTGACCAGGGCCAACGGCCAATCACATCGATACTTTTCTCATCAATGGATACAAGTTCAACGATACCACTGGTAGCTACCGGACCGCGTATTTTAAACCGAGCATCCAATAGGTTACCTTCCAGATCACGGAACAGACCCGGACTGGTAACGGCCAGCAACGAGAATATCGAACTAATCAGAAGCGCTATGCCGTAAGAGACCCACCGATTCGATCGAATACCGCTTTTTAGCAGGGTTCGGTTAAAGCGCCCTAAAATACCGGCCATATATTAACAACCGCTGACCGCGTAATTAATAAATATTGAACCGACGCTTATTCCATTTGCATAAAAAAACAACGTTTCGTCGTAAGGCAATGTACAACTGTCTGGCGGTACGGTAACCGTAATCTTATATTTTCCGTCACCGATGTATCGCAGAACTGTATCGGCCTGAGATAAGCGCGAACTGAAGTCCATATAGACATCAGCAAAGGCTCCCAAAGACACGCCGGCTAAACTTTTGGGTTCCACAATGATGTCCGCAATAAGTGGAGGTAAATCAACTGCATCTGCCTCCAGAGTTAATGGTTCGATCTTACTGGTACTACTGCTCGCGATGTTGGCCGGTGCATTGTGATGAAAACCGATATCCACCTGCCCGGAATCCACAGTACCAGTACTGTCGGTGGTAGGGTTGGTCAGACGGCTAAAATAGGCTGGCGGGGTGGCGGTGTTAAAACTACCCGCGTCTAAGGCAGGCTCACTGACCTGAGAAAGATACCAACCGTCGGTAAATGCAGGATAGGTACCGAATAAATTATTACCGACCGGCAAACTGCTGCTTTGGCCTTGAAAGGCATCCGTAACGTTAAAGTCACTGGCTGTGTTCACGGCACCTGCAACACCTTCAACAATATCATCCACGCAACCATCCCCACAGTCGTCGTTATAGTTGAAAATATTGTCAGTCGCCAAAACAGTATCTGTGCCAGAAGCGATATAAACACCATTACCACCAGCGCCCGATACATTGTTGGCTATCGTATTGCCCAATAACGTTAATTTCGAATTGTCGCCTACATACACACCACCTCCATTATTGGTGGCTGTATTCCTGATGATCAGTGAGTTGGTGACACTCACTCCCGCCGTTAAGTCCGCTGCCAACCAAAGACCAGCACCATTACCGAGTGCATTACCCGTGGAATTATCCCGAACAACACTGTTGGTGATTTCCATATCCGCACCGAGCGAAAGTATCTCGACTCCAAATGCATTGGCGGTGAACACAGAATCGGAAACAGATGGCGCGCCGGTCGATGTGTCCACACTCAAACCCGATTTTGCCGCCTGGGCAAATGTAGCGTCATCGACAATTGGACTGCCATCGCCAATCAACAGTCCCTTGGTCGCATAATGGAACCCGGCGCCGTGTATCTGGCTCATCTCAACAGAACCCAACAGGACCGTATCCCAATCGCCCGCAGTGGGGTTACCCGTTGCACCGGTCACCGGTTGCCGCTGTACATCCTCAAGTGACGTAAAACGCACATTTAAACTGTCGCTGAGACCACCCATCACAAACAACGACGAACCCGGGGTAATATTCAGTGAGGTTCCGGCTTCAAATTTAACGTCGACCCCCTGCTCTATTCGCAATTCGGCGTTACTGGCGACTTGTATACCGGTACCCGAAACCACATAGGGTGACCCCTTAATTGTCCAAGCTGTATCGACATCAATCTGTCCGGTTACCACCGTTCCGCTAACATCCGCCGTGTCTACGGGTGTAAAGGCCTCGAAGAAATCTGAAAAACCGTCTCCATCAACATCCGGATTGGCGTCGTCGGCATCAAGCACCGAAGACCCGTTGGTGAGCACGCTGGCGCTGAGCCCGTCACCATCGCTGTCTGAATTCATCCAAACCAGAACCGACGTTGAACTGGTCAAGCCAAAGGAATCCTGAATGGTGTAGTTGATCGTTGTAGCGTCGGTATTACTGCGTTCACTTTTAAAAAACAGTTTCGTCCTGTCGCGGGAGACACGTACTTCGCCAAACTCACTGGTGGCTGATGCGATTGAAAGAGTATCGCCCACGGTCTGGTCAGGATCGCTGTCGTTGGCTAACACATCCAGCACGATGTGAGCACCGGGGGTTGATTGGACATCCGCTTCATCCACCGCGACAGGGGCGCGATTCACCAGCAGAGGGTTATCAACTACATTCACCGTCACCCGAAACGGAGTCGCCTGTTCAGTAAAATTAAAGGTTAAATCTTGGGCTTCGACAGAAAAGGTATCGGTACCGACAAAATACAAATCTGGCGTGTAACGAATGTCGGTTCCGTTAACCACAACCGAACCGTTTGAGGGGGAAGCCGTCACAACATAGGTCACCTCATCGTTGACATCAGCATCCACAGACTCAGCCGGTAAACTCAAGGTCGTAGCCAGATTTTCGGACGTGGTTACCGTGACATCGGCAATAACCGGCAAGCGATTAGCCACGATGAACATTGGGTAACCGTTGTTGCTGGGTGTCGGGAAGCTGTAGTAATCGTGTGTTTTGTTGTCGTAAGAATCGTCGACGCCATCACCATCGGAATCCAAATCTTCCCGGTTCAGAGTGCCATCACCATCGATATCCGCAATACCGCTTGCATTCAAAAACAGATCTTCGTAGACATCACACAAGTTATCACCGTCAGTATCCGTGCAACTGGATTGCGTATCGGTGGATGATGCAAAATTCAACACGGGGATGGTGTCGTCAATATCCACTTCTATCGGAACCGCAACCGACACTTTCGGTTTGGCCAAATCGGTAACAGAAAACTCTGCACGACCACTGAAAACTTTGTAGCCGGCCTGATTAAAGGCTGTAATTTCAATCAATAGTGTCTCGGAATTTGGAACGACAAGATCAACCACCGTGTCGGACAACACGAAAGCGGTTTTAGCGGCATTCAGTGTGAACTTGCCGCCATTGAACTGCGTGTTGATATCAGACGTGGTCAGAGACCGGGTACTGACCGCCAATTCAATCAGCTTAAGTGCCGGATAGGCTTCACTGATGGCTGTCCGACTCAGCAGTCGCCCCTGTTCAATTTCTGTAGTATGCACACCGGCAAAGCCGACGGTCAGCTGCGTCGAAACCGGGGTATACCAACCGCAACTGACCAGGGTGAGCAACACGCCAGCAACCCATACCCGATTTAATAATGTCTGAAAAGAAAACATGATTCACACCTTAGTTGGGTAGTGGAATATCTATTTCAAAATTTAACTTGGCACCGTTGTCCAACGGTTCGGTAATAACATCCAATTGCACATCGCGACCGTTATCAGTTGTTTTATTCAGTTCATTGGCGGTGGTCACACGTGTAATTAACGTTTGAATATTCAGGTCGACCGAGGTATCCAGATTGAGCAACAGAGCTTGCACCTGTTCGATATCCAAACGTTCATCGTTTGGCAGGTCGAGGTTCTGTTCATTAGACGTCGGCGCTTCAACACCCAATATCTCAAGCAACAATTGGCTACTGTTTATAGCCTTGGGTGGCGACGGAGGCGCGGTTTCTGTCGCCAACGAGTACTGATTCGGCAGAACAACGATTCCAGCCGTTTGCCCCAGCAACCCCTGCGCGTTAAAGGCCACGGCGCCATCGAACGTCCGTACACCGGTGACCCACTGGCCATCAACCAGAACATGCACCACTTCGAAATCGGTTCCGCGGACACCAGCAACCGCCACCGGCGTATTCACATTGAATTCCCGATTGGCACCCAATTTATTACCGATGACGCTGCGTATGCGCCCTTTAAGCAAATCGACGGTGCTGCGCCCGCCCTCGCCAGGACCTGCAATCATGTCTGAAATCGCCAGTTCACTGTTGGGTGATACCTTTAAAATGGATTCATCGCGCAACAACAGTTTGGCTAATCCGTCTGCGCTGGTTTGCACCACGTCGTTTAAATACACCTCACCGTTGGGTTGTAACGCTTCAACGCGACCATCTTCAGCGCGCACCACAGACACAGTACCCAACACAGCGACTGCATTACCCACTGCGTCAGCCGCCCAACTCAGCGGTAAAACTTGCAGTATCAGAACCAACAGCCATCGTTTTTTGTGCATCACTAAAACCTCCAAACGACAGACGCCGAAGCTACCGTTCGGGCGTAATTTAAAGTGTCAGGTTTTATCGCGGCACCAATAACATCGATCTTGGTTGACGCGGTTAAGGACTGCGAAATTTGACGAGACGCCTGCAACGTCACTGCCGCATTTAACGCACTATCCTTGTTTCCATCTGGAGCGTAGATAACGTAATCGGCTTGCAGTTCCGCGGCCAATTGCCACTGCGCAACGAACCGCATCGCTCGTGCGTTGACGCCAAAAGCCACAGATTGAATGTCCAGATTGGTGGCTGTTTGAAGCGTTGTAAAAGGCTGCATGGCAATCTGCACCGCAGAGACACCGCTCATAGGTTGCCAATTGGACGCGACATCGAAAACGACATTGTCAGAGTCTGTATATTGTTGATAAGCAGCGGATAGGCTGTGTGTGAATACACCCGCGCGAAACCATGCCGACAACGAATGCCGGGTTAACCAAGGCTCTCCACTCAGCTGATTTATAGCCAGTTGATATTCAGCGCCCACGGGTTTGGCGGCTACCATCCCCGTTGCTGCAAGCGCAAAGGTATTAATCAGTAAATCGTAGTCGCTTGCCGTAACGTGTCGGCTCAGGAACAGTTGATAGCTGGGTATCAACCAAGGTTGAACGCGATACGACATGTCCGCTTGCAGCGCCGCTCTGCCATCCAAACCGTCACTTTCAGCCAACAAAGCAACATTGGAATCTACCGCGGTTGTTAACTGGATGGACGCCGACAGTTTTTGAGATTGCTTTTGTTCAATGTCTATTGCGGACAGCAAATCGCGAGCGGCAGCTTCATAACGGCTACCATTCGGCCAGGTTAACAAGCGTTTTGCCTGACGACTGGCCTCCTCGTAATCATTGAGGTTTCGCAAGGTTGCAGCGTATAAATAAATGGCCTGATCGAATTGAAAATTCTGGTCTGCGTTGCCATCGAACCTAGCGACTGCATTTGCCAACAACGTTCGGGCACGGGTGAAGTTTTTCAGGTCATATTCGGTTAACGCGAGATAATAGACTCCGTGCAATGAATCCGGATTCTCCGATACCCAGCGGGACAAAGGCTCAAGAGCGGCAGCGTATTGCTTTTGCTTCAACCTAAACAGGCCATATTCCAAATCAAATTGCGGGTTCTCATACCCGGCTTTCGCCAACGTCTCAAACTTGCTTTCGGCATCCGGCAAGTTCCCTGCCCGCGAAAAAGCAACCGCGGACCAGAACTGCCAATCGAACTCATATTCGGTATTCGAAAACGGATCGCCAACTTCGTTAATGTAAGCAAGGGACTCAGAGGTTTGCTGAGAAGACAGCAAGTACAATAGTTTGGTTTTGGCGACTTCAAACTGGTCGCCAGTGGAAGCCGCAAAGGCAGCAGACATCAGGCACCATAGCCCAACGAAAATCGGTCTCAACATCCCATTCACCTGATGACATCCTACACAAGAAATGACTACTAGAGCCGCTAGTAATGTGAGTTTAATCACACTTTGCAAATAATGATAATAGTCATTCGCGATTTCTTTATCGCGGGAGCAATGGAAAATGGTTGGTTTTACCTAGGGATGGCAGGAATTTTTCCGCAAAAAGCCGCTATTTTCGGCGAAAATGGGATATTAAGACCCAAAAAAACCGACTCACGGTCGGTTTTAGAAGAAAAAACAGGAATCAGTGCGCTGCGGCCAATTTAGACACCGTTTTTGAAAACCGGACCACTTCGCTCCAATTGGTGTATTCAATGGTACTGCGGCCATCGGCACAACCACCGGTAATAGACATGATGAAACGGATCATCTGCTTGTCCCAAAAGCGGTATTGAGGGTACGCCAGCTTACCGGCAAACATCGCAATCTGGTCTGGTAACCAACCGGTTGCATGCAAGAACTTCTGAATATAAGGGCTTTTCGCTGGATCATCTTTGCCCGGTTTCCGAGCCGTTAAGTTAACGGAAAAAAAAGCGCTTTGAATGGACGACAACCATTCTGTGTTGGCCGCTATCGTGTTGATTAAATCACGGTTGAAGTGCCCGTAACGTATCGACGCGCCAATAACAACGGTTTCGATGCCGTCCAACCCGACAAATTCAGCTAATCGGGAAGCGGGCTGCACCTGCACGTCACCTTGCCATTCGCGGGCCATG
Organism: Reinekea sp.; assembly: GCA_050293765.1. Lineage (GTDB taxonomy): Bacteria > Pseudomonadota > Gammaproteobacteria > Pseudomonadales > Natronospirillaceae > Reinekea. Next base: position 193,776 of record JBNKNI010000003.1, read on the forward strand.
GTTTCAGCAATTTTTTTGGTATGACCATCGGTTGATGAGTAAAAGATGATTGCAGACATAGATCGATCTCCAGAATTCGATGGACAAAGTCTATTCAGTCTGTCGACTGATTTTTTGATCTGTGACAAACAAAAATGGCGCTGAAATTTTCATCAGCGCCACGACCTGTCACGATTTATTTACTCGGCGGAAAACCGCACTAAAGGCTCTTTGTCGGGATCAAATCTACTTGATCAGTAAGTGCAACCGGCTTACCGATTTGCTTGATCAACCCAATGTATACTGCCACCAGACCTAACATGCCCGCAATCCACAAAACTGAACTGACCGGGTGCAGCAACAGGGTACCTGCCTGGTAAAAGATGGTTGCCGTGGCGTAGGCTAATACCGTACTCCAGCTGATTACAATCCATGACCATTTACCGCCGGACTCACGCACTAACGCACCCATGGCAGCAACACAGGGCGTATACAACAATATGAACACCAAATAACAGAATGCGGCAAAAGGCGACACAAATAATGTAGCCATGGTCAGCAAGGTGCCGGTGCGCACGTCTTGCTCCTGTGCGGCCTGATCCAGAGAGTCATAACTGCCGACCGTAATGCCCAGAGGGTCCGTCAAGGTGCTGGACAACGCCGACGCGTTATCCCAGATGCTCATAATCGCTGCTCCCGTCGAGGCCCACAATCCCGAGGTTTCACTGTCTTCATCGGCCAAGCCGGCAACATCGGAATACAGAGAGTCCAATGTTCCGACAACCGCTTCCTTGGCGAATATCCCGGTCACAATGCCCACTGTTGCTGGCCAGTTATCGGCCTGTACACCAATAGGGGCCAGCAAAGGTGTCGCTTTCTGACTCACCACGCTGAGCATCGATTTCTGGCTGTCTTCATTACCGAAGGTGCCGTCAACACCCCATGAATTCAGGAACGATAACACCACCACCACACCCACGATGGTTTTACCCGCGCGGGCGATGAAACCCCGCAATCGATGCCAGGTGGTCATGAACACATTGCGCATTGAAGGCACATGATAGACAGGCATTTCCATAATGGAGCTGCCCAGTTCATCCCGATACAGGGCTTTTCGGAATATCCAGCCTGTTAACACTGCCATGGCAATTCCGAGCAGATATAAAGCAAACACGACATTTTGCCCACTGTTGCCAAAAAATGCCGACGCAAACAAGGCGTAAACGGTTAAGCGCGCACCGCAGGACATAAAGGGGGTCATGGCGATTGTCACCATGCGATCCGACTCGCGATCCAAAGTACGGGTAGCCATGATCGAAGGGACATTACAACCAAAACCAACGATCAAAGGCACAAACGACTTACCAGGCAGACCGATGCTTTGCATCAACCGGTCCACCACGAACGCCGCACGTACGATATAACCGGAACCTTCCAGCAGAGACAACCCGAGATACAAAAAACCAATTACCGGGATAAACGTACCCACTAGCTGGATGCCACCGCCCAGGCCATTGGCAATCAACACAGACAACCAAGCGGGCGCGTGCAAGAAGGTTAACAGTTGATGCGCGCCATCCACCAACCAGGCACCTAACAGGATGTCAAAAAAGTCGATAAAGACAGCACCTACATTAATCGCGAACGTAAACAGCAGGTACATAGCCAACAAGAAAATGGGGAAACCGAGGTACTTGTTTAGAACAACGCGATCGATCCGATCACTGAGCGTCATGGACAGTTCCTGTTGAGTCACGCTGGCGAATACCCAACGCTTTACATCACTCAAACGCGCCATCACTCTATCGCCATCGTGGCTCGGCAAGACCGCTTTGGCCGTTGGTTGGAAGCATTTGGCTAAGACCAAGGATTCGCGGATGTTAACGGCACCAGAATGCTTAGACGCAATAATTCCGACCACGGGTAATTCAAGGCTTTTGGATAGTTGATCAAGATCGACATCTATTTTGTTGGCTTGGGCAACATCAAGCATATTCACCGCGACCAACATCGGGATATCGTAGTCCCGCAATTGGTGAGTCAGGAGTAATTGCCGATCCAGGCTGTTGGCATCGACCAGATTGATAACGACATCGACTTCATTCTGGCTCAGAAAATCCTTAGCGATTTGCTCATCCAAGCCATACTCGTCTTGCTCCAGAGAATAAATGCCTGGTAAATCAACCAATTCAACGCGTTGACCATCGGCCAAGATAAAAAAACCTACCTTGCGTTCAATTGTCACACCCGGCCAGTTACCGACCTTCTGGTGCGCCCCGGTTAAACCATTGAACAGTGTCGTTTTACCGCAATTGGGATTGCCGATTAAGGCGACTTTTAATGACCTCATACACTCGGCTCCACCAACACTTCCAGCGCTTCGGCCTTGCGGATGCTTAACATGGTAGATCCCACTTTTATCTGCAGTGGGCACCCCAACGGCGCGACTCTCAAAACACGAATTTTATTGCCCGGGATTAAACCCAGCGACAAGTAACGTGTATGGTGGCGCATCCCCGCGTCACTGAACCCAGAAACCGTGGCGGGTTGACCAACACTTAACTCATTAAGAAGCATTTCAAATACTCAAATAAACGGATTAAGAGAATATTAAATGAAAATGAATCTCATTTATGAGCAAATCTCAGTTACTTTGATACAAATCAACAAAAATCTGCCAGTGTTTTTACGGCGATAACATGATAAGCCGGTTCTTCGTACGGATGACTGGCGATCAACGCCTGTAAGGCGGTTTTAACTTTATCTTGTTCACATACCATCTCCACTCGCACCTCATCCACGGTCTCCAAAACACCCACATCACCAATAAAAGGCTCTGCCTCGGCTTGTGGCTCAAACTGGCCCTGCCCTTTTACTTGAAATGAACACGCTCGATAGTTTCCAATTTCGCCCGCTCCGGCATTGGCTAACGCCTGTACAACGTTCAACACATAATCGCTCGGAATATAAACAACAATGACATACATGACTAAAAACCCTCCAACTTAAAAAGTTTTTTGTTAATTTTCAGCAGCTTAGCAACTTTTTTTGTTGACACACAAAAACAAGCCGTTAAGATACGCACCACTCAACGGAGAGTTGGCAGAGTCCGGCTGAATGCACCTGACTTGAAATCAGACGTTGGAGAAATCCAACCGGGGGTTCGAATCCCTCACTCTCCGCCATATTCCAAAGTAGAAAGGCCACCCAATCGGGTGGTCTTTTTGCTTTTTTATTGGTTTAGTTTTGAATTTGTTCATGGCTCCCGCCAGATTTCGACTCGAAGAGAACGTGACACGCATCCATTGCTTTCGATATTTTCTCCTCATAGAATGGCTACGCAAAAGAGATAGCCTTTGTGCCTTACTTTGTTTATTAAAAGCGTTTTAATTCCGAGTATCGTAACGTTTCCACGTGAAAACAGTAATTTACCCAAAAGCTTTTTCTAACTGCCCACTAAAGATTCCCCATCTCAGATTTAACAACATTTCTCACTATGTATTCACAATTTTTCTTCAGCCAGAATGACGTCAGTTCACTAAAAATGTATTCACATTAGAGCCTGAACAGTTCTGACATGAACTGCGAATTTTTTATTTTCGCTAATAACACTCAACATCGCTTTCCTGAAAAATCCAACTCGCCAATAGCCTCATCGAACTTGCACAGTGTTAGGAAATTTCCTTCAGAGATACCTAGCAAAGTCGAACAAATCGGGGGCTCCTTGAAAATGCAGCCATCACATAGAAAACACCCTAAAATGTGACATCGATCACAAATATGACTATGCAATCTCTACAATAGGTATAGTATTGACTATTAAATAACCAGATTTGACGCAATTACTGGTTATGGGTTTGGTATAAAAAGGAGTTTGCCATGAATACCCATTTCGTCACTGCCGTTGCAGTCATGTTTTCCGTACTATCCTCTTGCACGGCACCTTCGCTGCCCACGCCTGATATTTCAGTTACCGATCAATCTGTTAATGTTCCCTACACTATTGTGACCACCACCCGTTCTGCAAACGTAGACGGTTCCATCTGTCCAGATGGTGGTGTGGTAATAGACACCGGCTTTGATGCGAACGGTAACGGGATACTGGATGACACTGAAATCTCGGAAAGCTATACGTTGTGCAATGGCACAGATGCCATTGGCAACCGTGTTGAAATCAGCGACGAACTGGCGGGCAGTAATTGTTTATATGGTGGGAAAAAACTGGATGTCGGTACCGACATCAACGACAACGGTACGTTGGAGCCAAGCGAAATTACGGATACACAATATTTCTGTTCCATGTTGATGACGTTGGTCGATATCACCACTGAAGCGCCTGGGGCCAACTGTACGTTTGGTGGCAGCAAGCTTATTTCCGGCGTTGATCTGAATGGCAACGGAATTTTAGACACAGATACCGAAGAGGTTCAGTCGGTAGATTTCATTTGTTCGAAACCCAACCTTCTCGTTGCCAGCCATACCTGCCGTGTTCAATTAGGTGTTCAGGATGTTGTCACCGACATTACCGTGCAATATCGCTTGGATGAATATCGCAACGGGGAAATTGAGGTAACCGGGGAGATTATGTCCCCATTATTGGGCGTAAGCCGCAGTGTAAAATGGAGCCCTTGGATTCAAGCTCATCAACCCTCCTGGGAAGAAGGCGTCGTCAGAGTAAGTTATGACATCGTTAACTCAGGCCAGAATACAGCGAATGGTGGTTATTGGGTTTTCGATCTTGATAGAGATCCAGACGCAACATCTGCCTACATTGTTGAAGCCGACACAGAGTTAAACATTACCTACACGGATGACGATCTGGTTGGACCACTTCTTTGGGGCCCAATAAATATCGCATCATGCATTGCAGCCATGTAAGCAAATACCATTTCAAGCGTGAAACACTTAAGAAATTCTTAATCTATTTTTTTGGGTGTTCATGCTTGTAGTATTTTACTTCCTTTTTCATCCAAAATATTTTCACGGCAATGAAAAAGAAGTTTCATTGTCAAAAAGGCAGAACAAACTCAGTCAACGCTAAACACTGAATACTCAAGTTGCACGATAACTAGGGCAACTCTGATTAATTCAAATCACCTCAGTCCTTCCAGATCGAAGAATGAGCGAGGCGTGTGTTGCAGGGAATGGCGAGTCCTTTTCAAAACACACTACAATGCTCAGTCGTCGATCTGAAAGACCCGGAGGGCGAGGCTGAAATGGCAAATTTCGTTGTTAAGTCCTTTGCCAAGATAATGAATATTGCCTGCAGTACTTGCCTC
>JBNKNI010000004.1:0-162966 GCA_050293765.1 Reinekea sp.
CGGCAAACGTCAAATCCTCTCCAACAATAACCTCTACTACCTGATCTGTAGACGGTAATGACACGGTGAGTTGTGGTGGTTCGTTAAGATTTTCAGGAACCAACGACTCGTTATAATCCTGACAGTCGGAACTTCCGTTTTGATCAGCATCCAGTAACGTGCTCAGATACTTATAACCCTGCACACAAAGCGTTTTCGAACCAAACCGAGAACCATACTTCCACATCCATTGCGTTTCGGACTCCGCGATGTTGTTATCATCAAAATAAAGTGCATTGAGCTGATAATCTGTCGTATCGGTATCATCGCTCAGATACCAAAGAATACCGGTTAGTGCGTGATGATACTTAGTATCATGAGTCACTCCAGACAGAGATATTTCTTGCAGAAGATTGCCATCTTGTGAGTACACTGTCAGCCCGGAGTCGGTTGCTATCAAAATGGAGCCGTTGAGCGATAAAACAGGCTGACCAACCGGGTCAACAAAGTTTTTCTCCCACAACAATGTCCCATTATGGTTGAAATAGAATATCGATTGGTCTGTGGCGACAATCAACGATAGATTTTGCCCTTGTAGAACGGTCCTGATGTTTTGATTCCCGAATTTTGTCGTAAACCACCTAACCGATCCGTCTTCGGCTTGAACTCCAGAACAATTACCATAGAAGAACACCCCGCCTGTTAAGAGGGGGAAAAAGTTGTTGCCATAAAGGTTGTTTCCGCAAAAGTCAGTTTCGATAGGTCGTACCTTGCTTAATTCGGTATCGTAGAAACCGCTATTATTCCAATACATATCGAACAGCAACGTCCCGTCTGCCAACTCGTAGATTTGTACCGCTTTATCCGTTGTTTCGCCAAGAACTTGCCCTTCGGAGGAATAATGCGTAACACCTTGATAATCAATCGAAACATAAACTGTTTGATCACTTGCGACCAAGACATCTTCACAATAGTTATCCTTTATATCCCACAACCGGTTGCCATCGGCGTCAAAGGCGAGTACATCTCCCTTAGAATATTTCTCCTCACCATTCGTGATTTCTTTCAAACAGGCGAATATAGACCCATTTTCATTCACTGTTATCGTTTCGGTAAATGAATAATCGTAGGGATTAGGATACAACGCTTTTCGCCACTTAAGTTGGCCTTCAGGGGTGTATGAATCCAAACCACCGTAATGGCGTAGATAAAACCCCTGTGAGTATTCAAAAATCTCACCGTGCAATTTTGACTTTCTGCTTCGGGTCGGGTGATAGACTATAGCATCGCCAGGCTGCACAAGGGAATTGAATACTGGATAGCTGGCTGTATCTATTTCATCGGTGCCAAATACATGCTCGGCCGCCGAACTCACACCATCGCCATCTAGGTCTGAAAGGCTGTTGCTTGAAAGAGGTTCAACATCTGTACCATCGTCGATGGCATCAAAGTCTGTATCTTTGCGAGTCAGGTTGGTACCGGCTTGGTACTCACTATAGTCGTCAATTCCATCACCGTCAGTATCCAACACTAAGTAGCTGGAACCTAACGCAAATTCTTCTGCGTCCGATAAGCCGTCGCCGTCTGTGTCAGAGCTACCATACATTTCACCCAATGTGTGTTCGATGCAATCACTGATGCCATCCAGGTCTTCATCTTCGGTCGGACTATAACGCTGCCAGCCTGAGAAACAATGACTGTTAGTGCCACCGACATTCAACCCACTAACAGGCATTGACGTCTGACCAACCCCCTGGCCTTGAGTAGCGACCGCCATCAGGTACTGATTTTTTAATGAAATATAAATGGTACCGTCGACATCCATAACAAATTTATTGCCGAAAGTCGCTGATAAGTCGTGCTGAAAAACGGTGGTGTATTCATCATTGCTATTCAGGCGCCCAATCTCTGTGGAGCTTAGAATCCATAGATCACCTTCTTGGCCTACGAGCATATCATCAATTCGAGTAAGACCATATTCCGTCAAATCCAAATCTGGCAACCGTTGACCATCAGCGTTTATGCGAACAATTAATCCAGTATAAAGGGAACCAACTATGTTGCCATCCGTATCGATGAACAACGAATTGGTCGTAAACTCGGGCGCAGTCCAGAGTACATCCCCAGACAATGAATACTTTTGTAATATTTTATTGCCATGATTATAAATATAAATTGAATTGTCTGGACCGGGCACGACTCTAGAATACGATTCAACGGGCAAACTCCATTTAACGTTTTTATCAGCATCCAACACAGTAACGCTTTGCCCGCTCACGTTATACATTTTGGTTAGTAGTAAATACTCACCGGTGTAGAGTTCGTATCCATCAGTGATCTGAGCTTCAGTCCAAAGCGGCCACCAAGTCGTTTGCTCTTCGCCTTTCCGATGACCAAAGCTTAAAAGATCTCGTTCGCCACTGTTTTGCCATGACGTCCAATCGTATTCTTCATACCAGAAGTCAACTTCATCCACATCTTTGACTATAAGATGTTTTGTTTTTCCGTAAGTATCAAACCACGGAACCGATATTTCCTCAGCTGAATCACTTCCAGGAATATGCCGGCCCGCAATGCCTAGATAAAGCTCGAACAGTCCCGTATCGCCACTGACTTGAAGCCGACTATCGCCAGTATAGAAAATCGTCTCTTCAAACTTTCTTACATCACTCGTTTCAAAACCGGAAGCAGTTATCTGCTGAACACTTCCTCTAGCAACGACACCAATCTTTCCATCAGAGTACAGAGATGGCGTTATCGCTGTTCGGGAAGTACTTTGCCGGTAGTGCTTCGCTCCCCAAGATAGACCTACTTGCCATAAGAGAGCATTCTCATTTGAAATGACGTCATTCCCATCCGTATAGTCAGTGCCGGCCAGTAGCTCTTGACGATCACTGTAACCGTCCCCATCCGTGTCTTTAGTTAGGTCTGAAGTACCTAACGGATCAAAGCCTCTCTCAACCTCGAACAGATCCTCAAAACCGTCACCATCCGTATCGATGAGTGTTAGGGAAGTGCCCAATTGCATTTCTTCACTGTCTGATAGTCCATCGAAATCAGAGTCGGCCAGGGCGGCATTCGAACCCAGAACAAACTCTTCACCGTCAGACAAACCGTCATTGTCTGAATCCGCCAAGTGCACAAAAGAACCGTAATTCGCTTCCTGCAGATTTGTAAGGCCATCCCCATCGCCATCCAATAGGGCATCATCGGCATCGAGTGGGTTTAAGCCCAAAACCGTTTCAATACAATCGTTGATGCCATCCGCATCAGTGTCATCTTGAGATTGAACAATGTCGTCAGAACTGGCAACCAGCTTTCCTTGCAAGTAGACATACGAACTGTTTTTGCACTGATCAACATCCTCTTCATAGACCAACTGACCAGATGCGAGATACACAGAAAATCGATAGTTATACGAAAAGTCATCTTCGTCCGAATAATGCGTGACCATCATCCCATTAGGGTCATAGCGGTACTCCTGATTGGCCATCCGGGAACGGGAGGCAATTTGATTCAATTTGTCGTTATAAAAAAACTTCGATTGATAGTATGCGGGTGAATCAGATGAGAGGAATAAGTTCTTACTGGTGACCAGCCCATCCACGGAATAGTCAAATTCGTACTTACGCGTACCTTGGTATGCCGCTATCAGCTGGTTGTTTTGATATTGATTAACTTCTTCTTGGTTACCATAAATACCGGATATATAACCGCAGCAAGATGACTTTATGTTGCCAACGTTGTCAAAGAGGTATTCTGTCGTTTGACTCGTTCCAGACTTATACTCAATTGATCTTTTTAATTGATTGAGCCCGTCATGCGCTAATGATCGATTGGAAATTTCCAGATTATTCCGAATCTCAGCGAAATTGCCGTTGCCATCGTATTTGTAACTAAAATTGAGCGTATCCGAAACTACAAGACTATTCAATTGGTCCAATTCATTCAGCTGTGCAACAACTACTTTCCCATTCGACAGTTCATAGCGTGAGACCAACCCATTAGGATGATACTCGATGTTGGAAGCGATACCCGACAAAGCAGTGGTTTGCCCCATGGCATTAGGTGCCATTTGCACCTCATACCCGTCTGGGTAACGCATGGATTCGACCTGATCAAGATCATTATAGGTATAGTGAAGATTAAAAAATCTTGGAAGAGGACCATCGATTGTGAGGTCAATGTCAGTCAGGTTCCCGTTTTCATCATGATCATAGCCTTTGGTAATGCCTTCACTCGATACAGTGACAACTCGATTTAAATCGTCGTAAACGTAAACATAATTTAAACGATCGTCTTCGTAATCGATATTCACCAAGCGACCCAGATCGTCATAGGTATTGGTAACAACGCCTCGGTCTTCTCTCTGTGAGGTCCAAAGCTGTCCCTCAGCCGTGTAAGTGTATTCGGTTGTACCTTCTTCGGGTCCTCGTTCTGATTTAAGTAAGTAATTGTCATAATACTCTTTCGTTCGGATAAAGCCCGAAATACCACCGCTTTCAGTCGCAGTCCCTTGAATAATTTTGATGGGAGATCCGACTTCATTGCGTAGAATCAACGTTCGCTTCGAACCTGGTTGATCCACTTGAAGTAACCAAGAGTCCTCCGTCCCCATTGTTTGGTAGATAGAAGTAGTAGAGTAGCCTATTCTATCTTTTACAGTGACGTAATAGTCATTGTATTGAGTGGTAATGGAGCGATCTAAACTATCTGTTTCAGCAATCGTTCGGCCTAATCCATCGTAGGTAAATGCTGTCCCGAGAGTATCGTCCGGCATGGAACGGAAACTGAGTTGTCCGGCGGCGTTGTAGGCTTCCGTTTGGCTAACTTTCAGCACGTTGGAATCATACAGCTCAGTGGATACTCTTCGACCTAAGGCATCCAGGCGCTCGACCTGCCTAAAATTACCACGTGTGGTTTCAGTACGGTCGGTGAAGTGTTCGATACTGACCGGCAAGCCCAAAGGATAGGTAACAGAAATCAGCCGGTTGAGTCCATCATATGAAAACAGAGTCGTTTCGTTTAAACCATTACTGAAACTTGCGATCGTCCCTGCATCATTAACCACTCGTGTTTCTTTAACGTTGAGGGGATTGGTGATGGACTGAGGTATTCCGCGCTTGTAATCTTGATACCTAGTCGCCGGCTTATCATTTACCCACGTGGATTCTAAAGTACCATCATCGTGATATCGAAAATGGGTGACGATACCGTTTTCATGACTGTCGTATGGTTCACCATATGCCGTATAGTCAAAAGTGCTGATCGATTTAACTTCGTTGTTAATTTCGATCTGAGAAGATCTTTTTAACCCCAATATCCAGTTTTCTACGTCATTATCGTAAGTGCTACGTATATAACGAGCACGATCACCATTGCTTGCACCGTCCAAAATGGACGCATCCCAATTCACGTTGGTCGATTCACGGACCAGTGTTGGATTGCCATAACCATCCCGAGACAAGTACTGAGTTATTCTTGTGAACTGGCCATCGGGCAGATTGGTCGCAGAGTCGCGCTTCCGCCCCACCCAATCCAGATCACCGACGTAGGTGTATTCACGTTCAACGGTCGAATACCAACTTGGTCTATTTAATTCTCCGTGATCAAAATAATTGGTCGATATAAGACGTTTTTTATAACCATATTGCGTTTTTTCAATCAGCGTTGTTCCGTCTGACTCATAGACTTCAGTCCAAGCCAATAATCCTATAATCCACTTTGGGTAGTAGTAGTAGTTGTAAACGGATTCTTCCGGCGAAGGCCCTTGCTCGACGACTTGATAAGAGAAGGCTTTACCAAAGTGATAATATTTTGTGACGTTAGATGGACTGGTGACAACGGTTGCATCCAAATTAAGAGTTAGCGTGGGCTCATTTGTATCTGGATCTTTTTCGATTACGGCATCGATTTGAGAATGAGGTTCAAACTCGTATGTCCATTGCCCAGTTTCTATGTCGGGTCCTGATACCGTTTTCGTTTTAATAGCCGATACCCGAGTATTAATCGTATTTGCGTATTGATCGAACTTCACGAACTGGTAGGTGTACTCGGTAAGAGCCCCTTCCGGTTGTCTCACTGTGGCCAGTGAATAAGAACCGGCTCCATCGGTATCTCCCATCGAAAATGGATCACTATTATCAATTAGTCCGTTATAGGTGTAATACCAGGTCCTGTTTTCTGGATCTGTAACGGAGGAGAGGTTAAAGGCGTAGGTCGAAAATTTGTTATCCAAAATTTCTTCATAGTTGTATTGCCACGTTCTCCCATTCGAGTGAACGTATTGAATGCGAGCGGTACTCTTCTCAGGATCATAATAATCAAAGGAAACTACAGGGTCACCCAAGGTATTTTCATCTACGAATCCTTCTTCTGTGCGATATATTGCACTGACGAGGGTCTTAAATTCCTCATTTTCCTCGTATTGAATATATATTTTGTTGCCACGGGCATTTTCAATTAACTCTACGAGCCAAACAGGGGTGCCACTAAAACTCGCGGTACGGTAAGTCGCGTAATAGGTTGTACCGTTTGGTGATGTAATTTTCATGCCGTCTGAAACGCCACCAATACATTCGGCCCTCAGATTGCTCTTAGAGATCCAGGTACCATCGTTCAAAGTCGTATTGCGGAATAGTAGCTGGCGACTACCATCAGGACTTTCAAAGGAAGGGTTTTTATAAGCATTCTGCGACGTAGCTAGGCAATAATTTGAGCCTGTGGGCACAGTCACACGCCCAAAATGCAGATCCCAACCAAAGCCAACAATGCCTTTCGTTTCTGGATATCGCCCTGGTTGAATACTGGTATAAGTTCGAACCACCGATACGTCTAAACCACCATTACCGGGCACCGAGACATCGCCATACATGAGTTGCAGAGTACCGCCGAAGGGGCTTATTGATTCATTGTAGGTTGATCCTACATTGGACATATAGTTCTGCAATCCGGGTTCTTCATAATAATCCCGTGTTTCAATGGCAAAACTCGACACGGCACACGCTATTAAGAACGTAAAGGCCGCACTAATCCTTAGTGACAAACTCATGGTGGCTCCTTGAAAGCATCGATTATTTTTGGGGCAAACTAGTTTCGGTCACGACATAGGACGTAACGTCAATAGACTCAGTATGAATGACAGGCTGAACGTCAAAGACTTGCATTTGACGATCATCTTCGAGTTCCACACCGGTTAGAAACACCGGTGTATCTAGGGGAGTAGCATTCGGAATAGCACGATTGCCCCAATATGAAGTACCGGCATACGCCAGCATCACAAAGGTACAGAGTGCTATTGATCCTTTCAATAGACTTAATTTCATTGGACAATCCCTTCATTTTGGAAAGCATTGTAGTGAAATGAATTACCCTCTTTCGAGAATCGAATCACAAAAAAACAGAAATATGTCAGAACGTTTAATTAACCTGCACCTCTACTCGACTACCCAAGGCACCAGGAATGACATCGATTCGATGTTGCATCTGCTCCTTCAGTTCGGTGACATGACTGATGATGCCAATGGTGCGGCCTGTTGCTCGCAGGTCAATAAGGGTTTGAATAGCTAAGTCGAGACTTTCAGTGTCCAAACTGCCAAAGCCTTCGTCAATAAACAGCGTATCTAACTTGATGCCGCCTGAATAACTCTGCACAACATCACTCAAACCCAGTGCGAGTGATAACGCAGCCATAAAACTTTCACCACCAGACAAGGTATTCGCAGCCCGTCGTCGACCGGAATAAGCATCCTCCACTTCCAACTCCAGACCGGAAGCTTTATTGCCTTTGGATTTATCAACTTTTCGTTTTAGTGTGTATCGTCCTTTGCTCATCAGCTGCAAACGTTGACTGGCTTCGTTGAGCACATCATCCAACAACACACTGAGGACAAATCGCTGTAACGACACACGCATTCCGTTTTTACCTGAGGCCACTTCTTCGAGCGTGCCATAAATGGCGTAACGTTGTTCAATGTCCTCTTCCTCTTTGGCAACTTGCGCCAACTGATCGGCTGCTTTACGCAGCAATATGTATCGTGCACTGACGTTGTCGTTCTGCGTCTTTTGATCCAGCATTTGAACTTTCAGTTTTTGCACCTGTTCTGCTAATGCGTTCAGATCCGGTTTTTCAATGCCGGCCAACTCGGCCTCAAGTGCATTTTGTTGACCGTTAAGTGAAGCCGATGTTTGATCGTACGCTTTCAGTTGCTCGGCTATCTTGGTTTGCTCACTCTCGTTTATGAGTGCTTTGGTAAAGTCAGCCTCGTCAGTAAAACCATTACGACGAAGCGTGTCAGTAAACGCTTGCTTCGCACTGTCCACTTCGAGCTGTAAGTTTGCTAACCGTTGTTCACTGTTCGCCAACAAACTGCGCTGAGCACTGGACTGTTCGTTCAATCTATTAATGTCATTCTGCGCAGCGATAAAAACTGAATCTATCTGATCAATGTTTTGTTCTCGGGTACGGATTTCCAGATCCAGCGCAGTGGCATCGCGCTGCGCTTTGGGTACCTGGTTTTCCATCTGTCTTAATTCGGCCACCGCATTCGCTACCAGCTGCTGACTTTGTTCAAAATCTGCGTTGGCTTGTGCGAGCAGCTCATCCAACTTCACGGATTCCTGCTCAAGCGAAATCAATTTTGCGCTTTCTTGTTTGGCCAGAACGAGGTCCTGCTCCAATTGTTTTATCTGGTGTTGACACTGTTGCCATTGTTGCCGAAACCATTCGATATCGTTGTCCACCAGCACGCCGAGCTCGGCGGTTTGATGATCGATGTCATTAGTCAACACCGTCAATTTTTGCAACAGTTCATCCACAGCCTTCTGGCTTTGCAACGATTTACTCATCAATTTTCGAGCCGATTCACGAGCTGAATCCACCTGTGCCTTAGTGACAAGCTCGATATCCCGTTGATGGGCGGGGTTTGGATGTTCCACACTCCCGCAGACCAAACAGGGTTGACCCTGTTGCAACTGCGAAGCCAATTCCGCAGCTTGCCCCTGATGCCAGGTCATTTCCAGCGTTAACGCCTGACGTTCAGCCTGTTCAGCGGCCTGTTGATGATCAACTGCTTGCTGTTTTTGTTTTGTCAGAAGCGCGGTCAACTCCTGCTGATCTTTTCGCAATTGATCGATTTTACCCCTCTGCTCGCCCTGTTTTCTGAAGGTTTCCAAGTCCACTTTCAATTGAGGCAAAATCTGAGTATTTTCCTGAATGGACAATATCCGTGCTTGAGTCTCTTTGAAGGTTTGCGAGTTTTCAACTTTCTTTTCTTGGAGTTGGGTTAATTGCTTTTTGCAGTTCTCGTTGGCGAGCCGACACTGTCGCTCACTATCAACACAACGGGACCATTGCTGTAACAGACTCTTTTTTGTGTGCCATTCATGTAATTCTTTTTTCAAAGCATCGAGCGTTTGCCATTGGCTGCGTGCTTGATCATACCGCTGCTGAGCTGTTTTTATTTCCGCGGCCAGCTGCTGCTCTTTCATCACCAAAGCTTGTTGACTTTGTTGTTCGGCGGTAAATGTTGCTGTCGATTTTAACCAGGCCTGATGCAAAGGAAGTGCCTTAGAGGCTTTTTGTGCAGCGTGCAGAGATTGCTGCAACTGATCCATCACCGGGCGTTTCGCCTGGTGTTCACTGATCTGTTCCTGCAGTTGAGCTTGCTGATCAAAACGTTTCTGCACATTCTGCGCGCTGTCGTATACTTTGGTTGCTGTATCGTACTGCGCTTCAACGTTCTTCAGCTGCTGTTCTTTTTCGCTTAATTCAACGCGGGCTGCCTCCAATTCCGTTTGCAGCGTGTCTCGATCTGCGACAGCAGCCATATCCAGAATGCCCACCACGCGGTCATGCAAACTGTTGCGTTGTGCGCGTATCTGTGCGGAAGCTTCTTTCAGTTTATCTTCGATTTTTTTGTATATCTGAGTCTGGAACAACTGACTGAAAATCTGCTCTCGCTCACCTGAATCCGCCAGCAACAGTTCTCGGAACTGTCCCTGCGGCAAAACCATAACTTGACGAAACTGTTTGGCGCTGAGACCGGTTAGTTCGGTTACCCACAGGGTTACTTCGGTGACACCTTTTAGCGGCAGGCGTTCCGCCTGGTTTTCGTCAAACTCACCTTGGCAATCCACCACCGACATCCGGAATGCCTCAGCACTGGTTTTACGCTCAGTGACACCATCGCCACGAAGTTTGGCCACTTCCTGAGTTGGTTTACGTCGTATCCGATAGCAGGAATCAGCCAACTGAAAATCAAATACTACTTCGGTTTCCAGTTTTTCATCCGCTTGCTGGCAGCGCATGGCGGCAGGGTCACGTTCATTCCCGGTCGACTCACCATACAGCGCAAAACTAATGGCATCTAAAAGCGAACTTTTACCGGCACCCGTGGGTCCATTGATTAAAAACAAGGGGTTTTCACCCAGCGCGAGGAAATTAACCTGTTCGGTTTTCGCAAAGGGTCCAAAGGCTTGCAGAGTTAATGCAATGGGTTTCATTGACGGGCCTCCGAACGGTGAATAGCCTTAATAATCTCGGTTATGGCCTGTGTTTGCTCGTCCGTCATGGGTTGGTCGTGACTCTGGTTGAAGAAGTCCGCAAACATATCCAGTTCGCTGCGCTTCAATTGCTCGCGGGCCAATTCCGCGGATTGATTGGTCCCTGCCATGCCCGGCTTTTCAAGGTGCAATAAATTCGGGTAGAAATAACGTAATTTGCCAACAGCGTCGAGAATCGCCTTGGTATCGGTCAACCGGATCAGCAAATAGTCTTCGCTGTTCTCGTCGGTTTTAGCCTGCTCCAGAATGTCCGCAAAAGCACCCTCGATAATTCGCATGTCGCGACGCGGTTGCAGATGAATTTTCTCAATCACAGGTGGCATGGGAGCCAGCCCATCATCG
Source organism: Reinekea sp. (assembly GCA_050293765.1). Lineage (GTDB taxonomy): Bacteria > Pseudomonadota > Gammaproteobacteria > Pseudomonadales > Natronospirillaceae > Reinekea. The sequence goes on from JBNKNI010000004.1 coordinate 10,885, forward strand.
ATATCCACCAGCGTCACACCTTTCTGCTGTGTCACTTCTGAAAAACTGTACTTCAACAATGAGCCGGAATAACGAATGTGTTGCTCACCCCGATACTGCGGTGCGTGCAGGTGACCTAACGCCACATAATCAAAGACCCGCATAGGTTCCCATGCGACGGAGTCTGCCCCACCGATGGACAGCGGTCGCTCCGATTCACTGGCCTCACTGCCGCTGACAAAACAATGACTGAGCAAAATATTCCGTTTACTGGTATCCAGTGTGTCGGTGATCTGAGTCACCAGCCAGCTGTGGGCTTCATCGAAGGTCTGTACGTCTGTATCGAAACGGTGCCTCACCTCTTCCGGAGAGCAATAAGGAATGCCATAGAAACGCAACTGTTCTTGACCCACTGTGAGATCCAGCGGTTTTTTGAAGTTATCCAGATGACTGAGAATGTACAGGCCTGATGCCTGCAACAGATCGGCTCCGAAGCCCAACCGCTCAGCACCATCGTGATTACCACTGATCATCACCACCGGTACGTTCATGTCGATACACAGCGTTCGTAAGGTTGTGTTCAGCAAGCTGACGGCATCCGCCGGTGGCACACTGCGATCGTAAATATCACCTGCAATCACCACCACATCAACCTGCTGTTCACGCACCACGGTAATGAGTTGTTCCAGCACATAACGCTGGTCCTCCAGCAAACTAACGTTATGAAATTGTCGGCCTAGGTGCCAATCGGACGTGTGAAGAAAGCGCATGTCGTTCCCGTGTTGAAGGTGTTGTTGCGAATACAGTTAAACCGGGAATGATACCGGAGTGCGCCTGCAAACGGGAGCTATGATGGGAAAAGGATCAGGACCACCTTTCGGCAGTCCTGACAGCGTGGGAGTTCAACGGTTAAAAGTTCAACGGTTAAAATACCCAGTCCAGATCAACTTCGATCACAGTGGGGTATGCGCCATATTCGTAATCGAGCGAATGTTCTTTCACCACGGGCAACAGGGCGGAGACATTTACCGAGAGACTATCCGATGCGTTATAACTGAGTGATGAATTCAGCAACACAGAACCGTCATCCAGATTCGCGCTGACACCACCACTGAGCTGAGTCACAATATTCAACGGGTAACTCGCCTGCGCACTGCCGTACCACTGCCCGGTCGGGACCACCGCACCGAGCTGGTAAAACGATTGACTCATTGCCGTAGCATTATCACCACCTAAGCCGTTGTAGTGCAGCTCGGCCATCACGTACAGATCATCGAAGAAGGTATAGTCCATACCCAGAGTCGCGCGCACATCGGCGTCTTCAGTGTCGGTCAATACCGCGGTTTCCTGCCAGAACCCAACGGCGCCAAAACCGGTACTGGTGCCGAGCGAGCCGATCCAATGATCATCGTTAATGCGCAGTGCAATTAACTCCCAGTCACTGTTCAGCAGATACGCCTTTAACCGGGAAAATGCAACGGTGTCCTGTCCAAATACATAGCCAGCTTCCAGTTCCGACACCGCACCCAACTGCCAGGTACCTCGGAAAGCATCAACGCCGGGACGGTAACTGCGATCCGTGGCAAACACCGCTGCCGGCTGGATCACATCAATCGGCGAATAAAACCGCGCCTGACCAAAGGATATGGGTTGTCGACCCAGGGTATAGTCTCCGAACGGGCTGTACCAGGTGGCACTGAACTGATCGAGGTTCTGTTGATACTGCAAGTCAATCTGTGCCGGCAAATCATCTACCCGATACATCGCGGTCGTGGTTTCTTGATTCGCCGAGCCGGCCTGGTCCAGCTCACTGTTCGCTGACAGGCCGTAACGGATATTCAGCTGTGTTGTGTCGCTGGGGAAAACCAATACATTCCAAAAAGCGCTCACATTACCGTTCAGCTGATACTCTGGGCTCTGCATATCCGCTGGCAAACCCGATACCGTTGGGTGTGTAAACGCAGTAAAGGTGGCCGACAAGTCGGCCGATTGTTCTAAGTCAAAGGCCTGTACGCCACCGGCAAACAACACCAGCAGAGTCAGGGATTGCAGTTCAGTCTTCACGGCGCTCATCCTTAATGACACGACCATCTTCGATGTGAATCAAACGACTGGCGCGCTCCATGATTTTCGGATCGTGGGTGGAAAACACAAAGGTCATGCCTTCATGCCGGTTCAAGTCATGCATCATATCGAGCAAGTCCATACCAGTTTGCGAATCCAGGTTAGCGGTTGGTTCGTCTGCCAAAATAATATCCGGCTGACTCACCATGGCACGAGCGACGGCCACACGCTGTTGCTGACCGCCCGAGAGCTGATTAGGCAACCGTGTTTCGCGACCTTCCAAGCCAACCTCGGCTAACATCTTATAGACGCGCTCTTTGCGCTCAGCGGCTGGAATTCCCTGCAGCAACATAATGTATTCGCAGTTTTCAGCGGCACTGAGTACCGGGATCAGGTTATAAGCCTGAAAAATAAAACCGATATGATCGCGGCGGAAATCCGACAACTCGGATCCGCTCATCTCGGAAATCTCTTTATCACTCAGTAAAACCTTGCCTGAGCTGGGAATATCCAGCCCACCAATCAACTGCAACAGCGTTGATTTTCCGGAACCGGAGGGTCCGACAATAGCGGTAAATTCACCCGGTTCAATAACAATGTTAACGTCGTCCAGGGCCTTAACGAGTGTGTCCCCTGCGCCGTAGTGGCGGCTCAAATTCCGTGTTTCGATAACTGGTTTCATGGTGAATCTCCTATAAACTTTTATGCAAGGCGGTCGCAGGGATGATGCGGGATGCGTGAATGGCCGGGTAAACACAGGCCACCATCGTCATAACAAATACAGCGAAAGGTAAATCGGTAAACTGCAGCATGCGTAATTCCGGACGCAGAACTTCCGCTAAGGCGACACCGGAAAATTCCATACTACCGTAATCGATACCCACATTACCGATAATCACGGTAATCAACGCACCCAATGCTGCACCAATAATCAATGACCCGAGACACATGACCAACCCTTCCACAAGGATCAGCGTCAACACACTCATGCGACGGGTACCAATGGCAATAATGACGCCGAACTCATACGTCCGTTCGTAGATGGACATGAACATGGCATTGATCACACCAAGAATGGCGACGACAAATAAAATGCCGCCCACAATGAACATGCTGAAATCGAACATCGAAATGATCGACGCAAGGTCCGCCATGAGCGATGTCCAACCTTCGGCAACGGTGGTGTCGGTGGACAGATTTTTCCACACCGGCAATGATTCATCGCCCGACAAACCTTCATCGACAAAGTTAAACGCGATTTCATGAACATTGTCGCCAATGCCCATCATTTCCTGCGCTTTTGCCAACTGAATGAACACCAAACCCTTATCGAAAAAATTAGAGTTCATGTGGAAAATACCGCTCACTCTGAACAGCCGCTGGTCAATTTCGTCACTGTCATAGTTGTTCAATGACACGACTAAGCGGTCACCCAGATCCACCTCAAGCAAATCGGCCAGTGCTTTACCAATCAGAATCTGACTGTCTGAACCTTCGTTGTTGAGATACTCTCCCTCAACAATGCTCAGTTTCAATTTTGACACCGATGCTTCCAGATCCGCATCGATGCCCACCACCTGAACGGCCAGATTGTTGGCGGTACTCGACAACATGCCAAAGTCCAATGCTCTTGGGCTGTAACTGGCAATCATGTCTTCGCTTTGCAGCGCAGCTATATGCCCGGCAACATCGTCTATCTGTTTTTCACCATCGCGTTCAGCCAGGTATTCCACATGATGAATCTGCCCGTCGCCAGGGTACAATCGTGTCGCTGAGCGGATCATTACATCGGCCATCGCTTTCATATAGCCGTCGGTAAAAATCAGAATCGCCAGGGTCATGCTGATCAACAGCATGGTCAAGAACGTTCGGCGTTTATTGCGTAAGATATTCCGCAACGCCAGCTTCCATGTGAGTCCCATCTTACAAACTCCTCATTGCTTTAATCGGCACGATGCGAGCAGCACGTAACGCCGGAAAGATCGAAATAAATGCCGCTGAACCCAGCACAATCAGCGCCGGTTCCAGGAACACACTGACATTCCAGAGCCCTTGCATGTGGGACATCATCACACCCGAGACTTCCATCGGGTTAGGTAAGGCAAAGCCCACGCTGGCCACGTAATAATTAAACGGCATCACCAAAATGAAGCCAGCCAAACAACTGATACCGGCGAGCAACAGGGTTTCGATCACGATCAGCGCGAACAGCCGCCGTGGTGAAGTGCCAATCGCCTTTAAAACGCCAAATTCACCGGTGCGTTCCATAACCGACATCAATACGGTATTCAGCACGCCAATGCAGACCAGGAAAATAATGATGTAATAGGCTACGTAACCCCCGTCAATATCTGCCTTCATGGTGCGGTAGAATTCATCGGCAACCACTTGCCAGCTCACGGCTTCCAACTTCTTCTGATCCACTAACCATTGGTCCAACTCAGCAGCCAGCGCTGTTCCTTCTTTGTAGTTGTCAGTTAAAACTGCCCAGTAATGCGATTGCCCGGGCATGACAAAGAAATCCTGTGCGGCGGCTAACGGCATGTAGACATCGCGAGCTTCCTGCCCGTCTTTGGTGCCGATAATGCCGACAACCAGGTACAGATCGTTTGCGATAGAACCGTCGGCCCCCTGGGATATCAGAATGATCTCATCACCGATCGTCACTTGCAGTTGCAGCGCCACCGATGCTCCGATCATCACTTCGTAATAGTCGTCTGCATCCGGCTGTGCATTAAAGTAGCGGCCCTGTTTCACCTTCTCTTTCAAGAAAGTCATGTCGGCTTCTTTGTCGACATCGATACCCAGAACCCGAACCGGGAAACTCTTGCTGTCACCATACGCCAATGCACTGCTGACAATACGTGACGTTGCCTGAGTTACGCCGGGCTGTGCCATCAATTGCTGGTAAAATTCATCGGTCGCTGGCACGGCAGCGTACAACGTGGGCTTGTCCTGATAACCCACTTCACTGATCTGCGCGTGACCGGTCGAGTCTCTGGTAAAAAACTTGATCACCTGCTCGTAACTGCCGAACTGAATTGAAAAAGACAACACCAATAAAAAGTAGCCGCCGAACATACTCAGCATCGTGAGCAGTGTTCGCCGTTTGTTCCGCAGTATGTTGCGGAACGCGAGTTTCAGCATCAACATTTTGATGGCTCCTTAGCGTGTCTTTTTCAGATTCTGTAGCGAGAAAAAGTCTTCATCGATATCAACATCAAATTCCATGCTTTCATAAATGACGCGAGTACGGTTTTCCGGTTTGTTCAGCGGTCGCAATTCCATCACGGTCGGCAACGTCACCTCACCAAAGGTTTTTATATCACTGAAGATCATTTCGCGCATGGCCGAACCGTCTTCATCAAAGTAAACCTGTTTCAGCGGCATCAAATTGGATTTATCGATAATGATCTGCATCGCACCCCACACAGTTACGGTGTCTGGTTTTGCGACCAGATCCAGAGTGTATAATGTGTCATCTTCGCTGAGCGTGACATCAAACTCATCCACCCAGGAACCTTCGCGCATCAGGTCGTCGTTCGTAAAATCCGACCCCATCCAACTGCCCATCATCATAGACGGCGGCACTTTGATGACTTTGCGGATCTTCGGCAGGTAATTCCACATGTCATTCTCACGCTTTAATGTCGACACCCCCCGTTCTTTTTTCGGTTCTAACACCCTAACCAACGAGTAATCCAACCCGATGGACCAGGATTCCATCGACATGGAACGTTCAAAGTCTGGGGTCACAATCTCCATGGTCATGACCGCGTGTGAGTTTTCCTGCTGGTAAAGGTTGTCGACCCGCTCCAGCAGCTCAATGGCCTTTGGGTCCGAGGCTGCCATCACGGTGCTAGCGAGTAGTCCTGCCAATAGAGTTATAAGGGTTATCTGTTGCTTCACGGTATTCTCCTTGTTGAAGTCACTGGTATGGGTGGAACTCTAACAAGGCCGCTGGCTTTAGGTAAGGAAAGGGGCAAATGTCATGACAAGTGTCATTGACGGCACGATCGACGACTTGGATCAAATGAGAATGATTTTGGTTTCAAAGGCTTGACCATGTACGGGTCGCGCAGGTACACCAATTCTGAGTAATGTACATCACCACATTTAGGTCAGATCGGTAGATGAGCAAGATGTTAGTTGCAGGGAATGGCGAGTCTTTCTCAAAACCCACAACAATACGCAGTCGTTAATTTGAAGGACCCATGAGGCGGGTCTGAAATGGCAACTTTGTTTGTTAAGCCCTTTGCCCAGATAATGAATATTGCCTGCAGAACTTGCCTCATTTTTTGCGAATTTCTGCGTTGGCTGAGGTAGATAACAATTATCCAGAATCGCCCTTGTTCAAAAAAACGTCATCACGAAACCTACGCAGAGTAAAACGCGTACTGCCATTCGAAGCCAAAATAAAGGGGACCATTATTCAGTTCAAAATAGCGTCGTACTATCGGCGCACAGACCAAATAACAAAAACTGGTAATGGACAAGACAACACCGAGCAAACTGATCCCCTGATAAGTCGTCACCACATAACGACTCCTCAAGCGGATAGTTCCATCTAATGCACAAAGCACTGTACACGCCACCACGACGAGACTGATAACCAACGTAAAAATAAGAGTAGATTTTGTTGGTTTAATCAATTCAATACTCAATCTATGCCCGCGAAGTATCCAAGTGACACGAAAATCTCAGCAAATCCACGAGTTTGCCATTCAACTCGGCCGCCGCAACTTGCGTGTCTTTATGGCTAAAACCGACTTTCGTTAACACACATTGAGAACCAACATTGTCAGCGGTGGTATAGGCCTCCAGCTCAGTCAGCTGCTGTGACTTAGCGTTGGCAACCAATAAACGCAAACCTGCACTGGCATAACCGCGACCTGTAAAGCCCGCGCCAATGCGGTAGCCCACTTCCGCTTTTTGCGTAGTGATGTTGGTGAGATTAAAACGGCCGATCAACTCACAGCCACAATACGCCAGATACATCTGATAGTTCGCACCGTTGTTTATTTCACCAATCTGCTGATCAACCAACTCGATAAGGGTGGAGGCAGACTGATAGGCTATCGGCCGTGGTGGCACCCATTGTTCGAAGTAAGCTGCGTTGTCGCTTTCAAAACAATACAGCTCATCGATGCAATGGCTGGCAAGAGAAACGAGTTTCATCGTAAGTGTCATCGCGGTTTAATGGCGTCCAGTACGAGTGACGTAAATCCCAGACCATCTTTACTGTTACGATGATCCGACAGTAACGAGCGATAAATCGGGCCGGTTTGATAATCCCATTGGTGGTAGTGAAAGCGTCCACGTTCATCGCAGTATTCCAACAGGTCTACCTGAAAACCCACCGCTTTAAAAACCTCGCTAAACGTCTGGTGGTTGTAGACCACCTTATGGTCAGCCGCTGGGTGATCAGCCGGACCGGGACCACCAACCTGCACCAAGCGTTGATAATCCGCATCGGGGAAATAACCATCCGGTACCGCGACCCGCAATAGGCCACCAGGGCGCAGTGCATCAAAACAATAACGCGCGGCCTGAATGCCCTGCTCTACTGTAAGATGTTCCCACACATGTTCACACAAGAATCGATCAGCTTTGCGCTCCGAAAAACTGGTTAGCCAGTCCGTTTCGCAGAGTAGATCCAAGGATTCTTTGCCGGTTGCCAACCAACCGTCATAGCTCTGCTCCCCGGCGCCGATGATAATGTTGAGCGGCGAATATTGTGACAAAACGTCTGGCTGAATCATTTAATCAACGTCCTGTACCACTCGGTAAAGCCATACTGTTCATAAAAAGCAAAGGCGGTTTCATTGCCGCTGGCCACATGCAGTTGAATGGGCAAACCTTGTGCCCGTTCAGCCACTGTGTCCAGTAAACGTGTCGCCAAGCCCCGGCGGCGTTCGTCTTCCATCACGTAGAGTTTCTTTACCAGACAAGCGTCAGCGTCCAGTCGGTACAAACAAAACGCAACGACCAAACCGGCATCGATCACACCAACGGCTTCACAGCCATCGCTGAGCCAATTTTTCATCCGGATATCCAATTGCACCAATGTTTTGTCGTTGTCACCTCCCTCTTCCAGCATGAGTTTTTGATCGAGCACGGCCAGTTGCATGGCGTGGCTGATGTCGAGATCCTGGACGGTGTGCATTTTCACTCCAATTGTGAATGACATGATGGGGTGCTATGTTACCCCAAATCTTCAACCTCAGGGAGTTTAGAGCGTTTTGAATCATAGCGTATTACTAAAAGATGGACGCCGATTGGGATATAGCCTGAGTGGTGAGGGAAACACAACCGTGGTGTTCGAAAATGGTCTCGGTACGGAAAAGGACACATGGACTGCAGTGACCAATCGATTAACAGACCATTGCCAATTATTAACCTATGACCGTGCAGGATTTGGCAACTCACAAGAAAGCTCTCTTCAGCAATTAACATTTCACAGCATTTGCGAAGACCTGGCTGAATTGCTGTCGATACTCGATCTAAAAACGCCCATTGGTTTGGTTGGGCACTCTTTCGGTGGTTTGCTGATCAATTATTTTTCGCAACACTGGCCCGATACAATTAAGGGAATGGTGTATGTCGATCCGTCAGATCCCCGGTTTTTAGCGCGCAGTTCTGAGTATCGCACCGCAGCTCAATATGAGTATTGGGTATCATTAAATACGCCAACGGCTGACATGCCTTTAGCCCTTAAAAAGGAACTAACATGCCTTCTGAATATGTTGGCGCCAGGTGTACTAACTTTGCATGATCCAGAGCTTTGCACGAGAGTACTGGTGTGCGACAACCTGATGGGAACATTTGAGAAAAACAAAGGCGATTGCTACGACGCGACAATGACCCCGCGAGACATATTAGCGAAAGACAGCAAACTTTGGCTCAAGTTGCACATGGACTGGCAAAACATGTTGAGCCATTCAGAAATAATTATCGCTGAACATTGTGGTCACAACATTCAAACGGAACAAGCCGAATTAGTTGCCTCTTCAATAACGGAAGTTCTGGCTTTGATTGAAAGATAATATAGTCGCAGAAATAGAAAACGGATCACAGAGTAGTATTAGCCTTCACAACCAGTGTTGCAGCCTACTGTTCCAACCCAACATAATGCGCAATTTCAAACATATCTGGTCGCCCTTCTTCGTTACCGAAGTAACAGACGTCGGAATACTTCCCATCTTCTAAAATCCCGACCACAAAGTCGCATTTGTGTTTTTTCGCAAATGTGTAAAAGGTGTTCAATGGTTCTTTGAGTTTCTGGGTTTTCGATACCGTAAATTCAATACCAATGTCCATGTCGCGGTGCCCGACTGGGGGTTCATCGGTTTCGTCGTCACGGTAAATAGTGGTAACGGTAGTTTTCGGTTCGGCCCAGCCCTGAATGTCGGCAAGCAACTCGGTGGCGATTTCCGTTAAATCATCGTGTTCGGCAAAGATATACAGGTTCATATAAGGTCACTGATTGGATTTTTGCGAAGCATAGCATAGCGACCATGAAAGTCATGATCGCTATTTATTGGAGGGTATGACCATCAGGCTGTGTAGTCCGGGTTGTCCTTCTGGTGTTCTGGCATGGCAGCACGCACGGCATCGTGTGTCAGGCAGTGATCGTAAATACGGCTGATGGTCGGGTAGCGCCGCAAGTCCACGCTAAAACGCTTCGCGTTCCAAACCTGAGGCACCAGATAGACGTCTGCCATGGTCAATTTGCTGCCAAAACTATAGCCTTCGGAATACTGCTTCAACATCGGCTCCAAGGCGCCAAACCCAAGCATGATCCAATCTCGGTACCAGTCATCACATTGTTCCTGGCTGGCACCGAAGTCCGCTTTCAGCTTTTTCAACACACTGAGATTGTTTAACGGGTGAATGTCGCAGGCGATGGCGTTCACCATCTGCCGGACTATGCCCCGTTCCTTAATGGTGCCAGGCAACAGTTTCGGATGCGGGTACTGTTCATCCAGATATTCGAGAATCGCCGTGCTTTGCCCGAGTTTGACATCGCCATCCACAATAAACGGGATGCGCCCCTGCGGGTTTAACGCCAGATAGGCCGGTGAAAACTGCTCGTCTTCACCGGGCTTAATGTTGATAAACTTGCTTTCGTACTGCAGCTCTTTCAGGTTCAGCGCAATACGTACTCGAAAAGCCGCTGATGAACGAAAGTAGGTAAAGAGTTGCATTGGTTATCCTTTCGGTTGATCGGTCAAGTATCCAGTTTCGTGACCACCTGATCGATGGCGCCGAAAATGGAGTGTCCTTGAGGGTCGAACATTTCGATCCGTATCCGGTCGCCAAAATCCATGAACGCGGTTTTGGGTGATCCCTGATAGATGGTTTCAATCATCCGAACCTCAGCAATACAACTATAGCCCACTCCGCCCTCTTTCACAGGTTTCGCAGGTTCGCCATCCGTTTTGTTCGACACGGTACCCGAACCGATGATCGCCCCGGCACCGAGATTCCGGGTTTTCGCCGCGTGCGCCACCAGGGTGGCAAAGTTAAACGTCATGTCGATACCGGCATTGGGTTCACCAAACTGCTCCTCGTTCAGGTGCGACACCAACGGCAAATGGACTTTGGTATCTTGCCAATAATCACCCAACTCATCGGGCGTGACGCATACCGGGCTGAACGCACTGGACGGTTTGGATTGAAAAAAACCAAAACCTTTGGCCAGTTCTGGTGGAATCAGGCCGCGCAGGGAAACATCGTTGACCAGGGCAATCAATTTAATATGACCAGCGGCCTGTTCTGGCGTGGTGCCCATCGGCACATCATCGGTCATCACGACCAACTCGGCTTCAAAATCGACGCCCCAACCTTCGGTTTGGGGAAACTGGATGGGATCTTTGGGGCCCAAAAACGTATCTGAACCACCCTGATACATCAGTGGGTCCGTCCAGAACGATTCCGGAATTTCCGCACCACGCGCTTTGCGCACCAACTCTACGTGATTTACATAAGCAGAACCATCTGCCCATTGGTAGGCGCGCGGTAATGGCGATGCGCACAGGGATTCATCGAAGGGTTGTGAATCGATTTTGTCTTCGTTCAGTTTTGCATAGCGTTTGGCCAGTAATGGCTGAGTGGTGTCCCAATCATCCAACGCGGCTTGCAGGGTCGGCGCAATATCCGTCGCATCCGCCATACGCGTAAGCGCCTGATTCACTACCACCAATTTGCCATCACGCTTGTATTTCAGGGAAGCAAGTTTCATAGAATTCCTTAACAGACTTCAGATTCAGTTTTTGGGATTGGTTTAAGAGCCCGGAAACTCACCGTCACCGTGCAACCAAGCGGCATGTTTGGGTGCCCGTTTGGTTCGCGACCATTCTTCCAGCATAGCAGGAGCTACGCGTTTCAACTCGGCCAACATGCCGGGCTTGGCGGTATTCGCCGCCAGTTCCAAGCGGTGGCCGTTAGGGTCGAAGAAATAAATGGATTTAAAAATGGTGTGCTCGGTCGGTCCGATCACGTCAATCCCGGCAGCGGTCAGACTTTCTTTCGCAGCTAAAAGTGCCTCCATACTGTCCACTTTAAAAGCGATGTGCTGAACCCAAGCTGGGGTGTTTTCGTCACGCCCCATTTGCGGTGAATTGGGTACTTCGAAAAACGCCAGCACGTTGCCGTTGCCAGCATCCAGAAATACATGCATGTATGGATCCGGTGCTTTGGTAGACGGCACTTCGTTTTCGGCAATCGCTAACTGGAATTCCATGTTTAAATGTTTTTGATAAAACGCAACCGTTTCAGCCGCGTCCTTACATCGGTACGCCACATGGTGAACACCCTGCAGTGAAAATCCGTTATCCATAATTCACCCCTGCGCTCAGGCGCTTTGTTTGCCTACGACGCCACGGGCAATCTGATCCCGCTCGATGGATTCGAACAAGGCCTTGAAGTTACCCTCACCAAAGCCTTCATCCTTTTTACGTTGAATAAATTCAAAAAAGATCGGCCCGATTTGAGTTTCCGAAAAAATCTGCAGTAACAGCCGTGGGTCGCCATCTTCCGTTGAGCCGTCCAACAGAATGCCACGGGTTTTCAACTCGTCGACGGGTTCGCCATGACCCGGCAACCGCTCATCCAGCATGGCGTAATAAGAATCCGGCGGCGCGGTCATAAAAGGAACGCCACTGGCCTTCAACTTATCCCAGCAAGCCAGCAAATCGTCACACGAAAAAGCGATATGCTGGATGCCTTCACCGTTATATTGCATCAGGTATTCTTCGATCTGACCACTGCCGCCGTTTTTCTCTTCATTCAACGGGATGCGAATCAAACCATCAGGCGCCGTCAGCGCACGGGAAACCAAGCCGGTGTACTCACCTTTAATATCGAAATAACGGATTTCGCGGAAGTTGAAAATAAATTCGTAAAAGTTCGCCCAATAATCCATCCGGCCGCGATACACGTTATGCGTCAAGTGGTCGATAACCTTGAAGCCGCAGCCTTCTGGATGGCGATCAACGCCCTCATGCCAAATAAAGTCGATATCGTAAATGCTGGTACCGTCGTTGTAGCGGTCGATCAAATACAATGGCGCGCCCCCGATCCCTTTAATGGCGGGCAGCTTTAACTCCATCGGTCCTACGGGTACGTCAATTGGTTGGGCGCCCAATTCCAGCGCCCGCTTGTAAGCGAGGTGCGAATCCCGCACGCGGAACGCCATGCCGGAAGCACAGGGACCATGCTCTTCGGTAAAAAAGGCAGCGGGTGTTTTTGGCTCGTAATTGACGATAAAATTGATGTCACCCTGACGCCAGAGTGTGACGTCCTTGGAGCGGTGTTTTGCAACTTCGGTAAAACCAAGCCGACTGAAAACATCCTCCAGCAAGCCACGTTCCGGTGCGGAAAATTCGACAAATTCAAAGCCTTCTAGGCCCATAGGGTTTTCAAATAGGTCTGCCATGTATCTCTCCGATAAGCCCTGTGATCGTGGGCATTTATTATTTTTACTGGCAAAAACATTAGTTTCATATGAAACTAAATACAATACACCGCCCATCTGACGCCTGTGGAGAAACTATGCCAGATGTAAATAAAACTGTACTGAGCTTACAAGACTTCCTGCCCTATCGTCTGTCGGTTTTGTCAAACCGGATCAGTCGCGCACTGGCCGAGCGTTATCAGGAAGAATTCAACATTACCCGTCCGCAATGGCGTGTAATTGCCATCCTTGGAGAGCATTCACCCATCGCGGCCTATGAAGTCACCGAGCGCACGGCGATGGATAAAGTTGCCGTGTCTCGAGCGGTCAATGGTCTGGTGGAAAAAAAACTGGTCAAGCAACAGTCAGATGGAGCCGACAAACGGCGTTCACAGTTGAGCCTGACCGCAACCGGTAAAAAGACCTACAACGCCGTCATACCAGTGGCTCAAGCTTATGAAAACAAGTTGATGGCACAGCTGACCGAGACAGAACAAAAACAGCTGTTGGCGCTGTTAAATAAACTTGACACTTTAGACCTGGAAGCCGACGCAGCTGAGCTATTGCGTTAGGTTGCAAGACACTTTGGTCTATGCTCGCTTAGACAGCTCGACGGTCTCCCGCAGACCAATAAAAGACAACACATTTAACCTGTGTATTGTGAGCTGGAAAGCACTTGAATTCGCCGGGTAGGATGCGACATGTGAGCCATGGTGTGATTGTGGTGTGCGATGATCTGGTGCGCCGGCCATTCGGTATCTAACGTGGTATGAGCATCGCTCAGAAAGATCAGATCAAAATCCAGACTCACTGCCGAGCGTGCGGTACTGCAAACACAGAACTCGGTTTGCATTCCAACCACGGTAACTTCGGTGACACCTTCTTCCTGTAAGGTTTCCAACAGCGTGGTTTGGTAAAACGCATCACCTGCGGTTTTATCAATAACGCAATCATCCGCTTGCCGCATCAAACGTTCATCCAATTGCCAGCCTGCTGCACCAGGCGTTAGTTCCGGGTGGGTATCGTTGCAATGACGGATAAAGATCACCGGTCCACCGGCCTGGCGGGTTTTCTGTATGGCCTGGTTTATCGCGTGAATCATTTTTTCAGCGTCCACTCCGACGCGGGTAAGCACCCGCTGCACATCGATAACCAACAAAGCATTCATCGTTTTTATTCCTTCATTTCCAGATGATTTAAATATTCAGCCAATCGTATGTTGAGCAGCATTGTTTAACCGCCGCTTTAACGCTCCCGGTGTTAGCGTAACAACCGGGAACGTGTAATCGTGAACAGCCAACCGTTTAAATGAAATGCGCCTTCAGCGGCGGGAAGCCATTAAACTCAATGGCGCTGTAGGTGGTGGTATAAGCCCCGGTTGAAAACCAGTACATCCGGTCACCAATGGCGAGGTCCAATGGTAACTCGTACTTGTAGTTCTCATAGAGGATATCGGCGCTGTCGCAGGTAGGACCGGCGATCACAGCCTCTTCACCCTCACCCGTTTTTTCGACGTAGAGTGGGTATTTAATCGCTTCATCGGTGGTTTCAATCATGCCGCCAAACTTACCAATATCGGTAAACACCCAACGGTTCAAACCGGTGCGGCTTTTTCGGCTGATCAACACCACTTCGCTGACCAGAATACCCGCATTGCCGACCAAAGAACGCCCAGGTTCCAGAATAATTTCCGGCAACTTGCCGTCGAAATCTTCGTTCAGAAAACGGGTGATTTCATCCGCGTAGGTACGTAGGTCGTTGGTACGGCTAATGTAGTTTGCCGGAAAGCCACCGCCTAAGTTCACCATTTTCAGGTTAATGCCATCTTCTTCAGCCAGACGTTCGAAAATCCATTTCACTTTCGCGATAGCCGAATCCCAGGCGCCAATATCGCGTTGCTGTGAACCCACATGGAAGGAAATGCCATAGGGCACTAAGCCCAGGTCTCTGGCGAGCAAGCACAAATCAATTGCCATGTCGGTTTGACAGCCAAACTTTCGCGACAATGGCCAATCTGCGGTGTGCGCCCCTTCGGTCAGAATACGGACAAAAACCCGCGCTCCGGGCGCAGCCGCCGCAATGTTCCGCAAATCCGCTTCGGAGTCTGTCGCAAAAAGAGTCACGCCCTTTTCGTGAAAGTACTGTATATCCTTTACTTTCTTAATGGTATTGCCGTAACTGACGCGTTCGCCGCCCACACCCAGCGCCAATACCTTATCCAACTCGTAGCGGGATGCCACGTCGAAATTACAGCCACGGCTGTCGAGGATTTTTAGCAAAGATTCTGCCGGGTTTGCTTTAATGGCGTAGTAGGTTTTTGCGTACGGGAAACAGTCGATCAATTCGTCAAGCTGACGACGGAAGGTTTCTGTATCCACCACCAGACAAGGCGTTTCCAGAGTATCTGCAAAGGCCTTAATGCGCTGAAAGGTTTCGCTGTCGTAGTAGTCTTCGGGTTGGATTTGCATAGCGGTTGTGTGCTCACAAAGTGTGACGTAAGGACGCGGTTTCGCATCCGGTTAAGGCGCGAAGTATAGGGTCGGTCCGGGCATTCTGCACAAACTTTTTATTGGCAAAGGGGATTTTTTTAGACTTATTTTTTGTAATGAAAAGACTGCAGGCTTTTTTCAAAGCCGAGTCGTTCATAAAAGGCATTTAGCCCAGCCTGCGCCCCAAAGAAAAAAGACGTTGGGCAATGCTGCTTGGCCCTTTCAAACAGCTCGCTACCAATACCCTGTCGTTGATAATCTGGGTGCACGAATGCTTCCGGAATGGTACTGAACAGATACCCATCACTCAGGATGCGTAAACAGCCAACCAGCCTGCCATCGTCTCTCGCCGTGATGCAGTCCGTCACCGTCAGCGCGGCTAAAACTTTCTGGCGGTCGTAATCTTTCGGCCAGACAGCGTTGGCCAACTCAATAAACTCATCAACAGCCACGCTGTCGCTCGCGGTATAGCGGATGTTCATCGGGTATTACACTCTAAACAGGAGAAGGTCAGTTTGAAGGAATTCCGGAAAACGTTCAAACGCACCTTTTAAAGCGTTCCGGTCCACCTGTGACAGTAGATTGACTGATTACCCCCCTCACAGAACGAGCCTTTTCACGAAACACCAATAAACGATAACGTCAATCATACCTATCAGGGGTTCGCGGCACACCAACAGACTTTACAGACTTTCTATGTTACGGGTAACATAGGCCAACATTGAATAATTAGCGTGGGCATACCATGGGACAATTTATAGAGAACGGAACTCGCTACCAACTGACAGACCCGCTCATTGCGCCGAAAGCGTCGTCCTTTTTGTGGAACAACAACATGATGCTGCAGGTGACCTGCCGAGGCTATGCCACCGCGCATTTCATGCAACCCGAACCGGCCAAATACGCACATGGCCCGATGCTGGCCGCAAAGACGTTTATGCAGCCGGAACACCCCTACTTTGCCCATCACCCGGGTCGCTTTTTTTACATAAAAGATCACGACGACAATTCCCTTTGGTCGGCGCCTTACGAGCCCGTTCGCGCACCGTTGGACACATTCCGATTTGAGCCGGGGTTATCCGATATCCGCTGGTGTGTCATAAAAGACAATGTTCAGCTCGATATCACCGTCAGCCTGGCGAGCGATGCCAGTGTGGAACGGTGGCATGTTGTGCTGACAAACTTGTCGGCCAGCGCAAAGCGTTTATCGTTCACGCCCTATTTCCCCGTCGGTTATTCGTCCTGGATGAACATGTCTGCCGACTATCTGCCCAGCCTGAACAGCGTTGTTGCCCGCTGCGTGACGCCCTACCAAAAGCTGAAAGACTACCCGAAGCAGAAAAACTTCAAAGACCTGACGTTTTTTATGGCCAGTGAAGCGCCCGACAGTTGGTCGGCTCGCTTGCAGGCGTTTGAAGGTGAAGGCGGCCTGCACAACCCGGACGCTTTAAAGCAAGGCGCATTGGACAATCAACCCGCCGCTTACGAATGCCCGGCGTGTGTTATGCAATACCAGTTGTCCTTAACCGCAGGTGAGCACCGGTCGTTCACTTTTTTATTTGGTCCGGCGCAAAGCGATGAAGATATCGAGGCGTTGGCACAAAACTATCTACCCCGAGAAAAAATCAGTCAGGATCAACGTTCGTATCACGATTCAATTACAAAGAATGTCGGCAAATTTATCCTGACCAGCCCAGATGATGAGTTTAACCATTTCGTCAACTATTGGTTGCCTCGGCAGTTGCAGTACCACGGAGACAGTCAGCGCCTGTCAACAGACCCGCAAACTCGAAACTACTTGCAAGACGCGATGGGCATGGCCTATCTGGACCCCAAGAAAACCAGATCCGCGTTACTCACCGCGCTTGGTCAACAAAAAAGCAGCGGCCAAATGCCGGATGGCATTTTGCTGCGCGACGACGCTGAACTGAAATACATCAACCAGATTCCCCACACCGACCATGGCGTATGGGTCATCATCTGCCTGCAAGCTTACCTGAACGAAACCGCTGACTACTCTCTGCTATGGCAGGAAGTCGCGTTTACTGACACCACGCATTCAGCCACCGTTTTTCAGCACGTCTGCTTGAGTCTGGATTGGCTGCTGGCTGATCGTGATCAACGGGGGCTGTCGTTTATTGCACAAGGTGATTGGTGTGACCCGATGAATATGGTCGGTCCAAAGGGCATAGGGGTGTCTGGCTGGTTAACCCAAGCCCTGGCGTACGCCCTGAAACTTTGGGTGCCTATCTGCGAGTTGATCGAACAAACCGACATGGCGGACCTATACCGAATGCAGTTAAACCACCTGCATACGGTCATCAACACATACCTCTGGGATGGCCAATGGTATTTGCGGGGCTATACCGATGACAATCGTCCTTTTGGCAGCCACAAAGATCAGGAGGGGAAAATATTTCTCAACACGCAAAGTTGGGCTCTGTTATCGGGTGCGGCCAGCGAGAAACAAAAAACAGATTTACTGCAAGCGGTTCATGAGCAATTGGACACCCCCTATGGTCCAATGATGAATGCCCCAGCGTTTACGCACATGCATGAGGATATCGGCCGGGTAACCCAAAAATTCCCCGGCAGTGCCGAAAATGCTTCCATTTACAATCACGCCGCGATGTTTTGGTGTGCTGGTTTATTTGCCGCGCGCGAAACAGAACGTGCGTTTGAGGTTATGGACGCCATGATACCGCTGGAACGCAACGAAGGTTTGAGCCGACGAGGACAACTGCCGGTGTTCATCCCCAATTACTATCGAGGCGCTTTTTATCAGTACCCCGGCTACACGGGGTTATCCAGCCACCTGTTTAATACCGGCACGGTTGCCTGGTATTACCGTTTGCTGATCGAAGAACTGGCCGGTTTAACGGGCAATGAACATGGGTTTTACGTGCAACCCACCTTGCCGGCCAATTGGCCAGAAATGAAAGTGACCCGAATATTTCGCAGCTGCACTATTCACCTGACGGTTCGGCGGGATGCCACCCTTGAACAAGATGAACTGTGGCTGGCTGATAACAAATTAGCGGGCTTTCAGGTAACCGACTTACCGGCTAACGGAATACTCGAACTCACCTATAAAAAAGTGTAAAACGCGAACCGTTTATCAGACAAACCGTCAGGCGACTCTCCGCATCCGGCGGCGGCCGCCTGGACCACCACCGCGATTCGGCCGGAACGGATCATCCTGCTGATCGTCCGTCAACGTTTTGTGCAGATAAGCCATGATCGGGTCGGTAAGGTCACCGATCAACGCCTGTATTCCCTGGTTACCGAAAATGCGGTTGAACTCAAACAGATAGGGATGATTGCCCACCATCGCCACATCGAAACCGGCGTGATCAATGCCGAGTGCGGTTGCCACCTGGGTCACCAGATCGATGGCAGCTTGCGGAATATCGGCGCTGAGAAACGTGCCGCCCTGACTGATGTTGTTATGAAACCCGTTCATACTTTGCAGGCGCCAATAGCCGCCCACCACATGTTCGCCAATGACCACCAGTCGTAAATCCCGGTCGATCTGCAAATATTCCTGGACATACAAGACATCGGCCTGGACAACATAGTGCTGCCAGTCCAACCGGTTTTGGATCAGAAAAACCCCTTCCCCACGTGCGCTTTTCACCAACTTTGCGACAAACGGAAATTCCAGAGTATCCAGGATTTTATCGCTGCTGGTTGGTGTGTTCGGCAAGATCCATGTCTGAGGTAAATGAGCCGGACAGAGTGTCGACAGCACCCGTGTCATCTCGATTTTATTGTGCCCAATCCGGTAGGTAGCCTCGCTGGGAAACGTACGCACATCACAACCGTAAACCAACGGATTTAACTGCCAATACTCTGGGAATAAAACAAAATCCGCTTCACGGATCTCATCCAGATGATTCAGAAAAAGTTCGGGTTTCAGGTAACGGTGTTCGGGGAACTTGAGGGTTCGCAACGCATCAAAACTGATCAGTCTCATACAACGCGGCTAAAATAAAGGACGGCGTATTTTACTCAGGGCAAATTTAAAGAAAAGCCCCCCTTCTGAAGAAAGTTTTTTAGGGCTGAAAATGAAAACCTAAGCGGGATACAAAGGTATTGAAAGGGGACCTCCCCTTGAAACAAAATCCTCCGAAAGGTTCTTTCATTAAAAACTATTAACGAATCTTCAGAATTGACTGGTTCTTCTCAGTAAGGGATATACAGTTAAAGGTATTCTTTAAATGACAACTTTCAAGCCAAGTGAGCTTTAGTACCTGCCATTTGGCACAGTACCTTTTTTTAACGGCAATGCCGCACATAAAAAAACCACCGCGTTTTAACCGGTGGCTTTTGTGAAGGAATAAAAACTCAGTAATTGTCTGGAAACTTGCCGTTGAATTGTTTGAAATAGTCGTAACAATTGCGCTCGTCTTTTTCCAGGTCCCCAGTAGGTATGTACAGATCACCAAAGATAACCTTCTTCTTTTTGTAATCGATACTGACGCGGAAAATGGGCACATTGGCTGCTACGGCCATACGAATAAATCCTGTTTTCAACTTACCTACCTTGGAGCGGGTTCCCTCTGGAGCAATGGCAATATGAAGTTTTTCGTGGCTCAGGTATTGGTCGGCAACCTGCTCGACAAAGCCTTTTGGCGAGTGTCGATAAACCGGTATCCCGCCCCAACTGGTCATGAGCCCTTTGAACGGCCAAACGAAAATAGAATGTTTACCTAACCAATTCACCTTAAACCCAATGGCAAACATGGTCATCAAACCGATAATAAAGTCCCAATTGCTGGTATGAGGGGCCACTGCAAACATCAACTTGGGTTCGTTTGGTAATTCGCCTTCGCTACTCCAGCCCAACAAGCCAAGCACCGAACGACCAAACCAACGACTGAAGGCATTGCCAAATGGCTCCCAACCTTCGGGGACTTTGGGTAACTGAACCAAAAGAATCTCCGGATTTCTATACAACTGTTCTGAAACTGGAGTTTAGCGGCTTTTCAGAGATAGGTTAATAACCTCTGGGAATAATCGTTTGTAGTTTTTACCGTACAAAGCCGGCAAACCAGGCCCCAACGACTCAGACTGAGCGGGCTATTTCACCTGGCCACTGCGCAAAGTGTTGATGAAATGCCCGTGAAAAACCTTCCGTTGAACGGTACCCCAAATCGAATGCAACCTGGGCGATACGATCCCCTTTTTTAAGCTGGATATGCGCCAATGACATTCGCCAACCACGTACGTAATGCATTGGGGTGACGCCTATTCGTTTCTGAAAGCGCTGATAAAAAGCCGTACGCGATAAGTGACAAAGCTCTGCCAATCGTTCTGTTGTCCAATCGGCGCCGGGATTATCGTGCACGGCCACCAGTGCATACTTCAAGTGATCATCAGCCAAACCAGACAGTAAACCAGCCAGCACTTGACCTTGCTCTATGGCGTGACGCAACAGCAGAATCAACAGGACTTCGAATAACCGATCCAGCACGACCGGAGAACCACAACGTGATGTCGCCGTTTCCTGCATCACCATGGCAGCAATCGGGAATGCCGCATCTTGCGCTGTAAAGTTGGCGTGCAGTTCATCGGGTAAACCGAGCCATAAAGGGCTCTGCGGCCCGCCAAAGTCCAGTGCAATATCGCAGACAGCAGACGCCTCGGGCATGGCTTTTTTATAAAAGCTGACGCTCATACCCCCGTCGCATTCCCTGACTCGCAAACGAGGAACGGGCAGCTGGTTTACAGGGTTTGCTCCTGGTGGCAACACAGAAAACTGCACATGCCTGAATAAAGCGGTAAGCCTGTCTATTGCCATAAATCCGTACTTTTCATCATTAAATACACACAAATCATAGCTGTTAGTACATTAAAGTACAGAGAATCCCAACAAAAAGGCGAATCGACATGTTAATCCCCAGAAAGAAAGTCCCCTCACTCGTGGTCCCGACGCTGAGCGGAGATACCTATGATTTATCGAAATCCAGTGGCGAGCGTGGCTCATTGGTCGTTTTTTACCGCGGCCTGCATTGCCCGATTTGCGCGAAATATCTGAGCGAACTGGAAAAACTGGTGTCTCAGTTTAGCGAGCGTGGACTCAGTGTGATTGCCATCAGCAGCGACAACATTGAGCGTGCGCAAGCCATGGCCGACAAGCTCAAGGCGGAGAAGCTGCGAGTGGGTTATGGCCTGCCTTTATCAGTCGCGCGTGACTGGGGGTTGTATATTTCGACCTCACGGGGCAAAACATCGCTGGGTATTGAAGAACCCGCTTTGTTTTCGGAACCGGGCCTTTTTCTGGTCAGCCCAGACCAAAGCCTTTACTTTGGTTCGGTGAGTACCATGCCTTTTGTGCGACCGCACTTTTCGGAATTAGTCGGCGCGTTGGATTTCATTATTGCCAACAATTACCCCGCCCGGGGTGAATACACAGGCGAGGTGTAAAAGAGTTTTCACTATTCAAATGGTTTTACGGAAGATGGGGTAACGCTGCGCTGGCTGAAACCCCATCGCCAGATACGCAGGAATATCTGATCCGACTTTGACACGCTTGGCACCCAGTTTAAGGGCACGATGACACCCTTCTTGAATGAGGGCCTTCGACAACCCCTTGCGTTGATGACACACAACCGTTCCAACGGGCTCCAGGATAGCCAGTTCATTTTTGGTATCCAGCCATAAGGTGACAAAGGCGGCTATTTCGCCATCTTCGGTTACGGCACACAGGTCCAGGTCAGGGATGTAATCTGGCATGTTGGTCATTGCTGTCCAGGCTTGCGTACAACGCGCCTCGTTATAGTCGGCCGACTCATAATATCCCCAGGTTTGCGCGTGTGCTTTTGCTTTTGCCCTGGGGGTTATTTGCCCGCCACTTAACAGTGAATAACCTTCGGCAAGTTTTACCGCCTCTTGATGGTGCAATGACAGATAGGAATCGACTTCTTCCCAACCTGCTGGCTGATACCCAAAGCGCGTCAGCCAGGCATCGATGGCGTTTGGACGATTCGGAACGCTGAGAAATATTTCCTGTTCACCGGTTTCGTTGTTTAAATGACTCATGTGGTTATCACAAAATTCAAACAGGTCTTGCAGAAGTGTTTCATCTGGTTCAGCGTTCAGCAACATCACCGCTTCCCCGCGTTGCTCACCTTCGGACAGGATAACCGCGCAAATGTGCTCACCCCGATACCAGATACCAGCCTTTCTCCGCCAATCTTCCTCACTGGTATTATTTAAAATACGCGACACGGAATAGGTGAAATTCAAGCGGTCGAGGGTCCAGTTACCCAGTTGGTAATTTTGATAGAATTGAACCAGAAAATTGCGAATTTCCGTGAAATCTCCTGATTGAAACGAACGGAATTGATATGGCATATGGGCACCGATGTTCAAAAAAAGCAGCTATACCAAGGGTGAACATTAGCGGCAATAAAAAGTTCGGAGAACGGACAAATAGTTACTCTTTACTGAATCTGGATCAATTCTGGACCATGAAATGATGCTTGAGCCAATAACTGCTATGTTTTTCTTGCGAAGATTGGCTCGTTGAACCGTTGCGATAACTACGATAACAAAACTATCTCTAACCAATTCACAAACGAACGGCAAAATCTGATTGCTCAAACTTGTTCCGGCTGTAGGCAATTGCAAAATACACCAACCCAATATGCAGCGGCCAACCCGCCAACGAATTAATTAACGCGAATGTTGCTTCTGAAAATCCGTCACTAAAGTGAAACACTATCGCTTTAGCAACAAAGGCAATAACCCAAACTGTGGAGACCTGTTGCCATACCCGAATGTATCCTTGAGCGTTTTGCCCTTTGAGGTTCCGTAATGCTGGTGCAAAGGCCTCTGCCATCAACATGGGCACTGGCTTTTTTAATTGAGTAAAAACAAGAAATACCAATGCCGATTGCCCAGCATAGATCTGCACTTTAAGCGCGAGCATGGTCTGCAAGTATTGCTCTGACACCCATATGGAAATGACCAAATCCATGACCGAAAACGCGAGCAATACGTAGACAAACTTACCCATAATTTTGAAATACAAGTCGACAATAATGCTGTACAACGCCAGCACCACGGTTGCGACCAACAAACCAACGAACTGGGTTAAATAGAGGTAACAAAGGGATGGTAAGAACACAGTAAGCAACGCCGTTTTATTCAGAAGGGTTGCGGAGAGTATTTTCAGATTTTGCATAACAATCCTTATGATTTGGTTTAATTCCAACCAACGCCTACCCTGGGTTAATCGGTTCAATACGCTGAGAACAATCATTTATTGTGTTCAGCAGTCGTTCTATACTGTGCAGCCCCATAAAACTTGTCAACACAGATACCACGCATCTGTTAACCTGGACGCACCATGACTCAAAAGCCAGTTACTAAAGACACATTGTTCGTGCTTGACCCTCACAACCATATTGTGGATGAAAGCCCCCGGTTCTGCCCACCCTGCGCCATGGTTACAGGGTATCTTCACTATTACCCGGAGGTGGCAAAACAACTGGACGTAATCACGGTTTCTCCGGTACGCCCGCGTCGGCAAATCATTGAACAGATTGGCGAAGAGAACCAAGGTTCGCCGGTACTGATACTCGCCGATGAATCAACGGTACCCGACGATATTGACGTTCAGCTTTTGACGGAAGACGGTTTATCAATGACACTCGCGCTATTCTAAAATACCTGGGTCAAACGTATCATGCAGGCTTACCCTTATGAAACACAGCCTGCACCCCCACAGACATTAATAGGAAAGCAAGCATGACTACGCTGAAACCCGGAAAGTATCGACACTTTAAAGGCAACGAATACGAAGTGATCGGTACAGCCACACATTCGGAGACCGATGAAACCATGGTGGTTTACCGCACCCTCTATGGCAATTTTGATCTCTGGGTGCGCCCTATTGATCTTTTCGCAGGGACAAAATTAATTGACGGTGTGGAAGTGCCACGTTTTGAATTTATTGGTGACAACTGAAGTTCGGGGCGCACTGAAAACACAGCAAGGTTGCGCTGCTTTTCCCCTGAAAAAAAAGTTTCATGGTCAACTAATTCTGGGTAACTCGACACAATACACCCATCACACTGGGTAACTACTTATTGAAAGTTCAAGGCGCAGAATGCTTACTTGCGCTGGCGCTTGTCTGGTTTAATGATCATCAAACTCGTTACGATCATGAAAACTGATTTAGATACTCTTAAATACACCTTGCTCAATTACAAACCTACTTTCTCGCTCATACACATACTGTCCGAGAGGCTTTTTATTTAAGTCGCCTTTTCTACAAAACACTCCAACAGGTAGGCCAACTGCCGAACACTCCACTTCAAACTCTAATATTTCTAGGACTTCTTAATTAATTTTGGGGGTTCTTACCCAACAACATTCCTCCGGATAAAAAGGACCAGCGCCATCAAGTGTAACCAAATGGTCCAATAGTGGCTCTACCAGCTAATCGATACCGCTTCGATACCATAAAGCCTATCGAACGCGCATACTCGTATTAGACGTACACATTATTGGCAGGCGTCAGGGCGAAGCAACCTGCCCAAGCAGGCTTCCGGTGACCTTTAATGCTCGCCTGACTGTATAGAATATCGGTGATAAAAATCGTGCTTGTTATTTTCATTCTCACCGCTTAAAGTAACAAAAGTTATTCATGGTAACTTTTGTTATGAACACTACTGAACGTAAGCTCATCAGCGCCATTCAGGCGAACCCATTGGCCTCACAGCAGGAACTTGCCGAAACGCTGGGCATGTCTCGTGAGTCCATTGCCGGTTATATCTCCAGGCTGACCAAACGCGGCGCCATTCTCGGCAAGGGCTACATTTTGCCAGAGCGTGAAAATATCGTGGTGATTGGCGGCGCCAATGTCGATTTAACCGGAACAGCGACCAACGCCTATCGCGGTGGTGATTCCAACCCCGGCAAGGTGGCGCAAAGCGCGGGCGGTGTCGGCCGTAATATTGCCGAAAACCTGGCTCGTCTGGGCAGTCATACTTCAATGATCACACTGGTAGGATATGACAGTCGCGGGCGTTTTCTGGTCGATCATGCGCGGGACGCCGGTATTAACACGCAAGATTTCATTCAATGGCCCGATTCTGCGACCAGCACTTACCTGGCGCTGAATAACGAACAGGGCGAGTTAATCGGCGCCGTCGCAGACATGAGTATCGTTGAACAACTCACCCCGTCATTGCTCAATGAGAAACGTTCACGGCTTAATGCGGCCAGCCTGATTGTTGTTGAAGCCAACCTGCCCGCGGCAACTTTGGCTTGGTTGGCCGAACAGTCGCTCACGGCACCGTTGGTGGCCGATGCCGTGTCTGCCACCAAAGCGGTAAAACTGGCGCCGTTGCTGCAGAAACTCAATGTGCTCAAGGTTAACGTCAGTGAAGCTCGGGCACTGCTGGAATTACCGAAAACAACCCAATTGGACGAATTCAGCCTGGCGACTGCGTTACTCGACAAAGGCGTGGCAACGGTCTTGCTGAGCCTGGGAGCGCGCGGCGTACTGTTTGCCAACAGCGATACACACTTCATACAAGCGGTACCTTCGTGCGACATGCAAAGCGATACCGGCGCTGGTGACGCATTAATGGCTGGTTTTCTACACGCTCAACAACGTTACGAGTCACCCGAACAACAGGTGTCTTTCGCCCTGGCTTGTGCAGCCTGCACACTAGAGGCAAAAGACGCTGTGAACACTAAACTGACTGAATCGTATGTAACTCATCGGTTCGAATCTTTTATCCAACCTTCTGCAACTTTGTCAGCGTCTGCTGAAACGGAGATATGAAACCATGAATCAATTTTTAGACATCCACCCGGACGTGGCGGAAGCACTGGCGCAAAACAAACCCGTCGTCGCGCTGGAAAGCACCATCATTTCTCATGGAATGCCCTGGCCAGAAAATGCGGAAACCGCAAAATTGGTTGAACAAACGGTGCGAGACAGCGGAGCGACACCGGCTACCATTGCAATCATTAACGGCCGATTAAAGGTCGGCTTAAGCCACGCTGAAATCGATGAACTGGCCAAAGCGGGTTTAAGCGTGACGAAGTGCTCGCGTCGGGACCTGCCATTCGTCATTGCTAATAAACAGATGGGGGCAACCACTGTCGCCGCCACCATGATTATTGCTGACATGGCGGGCATTCGTGTTTTTGCAACCGGCGGTATTGGTGGCGTGCACCGTGGCGCGCAGGAGACCTTTGACATTTCAGCGGATCTGCAGGAACTGGGTAAAACCAGCGTTGCGGTGGTCTGTGCGGGCGCGAAATCCATTCTGGATCTGGGCTTGACCCGCGAATACCTGGAAACACTGGGTGTCCCGGTTCTGGGGTTCCAAACCGATGCTCTGCCCGCTTTCTATACTCGCACCAGCGATCATACAGTTGACTATCGCTTGGACAGTGCTGAGCAAATCGCTGAGTTCCTGACGGCGAAATGGCAGCTAAACCTGGACGGTGGCGTGGTGATCGCCAACCCCATTCCGGAAGAATTCGCCATGGATAAGGCCGCCATCGACAGCGCAATAGAGCAAGCCCTGCGGGAAGCCAATGAACAGAACGTCACGGGCAAGGAATCCACACCCTTTTTATTGGCTCGTGTAGCGGAACTCACCGGTGGTAACAGCCTGGCCAGCAATATCCAGCTAGTGCTGAACAACGCGCGCTTAGGTGCAGCAATCGCGCAGCACTTCTGCAGATTGAGCTAAGGCACCTCTGTACAATTACCATCTACCTCAGCGGGTGAAGAAATGCGCAAATTTCGAGGCAAGTTCTGCAGGCAATATTTATTATCTTGGCAAAGGACTTAACAACGAAAATTGCCATTTCAGCCCCGCCCTCCGGGTCCTTCAGATCGCCGACTGAGCTTTGTTGTGTGTTTTGAAAAGGACTCGTCATTCCCTGCAACACGCGCCTTGCTCATCCTTCGATCTGATAGGACTGAGGTGATTTGAATTATTCAGAGTTGCCCTAACTCTATACGTAATAAAAAAAGCCAGCATTTGCTGGCTTTCTTTGGTTTTTAAAGCCACTGTTACTCCAGTGACGACTCTTCCAACTTTTTGGCTTTATTGTTTAAAATGCCCGGAATAAGTTTTTCGGAAAACCCAGCCAAAATACACCAGACAATCAATAGCGATAAACCTTGGGGTGGGTGTGCCAATGTCCCGATTTCATACGAAAACTCAATGGCCTGTGACACCGCCAATGTACTGGAGGGCGTCGAAGCGGCATTCACAATCGCCGCCAACTCTGCGCTGTCCTGAATAAATTCCGGAAAGAACGCGCCGCTCAACAACCCAGATTGCAACAGGTAAAACATGGTTAAACCCGCACCCGCCCCGACGGTCGCCCGGGCCAGAATATAACCAACTTTATTAATGGCCTGCATCTGATCGAGCGTGGCATGTGCAAACTTCGACTGTAACGACGTCAGCTGACTGAAAGAAGAACCAAGAATGCCTGCCGTGGCGGCCGTAAACAGGTAATAAAGGCGCAAGTTCGTAAACTCAAAACCAAAGACTGCCCGGCACAATGTTGGCGTAAAAAACAATACAAAACTGAGCAAAAATAACGCGACAACTTTTGTCCGCATCTGGCCTTGATGCGCTCGCATAATCCGTTTGGACTCTCGCCGCCACTGAATATCGGTAATCAATTGAATCAGGTACGATCGAATAACCTGGGTATCGGTTTCGTCAATTTTGGATTTATAAAACTGCTGCAAATGAGCGGGCAGAAATTCCACTTCTGCCAGTCGCCGTTGCCATTCCGCCATCAAGGCTGGCTCATCCAGAAAATCAACTGTCGCCACTTCCACGCTGTTCACATCCTGCCAACTCATTTTACCGCTGAGTTGGTTTTTCAGTTTCTCTAATGGCTCGGCCCGTTCCGTGTTACGAGACATCAGACGGTTAATGGTTGTTTGGAGGTTCTCGGTAAATTGAATCAGCATGTGCTGGTCACGCTGA
This sequence comes from Reinekea sp., assembly GCA_050293765.1. Taxonomy (GTDB): domain Bacteria; phylum Pseudomonadota; class Gammaproteobacteria; order Pseudomonadales; family Natronospirillaceae; genus Reinekea. Next base: position 39,363 of record JBNKNI010000004.1, read on the forward strand.
ATGAGTCGGGATTGTTGAGTGATCATGACAGATCCTTAGTTGTTATTCGTATTGACCATACCAGCAGACACCACCCTTGCTACGCCGCAGAATTATGGCACTAAACGAGAATGAGTGACAACAAATGATCTACACGTGCTCCGCACGCCTGATTCACCGATTTAGGCAAGGAACCGTCTGAAACCTTGAGCACGGCCTTGCACACAGATATTCTATGGACAACTGACTTTTCGCTGTCTACCACAAGGCCAATTCATGCCCGAAAACGCAATCGCTGCACGTATCCAATATTATAAGCAATGCTTTCAGGCATCTTTTCAGACAGCAGAAGGGCACGGTGTTTTCGATAATCAGGATCTGATCCCGCTGGCGGTTTATGCCAACCATCAAAGCCTCGACAGACAAGCCAACGACGCAATCCTTAGCCAGTGGCTGGTTGACCAAGATGAAAATTACCTGGTCGAGCTTTCCGACTTTGTACTGTACCCGACAAACAACGCCAGCGCGACCGCGGATGTTCGCTACCAACCCACATTTTGCAGAAATGGCTTCCTGCAGTTACAGCAGCGAGCGGAATTGGAGCTTGCAGCCTCGTTAACGGAGCTGGGTATCGACCAAGACGAGCTGCTGGCAAATACGCCCTCGTATGACAGCATGATTCAGTTAGCGTCTGAATCGGCGGATGTACTTGCCATGACCGCTCCAGCTGCCCTACCGGACCCGGTAAGACTAAATACCTGGCTGGTTCGCCAGGCCAAGAAAATAAAACAGCCTACCTGCGTACCCATCTCAGTTATGGCGTTGATGCCGAAACAACGCCGCTCAACGCAAGTAAAACAACAGTTCACCGAACTGCTGGAACATCTCGCTCAAAGTCAACACAACGAAAACAGTCTACTGGCGCAGGTGCTGCTGAAGAAAACCGCAGTTCGTCGTGCTGATTATCTGCGAAATACTAACATCAGTACTCCACTGCCCTACCTGTCTGAACCACAGAACAAGGCGTTGCAGCGCGCCGACCAATACGCAATCAGTTTTATTCAAGGACCTCCGGGAACCGGTAAAAGTTACACACTGGCGGCGTTAGCAAACAGGCTTGCGGCACAACAAAAAAGCGTTTTGATAACCGCACAGAGTGACCATGCTCTTTCAGTGATAAAGCATAAGCTCATCCATGACTTTCACCTGGACGAAGATTTGATTGTGCATTTTGGTCACGGTAAACGAAACGCGCACTTTGTCCGGCAAATTAAGAAACTGAGCCGGTTACCGCGAATTGAAAAATCCAACATTGAACAACTGGGTGACCAAACGGACAGAGCCCAACAAGCCATTTTCCAGGCATTGTCCAATCTCGAAGCCAGTGTGACGAACATACCCAGTTTGACCACAGAGCAATTGACCAGCGTTTCGATCGGTCATCGGTTAAGTCGCCTGTGGATGCGTTTCAAACGCGCGGAATCGTTCCACATTATCGAGCAACTCGATGAACTGAATAACGCCATCCAACAGTTAATCGCTTTACAGGCTGATCTGACCAATGCCACGTTGATCAAACGTTTTCAAACTTCATATCGTTTGCACGCCAGTGCCTGGGGCGACATCAGTGAACGCGTTGGCAAACAAACCGTGACGCAGGCACTACAGAGTTTTCATCAGCAACAAAGCGGCAGTTTCAGCCTGCAATCTGGTTTGGGTGTTTGGTTAGTGAATTTGAATGATATTCCTGACAACGTGAGTGGGCATTTTCATACCGTCATTGTTGATGAAGCAACGCAGGTAAATATGGCAACCGCATTGCCTGCGCTCAGCATGGCGGAGAACCTGGTTGTAGCCGGTGACCCACAACAACTGCGGCATGTTAGTTTTCTCGCGGCAGAGCAGGAAAAAAGAATCGCTCAGGCACTGCAGTTGACCGAGCACGATGTCGTTAGTTATCGCAACATCAGTTTTCTGGATTATATCGATCAACTGTTGTTGCAAACCGGTCAACCTCAAGCCATTACGCTGTTGGATGAACACTACCGATCGGTCCCTTCGTTGATGCAGTTCAACAGTGACCAGTTTTACAATGGCGACATTCAGGTGTTAACCGGATTAAACCAAGCCGCCCGGCAGCAGGCTCAACATTTAACATGGAATTATGGCAACGGCACCCGAACCGACAAAGTCAACGTGGCGGAAGCGGAACGTCTAGTCGAGTATCTCACTGAGTGTATTGAGTCGGAACGCAATAATGCGGTTAAGTCCTCCATCGGTGTTCTGTCATTTTTCCGCGATCAGGCAGACTATCTGAAGAAGCAGATTTTACAGGCCATCCCGCTAAAAGATCTTAAGAAACACCAGATTAAAATTGGGACGCCGTTTTCGTTTCAAGGGGAAGAACGTGACCATATTTTCATATCCTGCGCGATAGATCACGATACCCACCACGGCACCTGGACATACCTGAACAGAACCGATGTTTTCAATGTCACCACCAGTCGAGCCCGGTTGCTGCAAACGTTGTTTCTCTCATGCCCGGTCGAATCCATGCCACCGACTTCGTTACTCAGGCAGTATCATGACTTCAGCCTTCCAGCATCGGCCATTAAAACGACTCGCTCAGCGGAACCTTGGCTGTCGGATATGGCCGAGATGCTGAAAACCGAGGGGTTCGATGTCGAGCTACACCACGACATCGCCAATGTGGCGGTAGACCTGCTGCTGACTAAGGGCGGCCAGCGAGTTGCCGTCGACCTAATCGGTTTTCCTGGCGACGTTGGCACTGCCGTTCATACACATCGCTACCTGACACTCAGCCGGGTAGGCATTCCGCTGTTTCCTCTGTCTGTAACCGATTGGCTCTTTGATAAAGACGCATGTCTGACGCAACTGAAACGCTGGGTACTGCAGCCGAGCCGGTTGAAAGCTAACCCCCAGACAAAAGCAAAGGACGCGGGCAGTATAGACTCGGAAACGGCTCCTTTGGCCCACCCGATGACGTTGGTCAGCGAAGAGCATTGGCGTGCCATCTGCCGTTTCGCTGAGGCAGAGGGACTGGCCACGCTCGCGGGCTTTCGTTTGACTCAAACACAGACTGTTCTTCAACAGATGAACGATCTGTTAGCACAGTTGTTCGAGCCCTCATCGCATACCTACAGCCGGTACCAAGCATCTGTGAATGCCGTGCTGAAATCCTACATAGACAACCTAAATACGCTGCAACTGTTATACGAGCAGGTTTGGGAGACGTCTAACCGAGATCATTCCTATTGGGAGGCCCTCATTGCCCCCATTCGGGAACGACACCGCGAAATCGTTGCGGCTCTTAATGCGATGCGAAAAAGCATGCAGATTGAAGTTGCGAAACCCAAACGCGACGATCGCATTCTCCTAGACGACCTGGAAATGCTCACTGCCCGCCTAAAACAATACGACTAAATAACCCGCCTGCTTTTACAACTGACGGGACATCTGCTCGACTTCATTCGAGAACTGACTCAATGGTTTCAAACGGAAACGGCTTGAAAGTGGCTGAACCCGTTTGACGCGGTCGATCCGGAATGTTCGCGCAGCATCACGAGAATGGTCCCAAACCAATACATACCAAACTGGCCAGTTCAAAAACAAGTAATGCGGTTCTATCGCCCGTTCGTGTAAGGCGCCATCTTCACGCTGATAATCGACAATCAGAGAACGCTGCTCGACAAAGGCCTCAATAACAGCATCCGTCAACTTACTTTTTTGCGTCGGTACGTACGATTGCATCACCTGTTCCGAAGCTGCCTGACCCAACAGAATGCGCTGGCGAAGCTTGCGAATGGCAGGTCGCTGAGCATCAGGGAAAGAGGCAAACAATTTATTCCTCACCGACGACAGATGACTGAAAAACAGCGGCGAATTCAACTTTTCCAAAACACTGAGGGACAACAACAAGTCGATAACCTCCCTGTAATTCAGCGTCAACCGCCCGATCCCCCACCGTGGCGTTAATCGCACACCACCACCCCGCCCTTGCTCGGTTTCTATGGGATAACCTCGGGCTTTTAAGGTATCGAGGTCCCGCATCAGAGTGCGGACACTCACCCCTATGTCCTCTGCCAACAGCGATGCCGTAACCGGATCGCCGGATTTCAGGTGACCGAGAATCTGATCCAGCCGGTCTAACTTCTTACTCGCGGAACCTCTGCCCAACTTATATGTCCTATTTTGTCATAGTTAAAAATAGCCTATCACCCGTCGCTGGAATCCACCAGTGGGAAACCTAAAAGAGAGGCATAACAATGAACACAGAAAATACGAACAACATCGTTGAGTGGGCGCCCTTTACGTTAGCGGAAGGGGTTACCGAACAACAATTGTTAGAGGCAGCAGAAACGATTGAATCCCGGTTTTTGGCATTGCAGCCGGGCTATATACGTCGTGAATTGTTAAAGAAAAGTGAGCAGGAATGGGTCGACCTGGTCTATTGGTCATCTCAAGAGGATGCTGAACAGGCCTTTCAAAAGGCCGCTGAAAGCGAAGCCTGTGGAGGGTATTTTTCATTGATGGTTATGCCGGAAAACCCAGAAACTGCCGTCTTGCATCTGCAGCAAATGAAACAGTGGCGGTAAGTTTACCTGCGCTGGCTCATCCGCCCCTGAGCCCGTTGTAACGGGCTCGGGGGCGGAGCAATTTATCTATGACAGCCAGCGTGTCTCTCTGTAAATGGTCGCTACAAATGGAATAGTCCGCCTTCGTTGCCCCTTCACCGGTAACGATGCGAGCAGTATGAAGCCCGACAGATTGCCCGCCCTCCACGTCGGCCAGTTCAGAATCGCCAATCATTAGTGTTTGCTTAGGATCAGCCTCTAGCTGACTCAAAATGTGATTAAAACAGGCGGCGCCGGGTTTGCGGAAACCGATAGCACTTGACCAGACAACCTCATCAAAAAAGTGTGCCATGCCCCGAAACCGCAGATCGTCCTGAAACAGGAAAGCTGGTCCGGTCACGTTCGACAACAGCCCCAATCGAAAACCTCTGTCAGAAAGCTCCTGCAAGAGTGCTACGCTCTGCGGGTGTGTATTACCCGCTCGGCAAAAGTCCCGCAGGTGCGCCTTGCCTATTTCTTCCGTGAAACTCATCTCATGCTTGGCAAAACAGCGCTGCCAAATGGACCGCCAATCCGGTTGCAGCACCCGATCACGCTGATATAACCGCTGTATCTCATTCTCAATCGCCTGCCCGATTCGCTTTCCTTTAGGGTTCTCTAACACCCGCTCAAGCGAAGTTGCCAGCGAAGCCGAATACACTAGTGTGTTACCGTAATCGAAAATAATGGTCGTGATCATTTACCAGCCGCCACCTCTACAGATTTGCACACTGTATCAGGACCCATCCGCGCACGACATTCGTTTTTTGCAACAGCCTGACTAATGCGTCATAGGCGCTTCAACTGACATCCCTGAGACCATCGACGAGGTTGCGTCAGAATTCATCGGCATCGACATTTCCATGGTGCTTACCATTGTGAGCATTTCCAGCGTTATCTCTTCAAAGCGAAAAATTTGCCCTCCGAATTCGTCCGCAAAGGCTTGGGCATCTGGTTTCCTGCTGAACGAGCCGAGCGTCTCGCCCATGGCGCCACGACGGTTTGCCCCCCAAACAAAATACGCAGATTGCGCGTCAATAAAGTGTTCGTCGTCAGGAGATGCCCAAGGGGTAACCGACATATCGTGAACGTATATCTTTTTCGCCCGATGTTGGTTTTCAGTTTGTAAATAAAAGCCAAACAGGTCTCGCGTAGAACAGAACTTTCGGACTTCGTTATCGCCTTTACTGATCAATTCACCTTTAGGTCCTTCGAAGCCGGATATAACCATGCCGCACAGATGACATTGGTCGCTGGCTTCTATCGCGGCAGCCGATAAGACCGCTTCGGTTGGATTGGATGATTGACACGACATCAGCAAAGTTATCGCAATAAGCACGGCACTGGCTTTGCTGGTTTTATTTATGAGTGACATAGTTAGACCTTCTTTTGGTGAAAACGTAATAAAGACAATGCCAAGCTTGCGGCAATCCAAACCATCAGGCAGGCGTAGAGCGCAGGTAAACTGATGTTCATTTGCCCCAGAGACGCAAGCACGCCGATACCTTGAGCGTCTATAGAAACAAGATTGATCAGCCGAAACAAATCGGTTGGGTTAAACATCAACAGCCCGGTCAACACAGACTCGTTCAACCACCCTTCACGTCCGACCAATAAAGCTAACAACGCAAGGTCGTATAACAGTGTCAGGGAAAACCAAACCAATAATGCCAAGCCCGCCGCCTGAGCTTTTTCAGATACCCATAAACTTAAACCATGAGCAAGTGTCAGAAACACGGTCCCCAACAAGGTTGCCGACAGAATAAACACGAGGAATGTCTGGATTACAGACCAACTAACGTTATTCCAGGAAAATGCCACCGCTGCACTGCCGAAACCGATCAGCGTAGCGACAAAAAGAATGGCTAATTGACCGAGAAACTTGCCCAGAATCAGATCTATTTTCTTTAACGGATACGTCAGTAGCAGCAGTAATGTCCCCTGCTCCTGTTCGCCGACGAATGCGTCGTAACCGAGTAGCAAAGCAATCAGCGGAACAACCAATACGGTCAGGCTACTGAGACTGGCGATCGTCGCGGCTAACGGCAATACACCGGATTGCCCATTGACGACGCCACCAAACCAGGTAATACCCAAAGCCATCACGGCGAAAATCAGTGTCGCGCCAATGACCCAACGATTGCGCCAACCGTCGCGCCATTCTTTCGCTGCGACAATCCAAACTTTACTGTTCATAGGTAGCCTCCACTTTTATTGCGCTGACGGTTGGTTGCATAAAATACTGATACAACTCTGGCAATGAAGGAGCCGTTATCTGCAAGTCGTTCAAGGCGTCTTTGGACAACAGACGACTCGCGATGCCCAATGCTTTCTCCGCCGGAACACTCAACAAACCATTCTGCTGTAAATAAGGTTGCAGCACGGGGTCCTGACTGAGAGACCCGTTCAGACCTTTCGGAATTACCTTTACCGGCAACCGAGCTTGTTCGTGAAGTTCGGTAATACTCCCCTGCACAACGACTCGCCCTTGATTCAAAATAAGTGCGCGATCCAAATACTGCTCTAAGCCAGGTAGCACATGAGTACAGATAACAATGCCACACCCCTGTTGCTTGAGTTCCGCGAGCATGTCAAAAAACTCCAGTGTTGCCACCGGGTCGAGACCCACGGTGGGCTCGTCCAAAATTAACAACTTGGGATCATACACCTTGGCTTTACCCAAACTGGACGGCAACAAAGCCTGAGCCAAACCCAACCGCTGCTTCATACCTTTTGAATAGTGCTTAACAGGCCTTCGGGCAGCGTCCGCTAAATGCACACGGGTTAAAAGTCTGTTGACGGTGTCTTTGGCGACGGCGCGTGACAACCCATTTAACCGGGCGAAGTACTGTAATGTTTCATAGCCGGTGAGTGCGGGATAGAAACTGACGTTTTCAGGAACATAGCCAATGCGATAATTCGCACAACCCGCCGGCAAACCAAAAACTTCTACGATGCCATTGTCAGCGGTCTCAAGGCCCAGAATGGTTTTCATCAATGTCGTTTTCCCGGCTCCATTGTGACCTAACAAGGCCAACATCTGACCTTCGGACAGCTCAAAACTAACGTGCTGCAGCGCCGCGAGTGAACCAAACTTCTTATCCAGCTCGTTCACGTGTATCAATACATCAGCCATCTACGGGTAACTCCTGTGGGCGAATCAAAGGGAAGCTGTCTTTTACACCAGGCGATTTCAATACCGGAAAACTGCGCTGTACCCAGCGCAGCAGCAAAACAGCAGGACTGTCCATCAGGACCTTGGACTCAGGGTATTTCCAAAACAGTTTATCGATATCATCATTGGGTTCGAATGCAGAGTCCCCGACACCATCATTATTAAGGTCCCAACCGACGTAGTTACTCCAATAATTTCCAACGCCCTGTTCGCTCCACTCCTGTAAACGAGAGGACACATATTTCACCTGAATTTCGTTGTCGACAAACTGATTGTTATAGACTTTGTTCTGTTCAGATCCTGCCGTCAGGTGAATACCCATATCACTATTGGCAAACCGATTGGCATGTATTTCGTTATTCGTCGAGTTATAAACAAACAGCGCTTTGCCTTCGTCGCCTGAAACCGCAGGTTGCATTGAACTTCGAATGTTTAAAATGGTGTTGCCACTGAACAGTGAGTTGTTTACGAAGTTGAGTAACAGTCCGTAGTCTTCACAGTTTTCAGCCCGGTTATTGACCACTTTCAGATTATTTGAACTCATCAACGCATAACCGACTTTTACATTCAGTGAAGCATTTTCCGAAATCTCATTGTTGTAGGAATACATGTAATGAATGCCAAAACGCAAATCCGACATGCGATTATTACGCAAAACATTTTGCTGGCTGTTAATAACATAAAGACCATCTCGGGTTTGACTGACCACATTGTCGACAACAGCGGCGTCTACGACATTGGTCAGATGGATGCCATTTCCACGATCCGCTGCGCGCATTTCGCTGTTGCCTTGCACCTGGTTACGCAGCACAGTGGCGGTTTGGACGCTTTCAAGGTAAATGCCAAAACCATCACCCTGTAGCCTGTTGTCGACTACTGTGATGTGTTCTGTATGTTTTACTTTAATACCAGAATCGGTCGCTGTGAGATCATACCCCCAATTGCGAATCGTCAGGCCTTTCAATTCCACATGTGACGCGGTCACTTCAATGGCATTCCCGCGTCCGGAGCCGTCAATGACTGTTTGATTCTTACCATCGAGGACCAACGATTTATCAATAATGAAATTACCGATAAAGGTCGTGGCAGGTAAAACAAGTGTATCTCCGGCACGGCTCTGATCAATAACCTCTTGCAGGTTTGCTTCGAGGGGCACCATGTACGTCTTGCCGAATGCGGTGTTGACGCAAAGCAGGCAAACACAGAACCTAATGAAAGCAGATAGATTTCGCATGATGTCTCCAGAATTTGCTACGCGAAATCTGATGGTCGACAGAGCGACCATCAGATTGAACTCCCTACTTTGGTTCTACCAACATACGACCACGCATTTCCATATGTAGTGCATGACAGAACCAATGGCAATAGAACCACTGAACCCCTGGCTTGTCGGCGATAAACGTGACCGAGGATGTTTGCTGTGGCCCAATTTCCATACTCACACCGTGATTCACAACTGCAAATCCGTGAGTCACGTCTTCGACCATATCGAGGTTGGTAATCGTCACAGTCACTTCATCGCCTTGCTTCACGGTGAATTTTTCCAATCCAAAGGTTGGTGCTACCGATGTCATATACACACGGACTTTATTGCCGTCGCGAATAACTTTGTTGTCCGTCTCCAAGGTAATGCCATCTTGCTTGGCTTTTGCAACAGTCGCGGCAAACATTGGATCATCGCGAGTCCAAATCTTTTTGGTTTTCACCTTACTTCGGTGGACGATCATACAGTCATGGGGTTCTGCATAGGTTGGACCATCGTGCACCAGCTTCATTTCATCACCGGAGATATCAATCAGCTGATCGTTTTCTGGGTGCAACGGACCGACCGGTAAAAAGCGGTCTTTCGAAAACTTACACAGCGCGACCAGATATTTACCATCAGCATCACGGGTTTCACCCATGGTGGTATGGTTATGACCGGGTTGGTACTGAACATCCAGCTTCTGGCGAATGTAATTCACTTTCTTGCCATTAAAATGATCGATGGCATCCTGTACATTCCATTTCACGATCTGACTGTCAATAAACACGGTCGTATAGGCGTTACCGCGTCCATCGAAAGCCGTATGCAAAGGCCCAAGACCTAATTCTGGTTCACCAACAATGGTGTCACGTGGTTTGATTTTGTCATCGAAAAGCGCGTCAAGTTTATCAATCGCAATGATGGAGACCGTCGGCGATAACTTTCCGTTGGCCACAAAGTACTCACCATTCGGCGACGTATTCAAACCGTGTGGGCTTTTCGGTACGGGGATATAACGTGTGAGTTTTGAGCCTTTGCGACCATCAACAACCTTCACACCGTTGTAAACCTTATAGTCACCTGCGGCGATCGCGGCTTCAATTCGTTCAATGTTAAAAACCACCACATGGTCACGTTCGGCGGCGATCATACTGCCGAGATTCATACCCATTTCAGAGTTATAACATGTAGAGGCAGCATACTTACCCGTATAATCAGCATCGGTATTGTCCAGGTTACCATCCACAATAACCTGAAAAGCCATTTCCATTTTCTCGGCATCAACTACATTGAACAACGAGGTGTATTTGCTCGGATCATCTAACACCGAACCATCGTTTGGCAAAGGCACTTCATATTCGCCGTTGCAGAATACATATTTGGTGTACGGGACCTTCTGAACGCGTAAGCCGTGAATGGCATGCGCGTTGGGAATGTCGAGCATCTTGTCAACTTTCATCACGTCACAGCGAATTCGGGCTACCCGTGTGTTAGCCTTGTCATTGATGAAGACATACTTTCCGTTGTATCGACCATCGGTCATACTCATATGCGGATGGTGAGAATCACCGTTGGTGTACTTGCCGGTTTCTCCCATGATGGCTTTCGACTCATTGGTCATACCCCAGCCGGTAGCACTGTCATGGTTAAATACGGGAATCCGCATGAGCTCTCGCATAGAAGGTAACCCTAAAATCCGAACTTCCCCTGAATGGCCACCACTCCAAAAACCGTAGTACTCATCGAGTTCACCTGGATCGACGCTGTGTTTGATTTTATCCTGAGTCGCTGCATGAGCCATTTGCGAGAACATCGTTGCGGTCATCGCTGGAGCGGCCACACCGAGTCCACCGATTAGCGCAGACTTTTTAAAGAAACTGCGGCGACTGTTTGCATCTTCAAGACTGGGATCTTGGGTTTCTGGTTTATCATTATTTGTCATCTTTTTTCCCTCTTTCTGGGTTTTCGGATTTGATTCGCTCGTTAAATTTCCACAGCATCAATAATCTGAACTGCGCTTTTCTTTTTCTTTTTTGCTTTTAATAGCAACGGTGGGCATTTTTCCTCGTTGAAGTAAGTCATTTGGCAATCCAGGCAATAATGACATTCACGCTGATTGATCACTCCATCAGGTTGAATTGCCTGAATTTCACATTCATTGGCACAAACACGGCATGGCTGACCGCATTCTTTTCGGCGTTTTAACCAGTCAAATAATTTTATGTTGGTCGGAACAGACAAGGCTGCCCCTAAAGGACACAGATAGCGGCAGAATGTTTTGCGTTGAAATAAATTGCTGAACAGTATCAATCCAGCCCAGGCAACAAACCCCCATTCACGGGAAAAACGCAACAAGAAGGTCGTTTTAAAAGGCTCGATTTCGGCATAATGTTCGGCCAATGACAGAGATTGAATGGACAGACCAAACAGTGCCAACAGCACCAGGTATTTGATCGCCCATAAGCGCTCGTGGACAGCAAAGGGCAATTCGAACTGTGGGATGTGCAGTTTTCTGGCAAAGTGATTTATTAATTCTTGCAAGGCACCGAACGGGCATAACCAGCCACAAAAAACGCCCCGCCCCCACATCAGTGCGGTAACCGCGACCGCAACCCAAATAATGAAAATAATGGGATCCAGTAAAAAGATCTGCCAGTTAAAATCGGTCATGAATGCATTTAAAAAGGTAAATACATTGACGATGGAAATTTGACCGGCGCAATACCAGCCAATGAACAGCACGGTGTAGACCAAAAACCAATGGCGTACATTGTGAAGAAGACGCGGATAGCGAACCAAAACGTCCTGAAAGAACAGGACCCCCATCAGCACGGTTATGCCCGCCAGCAGAATGACAACTTCTATTTTTTTATCCAACCAGACTTGTTGCCATAGCGCCCGTTCAGGCTCTGTCATGATTGGTTGAGGTCGGATCACGTAGTCATCCGGTACGTTATATTCGCCTTTGAAACTGGTAAAAACGGAGTCTATCGCGCCCAATTGGCGTCGAACCAACAGCTCAAACTGCCATGGTTGACCGGGATCGAAAGTTTGGTGTTCGCGTATGATAAACATCGACATCTCCGCGAAATGCGGTGCATCGGACAACTGCAAATCCATGACACGGATGTGGTCCAGGTCTCGGAAACTGATTGCTTCCTCATTTTGCAGCAGCTGAATACGATCAAAAATTCCGCCGCGCACATAGCCAGAACCCTTAAACGAATAACCATTGCCCAACAGCAGTAAGACATGCTCTCCCGGTTGTAAGCTCGCCTTCAACCAATCATATTCATCTTGACCTAACAGGTTTTTACCAATCGCCGGAATATCTGCCAAGGTGTAGAAAATATCCGTAAAAAGATTTTCCGCCTGGGACGGATCAGCGGTTTCAGGTTGCGCAGCCTTGGTGTTTGAAAAAGCGGACTCGACAACAGCATTGGTCAGTTTCAGTCGACGGATACTTCCGTCACCGGTCAGTTGCAGCCATGATTTCTCAGGTTGATATTCGGTGTTAATGCTAGCGGGCAACACAACCGACTGTGAATCCTCGATTATACCCAAAGCGCGTGCCAGCTCAGTTGCGCCGCGGCTGATACCGACATTCATCACCATCACGGTTACAGTCGCGCCAGAAATACCATCCAGTTGAATTTGCCCTTCGCCTGCATTACCCCCAACTTTAAAACGTTGAGTTAACGACAGACCCGCGTATTGAGCGGTAAAATCATGCAACTTTGTTTCTGGAATGCCGACCAGCAAGATGGGCTCATGGTGTTCAAGAACGTCCGCGTGTAAGAAGGTGCCCTGCGGAGAAATAGACACCAATATGTTGACGGGCTCACCACTGTAGGCCGGCACCCGGTGAATAGCGTTGGTCTCAAAAGCGTAACCTGCGGTCTCGCCGTCACGCGTGATCAACCAGTAAGGCAATTGGGCACCGGCTTTTCCGGTAACCTGTTGCTTGGTCCACTGCGCGTTAGGAAAATGAGTTTGTAAGAGCGTTTCGGGATCACGTGCGGGACTGACAAAGAGTGCCCAGCAGGAAACGCTGGGTAACAGCAACAAAGCAATGAGAAGTATCGTGGTTAACCGGCGCATAACGTCACAAAGGTTAAATATGTAACGCCACTATGCGCAGGACCCACCGGCCATTACATGACTATGATCAAGTCAGAAAAATTATTATCCCGGGAAGCAACTTGAGATTGATTATCATCATCAGAATTACCTCGTACGAGGTACCTCTTTGACCGAAAAAACGACCCGCTGAAAGACGAGCGGGCCTTGTGACATCAGTTTTCTGTGGGTAAACGCTCTCCAAAAACGCGCACCACATTTCCGCCCATGACTTTTCGGATAACATCAGCACTGAACCCACGCGCCATTAACGCTTGCGTAATCACAGCAAGCTCCGAACTGTCCAAAGACGTATGCACGGAACCGTCGAAATCCGATCCTAAACCGACATGATCTTCGCCCAGCAGTTCCACAGCGGCAGCGATTGCCGACGCAATACCTTGGGGTGAGATATCACACACAGCATCCCAATAGCCGATGCCAACCACACCACCTTGCGCAGCAATTTTCTGCATTAACGAATCGGCTATATTGCGTGGTGATTCGCAATGTCCATGCGTTCCGGTGTGACTGATAACGACGGGGTGCGTCACCATCGCCAAAGCTTGCTCTACAACCGCTTCGGAGGAATGCGATAAATCGAGTACGACGGGCATGCTGTCAAGTTTGAGGACCACGGATTTGCCGAAGTCGGTTAACCCCGCTTGAGACGTTCCATGCAAAGACCCTCCGAGCTTATTGTCAAAGAAATGATGCAGACTCATCATGCGGAACCCTGCGTCATACAAGCGATCGATATTACTCAGCTCGCCATCCAATGCATGCGAGCCTTCGGTACCGATTAATCCACCCACTATTTCGCTGCCGTTGGCGCGCGCCGTCAGCAGATCTCGCAAATCCTGTTGCGTTTCAATCACTTTAAATTGCTGTGGTGCTTTGGCTTCCATTTTGTGCAATCGACTCGCCTGATAAAGGGCGCGTTCGGTCAGGCTGTTCCAGGTTCGGATAGGCCACAACTGCCCAACAGCCAACAGCGTAATGTTGTCCCGCGCCTCCGCACTGTTATGGTTGTAGTTCATACCTGCCGGGGTTTTGGTCACGGTCGTGAATACCTGAATGGCTTGATTGCCTGCGACCATGCGCGGTATATCAACGTGCCCATAATCACTGCGTTTCAAAAGGTCGCGATTCCACAACGTTGAGTCGGCATGTAGATCGGCAATCACCAGCGATTCGTGCAACGCCCGAGCGGAGGTGCTGATTTGATACGGCGCGTGAGGTTCTACAGTATTCATGCCTTTTTCTGCAATCGCCGGAACGAAACCAAAAAATACAACCGCGCTAACCACGAACAGGAGCGCCAATGACACACCGATCCATTTTATTATTTTCATTTTTTATCACTTTAAGGTTTTAAACGACTGCCACGTTAGGGAAAGTACTTCTGGCTGACAAGCAATATCACCCTCTCACATCGGCAGAGTCATTACGATTGTTCGGAATGCGCAATTTGTGCCTCGATGATGTCGCCAATATTGGCTTCAATCCAATCGGCAAAATCTTTTACTTTAACGCTGAAATCCTGACCGAGACCCGTCAAACTGTACTCGACATGGGGCGGTACAACAGGGTACGACACCCGCTTTACCAAACCGTCGTGCTCCAACCCCTGTAGCGTTTGCGCGAGCATTTTCTCGCTGACTCCGGTGATTTTTTTACGCAGTTCGCTGAAACGATAGGTTTTCTCTTCCAAAGCCAGAATCACCAAAACCCCCCATCGACTGGTGACGTGCTTTAACACGCCGCGTGACGGGCATTTGTCGGAAAACAGGTCACCACGGGGCACCTTATGATTTTGTAAAGAATTTGTATGCATTCAAACTTACCTTTTGGTATGTACTTACTAAAAGTTTGTTAGAAGCATAGGCTTAACCACATCACAACGCAATTCAAAAAACGCAAAGGAGATACACTATGATCTTAGTCACTGGGGCTACTGGCCAGTTGGGCCGTTTGGTATTGGCTGCATTAGCCGAAAAAGTGGGTGCCAACAATGTCATCGCTGCAGTTCGCAGCCCTGAAAAAGCCCAAGATCTTGCACAACAAGGTTTTCAGGTACGCCATGCCGATTATGAAAAACCAGCGTCACTGCAGGCTGCATTACAAGGCGTCGAGAAAGTCTTGTTGATTTCGTCCAGTGAAATTGGGCAGCGAGCACCACAACATCAGGCGGTCATTGATGCCGCACGAGAACAAGGCGTGTCCTTATTGGCCTACACCAGCATTCTCAACGCGACATCGTCACCACTCGCATTGGCTCAAGAACACGTAGCGACTGAACACGCATTGGCTGCATCTGGCGTACCATTTGTATTGTTGCGCAATGGCTGGTACCTGGAAAATCATCTGGCCGGTGCACAACAGGCGGTGGATATGGGCGCTGTTTTTGGCGCCGCTGAAGACGGAAAGTTCTCCTCCGCCACTCGTGCCGATTATGCCCAAGCCGCTGCGGAAATACTGACCCGACCGAATCAAGCCGGTAAGGTCTATGAATTAGCCGGCAGCGAAGGCTTTACCTTGACTGAATATGCGACAGCCCTGAGTGACGTCAGCGGTATATCGGTGAACTACACGAATCTCGACGAAAGCCAATACCGCGGTGCACTGATCGACGCGGGCCTGCCTGAAGGCTTTGCAGCCATACTGGCCGACAGTGATGCCCAGGCCGCAAAAGGCGCGTTGTTCAGTACCAGCCAAGATCTGGAAACGTTGCTGGGCCGGAAAACGACCTCAATGCGAGAAGCACTGCAAAAAACATTGAAACACTAAAAACGACCCATACCTGATGTATGGACGTCGAGTTCCGCCAGCTTCAAACTGGCGGATAGTTTTAAACAAGCGAGGAAGAGCGCTCTCCCGGACATTTCATGTTAGGGAATGTTCTGAGGTAAATAGTTGTTCGACTGACCAAAAAACCATAGGTGCCCCACGGCTCAAGGATAGTCGGACAAATGTAACGGACATTTTTCACAGACTCGAACGAAGACTTACGGTCGCAATAAGTCACTAAAGTCCGCTTATCCGATCGTCATTCCAGCTCTGGGATACTCAGCTATTTTGAACAGTTTAGTAAAAACTCCGAGCTAACGTGCCGGACGTTGCGTCAAGTAAATTAGTCGAATAGCAATTGCCCTGAGGGCGGAAGGGAAAAGCACAGGCATGGTGTCGCTCAGTCAAACTTTGCAACCAAAAACCTGGCACGAGGGCACAACGTTTGGCATTCCATACGACCAAATGACCCTCAAAATAACTGACATTTCTACTTTGTCAGATCTCAAACGCCCAAATAGCCGAAAATGACACGCAAAACGAATAAGATGAATCAGAACCAAATACCGGCGCCCAGACTGTCAAACTGCATCATTGGAGTTTCAAACCAAATTAAGCCGTTGCAAATGAGTTTGTCTCCTTCTTCATGAAACTAAAAAAACACTTTTTTTGTAAATATCTGAGAACAGTGTCTAAACGAATCAAAATGATGATAAAAATTCAAACAATAATGTATGTTTTTAATACCTCATTCGTGAAAAATTCGCTCAACACAGAACCTCTTTTCCAAACTTTTTGAGCGTATTCAGGGCAAATTCACCCTCGATCACATTTTTTTGGCCTGAAACAGAGCATTCCGCCAGAAACTGGCATTTCTTAACAGCCCAATCTTCTTAATTCTTGACCAATAGGTTATATTTTTTGCGCCTTTGCCAATGACGATGATCTCGTTCGCTGTAATCAAGTGGACCGGTTAACGCTCACCGGATAGAACCACTTTGGCAAAACCTAAAACGGGATGCGCTATTACACGGGCAAAGGCAACACACTGAAACAACCTGTTTAGGAGCCTCAACAGCTCCGGAAACTGAAAACCTGAACAACAAAAATAATAGGGATATGGCTAACGATTCCTGGTCTACATGCCATACGCAGTTCGCTATTAACAACAGAAAAATGGAAGTGGAGTTTCACCAATAATGTATAAAAAACTACTCATAACGACGGCCGTTCTGGCCGCAAGTTACTCACAAGCAGAATTAATGATCACTGGGGTAATCGATGGCCCGCTTAACGCGTCCCCTCGAGCTATCGAGTTTTACGCTACCGACTCAATCGCCGATCTGAGTGCATACAGTATTGATATCGCGGTTAACGGCAGTACCTCATCGACCACTAAATATACCTTCCCAAACCAAGCACTGGCTGCCGGTCAATATTTTTGGGTGACCAACAATACGGACAATTTCAATACCTATTTTGGCTTTGCCGCGGATGACATTGGAAGCAACCTTACCAACAACGGCGATGACGTTTATCTACTTAAAAAAGGCGCTACCACCATTGACGCCTACGGCGAGCTTGGAGTAGACGGCTCCTATCAAGCGTGGGATTTCGAAGATGGCTGGGCATATCGCAAACACACTACAGCACCAAATGGCGGCGATTTCGACTCAACTCAATGGGACTATTCTGGCAAAAATTTTCTAGATGGAAAATCAGCAAACACAGCGATGCCAACCAAAGGCGAGAAACCGGGCCTGGATATTGGTATGTGTGGTGAACCAGCAACGCTCATTTCCGCAATACAAGGCAATGCAGCGACGTCACCACTTAATGGTAATTGGGTCATTGTAGAGGCTATTGTCACCTTCGATTCTCAAGGTGACGGCTCTACTGAGCAATACAAAGGTTTCTTCTTACAAGAAGAAAACGCTGATGCCGATACAGATGCCACCACTTCTGAAGGCCTTTTTGTTGAAAACACTTCCAATGCCGTTGTTACTAGTGACAAAGTTAGATTAGGTGGTTTGGCCGTCGAATCCAATGGAATTACACAGCTAAAATTTATTAATGACCTCACCATATGCGGTTCAGGAGAAGCGCTACCGACTGCGGCTTCGCTAACGTTCCCACTTACAAGCCTTGACCAGCTGGAAGCGGTCGAAGGCATGAGTGTCACCATCGACACACCGATGATAGTCAGCGATTTTTACGGTACCGGGTATGGCTTTATCAACTATGGCCAGTTCGTCGCGTCCTCCAAACTGCATTATCAACCTACCACGCTAGCCGCTCCGAGCGTGGAAAGCTACAACAATGCAATCACCGCGTTTAAACTGGACAGCATTCTGATTGACGATGGCGTTGCCGCATCAAATCCAGATGTTATCCCGTTCCCGACAGCCGCAGGATACAGCAACACCAACTACTTCCGGGTCGGGTTTGAACTGAGCAATCTCGCCGGTGTCGTTCATGGCTACGATAATGGCTCAACAAAACTGCCTTACTCTCTGATTCCGTCTACGAGCCCAACCTTCGTTCCAACGGCCAAATATGACCGAACGCTGGAACCTTATATCGACGGTTCAGAAAATCTGGTCATAGCCAGCATGAACGTACTTAACTTGTTCAACGGCATAGAAAACGAAGCGAATGAAACATTTTTCCCTACCTTGACGGAAGAGAAAAATAAGACTTTTGGGGATTACCGTGGAGCAAACTCAGCAGAGGACTATACTATTCAGCTGAGCAAAATCGTAGCCGCCATCTCCGCGATGGACGCTGACATTGTCGGATTGATGGAAATTGAAAACGATGGTTTCGGCGAGAAGAGTTCGATTAAAGCGTTGACCGATGCACTCAATGCCGAGGTTGCCGTAGAAAACGAATACGCTTTCGTGAATGCTGGAGAAAAAATCGGAGACGATGCCATTGCCGTCGGTCTTCTGTATCGCAAAAACGTGCTGTCTCCGGTCGGTACAACGGTAATTCTGGATTCTTCGAACTCTCCGCGCGATGAAAACAATGAACCCCTGTTCCTGGATACAAAAAATCGACCTTCACTGATTCAAACGCTGAAGCACCATGAATCAGACCAAACAATTACCATTGCTGTGAACCACCTGAAGTCTAAAGGCAGTAACTGTGACGCGCTGTCTGATCCGGACCTGGGCAATGGCGCGGGCAACTGCAACATTACCCGCTCACGAGCCGCTCAGGCTTTAGCAACATTCTTATCCGACAACCCTACTGGCGTTGAAACTAACAACATCATCATGGTTGGTGACTTCAACTCATACGCGAAAGAAGACCCAATTATTGCTCTTGAAGAAGCAGGTTTTACCAATCTGAAAGATACAGATAAGTCGACAGAAGAAATTCCATTCAGTTACAGCTATTCTGGATTTTTAGGCAGCCTGGACTACATCATCGGCAGCGCCGCAATGACCGAAAGTCTGCTAAGTATCGATGCCTGGCACATCAACTCTGTTGAATCCGATGTACTGGATTATGACACTACTCTCGACCCTTATGAGAAAAACGATACCTATGCCAGTGCCGATGACCCTTACTACTCATCTGACCACGACCCAATTGTAGCGGCGTTTTACCTTGAAGAATTGGACAATGACCAAGGGGGTGATGACCAAGGTAGTGATAACAACGATGATAACTCATCTGATGACAAACCAAAGAAAAGCGGATCCTTTGGCCTTATCATGCTACTACTTGGATTATTAACGGTAATCGCTCGTAAAAAGATAGCCGTAAAAATCTAAACAACAGAAGTCGTAAGCTTTAGATTCAAAACAAATCCCGCTTCGGCGGGATTTCATTCGGTGTAAAATACCCAACTGATGTAAATAAAAAATATTGAAAATCTTACTCAGTGTCCAATTGGAATAGGTAAAAATACACACTCAAATGACGAAAAAACACTTAACACTACCATTATAATCTCATTCAGAATCGTAAGATTT
Organism: Reinekea sp.; assembly: GCA_050293765.1. GTDB lineage: Bacteria > Pseudomonadota > Gammaproteobacteria > Pseudomonadales > Natronospirillaceae > Reinekea. The sequence continues at coordinate 59,289 of JBNKNI010000004.1, forward strand.
CAAGCTCTATACTAATTTCATAAACTCCCACAAGGATCAGATAAAAAGTCTAATTTTCTAAATATAATCTTTCGCAAAAGAAACTCAAAAATAAAAGAACATTGTTCCAATAATTAGTAAATACCAATAAACTGTGACGCCCCCTAAAAAAGCAAACAATAAAGTTTTTATAAAGCGTTACTCAAGACCTCACTGAATAAAGGATTAATGAAACTAATGAAACTAATGAAACTAAGTACGATAGCAATGATTGCTATATCACCTTCGTTATCGCACTCGTCAACTCTCATACTCCCCTCTAATATTTATGATCACGCACAAATCGGTCAAGCATATATTGCTGACGAGGCAAAATTTCTACCCCTAAATTGCATTCACGGCGAAATAGTCAATGAAAACAACTCGGCTGAAGCTGAATATAAAAGCTTCACTGGCAGTGACTATAACTCTGTAATTGAAACTCTTACCGGCTCAGTAAACGCATCAGCAAACTTCCCCTTACTCGGCGTCGATGGCTACGCCGCCATTGCTAATAGCATTTTAGACTCAGAAAAAACATACACGGTCGGAACTATAGTAAGACTAAAAACTCATGAGAGAAAATTAACTCCAGGCACAACAAGCTATAGTGACTACTGCTTCAGCATCACCGATGGAAACTATAAAAAGGTTGGTTCACATTATGTGTCGCAAATCGTTTATGGGGGGGGAGTTAACCATTAGCGCAAAAATAAAATTTCTAAGTGAGGAGCACAAAAATAGATTTTCAATAGGTGCAGGATTAGAACTTTCTGGAGATCGTTTTAATATTGAGGGAGACTTCTCTTCAATGTCAACAACTGACAAACAGAATTCATCCATTGAAATAAGTGCCATTCAGAGAGGGGGTAATGAATTTGCGCTTTTAGGTGCGATTGATGGAAACATTGTTTCTTGTTCTCTTGCAGAGTTAGGGCCATGTCGAGCAGCCTTAAATAGCCTAAAAATTTACGCCGAGAACTTTAGAAGTCAGCTAGTCGGTATCGAGAGCGCGCAAAAAACCTCATACTCAAATGCTCTTTTTTACACACTAACTCCCAATGACTACTCCAATTCAGAACCGCTGAATAGCAGCCTAGCCACACTCAGAAAGGCTCTACAAAGTGAATTTGTCAGAATGACAAAATTCAAAAACTCCATCGACAGAATAAGCCCTAGTGAGTTTAAATTATTCATGCCTGAATTTGGTGCCCAATCCGCACTGAATAGAATGAAATCAGCCCTTTCGAGAAACATTGGTTACCAAGCATTACTCATAGACTATTGCTTCACCCATCCATATATGAGACAGAGTAGTTCAAATCCAGAGCTGGGATGCTTAGATTATAGAGATTATGTAATCAGTAAGAAAATGCTACCTGATGCGCAACCTGTATTGGAAGAATTTATATTTGATATCTCAGGCTTCGATCGGCTTGATCAGGATCGAGGCAGATCCACTCGGATTTTGACTTTTGAATATGACAATAAAGCAAAGTCAGCTCTATCTGTAACTACAATAGAATGGGATGCTTTCAACGACCGTTTATCAAACATAACAGATCAGTACATTTCTATAGATGTGATTCGGCAAGGACCTCCTTTTGACTCTATGTCATTCAGCTTCGACAACCCATGGGGCAACTGTGCTTTGCGGCCCAATGATAGAGGTTTCTATGGGACCCCAGTCGAAATTCACGTCTTGGTAAATTGGATAGAGAGGAAAATCTCTTTCGCCTTAGATTGGGACCGGGTCAAATGGGGAACTAATGATAATGGCGGAGCTTATTCAGTACAAATTCTCGAACAGTGCCATAAGGGTCCAATTACATTTAACGAATATGGTGATGAATTATGAAACTTAAGCATAATATTACATTCAGATTGTTAGTGACGACATTAACTATAAATTTCTGCCAAGCAGCAAGTATTCCCGAGAAAAACGATCTATCGTTAATGTCGACTATACCAGGCTCAGGAAATGAATGGGTTGTTTTAGGCCAGGCATTCAATAGTAACTCACAACACTTAACCAGCAGCGTATGCGTGACCGGAGAAACACGAAATAAAACAGGAGTTATAAACCAAAGTTTCATTTTCTCTAAAAACATGAAGGCTACACAGATGGCCGAATATCTAACAGGCTCAATTGATGCGGGGATTAACTTCAAATTAGCGGCAGCTTCTGCCGATTATTCATTTGTAAAGTCTACGGCCTCGAATGACCTAACAACAAACTATACTTTCATCTACCAACTTAACGGCGGTAAAAAAGCACTGGTCCCACCGACAGACACGGGAAAATACAACGACACTTGCAACACTCCAAACGTGGCATATGGAGATGAGTTTGTTAGTGCGATCGAGTACTCAGCATATCTAAATGTGAACGTAACATTCAGCTACAGTAGCATCAAAGACAAAGAATTGCTGGAGGGAAACCTAGCAGTTTCATTTTCTAGCTTTGAGATTAACGGAGATTTAAGCTCAGATGTAACCGCGGCGGCAGGGCGAACCGTTGTCAGCTTAAATGCAAGGCAACGCGGCGGCTCTCCCGGTAATTTAATTTCGGTAATGACAGCGGCTTCGGACACATGTTCGCTTACAGACTCGAACGGCCTGAATATGAGCGAATGCAACAATGCACTCGATATAATCTCAGACTATGCCACACAAGATTCACTAGCTTTAAATGGCTATGATATTACAACCTTTCCCCAGCAATTTCGCACAGATGATTACAGCAACTATAGTATAGAAGCTATACTTACAAGCGTATATACGGAGGCGGGTCTAAATAATCTTCCGGCTAAACCAACACTAATCGGTTTTAGCGCTCAGCTGGATAAACAGGCACTTCTAGAGTTAAAAAACCAATTCAATTCAAATATTTCTAACATCTCACTCGGCAACAATATTCTCAAAAAAGACCCTTACAATGCAGTAGTTTTAGCCAACATCAGGAAAGCGGAAGAGAACGTCGACCTAATTGTGAGCTTAGATACTTATTGCCATAGCGTTAAAAATACACCAGGGCTTTGCTACGACAATTTTATAATCAATGAAAGCAACATTAGGTCCATTGACATGACTGACCAATACTAAGGAGGCAGCGGCCTCTCTTAGAGAGGCCGCTCTAATTATGAATAGAGTTTTTCTTTTTTTTTGTCATACCTGCTCTCGCGTTCTCTAGCACGCATTTTATTGGGAATAAGTACCAAAAATCCGATTGGGCAAAAATACTGGGAATGGGCTTCAATTCTAATCATTTAGAAACAACCAATGGCAACTGCGTTGAAATGGTATCGGTATCTGACATAAACAATAGCCTACAAAAAGTTTCTATCAAAACCACATCTGAAAAAAACCAAATCACTGATGAGCTATATAGCACCATATCTGCGGGAGCAAACTTAGGAAGGGGCCTGGTCGAGATATCAGGAAGTAGACTGGGATACTATTTATCTGAAGATATAGAAAATACATTTCGATTTACGCTGTATACACAATCTAATATAGGTACGAAAGCAATTAGTAACTTCGCACTCAACGACAAAGCATTTAGTGCATTAAAATCAGAAAGATTTTTAGAATTTTGCGGAGACTCGTTCATTCAAGCGATACATTTTAGCAACCATTTTAGTGTTGACATATTCCTAACATCGAATAAAGATTACGATTACCAAAAAGTCACTTATAAAGTAAAAGTAAAAGCTCTATGGGGTTTACTTAAGAAAACCCAAACCTGGACTGTCGAAGAGGAAGAGTTCATAGCAAACTCGACAATTTCGATTTCAATTAATACCGGCGGATCAACACTTCCGACTGAGTTTTACGGTTTAATAGATGAAGAAACCCTCAACTTCGCAGGAAATAATAAAATAGAACTTAACAAAGCAAAATCGTTGGCAGAACATATTTATGAGTTCAGTACATCTACGCGTATAGCTACCTACTTAGAGGAAAGCTCGATGATCGATCGAATTTCAGTTGCATTGTATAGCGAATCAGACTTGGCTAAAACAGTCAGCTTGGATGGAAACAATAATTCAATAGATAATGAAATAAAACTATTACTAAAAGATATAGCCTATTTCATCGTAGAACTCAGTAGTGATATCGAGAAGTACAAATTTATTCTTTCTACAGATGGAATGTCAAGTTATGAGTATAATACGTTACTTGAAAGAATTATGATTGCGGAAAACACAATTGATAACCTTTTTTCATTGAGAAAACGATGTCTAAAAGGAGAGATCGACCTTGAACAATGTGAAACTTATATTAAAGATACAATAGGAAACCAATAGCCTCTTCAAAATAGCATTAAAACCACGTCACATGCTCTACTTTCATCAGTCGAAAAAAAAGCCCGGTCTAAACCGGGCTAAACGCATTACAACAATGAATAAATACGACTTAAAAACTTAACGAAACATCTTTGTGCGTGGATTGGCAAGCTGCGATGTCCAACGCTAATCGATCGGTCAAGCGATCCTGCAAACGAACACCAATGTTATAGCCAATGGCTTTATCCAGTTTTTTCAATGCAGGGAGTACGGACGTTTTTGCTTCGTCCATCCATGCTACATCACTGGCGAGCTGTGCCAGGGCCTGGTCTTTAAACGCCAACGCCTCTTGGACATCAGGACTGTCGCCGCGCAATGCGCGCCGAGCTTTAGTCACCAGACTGCGAACCGATTCAGCGCCGGGAATGGCATCCAGCTGATCTTCCAACACTTTAATACCGTCCATTGCCGTATCAGCATCGTTGTTGGTAATCAGGTTGTCCAACGCTGCGACAGCGGACTGCTGTTCCGCCAGTCGGGACGCACTGTTCAATACACTCAATATTTCCTGCAAAGGACGATAGGCATTATCGACATGGTTTTGATAACCCAACCGCGCAATTTTCAGATCTTTCAGCAAAGCCTGGTAACGTTCGTTCTCGGACTGCCACTGCGATGGTACTTCGCTTTTTAACTGAGCAATGTCCGATTCCAGAATAGCGATGTCAGTTTCGGCATCGGCCAAATTCTGTTCGGAAATGCTGTCGTCAAAACGGGCGTTATCGATATAAGCTTTGTGCTCTTCAATAGCCGCTTCCAACTGTCGAATTTGACGTTCACGCGCCCGCACATCGATATGCAGATCGCGATAGTCCACCGACGCATCCGCAATAACCTGTTTCGCTTGGTTTACCTGATCAACTTTAGCGAAGGTCTGACGACTCTGTTCGATGACACTACCAATACTCTGTTGATAGGAAATCGGCAAAACGCTGATGTCCACATCTGTCATAGTATCCAATGCCTTCAGAATATCCTGTTCGTGTTTCGCGTAGTAATCGAATACTTCCACTTCCAGACATTGCTGTAATTTTGGGTTCATCGGAGGCGGAGCATTTTCCGATGTCAGAAAAGTGCGGTTTGGCAGATAATTCACCAACGGCGGCGCGAGACCGACAATCAACAGCGCGAACAACTGCAAGCCGATGAACGGTACGACACCCTTATAAATATCCAGCGTTTTGACTATTTTGGGTGCCACACCACGCAAATAAAACAATGCAAATCCGAAAGGCGGTGTCAGGAAGGACGTCTGCATATTGAGACCGATCATCACACCCAACCAAACCGCCGTAACGTTTGCGTCAGGTGCCGCCAACAAAATAGGCGCTACCAACGGAACCACCACCACGGCAATTTCGATGAAATCCAGGAAGAAGCCCAGCAAAAAGATAACCAGCATAACGACTAAAAACTGCGTCCAGAATCCGCCCGGCAAACTGGTGAGTGCATGGCGAACCAATTCTTCACCACCAAATGCCCGGAAGGCAGCGGTAAGCATCGCCGCCCCAATCAAAATAATGAATACCATGCTGGTGGTTTTGATGGTTTCGGTCATAACCTGGTTCAGCGTGTCGTCTGTTTTGAACACGCGCCAGGTACTCCAAAACACCGCAAAAGCCAACACTAACGAGAAAACCACGGCCAACACAAAACCAAATGTCTGACCCGGTGTAGTGAGGTTTTTAACATTAATTTCCCAAATACTGAGCACTACCGCGATACCGACAATAGACACACCCGCTAAGATCGCCGGTAGATAAACATGTTTATCACCTTTAAAAATACGGTAACCGCCCATGAGAATGGCGCCGATCGCGCCAATGGCCCCAGCCTGGTTTACTGTGGCAACGCCACTGAGAATGGATCCCAACACAATGACAATCAGCGCCAATGGTGGCACCAGAGCTTTCACCACATTCCATAAGAATGACCGGTCGTATTCTCCATCGTACGGTACTGGTGGTGCCGACTTTGGTTTTAAAACCGCAGTAGCGAGAATATAAAGAATATACAACGCAACCAGAACCAAGCCTGGAATGATAGCGCCCATAAACATATCACCGGCACTGGCGGACACGACATCCAGGTGCGACGGCATGGAGAATTCCCCAGTCACCGCACGGTATTCTGTCGCACGGATGGTTGAGGCTTGATCAGCAGCAGATGACAATTGGTCCGCAAGGATAATTAACACAATGGACGGTGGAATGATTTGCCCTAAAGTTCCAGAGGCGCAAATGGTGCCGGTTGCCAGCGACTTGTCGTAGTTGTTACGTAACATTGCCGGTAACGAAATCATACCCATGGCAACGACGGTAGCACCCACAATGCCCGTGGTGGCAGCCAAAAGTGCACCAACGATCACCACGGAAATACCCAGACCGCCTGGTACAGGACCAAATAATTGCGCCATGGCAACCAACAGATCTTCGGCTATACGTGAACGCTGCAGCATAATCCCCATGAAAATAAACAGAGGGATAGCAATCAAGGTATCCCTTTCCACTTCCCAATACAGGCTGCGGAAATTCGTCACGCCGGCCGTTAACCATTGAGTTGGACCACCGTCCGCAAAATACGCTCCGGTATCACCGGCAAACAACCAACCACACAAGGCCGCAAGAGAGATAGCAAGGATGGCTGAACCCGGAAGCGCAAACGCGACCGGAAAGCCCGATATCAACGCGCCGACCATGAGCGCGATCAAGATACATAAAAACAGTAATTCCATAATCTGATTCCTTTATCCGGCGACGTCGTCGTGATGGTCGTCACTGGCTTCAACTTCGCCGGTTAAAATAGCCACATGCTTTAACAAATAGCTGCAGAACTGCAGCAACATGGAGACAGCGAAAACCACCAGATACGCCGCCATAATGTACTTAATGAACAGTCCATACGACGATTGCGAGATTTCAAAATTCAGCAGAGGGCTGTTCAAAATGCTGTTTTTCTCCCACATCCCCATGGTCAGAATGATCCAACAAAGCGGGAAAGCCAGGAAGAAAATGCCAACGGTATTCACAATGGCTTTGTAACGGATGGAGCGTTGTGCATAAAGCACGTCCACGCGCACATGCCCTTCTTCACGTAGAGTGAATGCTGCGGAAAATAAAAATAAACCGGCATACCAGAAACGAACCAGGTCACCCATTAAGGTTTGTTCATAAGAGAAGATGAAACGGGCTACTACGATCCACGCTTCCGCAAAGACCACCAATAAAGCGAGCCAGGACACGGAAATGGTTTTAAAGCGATACGCCAACACCAGGCTGATCGCAATTAACGGGTAATGCACGTAGGTGCCACGGAAGGTTGCCTTACCGAGGTTGGTACCTAACTCATCACCAAAGACGACCGTTAACAGGTCTTCCACGCGCATCCAAGAGATCAGGCCATCCATCAGCCCAATAATTAAGATTGCCCAGAAAGCAGCACGAATCACATATTCTGACCACCGAGTCCAGCGCTGGCTGTCTTCAATCATAAGCCGGTCTGGCGTGCTCTTCGTACGGTATATGACATACGGAAAAATGAGTACGTAACTGGCGAGTTGCAACCACGCATACACAGCGGCGCCGTCCGCCTGCTCATTTGAGGTAAAAAAATAATTGGCAACGCCTGGCCAATCGCGCCAAACGTTTAAATAATTATTGAGCAAATAGATAAAAGTGAAACATACCATGGCATAGGCGATAGAGCGCACTATCCAGTTCAACTGTTGATAACGCCGCGTTAGTGGCTGGGCGAGCACCGATACAATTTCCACAAAGTCACCAAATCGAAAGTGTGCTGGGGGTTAATAAAAAGCGTCAGTCGGACAACCGAGTGACGCTTTTATTCAATCGAATTTACAGCGCGTGATTGAGATTACATGCCCAAAACACGGTTACGCTGTTGAACATAGGCCACATCAGAAATTTTATTCCAGCCACCCACTTCTTTACGGGCTTTTGCGAAACTCTGGTGAATACGTTTCGCCAATGCTGAATGATCCTGAACGTCTTCAAATACTTCTTCAGACGCTTCACCGAAGGCATCGTAAGTATCGTCAGAGAATTCACGCAGCTGCACACCCTGTTGACTGAGCAGACGTTGTAAAGCAGCACCATTTTTCCAGTTAAATTCCGCATACATGTATTCGTTTTCTTGTGCAGCCGCCGCAGCAATGATGTTTTGATCCATTTTGGACAAACCATCCCACCACTTCTTGTTCATCTGCACACTCAACATTGAACCGGGCTCATGGAAGCCAGGGTAGTAATAGAACTTAGCCGCTTCGTACAGCTTCATGATTTCGTCGTTCCATGGACCCACCCACTCGGTAGCATCAATGGCGCCGGAAATCAGATTTTCATATATCTGACCACCGGGCAGTGACACAGGAGACCCGCCGAGCTTAGACAATACTGAGCCACCCAAACCTGGCATACGCATCTTCAGGCCTTTAAAGTCGGAAGCTGACTTCATTTCTTTGCGGAACCAACCACCCATCTGTACGCCCGTGTTACCACAAGCCAAGCCTTTCAGACCAAATTCACCAGACAGCTCGTCCCACAGCTCCTGTCCGCCACCAAAACGCAACCAAGCGTTAAATTCAGTCGCCGTCAGGCCAAAAGGTACAGCCGTAAAATAGCCGAAACCCGGGTGTTTACCGGTGAAATAATACTCAGCGCCGTGATACATCTGAGCATTGCCGGAGGCCACTTCATCGAACACGTCGAAAGCACCAACACGTTCACCGGCAGCAAAATATTTCGCGGTAATACGACCGTCAGACAAATCGGCCAAGCGCTGAGCAAAGCGCTGTGCGCCGGTTCCCAACCCCGGGAAATCACGAGGCCAGGTGGATACCATGGAAATTTCAATTCGATTCGCAGCGATGGCAGGTGCTGAGATGGTCGTTGCAGCGGCCACAGTACCAGCGCCGATCAGACCTTTTTTAATGACGTCACGTCTTTTCATTTTGTTCTCCTGGTTGGTCACGTTCCTCTGCCATTTGCGCCGAAAAGTGCTCGCGTGACAGAGTTCAGTTGCTATCTTTTTTATTTTTTCAGCCGCTACAGACTTTTTCATCCGCTCACAGCCAACCAAAAATTGGAGCGAGAATTTTGATCACTCTCTTGCACATGCAGTTTTATTCTATTGTTTTCCACAGTGCCCGCTCAATTTAAACAACCCTAACGCACTTGTGTAGCAAAATATGGGCACTTACTACTATTGTACGACCAACGTCTAAACCACCTTTTGTACAAAAAACACGCTATTCATGGTTGATTTTCCTTAACGGAAAAAGTGAATTTCTTTTCATAATGAGGAGCAATCCCCTTAGATATTGCGGCCTCCAGCCTTACGTTGCAGGATCTGCTGCCATAAACAGCAATAGTTATTGATCTGCAGCAACGAGCCGTTCACACTTGGCTGGCTTACTAGCGGGCTGTTAAAAACTCCGGTTCAAAAACGCTGGTCTGTCCTTTAAAGTGACGCAGTGAATGCTACAGATAGAAAACCGGAAAATTACCGCCAGGCGGCTAGTTATTAAAAGTTAACAATCTCAAGCAAGGTTGGGAGATCACCATGCCACTGAATATCGCAGTGCCTATAGACACCACTCCGGGGGAAACGCGAGTTCCCGTCAGCCCGGAAACAACGAAAAAGCTCATCGACTTAGGGTTTTCGGTCACGCTGCAAAGCGGTGCCGGTCAACCGTCACAATTTTCTGACGAAGACTACATATCTGCGGGGGCGCAAATCGAGACTGACGTCGCTAAGCTATATAGCGACGCTGACGTACTGATCAAAATCAATGGTCCAGTTGCCAAGCATCCGGCGACCAACCAGTTCGAAGTTGATATGGTCGGCGATGGCAAAACCTGGATTTCATTTTTAGCGCCGGCGCAAAATGCCGAACTGCTCGAAACTTTTAATCAAAAAGGCATGAGTGCTATTTCTCTGGAATCCATTCCTCGAATATCCCGCGCGCAAAAAATGGATATTCTCAGCTCAATGGCCAACATTGCCGGTTACCGTGCCGTCATTGAGGCGGCCAGTAACTTCGGTCGTTTCTTTACTGGCCAGGTTACAGCCGCGGGTAAGATCCCACCCGCCAAAGTCATGGTCATTGGTGCCGGGGTAGCAGGTCTTGCCGCCATCGGTGCTGCGAAAAGTCTGGGCGCTATCGTCCGTGCCTTCGACACCCGCCTGGAAGTGAAAGAACAGGTTGAGTCGATGGGTGGCCAGTTTCTGACCGTTGAGATTGAGGAAGACGGTGCCGGGACAGGCGGCTATGCCAAAGAAATGTCGAAAGAATTTATTGAAGCGGAAATGGCCCTGTTTATGGAACAGGCCAAAGAGGTGGATATCATCATCACCACCGCGTTGATCCCTGGGCGCCCGGCGCCAAAACTGATTACCGAAGACATGGTGAAAGCTATGAAACCGGGCTCAGTGATCGTCGATTTGGCAGCCCCTAATGGCGGCAACTGCGAGTGTACCGTTAAAGATGAAGTCGTCGTCGCTCACGATGTTAAAGTCGTTGGCTACACCAACATTGCCGCACGCGCTGCAAACCAAGCCAGTACGCTATTGAGTAATAACGTATTCCGTTTGCTGGAACACCTGTGCGAAGCTAAAGACGGCAACCTCAACTTCAATATTGAAGACGAAATTACCCGTGGCTGCACCGTGACCCATGAAAAAGAAATATTGTGGCCACCGCCACCGCCTAAGTTGTCTGCAGCGCCTAAAAAGCCAGCGGCAAAACAGGAAGCTCCGGTCGCCGAACCAAAGGTCAAAAAAGCACAACCCATTGCTCTGTATTGGATTATTGCTGGCGCTCTGATGCTTGGTTTAGGTCAGGTCGCACCAGCCGACTTTATGGGTCACTTTACCGTATTTGTGCTGGCGATTTTTGTGGGTTGGCAGGTGATCTGGAACGTCAGTCACTCTCTGCATACGCCTTTGATGAGTGTAACCAATGCGATTTCCGGCATTGTCGTCGTCGGCAGTCTGTTACAGGTATCTGGCAGCGGCTCCACACTGGTGACCGTGTTAGCCGGTATCGGTATTTTGTTCGCCACGATTAACATCGCCGGCGGTTTCTATGTGACACGTCGCATGCTAAATATGTTCCGTCGGGAGGGCTGATCATGACAGGTCTGTTAGCAATGGCTTATCTATTAGCCGGTATCTTTTTCATTCTCGCGTTAAGCGGACTGAGCTCTCAGGAAACCGCCCGTCGCGGCAACATGTACGGCATTACCGGTATGGTCATTGCCATACTGGCCACCGTAGCCTCGCCCAGCGTAGAAGCCTACACCATTCTTGTTCCGGCGATGGCTATCGGTGCCGCTATCGGCATCTGGTTAGCGGTTAAAGTTGAAATGACCGGCATGCCGCAATTGGTTGCAATGTTGCACAGCTTTGTCGGTCTGGCAGCGGTATTAATTGGCTGGGGTGGCTATTTGGATCCACGTGCCATGCATACCGGTGCGGAAGCCGCTATCCACAATGTTGAAATCTTTCTGGGTGTCTTCATTGGTGCCGTGACGCTGACCGGTTCCTGGGTTGCCTGGGGTAAACTGCAAGGCAGTATTTCCGGCAAACCACTCATGCTGCCTTTCCGTCATGGTTTGAATATCATCGCCCTGATTGCAACGGTCATCATGTTGGTGCTCTTTGTCATCAATCCTCATGGCCCCAGTGCGATTCCAATGTTGATCGTGATGACTATTATCGCGGGTCTGCTGGGTATCCACCTGGTGGCCGCGATTGGCGGCGCGGACATGCCAGTGGTTGTGTCGATGCTGAACTCGTATTCAGGTTGGGCAGCGGCTGCGACAGGCTTCATGCTCGGCAACGATCTGCTGATCATTACCGGCGCTCTGGTGGGATCCAGCGGTGCAATTCTGTCTTACATCATGTGTAAAGCCATGAACCGCTCGTTCATCAGCGTTATTCTGGGTGGTTTCGGAACCGACGGTGGTGCCGCAGCGGACGACGAGGAATACGGTGAAGCGGCAACGGTGACGCATGAAGAAGCCGCTGAATGGTTAAAGGATGCAGACAGTATCATCATCACACCTGGGTTCGGCATGGCGGTCGCGACTGCACAACAGGCGGTGGCAGACTTAACCGACAAATTGCGCAAACAGGGTAAAAATGTTCGATTTGCCATTCACCCGGTAGCAGGTCGTCTGCCCGGTCACATGAACGTATTGCTCGCGGAAGCCAATGTCCCGTATGACATCGTTCTGGAAATGGACGAAATCAACGAAGATTTCCCGAGTACAGATGTGGTCATGGTGATTGGTGCCAACGACATCGTAAACCCGGATGCCATTGAAAAGCCAAACTCCCCTATCGCAGGCATGCCAGTACTGGAAGTTTGGAAAGCGAAGAAGTGCATTGTACTGAAGCGCTCCATGGCAACGGGTTACGCGGGTGTGCAAAACCCGCTGTTCTTCAAAGAGAACTCAGCAATGTTGTTCGGTGACGCTAAAGAAAGCGTGCAAAAATTGGTGAGTAACGTTTAAACCACACCAATATCTGAAGAATATACAAAGCCAGCGCACGCTGGCTTTTTTTGGTTCCCGATTAACGCGCCAACAGTCGATACCCAATATCCTTGGAAGATTCTGTATAATTTCTCGTTCGAACCAAGGGCAACAAACATGGCTAAAAACAAACCTGTTTTTAAAATGATCAGTTATGGGGTGTATACGCAATGGGATGAACGCAGCAAAGCGTTGCCGAAACTGATTGAAGCAACCACCGACATTCCCTTGCGTGAACAGATCGAATTCGGTTTTATCGTCAATGTTAAAAAGGCCAGAAATGCAAAGCTGACGTACTGCATTTATCACCCCGATATTCCGGATGACTCAGGGCAACCTATGGCGCCCTTTGACGGCGATGTTTATGTTGCGAACAATGACTGGAATTTCTACCTGGGCGACACAATCTGGTTACCTTTGGAAAACAAAGCAGGTCATTGGCGGATGACCCTGTCGTTCGACAACCAGATCATTGCCGAGAAAACTTTTATAGTCGATTTAGAACTCACCGGCGAACGGACGCTGGGCGAAGGACGTTCTTTTTTCAAACCGCGTAAACGATACTAGTGGGCCAGTAGCCCCTTAATTCGGCCACAACTGGAATAGCGGCTTGCCGCCGAGACGCGTTAACATTGGGTTTGAACGGTTCATCACCACCAGACTGCCGACAACTTCGGCCCCTTGTTTGCACAAAGCATCTATCGCCAGCTTAACGGCCCCGCCCGTGGAGATCACATCTTCCACAACCAACACTCGTTTACCGGTCACCGAGACACCCTCCACCTGCCGACAAGTTCCGTATTTTTTTGCCTGCTTTCGGACATAAACGGCTGGCAGATCGAGCTTAAGACTTAACGCCGTCGCTATAGGGATACCGCCCATGTCAACGCCGGCTAAAACGTCAGTTTCTGGCGGTACGCAGGAATGCAAACGATCGACCAGAGCTGCGAGCATCGCGGGGTTCGACTCAAATTGGTATTTATCAAAATAACGATTCGTGCGCTGACCGGACCTGAGAATAAAACGTCCATCCAACCAACAGGCTAACTCCACATCCGCCTTTAACTTATCCATGAGCACGATACCTGTTGATAGCAGCGTTCAATGCCTGTGCTGACGCAGCAGGATCGTCTGCCTCGATAATCGAGCGGGATGCTGAAAGCAACAGTCCAGAACCATTCGCCGTTAAACCTGCACGCAAAACTGCGTCTAAGTCGCCTCCCTGTTGCCCAATGCCGGGAACCAACAACGGAACATTGCCATCAATTCGTCGAACCTTACGGATAGCATCGACGTGAGTCGCGCCAACAACCAGCATGGCGTTTTGATGATTCCATCGTGTTACTACGTTAGTTGCCACCTGTTCGTAAAGCATCTTTGGTGGCTGAGCTTGCAATACCAGCGACTGAAATTCATCACTACCTGGGTTCGAGGTTCGACACAGGTAAATGCAGCCACGATCCGACTGTTCTGCAAAGGGTTGCACACTGTCAAATCCCAAATAGGGGTTCAGCGTAACGGCATCTACGGCGTAACGCTGAAACGCTTCTTGCTGGTAATAGGCCGCGGTTGACCCAATGTCACCGCGCTTGGCATCCAGTATCACCACCAGGTTTGGAAAATGATGTTTAACGAACGAGATTGCGTCTAAAAGTTCCTGTTCGCGGGCTTCCGCCGCAAAGTGCGCAAACTGAAACTTTACGGCGCAAACATTTCCGGCCACCTGCTGAACAATGTCCTGAGCAAAGCTTAAAAATGGCTGGGTTTTGGCTCGGTGCCTGTTATCCAAAGCTGACCATTGGGGGTCGATGCCCACACACAGCAACGAGCCCGTGTCCTGCCACGCTTGATTCAATCGCTGATAAAAGGTCATTCACTTGCTCCTGTCCCTTAAAAGTCAGCAACCAGTGTATTGATGAAACAAAGTTATAATAGTATGCTCCAACTCCTTTTCATTTGGACAAAATGTCACAATGAGTCAAACAGATCCCTTTTCAGGCATGGCTGCTTTTATCACTGCAGCCCGCAGCAACAGTTTTACAGAGGCAGGTCGACAACTCGGGCAAACGCCATCGGCCGTCAGCAAGGCCATCGCCCGTCTGGAGGACAACCTTGGCGTCAAGCTGTTTAACCGTTCACCAAGGCTGATTACCTTGACGCCGGAAGGCGAAGTGTTTTTCAGTCAATGTTGTAAATTACTGTCGACGGCACAGGACGCTCGTGCACTCGTCACTGGACAGAATCTATCTGGAAGTGGTCATTTACGGGTTTGCCTGCCAATATCCTTCGCAAATCAGGTCATCGCGCAAGCCCTGCCGCAATGGTTAAAGGAACACCCAGCCATAACACTGGATCTGGAAATTACGGACCGCCACGTCGATCTGATACAGGAGCGATTCGATCTTGCGTTTCGCTTCCATGTGGTGCCAGACTCAAGGCTCGTGGCTAAGAAACTCCCGCATCCAACCTTTACCACAGCAGCCAGTCCCGACTATTGGGCAAACAGGGGTCGACCAACATCCCCCGAGGAGCTGACACAACACTCGTGCCTGGGTTACAAAGACAACGTCACGCAGTTTGTCCGCCCCTGGGAATTTCGAAACGAACGCGGCCTGTACCGGCACTTCCCAAGCAATCAAGTCAGCGCGGATCAGGGCGCGTTTTTGCTGTCATTGGCCATTAATGGCGCCGGTGTCATTCATGCGCCAGAATACCTGCTGTCGTCGGCACTTCAGAAGGGCCAACTGGAGAGTGTGTTAACCGACTATCAAACCAAAGGGCCGGATTGGTATCTGGTATACCCATACAGCCGGCACCCATCGCTCAAACTTCAGGCTTTCATTACGTTTCTGATGTCTTTGCTCACTTAAGCAGGCAGCGTTCGGACCTGATTGCGCTGTAACCACCACGCCGCGAGCAATATATTCGGCACCCAGCACAACCAGGCAATAATCTGATAACCCACTTCAAAGCCAAAGAACGCAATAAGTATGGGCAACTCAACGCGCAAGGTCACCGCGGCCCAGGTCAACGCGTAATTGAGCGTAATGAAATATCGATGTCGTTGTTGCTGTCGTTGGCGAATGGCGTACCAAGCCAGAATTAGGCTGACGATCCACATCACCGCCAAACTCCCAAAACCCAGTGCGTTTATCAAGCTGCCGTCTGCTCGGGTTGCCATGATTAAGCCCATGGTACCGGAGGCTAAAACGGCTACCCCGTATACGCGACCTAGATAGCGATGCACCGTGCTCGGCAACGTATGACGTAAACGACTGAACTGAAATAACCCAATCAGCAACGCAACAGCACCACCAATGGCATGAATCTGCATCGTCCAGGGTAATGAGAGTAATTTTTGTTTTAACGGACTGTCATTGAAACCAGTCAGCGCAAACACCAAGGCATAAGTGGCGATACCAAACACCAGAAACCACAGTCCGCCCCATTTGAATAGAGTCTTGAGTTTTGTCATAGCCGCGTCCTTTCACAAAGAGCGCAGCTTAGCCAAATTCACGAGCTATGCCCCCTGCTGTTGGTCACCGATAAAAAGATGACTTTATTCAGCTGCGTCGCCTGCGCCCTGTAACGATGTCTCCGTTAACCAGAGCAAGGACGGCACCAGAATCAAACCCAGAAACAGAGCGAACAGGGGTACATACCCGACTTGGTCGATCATCAGCCCAGCGACCAGCAACCCAACCGGAACCCCCATATAGCGCAGTGATGAAAACGCAGCAAAAACGCTACCGCGACGATCTTCGGGAACTTGTTGCTGCAACACGATGGCATCCACCATACTGCCAACCCCGAGATTCATCCCGAAGATAAGCAACCCGATCCCGATTATGGATAAAGGCCATTGCCAGGAAATACTCAGCAGGATAACCAATAAGCCCAGTCCCTGCCCAAGCGGCGTGACCTTCAGCAAAGTGAGCGCAGATAGCCGGTGCCCTAACCAGGTATACAACGCAGTCGTCAAAGTGGTGCCTGTTGCAAAACACGCTAACCATACGCCCAACCAAAACGGTGCTTCGCCGGAATCTTGCGCTAACAGGGGTAATGCCAGTGCTAATAATGGTGTGGCAACGGCATTGATGACGGTATCGTACAGCGCCAGCCTCAAGATTTGCCCCTGTGCAAACATCCATTTCCACACCTGCCACAGCGGCAATAAGGCCGCCTCTCCCTTTGGCTTATTCTTGGCTTGAACACCGACAAGAACAATGATGAATGAGAGTGCAAACGTTAAGGCATCCACCACCAACAGCATCAGGGCACCCACTACCGACAGCAACAATCCACCCAAAACCGGTCCAGCCAGGTCGGCGAACGTTTCGACCAGCGAATCCAGACCATTTGCACGTTCGCGCGGCAAACGGCATCGGTCGATTAATTCAGGCACCATGACCCGGCGAGCCGTACTGCCCGGTGTATCGATCACCTGTGACAGGAAAACCAAACCGCTCAGCAAAATCAGATTCAGCGCATCGATGCTGTACAGCACAGGAATGGACATCACCGCAAAGAAATTTACCGCGTCCGAAAAAAGACTGATCTGCTTTGCGCTGAAACGGTCGATAAAGTAACCACTGAACAGTCCGGTAAGCACATTAGGCAATTGACCCGCCACCACGACAAGCGATGTCGTAGTGGCGCTGCCCGTTAATTGATACACAAACCACGGAATGGCGATAACGGTTAACTGATTACCGATCATCGACAACGCGTTAGCAGACAGCAACGCTCTGAATTCAGTCCATTGAATACTCTTGGTCATGTTTCGCGGCCGTCGCTAGTTTTTCACCCGCCATTGCACGGTTTGGCCCGCAAAAAAAGGTACGATGGGCTGACCATTGGGCAGCATGATTTCATCCGGTACAGTCCAGGCTTCCTTAACCAGGGTAAGTGTTTGCGTATTACGCGGCAAACCGTAAAAGTCGGCACCGTAATGACTGGCAAAACCTTCCAGCTTATCCAACACACCCAGTTCTTCAAAGACCTGTGCATAGAGCTCTATTGCGCTCCAGGCACTGTAACAACCGGCGCAACCACAAGCGTTTTCTTTTTTGGCTTTTTCATGAGGGGCGGAATCGGTACCGAGAAAAATCTTGGATGTGCCAGTCGCCACGGCATCACGCAAGGCTTGTTGGTGGGTATTACGTTTGAGTACGGGCAAGCAAAAGTTATGCGGGCGAACACCACCCACCAACAAATCATTGCGATTCAGCAATAAATGCTGGGGCGTAATCGTCGCGGCAACCTTGTCGGACGCATTTAAAACAAATTCGGCAGCGTCGGCAGTGGTAATGTGCTCCAGCACGACTTTTAAATCGGGATTATTGCGAACAATTCGAGTTAAGTGCGTATCGATAAACTCTTTTTCACGGTCAAAAATATCGACATGCGCGTCGGTCACTTCTCCATGCACCAACAACAACATTCCCTGCTCTGCCATGGCTTCAAAAACGGGCTGCAAGGCATCAACAGAGTTCACCGCGGCTGAAGAATTTGTCGTCGCGCCTGCAGGATATAACTTTGCCGCCACCACTCCCTGCTGTTTTGCTTTGGCAATTTCTTCTGCACTGGTTCGATCGGTCAGGTACAGTGTCATCAATGGTTGGAAGTCGCTGCCCGCTGGTGCTGCTGCCAAAATTCGCGCTTTATAGTCGGCGGCCATCTCGGCGGTGGTCACAGGTGGCACCAGGTTTGGCATTACAATCGCCCGTTTAAAACAGCGCGCGGTGGCGGGCACTGTTTCGCGTAACATATCGCCATCGCGAAAATGAAGGTGCCAATCGTCTGGGGCCAAAATGGTGATTTCTTGAGACATGTTGCTTCCTGTTTAATAAATAGTTTTTATCGGTTCTTCAAGAGTTCTTTCAATTCCAGTAACCGATCGCGCAAACCGGCTGCTTCTTCGAATTTCAGATCGCGCGCCAGCTTATGCATCTGATCTTCGACTTTGGTAATTTCCTTCACCAATTCAGCAGCGTTCATGTGCAGGATGGTTTTCGCTTCTTCACCGGTAATGTGTTCAACTTTCTTCTTGTTACGCGCCAGCTTGCCTTTGCGTCCCGGCGCCTGTTGTGCACCATCGATGATATCCATGACAGCCTTATCAAGCGCTTTCGGCGTAATGCCATGCTTCAGGTTATGGGCAATCTGCTTCTCCCGTCGCCGTTCAGTTTCACCGATGGCACGTTCCATCGAACCGGTCATTCGGTCGGCGTAGAGTATGGCCTTACCGTTAAGGTTTCGGGCAGCACGACCGATGGTCTGAATCAGAGAACGATCGCTGCGTAAAAAGCCTTCTTTGTCGGCATCCAGAATCGCTACCAGTGACACTTCGGGCATGTCCAGACCTTCCCGAAGTAAGTTAATACCCACCAGCACGTCAAACTCACCCAATCGAAGATCCCGGATAATCTCGACCCGTTCTACGGTATCGATATCCGAATGCAGATAGCGCACTTTCACACCGTTATCGTGCAGATAATCGGTTAGGTCTTCAGCCATGCGTTTGGTTAAGGTGGTTATCAGGACTCGTTCACCAACAGCCGTACGCAAGCGGATTTCTTCAAGTACATCATCCACCTGCGACGTGGCGGGCCGCACTTCGATGACCGGGTCAATCAGGCCAGTTGGGCGCACAACCTGTTCAACAACCTGTTGAGTATGCTCTTCCTCATATTTGGAAGGCGTCGCAGAAACATAAATCGCCTGTGGTGCCGCCCGCTCCCATTCTTCAAACTTCAAGGGACGGTTATCCAATGCCGAAGGTAAACGGAACCCGTACTCGACCAATGTTTCTTTGCGCGACCGGTCGCCTTTGTACATTGCGCCAATCTGAGGAATTGAGACATGAGACTCGTCGATAAACATCAACGCATTGTCAGGTAAATAGTTGTACAGGGTTGGTGGCGCCTGTCCGGGCTTGGCACCGGATAAAAACCGTGAATAGTTTTCGATGCCAGTACAGAACCCCAGTTCGCGCATCATTTCCAGATCATAGCGCGTCCGTTGTTCCAGCCGTTGAGCTTCGACCAATCGGTTATCCTGCTCCAGGATTTTCAGGCGCAGTTTTAACTCAGCTTCAATCTCTTCACAGGCATTCAAAATGGTTTGGCGAGGCGTCACGTAGTGCGTTTTTGGATAAATAGTGTAACGGTTCAGTTTCTGCAAAATTTCGCCAGTCAATGGATCAAAAAGGCTCAGCGCTTCAATTTCCTCATCGAACAACTCAACGCGAATCGCTTCCAACTCAGATTCCGCAGGGAAAATGTCGATCACATCACCTCGAACCCGATAACTGCCACGACCAAAATCCACATCGTTGCGTTTGTATTGCAGTTCGGCCAGCTGACGAAGTAAACCACGTTGATCGATGGTATCGCCCTTACGCAGATGCAACACCATCTGCAAATAACTTTCCGGAGAACCCAAACCGTATATGGCGGAAACCGTCGCGACAATTAGCGTATCCTGCCGTTCGAGCAGCGCTTTGGTTGCTGAAAGCCGCATCTGCTCAATGTGTTCATTTACCGAGGAATCTTTGTCGATGAAGGTGTCAGACGAAGGGACATAGGCCTCCGGCTGATAATAATCATAGTATGAGACGAAGTACTCGACGGCGTTATTTGGAAAAAACTCGCGGAATTCAGAATACAGCTGAGCCGCCAACGTTTTGTTGTGAACCATGACAATGGTGGGGCGCTGCACGGCTTCTATGACTTTGGCCATGGTGTAGGTTTTACCGGAACCGGTCACACCTAACAACGTTTGTGCCGCTAAACCGGCCCCCAACCCTTCGACCAGTTTAGCGATCGCCGCAGGCTGATCGCCAGCGGGTTCATATTTGGAAACAACCTTGAATGGCTTCATCAACACACTCTGAATATAAAAAAGGTCCAGCATTATAGCTGAACCTTGAGTCTGACCTGAATGTTAACCGGCCATTTTCTGTCAAATGGTGTCAGGAGAGCGCATCAGAGTACGGACGCGATCGCCTTACAGACATACTCCATATTCGACGATGACAAACCGGCCACATTAATTCGGCCGCTGCCCACAATGAAGATGCCATATTCTTCTTTTAACCGAGCCACCTGGTCCGGTGTTAACCCCGAGAAAGAAAACATGCCGTTTTGCGATTCAATGAAACTGAAATCCCGCTCAACACCCAGTTCCGCCAGCTTCGCCACAAATTGCTTTCGCAACGTATGAATATGGCTGCGCATATCGGCCACTTCCTGAATCCATTTAGCACGCAACTCGGCATCGCTCAGAATCACAGACACGACTTTCGCACCATGTGCGGGCGGGTTCGAATAGTTTGCCCGAATCACGGTTTTTACCTGACTGAACGCATCATCGGCTACGGTACGATCGGTGGCCACCAGGGTAAACGCCCCAACCCGTTCGTTATACAGACCAAAGTTCTTGGAGAAAGAACTGGCAATCAGCAACTCAGGTACCTGCTTGGCAAAAATGCGCAGACCTTCGGCATCTTCTTCAACGCCGCGGGCGAAACCCTGATAGGCAAAGTCAAACAATACAACAAAGCCTTTTTCGGTAGCCAAATCGGCCAATTGCTGCCATTGCTCTGGTGTAGGGTCAATGCCGGTCGGATTGTGACAGCAGCCATGCAGCAGCACAGCTTCGCTGCTGTTCGCTTTCTGCAGATCTTCCAACATACCGTCGAAATCGAGTGATTGTGTTTCGGCGTTGTAATAACGGTACGGTTTAACGCCCATATTTGCACTGTGGAAAACAGCGCCATGGTTAGCCCAGGTCGGATTGCTGACCCAGATGTTCTCGACACCCAGCTGTCGTGCCATAAACTCAGATGCGATTCGCAATGCGCCAGTACCACCTGGTGTTTGCGCGGTACGAGCCAGATGATTGGTGATAATATCGTGTTCAGCACCGAATAAAAGCGCCTGCACCTGATTGCCGTACTCGACATCGCCGCTGATGGATAAGTAGCTTTTCGTTGATTCATCGTTCAGCAAGCGACGCTCGGCTTCTTTCACGGTGTCCAGAATTGGGGTTACGCCAGCCTCATTCTTGAAAACACCAACGCCTAAATTCACCTTATTCGGGCGATTATCTGCGTTAAATGCCTCGTTCAGCCCCAGGATGGGATCGGCGGGTGCTCTTTCGACTCTTTCAAACATATTGCAACCTTATGCTCGGTTAGGTGGTTATTTGTGCCTGCTTGCGACTCATCGGGTTATTTGAGCAGGGATACGTGTTGGATTTTACCATCGACTGGGCAGACAAACGACACTTCAATGATTTTCATGCGTAAGCCTTCAATATCGTCATTGCCGCGACCAAACAGCTCATCCCCAACAACCGGATTGCCGGCTTGTGCGCATTGCTGGCGGACCTGATAGAGTCTTCCCGTGGTCGGCCAGAGGTCCAGCACACTGCGATCAGGGCGGGCATCGTAGCGGACTTTGTTTACTCTACTGTGAGCGGAATCGCCCTCGATATCCGTCGTGAGCTCTTCGCCACCGTTATAATCCCCCAATACATCACATCGGTAATGCACCATGGCATTCTGGTAACCGTCCGGATTAAATTGCACCGTTAAATCAGCGGCGGCTTTGCGGGTGTGTGCAACCACCATGATTCCGGTGGCTTCGTAATCGAAAGCCTGCAACCAATAGATGTCCCGGGTTGGCTGAAAATGCAATTCCACCGCACGTTGGAAGGAATTGTAATCGCCAAAGTCACTTCCCGACAAAGATAACCCACTGGGCTTATTCCAGATAGAATACTGACCCAAATCCTCAATTAGTTCAGGAACAATGGGTCGCAACGAAAGATAAGCATCGTCGTAAAAAATCTCAATCTGCTCGCCAACCAGAATATCGGTCATCGCGCGGCGAATACGTGCGCGCTCACCGGTTTTTGACACCCGCCATACGCCACCTTTATTCATCAGGTCTTTTAATCTGGACTTGGAAAGATTGACGTTTGCGACCAAAAAATCGATCGCGATTTGCGGATCACCCGCTTCAACTTCCAATACTGCATCTATTTCCATGACAACCCTTAGAACTTAATTTTGTCTTTTAATTTGTCGGCTTCTTCTTTCAGCTTGTCTTCGGCCGCTTTCTTTGCGGCTTCTTCGGCTGCTCGTTTTTCAGCGTCCAGTTTCTGTTTCGCTGCGTCCAGCTCAGCCTTAGCCTTGTCTTCAAGTCGCTTCCTTTCAGCGGCTACTTTTGCCTCCAACGAGCGGATTTCAGCTTCCACCTCGTCTTCAAACCGTTTAATTCGGGCTTCGACCTCGTCTCGCCGCACTTCCAGAGTAGCCAGAGCGTCATCTGCCGGCTTACGCAACCGTGCAACCTCGGCGTCAAGGTGCGTTTTTACATCTTTCAACCAAGCCTCATACTCGGCCCGCGCGACGTCACCTAAAGCCGAACTAAGCTGGTTATCCAGATCTGATTCAACACTAAAAGAAGGTTTGGTAATCGTACCGCTCACCACAATGCTGACATTGAAGCGTTCTATTTTACTCACCGCACTGGCGACTAACTTGGTACCGTTACCGGACCCTGTTGCCTGGAAATCATTTTTCGGAAACATCAGTGTGACACGTCCGGACAGTTCACCGTCTGTCGCCACAATTTTTCCACTAACGTCTGCGCGATCGGGCACCCAGGTCAATTCTGTTCCGGCTAAATCAATGGATTGGCGTTTAAACGCTATGCCTTTACCTTGCAGATCGAAGGTATCTACCGATTGACCCTTCTGACGGTCCAATACGCCATTGATCAACAGAGCTTCAGACCCAGCATCACCACGACGTAATTGTAATTGCACCGGTTTGAACCGGTCGCCTTTATGCGAACTGACATCCTGAACCGTCATCTGCCACGGCCAGCCGTCGGCAACAAAGGACAATAACCCGTTATCCAGTTGGAACTTAGCCGTTGGGTCAGGATGTGGGAAACGGATGTATTCCCCCGCTAAACGTTGCGGCTTAACGTCTTCGACGGTGTCTTCTGACTTCAGTCGGGCCAACCAGGGGCGAGCCTTACTGTACCAATATTTGGCCTGATCGATACGTTCGAAAAAGGTCTCGCCCAACAACAACTGAGCAACTTTTAGCGCAGAGTCCTTATTCAGCGGATAGTCTTTTTTCAATTGTGTCCAGTCTTCAGCGGGCGCTTTCAGAATGGCATCCACGGCTGCCTTACTGTTTTTAACGGCGTTGTTGATATCACGCTTTACAATCTCAATCGCCAGCTTATCGGTTGCTACGTCGGTACTTACACTTTTCAGCAACCCTTGAGTTTTCTGAATGTTTTCCAGCGAATCCAATTCAATGGCCTTAATTTCCGCAATACGTTTTTTGTAGCTGGCGAGATCCTCATCACCGGGCAGATCAGCGACTGCGGCAGATACCTTCTGTTTTGACACTTCAATGGTATTTTCAGCGTTACTAACGGCATCTCGGGTATTCTGAGTTTGCGCATCCAGTATGTCAGCCGGTTCCGGAAACTGTTTCGCAACAGAAGACACTTTGGCCTTTGCATCAGACACCAACGTACTTTCCGCTTTAGGAGTGTCACTCTCTTTTACAGCGACTTTCGCGGGCGTTTTTCGTTCTGTGTTGGTTTCTATATCCGCAATCGTGATGTCATTGATGCGGACGTTACCCAAGAACAATTGCGGCAAATTAATATCCAGGTTGATATCGCCAAGTTGCAAGACATTGTGAGAAGGCTTTTGCGCATCGGAAACTTCCACATCCGTTAATCGGAAGCCCAATGGGTTCAATGTCAGGTCAACATCGCCAACATTCACTTCGCTGCCATTAACGGAAAACCCGGCCGCTTCAACGGCTTTTTTCATCCAACCGTCGAGAAAGAAAAACCCAAGTACCAGCAACAGCGTGGTAAACAACACAAAGGCAATTAAACCGCTCCAACGAAACATTTTCATAATCGATTCCCTTACCCGTCAAACCGTTCGTAGAGTTGATAGAACTTTGAGCCCTTAAGCACCTGAACAATTTTCAGCTTATTGATAAAAGGCAACATATGAGCTCGGTACTGAATAATACCCAGACGGAATAAAACAGCGGTGGGGAAAAAGGCCACCACGGTTACCAGGAGACTTCCCAGCGTGATGGTGTGATTAAAATGCGTGACCAACCAGAAATCGTTCTGATACAAGCCAGTCCACATTCCCTGTAGAGAATCTTTGTTCAATAACGTCAGACCGATTTCATGAAACCAAGGGTCCAGTAAATAGGCCACGCCGGAAAACACACCCCAGAACACAAAAAACGTCGCCAGATGAACGCGAAACACAAACGCGAATAACAGAATGATGACATTATGGGCAGACCACAGAGGTGTTAAGCCAATCACCATCGACAATGCCCCCGCAAATGCAATCTGCCAGGGACCCACTTCAGAATTTAATGCCTTGAGTAATTTAAGTACCGGATCAATCATCGTTTTTCCCTTATTGGCCAGATTCAGTCAATTCTGCCCTGTGTGAAATTTGTTTCAGGACTTTGTTCACAATATGAGCAACCGCTGCCATCCCAAAACTGGCGGTAACCATCATCGAGGCACCAAAGCCACTGGCACAATCCAAACGGGTGCTGTTTCCCGCGCCGGGTTTTGTCGCACAAACACTACCATCGCTCTGTGGGTAGACTAAAGGCTCTGTTGAATACACGCAATCAACACCAAACTTTCCCTTGTCAGCCGCAGGAAACCGATATTGCCGGCGCAACAGGTTACGCGTTCTGGCAGCTAATGGGTCTTGCGTGGTGCGGGCCAAATCAGCCACCTGAATCCGCGTCGGATCCGTTTGACCACCGGCGCCACCGGTAGTCACAATAGGTATCTTATGGCGGCGGCAATAGGCGATTAACGCTGCCTTGGGTTTGATGCTGTCGATCGCATCAATAACACCTGTGATATTGGCGGGTAACAGATCGGCTATGTTGTCTGGTGTGATGAAGTCCATAACACTGTGAACCAGGCAATCAGGATTAATCGACCGGATTCGCGCCGCCATGGCTTCAACTTTCATCTGACCGACGGTGCCTGTCAGCGCGTGAATTTGCCGGTTCGTATTGGACACACAAATATCGTCCAGATCAATCAGCGTGATTTCGCCGACGGCCGTACGAGCAAGAGCTTCCGCGGCCCAACTGCCCACACCACCAATCCCGATAACGACAAAGTGACTCTTTGCCAACACCTGTGTTTGCTGGACACCAAACAAGCGCTCAGTACCACCAAAACGATCTGTTAAATTCATGAAACCTTGACTCATAACTTGCATACAAAAACAGTCGCATAGTATAACAGCACGCCTTTGAATCGGGTGATGAATTTTGGAGTCTTACATGTTTGATACGGTGAACCGCGACAACACGAATGCAGTCAAGTGGGAACGCTTTCGCAAGCAGAATCTGTTGCCCATGTGGGTTGCCGATATGGATCTCGCCTCACCACCCGCTATTGTTGACGCCCTTTCTGAGCGAGTTAAACATCCGCTCTTTGGGTACACTCACCCGTGGCCATCGTTGAATCAAGCGGTTGTCGATTGGTGCCAACGCCGTTACCAATGGCCCATAGACCCAGCTTGGGTGGTCTGGATGCCTGGCGTGGTGCCCAGTTTTAATCTGGCAATAGATTTGTTTGGCAAAGGTGGCAAGGTTATCGTTCAAAGCCCAAACTACCCACCCATGCTCCAAGCCGCAGAGCGCAACGGCTGCACAACCGTAACCATCGGTCTGGAATGGTTGGAAGAACGCTGGCAATTGAACTGGCAAGCTTTGGGAACAGCGATGGCACAAGACGATTGCCATCTATTCGTGCTGTGTAACCCGATGAACCCGCATGGTGCAACGCTGACGAAACAAGACCTGACCCGACTGGCGGACCTGTGCAAACAGCACAATGTCTTTCTGTGCAGCGATGAAATCCACTGCGATTTAATTTTAGACGGCAGCCAGCACGTACCTGCAGGCTCAATTGCAGACCTAACCGAAAACAGCGTTACACTCATGGCCGCCAGTAAAACGTTCAATGTCGCCGGCTTAGGTTGCTCGTTTGCCATCATACCGAACGCAGATATGCGCCGTCAGTGGAGCAAGCGCATGGAGGATCGCATTCCTTACCCAAATTTTCTCGGTATGATTGCGGCAGAAACGGCCTTTACCGCCTGTGATGAATGGCACCGACAGTTAATCATTCATTTAAAACAGAACCAGGATTTCCTGTCGAGCCGAATCAATCAGCTGAATGGTGTTCGGTATCGCGCCCAACCGGCAACCTTTCTGGCCTGGGTGGAAAGCACGCAACCTGAATTTCGTCTGGATAAACACGTCATTGCCTCCGGCATCATGCCGAGCGAAGGGAAATATTTCGGCGACGAGCAACACGTAAGGCTGAACTTTGGTACCGGATTTGACCTCGTAGAACGTGCCGTTGAACTTCTGGAATCCTATTGGCGCCAGAACAACTTATAAGGATCAGTGAGTATAGCCTCCACCTTGGCATCCAGTGAACGGCTGGCCTCATCGTCAGGCAGCCGCTGCCAACCACCATTCGCACCACGGAAAAACAGGTGCCAACCATCGCTTTGAAAATCAAGCAAGGCCAGCGGCACCTTGATTTGGCCGGACTTACCAGGATGCGGTTGAGAGACTTGCAGCACTACTCGGTAACCGGACACGGTGACTTGGAATGACTTTTCAGGCAGCGCATCGAACAATCTGTTGGTAGCCATCTCAACCTGTTTTCTGACAAAATACGGCAACTGTTTCTTTTCCGTTGTCATGACAATGCCTTTAACCCCGCAACATCTCATCGAACTTGCTCACACTACCATGCCTTATGGGCAATATGCAGGACGACGACTTATTCACCTGCCGGAGTCTTACCTGATATGGCTGCAAGACCAAAAAACAGCAGACTCGCACTTGGCCCAGCTCCTGTCTTTGGCACTGCTGATTAGATCCGAGGGTTTGGAACATCTGCTCGACCCTATAACCAAACCACTAGCGCCCGGATCGCCACTACTGCAATGACTGAAACACTCCGTTGGCGAGACCAACCGATCAAACTGACCTTCAGCCGACGCAAATCGATTGCCATTCATGTCCACGAGGGCGCGATCGAAATTCGCGCACCGAAACACACCGATGTGGCATACGCCAAAGCCTTCTTACAGTCGAAAGACGCCTGGTTACGTAAAACCCTGCATGCCCAGCAACAACGCCAGAAAGACCGCATTGATTACAGTCGAGCCAACACCATACCCTTTATGGGCATTAACGTCCGACTCATTCGACAGCAAAGTGAGCGCACCAACCAATGGCAATTAACCCAAGATGGCCTGTTACTGACCAGCTCAGACTTTGAGGACGCCAACCTGACGTTCACACTGCTCTCCGACTTCTATCAGAAGCAAGCCCGATTCTGGCTGACCAAAAAAACGCTAGAGATAGCGAAACAAGCCCAACTCGAGCACAAACTGACCGACATTCGTTTGCGCAAGACCAAAACCAAATGGGGGCACTGTACCGCCCAGGGCCGCATTCAATACAATTGGCTCATCATGATGGCACCGGAGTCAGTGATCGACTATCTGGTTTGCCATGAGGTTAGCCATCTTGCAGTACTAAATCACTCCGCTGCCTTCTGGCAGCAGGTAGAGGTGTTACACTCAAACTACCGGGCTGACAAACTGTGGCTGGCAGATAATGGCCATCGATTAACTCTGGACTCGCTATGAAAAATCGCCGACATCAGAACGCTGACAAACTGTTGCTGTTGCTCAGAATTGCCGCTTCATTGGGATGGTTCGCCATTATTGGCGTACAAATTATCGTATGGTTAGCAGCGCCAGAATTCGATACAGGTATTGTCAGATATCACGAACTTGAGCTCAGAGATCACTGGCAGGAATATTGGGTGCAATGGTTGCCGCTGGCACTCGGTGCTTGCGCGCTGCTCAGTCTACTAGCGCTCGGGGTCAGCCCGTTTCGTTCCCGTCGCAAAACAGACCCAAAAAGAATCCACCTACTGGTGCTGTTGGCGCTAACCCTCATAGGCTACGCCGTATACTGGTTTCAGATATTGAACAACGTCGGCTAAAAAAAACAGGTCGAAGTTTCAGTGAACCGCAGGCAAAGCCAGACTGAACCGGGCACCACCGAGAGGCGATTTGCTGATACTCATGTCGAGCCGGTAACTGGACAAAATATCATTTACCATTGCCAAACCAATACCTTGGCCTGGCTGCAGGGAATCGAGCCGCTTACCGCGAGTTAACACCTGCTGGCTCTCCTGTTCTGACAATCCCGGACCGTCATCATCCACATTGACCAAAACCGTTTTCTCATTTACTTCAAATGACACCATGATGACGGAGCGCCCATATTTAAAGGCGTTTTCAATCAAATTTCCGAGTACTTCCAGCACATCGTTGCTGTCCATAGCGACATAAATTTCGTCATCCGTGTCTGGCAAATCGAGAACTTTGTCGTCATTGGCAAAGGCTTTTTCCAGCGCTTTTCCCAAGCGTTTTACGGCCCCATTGACATCACAGCGCTGGCCTAAGACTGGCCCATTGCGAGCATCAGTTACCGCACGCTGTAATTGATAGCGAACAATCTGATCCATTCGCTTCACTTGCTCATTGATTTCTTCTTGGTCCACCCCTGACAGGGTTCTCATAACTGCCAACGGCGTTTTCAAACTGTGCGCTAAGTCAGCCATGGCTTTTCGATAACGTTCCCGCTGTCCTTGCTCTGCCTGAATCAACTGATTAAGACTGTTTGTTAAAGGAGCTAGTTCTTTTGGGTAATTCCCTGTGAGAACCTCTGCCTGGCCTGAACGGATTCGGTTTAAATTCTGCGTTAATAATCGCAAAGGGCGCAGCCCCCACGCTAATACTAAGCTCAAGACGATAAGCAACCCGGTAGTGACAGCAATTAAACTACCCCACAACTGACTTCTAAATGTCTGCACAGCACTGTTCAGAGGCGAAGCATCCTCCAATACCCAAAATTCGAAGTACCGGTCGACTCCGGTTGGGTCTTCCCAGATAAATCCATTTCGCTGATATACCCAGTTCCCATAGATACCGAACTGTTCTTCGCCAGCGGACAAACTGGGCTGCGCTCTGACCCATTCGCCAGCTTCAAACCATTCACTGGACAAGCTTTCCCAAATAGACATGCGCGTTTGATCTAACACCAGACCTACTAAGCCAGATTCCGGTGAGTTGAACCGTTCATCTCTCAATACCCGTGGCAGATTCAAAGTAACATCATCGAGCTCTGCTACCGACAGTAAATTAAAGACACGGATAAATAATCGTTCACCCTGAGCAGCAATTTGACTCTGATAAAAAGCGCGGTCGAGAGCGTAACCGGCAAGGCCTAAAAACAACACCATCAAAATGGCTGCAGATACGATTAATCGGCGGGTTAGCGATCCTTTCGCCTGATGTTCCTTCATGTCAAAACTACGCCGTTTCTGAATTAAAACGGTAGCCTAAGCCCCGCTGCGTTTGGATGGGATTGCGGACACCCTCTGGATCCAGTTTTTTACGCAGTCGGCGAATGAACACTTCGATCACGTTACTGTCACGATCGTAGTCCTGTTCATACAAATGCTCAGTCAACTCCGTTTTGGACACGACCTTATCTTTGTGAGTCATGAGATATTCGAGCGTGTTGTATTCATAGCTGGTGAGCTCGACGGAACGTCCATCGACCGAAACGCATTTCGCTGCTGTGTCTAACTCGTAGATTCCCAGCGACAACGTATTCGACGCCATGCCGACGCTGCGTCGTAACAAAGCCTTGACCCGAGCCAACAGTTCATCAAAGACAAACGGCTTGGCAAGGTAATCGTCAGCCCCACTTTCCAAGCCATCCACCTTATCTTTCCAATGCCCACGCGCGGTTAGCACAATGACTGGGAAATCCCGCCCGGCTTTACGCAACTCTTTAATCACCTCGAGCCCGTCCATTTCTGGCAAACCAATATCAATAATGGCTGCGTCATATTCGGTTTCGAGCCCAAAAAACAAGCCTTCTTTGCCATTATTGCTGGTATCGACAGCGAAACCTTCTTTCTTAAAACCCGCTTGCAAATGGTCGAGCAGGCTTTGTTCGTCTTCGATAATTAACAATCTCATTTGGTCACTGCCTCTAATTCAGCGGGATCCAACGGCAACCCCGTCTCAGGGTTTACGTCGATGTTCTTGATACGCCCGCCGGGGATCAAAACCCGCAATTCGTAGTACCACTGCCCATTGGCGCTCTGCACCTGTGTTACCTTGGCTACCCGCCCGTCATACAGGCATTCAATGGCCAACACGACCGATTTCTCGGAGGTTAATGGAATCTTCTCACCGGTACACGGATGCACATCCGGTCGGGAGAGATCATCAGCATGTACGATGGCTGATACAGCCAAGGAGAATAACAGGCCCCCTATCATTTTTATCATTAGCCCTCCGCTAGCGCACGTTGGGCTGTACCTCCACTCGTAATTGAATGTATCGGCCCGGATGCTGCGCTGTTTCTATGTGAAATTCCCGACCATTGTATCGGTAGCGCACGTCATAGCCAATCAACTCACGATGTTCCTGACGATACCGGGTATCACAATCCCGCTCATACCGGTAATGAATGGTGGTGTTATCCCGATCAATCTCGTTGCCGATCACACTACCAATCACGCCACCAGCGATCGCCCCAATCACTGTAGATTCAGTTGAGCGACCAGCATTGGAGCCGACGTGTGCGCCAATGGCTCCGCCAATGATGGCACCGGCGGGACCTGCTGAAGAACTTGAACGATACACTTCAACATCGCGGATACGGCAGGTTTCGCGATAATCGTTGCGTCGATCATCACCGCGGGACCGGTAATACCAGTAAGTCTCGTAAATGGGTTCGGCACTGATGACTCGACCTTCTACATAAAACACTTCAACCGCAG
The DNA here is from genome assembly GCA_050293765.1 of Reinekea sp. GTDB lineage: Bacteria > Pseudomonadota > Gammaproteobacteria > Pseudomonadales > Natronospirillaceae > Reinekea. The sequence goes on from JBNKNI010000004.1 coordinate 91,224, forward strand.
AGTCACGCCATTGACCCGAGCGACCATATTGATTGTCGTAATACCCATTGTCTGCCTGGACCATTCCGATACAAGCCGTTAAGAACGCTAACCCTGAAAACACTTTTAATAATGTCATGGCTTTCTCCTCAGAACTCCTTTGAACGTTAAGCTTATCTTAGGATGAATACGATGAACGAAAGCTGAACCGCCCTGTTAATTCAGACCGATCGATTCAAACAGTGATCATATGACCGTTAAAACACCGACAGAATCGGTGGTTTCAGGCCTTAAATCCGGGAGGCATTTTTTTGACATTCGGACGATGATCGGCGCAAGCGGCACACCATAAGGCTTTGCGGAGAGTGTCCACAGAATCTGTGGATAAGTTTGTGCAAAACCCTACGAATATGTCACCAAAGAGGCTGTCTAGGGCTGAATTCCGAAATTGATCAATTTTTAACCAATAAACATTTTTTCCTTATAAATCAATATGTTACAGTATTTTCAGAAGCTAAAAAAACACAGATTTATCGTTATCAGAATCAATTTCAACTTTTGGAATAGCGTTCGAGCAATTGGGGATAGTTGCCTACAGGGTTTAAAAAAAACGGGCAATATGCGCATCAACTAATTTTGTAACATTTTGTAAGAACCAAGCCGAACTACCTGCTTTTTACGCACAAAAAAAGCGCACAGTGGCGCTTTTAGTGAACAAAACTGAGACCGGTTTCACAAACCCGATTATTCGCCTTGTTTTGGCTTCATATGAGGGAACAAAATGACGTCTTTGATCGATGGCGAATCGGTCAAGAACATCACTAATCGATCGATACCAATGCCTTCACCAGCTGTAGGTGGCAAACCATACTCCAGGGCATTAATGTAGTCTGCATCGTAAAACATCGCTTCGTCATCACCCCCATCTTTTGCGGCGACTTGAGCCTGGAACCGCTCAGCTTGGTCAATGGGATCATTTAGCTCTGAGAAGCCATTGGCTATTTCCCGGCCACCAAGGAAGAACTCAAAACGATCGGTAATCTCCGGGTTTTCGTCATTACGGCGGGCCAAAGGTGAAATCTCAGCCGGATATTCGGTAATAAAGACCGGACCAAACAACTTCTCTTCGACCGTTTCTTCAAAGATTTCAGTTTGAACACGACCCAACCCCCAGGAAGCCTGAACCTGAATGCCAATGGATTGTGCTGTTTTGGTGGCAGATTCCAGGGTGTTGATATCGTCCGCCGTCCACTGTTCGTTATACTTCAGGATGGAATTAAACATGCTCAATCGTTCAAACGGCTGCGCAAAGTCGTAGTCCCGCCCCTGATAATGAATTTCCGTGGTACCCAGTACATCCATCGCAAGAGTGCGCAGCATATCTTCGGTTGTATCCATCAGGTCGTTGTAGTTGGCATACGCCTGGTACCATTCAAGCATGGTGAATTCCGGATTGTGCCGAGTGGATACGCCTTCATTGCGGTACGATCGGTTTATTTCAAACACACGCTCAAATCCGCCCACGACCAACCGCTTCAGGTAAAGCTCCGGTGCGATTCGCAGATAGAGGTCTCGATCCATTGCATTGTGATGCGTGATAAAAGGTCGCGCGGTTGCACCGCCGGGAATCACTTGCAACATCGGCGTTTCTACTTCCATAAACGAACGGCTCGACAAATACTGACGAATACCACTGATCACCTTTGACCGAACCTCAAAAACCTTTCGGGTTTGCTCAGAAATGATCAGGTCAACATAGCGCTGGCGATATTTCAATTCCTGATCAGACAGACCGTGGAATTTGTCCGGTAATGGACGCAAAGACTTGGTCAGTATGCGCATGTCTTCCAGCTTTTCGACATTAACATAGAGCTCGCCTTTGCCGGACTTTGCCAACAACCCGGTGACGCCAACAACATCGCCGATATCCAACAACTTCCAATCATCACTTTCTTTCTGCAGGGGCTTCGGCATGTAGAACTGAATGCTGCCGGTAACGTCACGCACACCTACGAATGGTCCTCCGCGACGCATAACACGGCCGGCAACAGCCACCGTGATATTTAATTCGGCAATGGCGTCTTTATCCAGCTCACCGTACGCGGCCTGAAGGTCACCTGCTTTATGCTCGACGCGAAAGTCGTTTGGAAAAGCGATACCCCGTTTTTCCTGCAACTCAGCCAACTTCTGTTTTCGTTCCGCAATAATGTGGTTTTCTTCAGGTTGAGTAGGCAAGTTGGTCTCTTTCAGGTTGTCGCTCATAGTTACTTTCCAAACGTTAATGAATTTATCAAACAGATCACAGCAAACGTCGCACGAGGCTTGATCGCCAGGTTAGAGGCCTTTTTTGAGTGAGGCTTCGATGAACGGGTCTAAATTGCCGTCCAAAACACTTTGGGTATTGCGGTTTTCGATACCGGTGCGCAAATCTTTGATTCTCGAATCATCCAGAACGTATGATCGAATCTGACTGCCCCAGCCAATATCGGATTTGTTATCCTCGACCAATTGAGCCGCTTCCTGACGCAACATCATTTCACGCTCATAGAGTTTGGCTTTCATTTGTTTCATAGCCTGGTCTTTGTTTTTGTGCTGTGAACGGTCGTTTTGACATTGGGTCACAATACCGGTTGGCATATGGGTAATCCGCACCGCAGATTCGGTACGGTTAACGTGCTGACCACCGGCTCCGGATGCGCGGTAAACGTCAATACGCAAATCTGCCGGATTAATTTCAATCTCAACGTTGTCATCAATTTCCGGTGACACAAACACGGAAGAAAAAGAGGTATGACGGCGATTACCTGAGTCAAACGGTGACTTACGTACCAAACGGTGCACACCGGTTTCAGTTCGCAGCCAACCAAAAGCGTACTCACCTTCAAAACGGACGGTGGCGGATTTGATTCCTGCTACTTCACCCGCAGAAGCTTCCATCAGTTCTGTTTTAAAGCCTTTTTCTTCGCCCCAGCGCAGGTACATGCGCAGCAGCATTTCCGCCCAATCCTGTGCCTCGGTTCCACCGGAGCCTGCTTGTATATCCAGATAAGCATTGTTCGGGTCCATTTCACCACTGAACATACGGCGAAATTCCAACATTTCGAGCTGTGTACGAAGAGAATCCAACTCCGCCTCAACATCAGCAACCGACCCTTCATCGTTTTCTTCGACGGCCATATCAAGCAGATCACTGGCATCAGCCAACCCTTGATCCAGGGTTTCAATAGTTTTTACCACTTTTTCCAGTGCAGAACGCTCTTGCCCCAGAGCCTGTGCCCGTTCAGGTTCGTTCCAAACTTCTGGCTGTGCTAGTTCACGTTCAACTTCGTCTAGTCGCTCTTTCTTATTAGCGAAGTCAAAGATACCCCCTAAGCACGTCTGTACGCGCCGACAGGTCTTTGATCAATTCTCGGATCGGATTAATTTCCACAATGGCTCTCGCTCTATACAGTAAGGCGCGCGCCCTACTTAAAAATTCAAAGGGCGGGCATTTTACAAGAAAAGCCGTACGGAAGGTAGATCAGTCTCCTACCGTTCGGGGATATTTTCATTCCACACAATCGCGAATCAGAAACCACCGCACAGTCGGGCGCCGGTGTTCTTCGGTGAACTCAATAAGGCCTTTGCTCCGGCACATAATGTCTGCGCGGCGATCAGCTGTGCCAGGGTTAACAGGGAATAATCACGCCGCTCATTGTCAAAAAAACAAGCTACGCTCAAAACAAGCTGAATAATTATCAATACCGGTCGATACCCTCTGGTAACGACGGCAGTTAACCACAGACCTGACTTGTTCAGAACCCGACGAGACCCTTAGATTTGCGTGGGAAATGGTTTTGACGTTCGTGTGCGTTGCACGACCGGCCTGTGGGAAATGATAAAAGATGACGTTAGGGATTGAACTCAGAACTGAGGAAGCAACATGACAAACACAATCTGGAACTTCCTGCCAGGTGGCGGCAAACTGAACAATATGATGGGCCAATTGGCGGCAATTGATCGGGCACTGGCCATCATCGAATTTAAGCTGGATGGCACTATCGTCAGCGCGAATGACAATTTTTTGCGAACGATGGGCTACACCTTGGCAGACATAAAAGGAAATCATCACCGCCTGTTCGTGGATGAATCATACGCCAACAGCCCTGCTTACGGAGACTTCTGGAGACAGTTGAAAGACGGTGAGTTTTTTACCGGCGAGTATCGACGATTCACCAAAGACAATAAGGAAATTTGGATACAAGCGTCATATTGCCCAATTCTGGACCGCAAAGGACGCCCCAGAAGAATTATTAAGTACGCATCGGATATTACCGAGCAAAAACAGAAAAACGCAGATTACCAAGGCCAGATCGAAGCCATCAGCAAGTCACAAGCGGTCATTGAATTCAATATGGATGGAACAGTGCGATGGGCCAACGCCAATTTTCTAAGCACCTTTGGTTACCAGTTAAGTGATATCCAGCATCAGCATCATCGTCTCTTTGTCGATCCTGACTACGCCGACAGTCCGGACTATCGGTTGTTCTGGGAATCATTAGCTCGCGGTGAATATCAATCTGGAGAATTCCAGCGACGTGCAAAAAACGGAGAATTGGTTTGGATTAATGCGTCTTACAATCCCATTATGGATATGAATGGACGACCCTTCAAAATCGTCAAATACGCGTATGACATCACCGAGCAAAAACGTAAAAATGCCGACTATCAAGGCCAGATCGATGCTATTGGGAAATCACAAGCCGTTATCGAATTTAACATGGACGGTACGATCCGACAGGCGAACGAGAATTTTCTGTCCACCATGGGGTATAAACTGACCGAAATCATCGGTAAACATCACCGAATGTTTGTGACATCTGAATACGCCAATAGCCCAGAGTATGAGAGGTTCTGGCGGAAACTTTTAAAGGGTGAATTTCAGGCCGGTGAGTTCAGAAGACTGGGAAAGGATGGACGGGAGGTATGGATTCAAGCGTCCTACAACCCAATACTCGACAGCCAGGGCATCCCATTCAAGGTCGTTAAATACGCCACCGATATTACCGAAGACAAACTGCGTAATGCCGATTACGAAGGCCAGATCGCTGCCATTGGAAAGTCCCAGGCCGTTATCGAGTTTAATCTGGATGGAACCATAAGGACGGCCAATGAGGGTTTTCTAGATACCATGGGGTACGAGTTAGCCGAAATCGCCGGCAAACACCACCGAATTTTTGTGGAGGCCGACGAAGCCAACTCCCCAGAATACGAACAATTCTGGTCGGCGTTGCGCGCTGGTAATTTCCAGAGTGCTGAATACAAGCGAATCGGGAAAGGCGGCAAAACCGTTTGGATTCAAGCGTCTTACAATCCAATATTTGATTCCAATGGCAAACCCTTTAAGGTCGTCAAATACGCGACAGATATTACCGGTCGCAAAAGTGCGGTCGATATGATCAGCAAGACTTTAATCGATTTGGCCGGTGGCGTACTGTCATCGCGACTGGATCAGGACATCGACGAAAACTTTATCGAAGTTCGAGACGCCTTGAATACAACCATCGATCGACTCCGCTCAACGGTGACCACTATTTTTGAGAGTTCCAGAAGCATTGAACAGGCTGCCAGCGAAATAGCCAGTGGGGTACACGATTTAAGTGGCCGAACTGAAAATCAGGCAGCTAATATCGAAGAGACGGCATCCACGATGGAACAGATGACCAGCAGCGTGCGCGCCAGCTCTGAAAACGCACAAGTGGTTGACGGCATGGCCAAAGAAGCGGCCTCGGTAGCCGATACCGGTCAACATGTGGTCGATAACATGGTGAATGCCATGAAGGAAATCAGCGAATACAGCAGTAAAATTTCGTCGATTACTTCCACTATTGACGAAATTGCCTTTCAAACCAACCTACTGGCGCTGAACGCTTCCGTAGAAGCCGCCCGTGCGGGTGACCAAGGACGAGGTTTTGCGGTGGTGGCAGGTGAAGTCCGTAATCTCGCTCAACGTTCCGCCAGCTCAGCAAAGGAAATTACGGACCTGATTCGCGACAGCATTGCCAAAGTAAAAAACGGCACGGATATGGCGGAGAAATCAGGAAAGACACTTAAAAACATCGTGCAATCCATCGCTAATGTCAGCGCCAAGGTCGAAGAAATAAATCGCGCACTCGGCGAGCAGAGTGAGAGTATTACACAGGTCAATCAATCGATCAGCGATATGGATACCTTGACCCAAGAAAATGCTGCCTTGGTTGAAGAAGCTTCTGCGGCCAGTCAGGAAATGGCAAACAAAACCCGCGCCATGGTACAAGAGGTAGCATTCTTTAAACTATAACGCGCCTTAAATCGACTTATCATAATCAGCTGTCAGAAGTCACGGTCAGCCGCCTACTTTGACGCATATCAATTTGCATCACCTTTACCGGCGTAAGGTATGGTCGTTCAATGTTTAAGGAGAAACACGATGGTCCTGCTGACTCTTGGTGTTGCGCTGTGGTTCATCATGCACGGATTCAAAGCTCTGTTCCCAAAAACCCGTGCCCGAATGAATGCCCGTATGGGAGAAGAAAAAGCAAAAGGACCTTTTGCGCTGGGGATATTTGCTTCCATCGTGTTGATTATCGTTGGCTGGCGACACGCTGACCCGACGATCGAGCTGTACAGCACGCCCGACTTTTTGATACCAATCTCTGGCCTTCTGATCTTATTTGCCCTGTATCTGATTGTGGGCAGCACCTCGGCAATCCGCATACGAACGTGGATACGTCATCCACAGCTGACCGGCTTCGCAATCTGGTCCGTTGCCCATCTGATGGTTAATGGTGAATTGCGATCCGTCATTTTATTCGCCGGCTTTGCCGCTTGGGCGGTGACACTCATACCTTGCATTAACCGCCGTGACGGCGCTTACACACCACCTACTCCAGAAGGCAAAAAAACTGAGTTGAAACCCATCGGCATTGCGATCCTGGTATTTGCGGTATTGAAACTCAGTCACGGTTTTTATACCGCGCAATCACTTATTCCGTGGTAACTTCAACCTTAGACAGAAGTAATTGCAAGGTGGTTTCACCACGAAACCGATTGCAATTGAGTTGGTAACAGGCCTTTATAAATCGAATGCCCGTTTGGAGGGCTTCGCTGGGGACATTAAACGCAATAGCCTGCAACGAATCGGTACCATTCTGCAGTGTCAGTTTGAGATGCTTGTCTGCCAGAATTCGGCTGTCTAACACCCGCCACTGCCCGACGAACACGGGCTCCGGAAACATCTGTCCCCAGGGACCTGCCTGTTCGAGTAACGCGGCATTCTCAAGCGTCAATTGACTTGGGGGTAATTCACCGTCGGTCCAGATATGTGGCACCAGCGCATCCGCATCGGCGAAACACCGTATCGACTCGCTGAACCATTCTTTAAATTCAGCTAGCGCGGCTTTGGGAATAGTCAGCCCCGCCGCCATGGCATGACCACCAAATTTCGCGATCAGGTCGGGACGTTGTTTCGACACCCAATCCAAACAATCCCGCAAATGCACACCAGGTACCGAACGCGCCGACCCTTTAAGCTCTTCCTCTCCTGCATCGGCGAAGGCAATCACAGGCTTGTGCAACTTGTCTTTAATGCGAGAGGCAACAATACCCACTACCCCTTCGTGCCAATTATCGCCATACACCACAGCACCGTACACATCCTGAAAATCTTCAACCTTTGGCGTTAAGCGCTCAACATCGTGCAGCATTGATGCTTCAATATTACGACGCTCGGCATTGAGCTCATGCAGTTGGGCAGCCAGAAGACGGGCTTCCACATCCGATTCCGTTAGCAATAATTTCACGCCAATCGTCATGTCATCGAGACGACCTGCTGCATTCAATCGTGGCCCCACAATAAAACCGAAATCGGACGACTTCGCTTCTTGCCAGGATCGACCGGCGACATCAAAAAGAGCTTTAATTCCAGGCCGGCATTGCCCAGCACGAACCCGATTCAAGCCCTGTTGGACCAATCGCCGATTGTTATCGTCCAGCGGCACAACATCCGCAATGGTTGCCAGCGAAACCAGATCCAGCCACTGCCCTAAGTTCGGTAATGGCTCAAAGCCTTCATCCCGTAACGCCGAACGCAAGGCAATCAACACGTAGTACATGACGGTACAACCACAGGCCGATTTACTCGGAAACGCACATTCAGGTTGATTCGGATTAACGATGGCATCGGCCTCAGGCAATACTGCTGCAGCGAGGTGATGATCGGTCACTAATACACGAACGCCATGAGCCCGTGCCAATGCGACCCCCTCTATACTGGCAATGCCATTATCCACCGTCAGAATCATGTCTGGCTTATACGTGAGCGCCAATTCGACGATCTCAGGCGACAAGCCATAACCGAATTCAAAACGGTTTGGCAACAGATAATCGACCTGCAGACCCATTGCCGTTAAACCGAGCATTGCCAAAGCGGTTGAAGTGGCGCCATCCGTATCGTAATCGCCGACGATCAGCACTCGCCAGTGTTGGTCTTTTGCTTGGCGCAGCAAGTGAACGGCATCCTCTATGCCTTTCAGTTGCGTAAAGGAAAGCATCGATTTTAAAGAGGTATCAAGTTGCGAGTTGTCCGTAATTCCACGGGAAAGGTATAGACGATTGAGCAGTTCATGATGATGAACCGAGTTTTGCAGGGAAGGCACGGACCGGGTTCGAATGTCGAACCCGGCAATGGATTGCAGCGTATGACTAATCACTAAAAACTTTTGAAGCGACAAAGTCTTGCAATGCTTTCAACTCATTGGGCATGACCTCGTAACGCTCTTCGCGTTCGAACAGATCTTGCAAATGATGCGGTAATTCCGGCGTATTCAACCCTGCCTTTTCAACCGCATCAGCAAATTTAACGGGATGCGCCGTCCCCAGGGTGATCATCGGAATCATCCTGTCGCGGCGACATTCACGAGCCGCTTTAACGCCGATAGCGGTATGCGGATCAAGTAAATAACCGGTCTCTTGATACACATCCGCAATGGTTGCGCAGGTGACGTCATCATTAACCGCATGGCTATCGAATAGCTCACGCACTTTAGCCATGCGATCCGCTTCCAACTCAACTGGCTCAGAGTTCAATTTCGACATCAGGTCCGCCAGTGTGGCACCGTTGCGGTCATAAACATCAAACAATAGGCGTTCAAAGTTCGAGGAAACCACGATATCCATGGACGGAGATAAGGTGTGCGCCAATGGATGCTTCTCATATTTATTCTGGCTCATCACGCGGTGCAGAATATCGTTCTGGTTTGTCGCCACAATCAGTTGATTAATCGGCAGACCCATTTTCTTTGCCAGGTAACCGGCAAAAATGTCGCCAAAGTTGCCAGTCGGCACAGAGAAGGCCATTGAACGATCCGGACCACCCAAATTCAGCGACGCGTAAAAATAGTAAACGATCTGAGCCATAATACGAGCCCAGTTAATCGAATTTACCGCGACCAATCGTCGTTCACCTCGCAGAAAATCCTGATTGGCAAAGCAGGCTTTCAACATCCCCTGGCAGTCGTCGAAGTTACCTTCAACGGCCAGATTAAATACGTTTTCTTCCAAAATGGTCGTCATTTGTTTACGTTGCACTTCGGAAACGCGATTATGCGGATGCATGATAAAGATATCGATATGATGACTGTGCTTACAACCTTCAATGGCCGCAGAGCCTGTGTCTCCCGATGTTGCGCCGATTATCACAGCGCGCTCATTGCGCTTAGTCAGGACATGATCCAATAAACGTCCCAACAGTTGCAGCGCAAAGTCCTTAAACGCTAAGGTCGGACCCTGAAACAGCTCCAGAACATATTCATTGTGATCGAGCTGAGCCAGAGGCGCGACGGCTTTGTGACCAAAACCGGCGTAGGTTTCGTCCAGCATAGCTTGAAGTGTGTCATCATCGATAGCACCACCCACAAATGGCTGAATAATTTTAAACGCCAAGGAAGAATATGGCAGTTCCCGCCAGCTGCGGATTTCTTCCAGAGAATAATGTGGCAGCTCTTTCGGTACATACAGACCGCCATCACTGGCCAGTCCGGCCAACAATACGTCTTCAAATTCAAGTTCAGGGGCACTTCCGCGCGTGCTGATATATTTCACGATTCTGACTCTTTTAAATTTAACAAAATTGTTTAGCTGTCGAGACGTTCAACCCGAATACGGATAACCTTTTCGGTTACCGAGGGAAGCGCCTCAATAGCGGCAATGGCGTCATTCATTGCCTTTTCTTTCACCGGTTGTGTTAACAGAATCAACGGCACCAGTACTTCATCTTCGGGGGCTTCTTTCTGAATAATGGCTTCCATGTTGATACCATTATTACCCAAAGTTTCGGCGATTTTCGCCATTTGTCCGACTTCATCCTTAACCAGGATTCGTAAGTAGTAGGCCGTCGTGATGTCGTCTGAATGCAGAACCGGTAAGTTTTGTGTTTCGACAGAAAAGCCCAAGTGAGGCACTAATCCAGGACTGTCTATATCCCGGGCTATATCAACGATATCTGCAATCACAGCTGAGGCTGTTGCTTCCGCGCCAGCACCCTGACCATAATAAAGTGTCGGCCCTACTGCATCACCAAAGACCAACACCGCGTTCATCACACCATCGACATTTGCGATCAGACGTTTATCAGGAATCAGCGTCGGATGGACTCGCAACTCAACACCTTCGCTGGTACGCCTCGCAATGCCCAAATGTTTAATCCGGTAACCGAGTTCATCTGCATACTGCACATCTTCACGGGTCATACCGGAAATCCCCTCGGTATAGACCTTATCGAACTGCAACGGAATGCCGAATGCGTTTGACGCTAAAATGGTCAGTTTGTGTGCTGCATCAATGCCTTCCACGTCGAAAGTCGGGTCGGCTTCGGCGTAACCAAGTGCCTGTGCTTCGGCCAACACATCCTCAAAGGCCCGCCCCTTGTCACGCATCTCCGTTAAAATGAAGTTGCCTGTGCCGTTAATGATGCCAGCCACACCAGAAATGTGATTGGCCACCAGCCCTTCCCGAATGGCTTTGATAATCGGGATGCCACCCGCTACAGAAGCCTCATAGGCGACAACAACATCGTTTTTCTCAGCCGCTTCAAAGATTTCATTACCAAATTCCGCAATCAGAGCCTTATTGGCGGTAACAACATCTTTACCCTGCTCAATGGCCGCCAGTACCAGTTCTTTCGCCACCGTTAAGCCACCAATAAGCTCAACCACGATATGAACTTCCGGGTCTCTAACTACATCAAAAATATCACGTGAAACCTTTACCCCGGTTAAATCGCAGGCAGGGTTATCTCGACGTGCACCCACATGGGTAATGCGTACAGGCCGACCGGCTCGACGGGCAATATCGTCAAGGTTGCGCTGCAATACATTGAAAGTTCCGGCCCCTACTGTACCTAGACCACAAATACCGACGTTTACTGGTTTCAAAACTCGCCTCTTTACGAAAAATGATGAGGGAAAATGGACTGCAAACAGTACTCAAGCACGCAGTATACGTCAACGCGCAAAACCGCAGAACAGAGCCGATAACGGGCTTTTTATTGTGCTGTTTACGCAACGTCCTGTTTCAACGCTTCCGCTTTCACAAAACGCCGTTAAGGACTGCCAAGAAGTACGAGGCTTAAATCCATAAACAAAAAAGGCAACCCGTAGGTTGCCTTTTAGAGAAAAGTAATAAATTACTTCTTCTTCGATGGAATCTTCTCTTTAATTCGAGCCGATTTACCAGAACGCTCACGCAAGTAGTACAACTTCGCTTGACGAACGTCACCACGACGTTTCACTTCAATGCTATCTACCAATGCAGAGTAAGTCTGGAAAGTACGCTCAACACCAACACCGTTTGAAATCTTACGTACGGTGAAAGCAGAGTTCAGACCACGGTTACGCTTGCCAATTACAACACCTTCATAGGCCTGTAAACGCTCACGATCACCTTCTTTTACTTTAACCTGTACAACCACAGTATCACCTGGGCCAAAAACAGGTACTTCTTTGTTCATCTGTTCAGCTTCTAACTGCTGAATAATCAGATTCTTGTTGCTCATGATTCAGCTCCTGATCAGTCGCGTGAGCTTTGCTCACTTTTAAATTCATCTAAAAGAGTCAGCTGTTCTTTCGAAAGCTGGCGACCTTCAAGTAAATCCGGTCGTCTTTCCCATGTCCGTCCAATGGCCTGTTTTGCTCGCCACCGTCGAATATTTTCGTGGTGACCGCTTAACAACACGTCCGGCACGCCTTTTTCATCAAGCATTTCGGGTCGAGTATAGTGTGGACAATCCAACAGTCCGTCGAAAAAAGAATCTTCCACTGAAGACATTTCGTGCCCGAGCACCCCGGGAATCAACCGACTGATCGTGTCCATAAAGGTCATCGCCGCCAGCTCACCACCGCTGAGAACGAAATCTCCCAGCGACCACTCTTCGTCTATTTCAGCTTCAATCAACCGCTCATCGATGCCTTCATAACGACCGCAGACAAAAATCAAACGCTCGTTCTGTGACAATTCGACTGCACCCTGTTGATCCAGCTTACGGCCCTGCGGTGACATATAAATCACTTTGGATGGTCGATCACTGGCAGCTTTCGCGGCCTGAATCGCATCCTGCAAAGGCTGAACCTTCATCAACATTCCGGGACCACCGCCAAACGGTCGGTCATCCACGGTTCGGTGACGATCATGGGTAAAATCCCGAGGATTCCAACATGACATTGAAATCAACCCGTTTTTTACCGCTCGCCCGCTGACACCATATTCTGAAAATGCGTCAAACATTTCCGGAAATAACGTAACCAGCCCGAACTCTAGTGCCGGTTGAGCGCTTTTTTCGCTCAAAACTCCGGATCCCAATCTACCCGGATGACGCTTGCTTCCAAGCTGACATCCAACACAAACTGGTCGATGTAGGGGATTAAGCGTTCACGACGATCAACACTACTGCTGTCGCCTTTCACCACCAGCACATCATTGCCGGCTCCCGCACTCATCATGTAATCCACTTTACCGAGAACAACATCTGTCGTTGTTACTACGGTCAGGCCTTCCAGTTCATACCAGTAGTATTCCCCTTCAGCCAACTCTGGAAGACGGTCTCTCGGCACACAGATTTCAAACCCGGTGTATTGCTTCGCAATATCCCGATCATCAACCCCTTTAAAATGTGCGACCATCCCCTTGCCATGACTGCGCCCTTTGTCCACCTCGACAAGCGTTAAATTCTTGCCGTTTCGAAGCGTCCAATTCCCATATTCGAGAATGCGATCCATCGGTTCAGTAAAAGAATAGACCTTTACCCACCCCTGAATTCCGTACACAGAAGAAATCTTCCCAAGTACTACGTAATCTTCTGGTTTTAAAGGTGTCATAGCGTAACCCGTGCCTCTTGATTAATTAGGCCTGGGCTTTCTTAAACTCTTTAAGCAATTGGGCGACACGATCAGAAGTCTGTGCACCCTTGCTTACCCAATAGTCAACGCGATCCAGGCTAACGCGCAAGCGCTCTTCCTGACCACGGGCAATTGGGTTAAAGAAACCAACACGCTCAATGAAACGTCCGTCACGGGCATTTCGGCTGTCAGCTACGGTTAGATGATAAAACGGGCGTTTCTTAGAACCGCCACGTGAGAGTCGAATGACTACCATCGCGTTCTCCTGTTTGGGCAAGCTTTGAAATCACCTGCCGTTGTGGATTGATGAAGCGGTTAACTTCAAACAGTGTCCAACATTTAAATTACCTGGGCTTAGCCCAGAAATAAGGCCGCGAAATTATAGTGATCCGGGAGTTAATAGCAAGGAATATTTGGCTGCAAGCTGCAAGCTGCAAGCTGCAAGGTTGCTTCTGTAGATGAATTATCGCAAGTCAATGAAACGCCGTGAATTTAAACATTAAAAACAGCTTCAAGTCCCTAAGTACCGCTGGAAACTTGAAGCTATTAACGTTCGGCAGATGGTTAGCAACTTAAAACCGTTAGAATGGGAACTTACCGCCACCTAAACCTGGAGGCAACCCCCCACCGGGTGGCATACCACCCTGACCGCCCATCATTCCACCCATGCCACGCATCATTTTCTGCATGCCACCTTTTTTACCAACTTTCTTCATCATCTTCGACATCTGCTTGTGTTGTTTCAGCAGTCGGTTAACGTCTTGAATCTGCGTACCAGAACCCATGGCAATCCGGCGTTTTCGCGAACCGTTTATTTTATCCGGGAAACGTCGTTCCATAATCGTCATGGAGTCAATGATGGCGCCCATTTGCGCAAATTGCTTTTCTGCGCCCTGCATCTGTTGAGCGGCCTGCGAAATCTGTCCCATACCAGGCAGCTTGTCCATCATGCCGGTTAAGCCACCCATATTATTCATCTGCTTCAGCTGCTCGCGAAAGTCTTCAAGGTCAAAACCCTTACCCTTCTTTAGCTTATTCGCGAGTTTTTCAGCTTTTTCCTTGTCGACTTTACGTTCGACTTCCTCAATTAAGGACAGAACGTCGCCCATGTCGAGAATACGGGAAGCTATACGGTCTGGATAAAACGGCTCCAACGCGTCCGTTTTCTCACCCATACCCATAAACTTTATGGGCTTGCCCGTTATCTGCCTGACGGACAGGGCTGCACCACCGCGCGCATCACCATCGGCTTTAGAAAGCACCACGCCGGTTAAAGGCAGTGCGTCACTGAAAGCTTTAGCGGTATTCGCAGCATCTTGACCGGTCATAGCGTCGACCACAAACAGCGTTTCAATTGGATTAATGGCTTTATGTAACGCTTTGATTTCAGTCATCATGTCAGTGTCGATCGCCAGTCGACCTGCGGTATCAACCAAAAGAACGTCAACGGCCTGTTTACGGGCTGCATCGACAGCTCGCTTAACAATAACTTCTGGTTTTTCCGAAATATCACTTGGGTGGAAAATGGCACCTACTTCAGTGGCTAACGTCTCCAGCTGCTTGATGGCTGCAGGACGATAGACGTCAGCAGAAACAACCATGACACGTTTCTTTTCACGTTCTTTCAGAAAGCGGGCTAACTTAGCAGTCGTGGTCGTTTTACCAGCCCCTTGCAGACCGGCTAACAAAACAATGGCGGGAGGCTGAGACTTCAGATCCAACGCTTCATTGACGTCCCCCATAACGTGCTCAAGCTCACTTTGCACGATCTTCAGGAATTGCTGACCGGGGTTTAACGCTTGCGAAACTTCCTGACCAACGGCACGCTCTCGGACACCATCAATAAAGGACTTTACCACCGGCAAGGCAACATCAGCTTCTAGCAGTGCCATGCGCACTTCACGGAGCGAGTTCTTAATATTGTCTTCTGTCAGTTTTGCCTGACCGGTAATTTGTTTTAATGTTTGGCTTAAACGTTCTGATAGACTGTTAAACATGTTGTATTCACAATTGGGATCAATTGGCCAAGTATACCAGCGGTTGTTTTAATATGGCTAATTCTCAACCCAAGTGATAACAATTATCATTTGTGGCACACTGCAACCTGACACGGAATTTATAAGGTTAACTGTACATGCTTTTGTGGATTGCAATTCTGACCTATCTGACCAGCGGACTGGTGGCTATCTGGTCTGTAATGAAAGAGAAAAAATATCCACTTTGGGTGGTTTATTCTCCTGCGGCAATAGGACTAGCGGCACATTCGGCACAACTAATATCCGAAGTTATGGTTGCCGGCATGTTACAGATGAGCCTGCTAAACTCAATCAGTATCTGCGTTTGGATGACCATTGCCGTCATTCTGATTTCTGCTCTGTCCAAGCCAATCCATAACTTATTTATGTTTCTTATGCCGGCTGGCGCTGCCTTCCTGGTACTGGCCTTATTCGCACCCCAATTGGCAGCACCAAAAGCCTATTCAACCGGCATGTTGGTCCACATATTTATTTCATTGTTGGCCTATAGTGTCATGATCATCACCACGTTACAGGCTATCCTGGTGAATATTCAAAGTAATCATCTACATAAACACCGGTTCAATAATAAGATATCCAGCATTCTGCCGCCGTTACAGTCCATGGAACGTCTCATGTTTGAATGGCTCATGATCGGTTTCGTGTTACTGACCGCGGCAATCATTACCGGCGGCATCTATGTCGATAACATGCTCGCACAGCACCTGATTCACAAAACCGTGTTGACGCTGATTGCGTGGGCGTTCTTTGCTACCCTGCTTTTTGGTCATTTCTACTTGGGCTGGCGGGGACAATACGCGAGTCGCCTTATTTACCTGGGTTTCGGCTTTTTAATTGTAGCCTTCATGGGTTCCAAGTTCGTGTTAGAGTACCTGCTGCACATCGCATGATTTTTTTAAACACAGTCGTGCTTTATTGAAAGGATTAACGCCGAAATGACAAGATTTGTCGACCAATGCTTGACAGCAGCCAGACATATCGATAAAAAATCGCCTGATTCCGCTGTTGAGGCAAACCTCTTTTGAACGATCTTCCCATAGGCCTGTTATTTACCATACTTGGCCTGCTGTTGTTATTTTCTGCCTTTTTCTCAAGTTCAGAGACCGGCATGCTGTCACTGAACCGCTACCGACTGAAACATTTGGCTAATGAAGGAAATCGTTCGGCAAAACTTGCCAAACGGCTGCTGGAGACGCCTGAGCGACTTATAAGTGTCATTCTGATTGGTAACAATCTGGTCAACATTGCGGCAGCAACTATAGCCACGATCATCGCTCAGCGTCTGATGCCTGCAAATGAAGAACTGGCGCTGGCTATATCTACTGTGGTATTGACCTTAGCTGTTCTGATTTTTTCTGAAGTGACTCCTAAAACCCTTGCACAGAGGCACCCGGAGCGTATTTCGTTCCCTGCGTCTTATGTGCTGCAGGGTCTTTCAGTTATTTTGGCTCCAGCCGTCTGGTTAGTGAACCACATCGTCAAGTGGATATTTTGGCTATTCCGGGTCGGTCATGGTGCCGATAATGGCGAGGCACTCTCTTCTGAAGAATTAAAAACCATCGTTAATGAATCTGGAAGCACGCTGCCTGAACAACGGCAATCCATGTTGCTGGGCATTCTCGAACTGGAAAATGTAACCGTTGACGACATTATGGTGCCGCGCAATGAAGTTAAAGGCATCGATCTTGAAGATGATATCGAAACCATTGCTGAAAACATTCGTAAAACCGAATACACCCGGTTCCCGTTGTATAAGGGCGATATTGATAAAGTCATTGGTATTCTGCACGTCAGACACGCCGCTGAGTTTTTATACTCTGACAACCCATCCAAAGTGATGCTGACGAAAGCCGCAAACGACCCTTATTTCGTTCCAGAAGGCACGCCATTGCATACCCAACTGTTTAACTTTCAAAGCCAGCAACTGCGCATGGCACTTGTGGTTGACGAATATGGTGATATTCAAGGTTTGGTGACACTGGAGGACTTGCTGGAGGAGATAGTTGGCGAGTTTACGACCGACCTGACCAACAGCAACAAAGAAATCCATCCGCAGCGTGACGGAACCTTTGTTATCGATGGAACCGCCACGATCCGAGATATCAATCGCGCTCTGGATTGGGACTTGCCAACCGATGGACCGAAAACACTCAATGGTCTGATTCTTGAGCATGTCGAGGACATTCCAGACGCGAACCTGAGTCTTAAAATCGGCAATTATCTGATAGAGATACTGCAGATTAAGGACAATGCAGTAACGGCTACCCGAATCCGCGACCTCGGCACCAAACAACCCACCGAATAAAGTCATTCGACCATGCGCCGCGGTTGTTAATTAATACTCGCCGCGGCGACTGGTCCTCGCCAAAAGAGTAGTAGTCGGATAGCCGAATAACGCTAACCTACTAAGCCGGCATAAGTGCGTACAGTTCGTTTGACAGCCTCCTTCGCTCGCGCCCCTAGTATGCCCGCCTGAGAAAGCAGAAAAACGCTTATCCTCGTTTTCCACACTTCATTTAACTTGTCATTTTTTAACCAGCCTGACTATACTGACTACCAATAATGCGTTGCTGAAGCGTATTAAGATTGGCCGAACTCATTAAGACTGAACGAGCCGAAAACCATTAAAAACAATAATTAAATGGAGAGAAACCTATGATTCTCGATCATGTTTGGGGAATATTCACGCATCCCGACGACGAATGGAAAACAATCCGCTCAGAGCCAAACACTATTGGTCGCCATTATTTTGCCCATGCTCTGATTCTGGCCGCCATTCCTGCTGTTTGCGCATTTATCGGTACGACTCAGGTGGGCTGGACTGTCGGCAGCTCGGATACCATTTACAAACTGACTGTCGAAAGCGCTTTAATGCTATGTCTGTTGTTCTATGGGGCGATGATTGTCGGTGTCATTATCCTGGGCAAATTCATTGATTTCCTGTCCGAGACCTATCAGGAATCTGACCACACACCTCGAGGTGTCGCATTAGCGACGTACACGACGGCACCATTATTTATTTGTGGATTAATCGCCCTCTACCCTGTCCTGTGGTTAGATATGGTGATCGGCTTGGTCGCCATCGCTTACTCGGTTTATCTGTTGTATGAAGGGGTACCCATTTTAATGAGCATACCCAAAGAAAAAGGGTTTGTTTTTGCCAGTGCCATTGTCACCGTGGGCTTAGTGATGTTTGTCGGCCTCTTGGCGATTACGGTTATTGCCTGGGCTATCGGTGTAGGTCCTGTATACATCACCGGTTAAACATGCAAGTCCGCCTTCAGGTCACTTCTAGAAAGTCCATCTGATTCTGGATTTAGGAAGGAGCTTAGGGCCAGGCGAAAACTAGCAAACCTAGTGTCCCAAGTTGAGAGTTTTCAATATCAATGATGACCAACGCCCGTGACACGACGTTGGTCATTTCCCCCGAAGGGTAATACCATACCGCTATCATTACAGTCGGTCGTATTATGTCTTCAAATATTCGCATTGTTCTTATTAAAACCTGGCACGCAGGGAATATTGGTGCAACAGCACGAGCCATGAAAAACATGGGATTATCCGAGTTGTATCTGGTCGATCCGGTTGACTTTCCGAGCGAGGAAGCCACCAGCCGTGCTGGACAGGCTACAGACATCTTGCAAAGTGCCGTCGTCGTGCCAACCCTGGAAGCCGCGATCAGCGATTGCGCATTGGTCATTGGCACCTCGGCCCGCGATCGAAGTATCGCGCTACCCGCTCTCACAGCAGAACAGTGTGCCGAAAAAGCTGTTTTGGAACAGTCCAAAACCCCGGTTGCCCTTGTGTTCGGTCGCGAACGCATGGGTTTGCACAATGATGAGATCCAGCAATGTCACTTTCAGGTTAACATTGACGCTAACAAGGAATACCCCGTTCTGAACTTAGGACAGGCAGTCCAGATATTATGCTATGAAATATTTAAAGCATCCCAATCTGAAAATACGCCTAAGTCAATCGAGGAACCTTACCCGTTACATGAAGATTTGGTCCGTTTTCAGGAACACCTTGAACAAACAGCCTACGATATCGAATTTATTAACCGTAAACATCCCGGTCAGACGTTGGACCATTTACAGGCCCTATTCAGACGAGCGCGACTGACGCGCAAAGAGCTGAGTATTCTGCGCGGTTTTTTAAATGCTGCGCAAAAAAACCATGGAAAATTGGATTAGACATCTACAAACAGCGCCGTTTCTCAGCGAATAGGCGCTGGCTTGTGCGAATCAAACAGGTAACCCAAGTCTGCGATAAACGAAACTGAGCAGCCAGGCGGGACCTATCATCAAAAACTGAATATCCTGGAAGAAACTGGGTTTTTTACCTTCTATTTTGTGGCCGATAAATTGACCGATCCACGCTATTACAAACAAAACCAAGGCGGTTAACCACAAAGGATTATTCAACGTCTGCTGGTGCCACAAAATCAGGGCGACACACAACACCGAAAACAACGCCATGCCGATGGTTAAAGTTACCGACAAGCGAAGATAAAAAATCAGCGCACCGATAATGAAGATGAATCCTAAATTCAACCAAACACTAGTAGATAAGGACACACTCCAAAGCAATGCAATAACGGTCCACGTTATAATCGGTACGCAAATCCAATGTATGGTTTTATTCACCGGGTTCTGATGCGATTCACCGTATGAGTCCAGCCATTGTTGAATGGATTTAGCCATAGTATTCACCTCTCTGTTTCTTGTTTTTATTTTTCAAGTACGGTCAACACGGTAGCCTATTTTTGCAAAATGAGCACTGACTGACGCAGTAAACCTACATTATTGCCAGCTTAACATCCGTATTATTTCGCTTATATCAACAATAGAGAATAGATAGCCGTTGGTTCCAAACTTTGCTACTGCTTCGTTCGCCGATGACGGGCCCAAACATAGCCGCCGAGCCCAATGAGAACCATAACCGAAGCGATATAAAAACGTGTACTAAACGACTCACCCAGTAAAAGCACGCCCATCAAAGCGACCAGGACCGGAACCAATAGTTGAAAAACTGCGGCGCTGACAGAGGTAATTAACGGTAACATCAGATACCAAATACAATACCCCAACCCCGACGCAAAAACGCCGCTTAACAAGGCCAGAATAGCGCCGATAACGGTCACATTAGGCTCGCCCACTCCAGCAAATAGCAAAGCAACGGTTAAGCTGATCGGTACAGCTGAAACAAAGCTTTGCGACACATCCAATATGGCGTCAGACGATGCCAAGCCTGCAATAGAGAACAACGCCCAGCCAACACCGGCAATCACCATCAGCGTAAAACCCAGCAAAGGTGGTTGATTCACGCCCGGTAAAACCAATACCAGAAAACCGACGATGGCTAATACAATGCCACTCCATTCTGGAATGGATAACCGTTGCCCCTGATATAACCCGTAGCCGATCATAATAAACTGGACTGTCGCGAAGAGAATAAGTGCGCCTGTCGCACTACTGACATACGCATAGGCAATGGAAAAAGCAAACGCATATAACAATAGAAACAGAGTCGTTTTCCAGCGGAATTTTACGATCTGTTCCGGCCGTTTCTGTACCCAAAGCACCACACTTAACACCGCGGCAGCGGAACACAGGCGGATAACCGTGAACAGGTAGGGGTCAATCCATTGGCCAGCCAACGCAGCACGCCCCAATATACTGTTTAAGGCAAACGCGATGGCGGTTAGAAAGCCCAAAATTACTATTTTCAATGTACCGCTTAGCCTCACTGGGAATATCAGGTTACGTATTGGACTCAGAAACGACAGTAAAATTCCTTTTTTGAAACAAAAAACAGAATCCCCAGAAGATGCCCGCTGCTACTACATAAAGAACAGATATGTTTTCTGGCCAAAGCACGGGTACCCAGATACCGATCAGCGAGATGCACATCAACCGAAAGAGCTCTATCCACCAGCCCAGAGGACGTCCTTCCAGTATGAAGTTCATACTCAACAACACCAACCCTAATGGCAGAAAATGCAGCAATGCAACCGTAAAATTGTGCAAATCGATAGATAACAAAAACCAAACCGTATATCCCAAGGCAAACAGTAATTGGCTCCAAACCAGCCATCGCCCCGACGTTGAACAGCTTGGGTTATATGGATGGAAATTCTGCAAGTTCAAGCGCGGCATTGGAGCGCGCTCGTTAACAATAGCCGGGCGGACACCCGTCCGACTGATCAGTACTTCGATTGTCGTACGAAGACTACGCCCAACCCACATATCCTTAAGCATCTGCCCATAAATCTGAAAGTTCGCGTAAAAAGGATTAAAGCTGTTCAATGGCTTACGGACACCAAATACGACAGGATCGTCAGAGAGTTCCTCTTGAAACGTACCGAACAGTCGATCCCATAAAATGAACACACCGCCAAAATTCTTATCAATATAGCGATCGTTCATACCATGATGTACACGATGATTCGAAGGCGTAACCATAATCCATTCAACAAAACCCAGTTTGGGGACAAAACGAGTGTGGACCCAGAATTGATAAATTAAATTAAACGAGCCAACCGTGGCCACCAAGGCGGGATCGAAGCCTAAAAAAACCATTGGCATATAAACCAGCGAACCTTTCACAAATCCGGAAAACGGTTGCCGTAATGCAGTGGTGAGGTTGAACTCTTCACTCTGATGATGGACCGCATGTGCGTTCCAGAAAATGGAGAACACATGATCCAGACGATGGGACCAGTAATAAAAAAAATCATAAACAATAAAAGCCACAACCCAAATAATGGCCGATTGCTCCAACTGAAAAAATGAGAAATAAGCAAACAAGGTACTGTAGGCGGCCCAATTGACATAGAGTGTCACGAAGTCCATGGTCCGGTTAAGCATCCCGGTACTGAGGCTGCCAACTGCATCATTGAAACGGTAATATCCAGTTGCTTTACGCCAGTCCACGAGTGCTTCGAGGACGATCAACAACATAAATACGGGGATCGCGTATAAAATAATCATCGGACTTCTCTCTTATTTTTATTTTTTTGTCATGCATATCCCCCATTTAGTGGTTCCGGGGTTGGCAGAATACGCTGAATGATCGTTAAACTGACAATCGCGCAGACGAGGGAATGGCAAACACTACTATCGGAAATTAATAACGAATGTAAAGTAAAAAGATGCTATTCGATGGCACAGATGTTGTCGGCTTAAAAACTGTGCGGCTTGGCTGGAAGAATACGATTTATCGAATACCTATGTGACGGGGGTAAAAACGCCGGTCGAAAAACCAAGCGCCTTTACAACTCAAATTTGACTATTCTTTTTTAGATTCAAGCGTGGTCAACACCCGCGATACCCGGGTACGACCTTCTGCACTGGCCATCAATAACTTGGGAACTGTTCCATTCAACAACTCCTGTGGCCGATTAAGCCAGGCATGCGCCAACTCAGGATCCTCAAAAACCTGACAGGCACGAATCACAAGCTTGGTTATATCGTCGACAGCGCCATTCATTGGGGGCTCTTCAGACATATCCATAGATACAAGCTCAGCATTAGGCACGGCATTTAAAACCTGCTCACGTGCGTAACTTAACAGGTCTGCGGCGTGGTCACCTTCACGTTCAAAGTGCACACTGAATTCGGTCCCGGATAATGGGCCGGGTTCGACATGAAAATCACTACCGGAGAGTTGACTGGCAACTTCATCAACATCGACTGCTTGACGCTCGGCTACTTTAAAAGTAAGCGAAAAATGATGCTTCATAAGTACTCACAGGCTTGCTATAGACATCTAAAGCATAACGAATAGGTCTGCGATTCGCCAGTTACGATTAAAAATCGATTGGATTTTTTAATGCACCTTTTCCGTGCTTTGTTACACTGCATTAATAAAAAACTAAACAGAGATAATTTAGATGTCGCACTTCCCTAACGTAGTTATCAGTGGTTCTGGAGTCTGGAATCCCCCTTATTCCGTCAGCAATGAAGAATTAGTCGACGTATTAAACAGGAATGCCGACCGTTTCAATGAAGAAAATGCGGACGCCATTGCGGATGGGCTGCTCGAACCGCTGGCTAAATCCGATGCGGCTTTTATTGAAAAAGCCAGTGGAATCAAACATCGTTTTGTCTTTGAAAAGGAAGGCATTCTCGATCTGAATCGTATGCGCCCAAATATCCCGGAGCGCAGTGACAACGACATATCACAACAGGCCGAAATGGCCGTAGCCGCGGCAAAGCTGGCTTTGGACGACGCAGGTAAATCCTCCGATCAAATAGACGCGGTCATCGTCAGTTGTGCATATACGCAAAGAGCCTATCCTGCAATTGCTATTGAAGTGCAGCATGCGTTGGGCATTGTCGGCTTCGGATTTGACATGTTAGTTGCCTGTTCAGCGGCAACTTTTGCCTTGCAGCGGGCATATGAAATGATTCGTTCTGGAACGGCAAGAGCAGTGCTGGTCATTAACCCTGAACTGGTGACGCCGCAGTTGAATTATGCCGACCGGGACAGCCATTTCATTTTCGGTGATGTCGCCACAGCCATGGTTATTGAAGATGAAGCGAATGTGCAAAGCGACCAATATTTTAAAATACTGGGGACAAAAGCGGTGACCAGCTACTCCAACAATATTCGTTCAAATTTTGGTCACTTGGCTCGCGCGGCCGATGTTGAAGCGTTTGGCGTAAACAATCTGTTTCACCAGGAAGGTCGAAAAGTTTTCAAAGAAGTTTGCCCAATGGCCGCTGAGCATATGACGAGTCATCTTGCCGAACTCGGTCTCGACAACGGCGTGGTCCGTCGTTGGTGGTTACATCAGGCGAATATCAACATGAATTTATTGATTGCCAAGAAACTGCTGGGACGTAACGCCACAGCAGACGAAGCACCTGTGGTGCTGGATCGTTACGGCAACACTGCTTCAGCGGGTTCTATTATCGCGTTCAGTCTCTACCACAAAGACTTCAAACCGGGTGAAATTGGCTTGATTTGTTCTTTTGGTGCGGGCTATTCAATAGGTTCGCTGATTGTGGAATGTTGTCAGAAATAGTTTCTCATCTGATCTGACGGTCATTTGACCGTTAAATCCAACTGGGCCAGGATTTTATCCAGGCCTTCACCATAGCCATTCTCGACAAAGCCGGTTCTTACGAAACCCTGTTTCTGATAAAAACCAAAAGAGCGTGGCGTGGTGTCTAAAGCTACTTTACGCACCTTGCCCAACATATGAAGAATTCGGTAATTGAGTAAAGCCTGCCCCAAGCCCTGGCCATGAGCTTCTCGAGTCACCATTCCCCAGATCAAGGTAGCAGTGTATTGTTGATCGACACAATACCCTGCACAACCCAATATTCGAGAACCGGAGGCCAGAACAAAATATGGCCACTGTTTGTCTTCAGACAGACGTTCTCGCGATTGCAGATCATCAATGAATTCATCACGTTCGTGTTCTGCAAAATAGTCTGGCAGATTTGACTCCAAAACCTGCACACAACCATGCAAGTCTTCCTTGCGATAATCTCTTATCACCCAACTCATTCACGCTCTTTCCTTTTCGCTTGCAACCAGAATTGATCGAGCTCGGCCAACGTAAATTCTTGCCAGGGTTTTCCACTGTGAAGGACACATTTTTCGACATAACCAAAGCGCGATTCAAATTTGGAGTTGGTCGAACGAACGGCCTGTTCCGGGTCGACTCCGGTATGACGGGCAATATTGGCCAGCACAAAAAGCAAGTCTCCCAGCTCATCTTCAACGTCACGTTGACGACCACTTTTTATGGCGTCTTTCAACTCATCGAGTTCTTCATGTACCTTATCGATTACTTGATCAATATCCGGCCAGTCAAAACCCACTTTCGCGGCTTTACCCTGTAGTTTTTTTGCCCTTAATAATCCTGGCAACGATTTGGGCACATCGTGTAAAACGGACTTGCTCAGCGTATTTTTTTCCTTGGCTTTCAATGCATCCCACTGTTGGTTGATCTGGGCATCACTTGGTCTTTGATGTTGCCATCGATCTTCCAGAACCCCCTCAGGAAAGACATGAGGATGACGGTATATAAGCTTAGCGACCAGGCCATGAACAACATCGTCGAGAGTAAACTTATTATCATCCTTTGCGATCTGCGCGTAGAACACAACCTGGAACAACAGGTCGCCCAATTCTTCCGATAAGTGTGCAAAATCTTCACGCTCTATGGTATCTATAACCTCGTACACTTCTTCCAGTGTGTGCGGAACAATTGAACGATAGTCTTGCTTAATGTCCCAAGGGCAACCATCTACCGGGTCTCGCAATCGGGACATCAGGTACGTCAGATCTGCAAAGGTATAACGCCGCGTCATTTCTAGTGAACACTCTTGGTATAGACCCGACGCACATCCGCCACGTTCGGCACCTTGGACAACAGCGCCATGATGCGACTCAACGATTGCAAGTCTTCAACTTCGACGGTGATTGTCATTTCAGCAGAATTATTCGATTTGTTGGAGGCTGTATTCATACCGATAATATTGACACCAATATTCGCCAACACAGTCATCAAATCTTTTAACAACCCGGTTCGGTCGTAAGCTAATATCAGCAACTCCACCGGATAGGTTGTTCGGACCTGACCACCCCAGGATACATCGATGATTCGTTCCGGTTCCTTTGACTTCAGCTGTAGCAAATTTACACAATCGTCTCGATGAATTGACACGCCACGACCCACGGTGATAAACCCGACAACTGGGTCGCCCGGCACGGGTTTGCAGCAATTAGCGATGGTCGTGAGCAAATTACCGACGCCCTGAATAACCAGATCACTGGTGTGATTCTGCTGCTTGGCTTCCTTAAACTGAATCTGTTTTTCTTTCGGCGGATTGGCTATATCTTCAGCGTGGTGTACGACGTGCATCAATCGAATATCACCCGCACCCAATGCTGCGAACATATTGTCTTCGTCATTAAAATTGACAGACTGTGCCAATTGTTTCATATCGACATTGGCGATATTAAAGCGCCGCAATTCACGCAACAGCATTTCCCGTCCATCTCGGACGTTGATATCCCAATCCTGAGATTTGAACCAATGCTTAATTTTTGCCCGGGCACGAGACGATTTCACATAACCGAGATCGGTGTTTAACCAATCTCGGCTCGGGCTCGGATCGCTGCCGGTCATAATTTCAACCTGATCACCTATTTTGAGCGCCGTATTTAATGGCACAATGCGACCATTTACTTTAGCGCCACGACACCGGTGACCTATGTCGGTGTGAACCTTATAAGCGAAATCAATTGGGGTGGCGTCAGAAGCCAGATCCACAACGTGACCATCCGGCGTTAAAACGTATATACGATCAACCGTAACATCGACACCCAGCTCTTCCACCATTTCGTCAATGCCACCAAGCTCGTCGTGCCATTCCAGCACTTGCCGCAACCAGGATACCTTCTCTTCATAGCCGCGAGACTGAGACGCTTTTTTCGCGTCGGTTCCCTTATAAAGCCAATGAGCACAAACACCCAGTTCGGCATCGTCATGCATTTCCTGCGTACGAATCTGAATTTCAACAACCTTACCTTCCGGTCCGATGACGGCGGTATGCAATGAGCGATATCCGTTCTGTTTGGGCGAGGCAATGTAGTCATCAAACTCGCGGGGAATATGACGCCACAAAGAATGCACGATACCTAACACGGAATAACAGTCACGTACTTGAGGAACCAAAATCCGAAAGGCCCGAATATCGTAAACCTGACTGAAGGTAATATTTTTACGCTTCATCTTCCGCCAGATGGAATAGATATGTTTAGCACGGCCCTGAATTTGCGCGGTTATCCCGGCTTCTTCAATTTCATGCGAAATCAAACTCTGAACTTTCTGAATATACTCTTGGCGATCCAGTCGTTTTTCATCCAACAGTTTGGCTATTTTTTTGTAGTCCTGCGGTTCAATGTAGCGGAACGCGAGATCTTCTAACTCCCATTTCAGGTGTCCTACACCAAGGCGGTGTGCCAATGGCGCATAGATATCAAACACTTCACGGGCTACTTTATAACGCCGCGCGGCCGGTGCTTTTTTTACTGCCCGGATAGCGCAAGTCCGTTCCGCCAATTTGATTAAGGCAACCCGCACGTCGTCGATCATGGCGACCAACATCTTACGAACCGCCTCGCCCTGGGTCTCATTTTGACCAAAGACACTGACTTTTGTGGATTTCTGCTGATGATGGATGGCGGCCATACGCATAACGCCACTGATCAGGTTGGCAACCTTCGGTCCGAATTGGTCTTTAACTGTCTCGACATCCAATTCTTCTTCACGCACCGTCCGGTAAAGTACAGCGGCAACCAGAGCATCCTGATCCAGGCCGAGATCAGCCAGAATTTCGGCCATTTCCAATCCGGTTTTGAAGGCAGACGTGTTTTCACCCCATTCATTCGCCCGGTGATCTGCTTCTTGTTCAGCGGTACGCGCAATGCGACAAGCCCGAAGCAACTCTTCTTCGTCCACAATCGCTGTTTTGCTTTCAACTCTCGCCAACCAGGCTTCCAGGTCGACTGTTCCGTCGCTAAAGACAGGTTGATCTTCACGTACTTTCACGGATCTCTTCTCTTTGGTTACTTTTCCAGCAGCGCCATCGTTTCAATATGACGCGTTTGGGGAAACATATCGATCAAACCCACTTTTCTCAAGTGCCAATGTTGATTTATCAGATGTTTTAAATCGCGCGCCATCGTTGCTGGGTCACAAGACACATACAATAGACGCTCTGCACCCACGATGGCATCCATGGTTTGGCAAACAGCTTCAGCCCCGGCCCTGGGAGGGTCCAGTATCACAACGTTTGCGTTGAATTCCGTTAATCCGGCGATATCTTGTAAAGGCGTTGTAAACAGGTTTTCGACGACGAAACGTGCCTGAGTCTCGCTACCCTTTGCATTGTTTGCCTGCTGTATTGCACTGACGCTGGATTCAACGCCAAAAACGCTTTGTACCTTATCCGACAAGGCTAGACTGATATTGCCATTACCGCAGAACAGATCCACTAAACGATCATTCGACGTTAGTCTTAGCCATTGGGCTATTTGAACGATCATCCGGTCATTAATGGATCGATTGACTTGAGTAAATTCTCCGGGCGCCGCAGTAACCTGATGAGCCCCTGACCGATACGATAGAGGTTGCTCTACTGCCCACCCCTGTTCACGCGCCCAGGCTTCAACAGCCTGCTTCGCCACTGCAGTCGCCTCTATGACCGCCAAACCGATCTGATCATAATCATCAACAACCAGCTCAACTTGCTTCACGCCCTTTACCGGAGCCTTGGCAGCAAGTGCATTCAAGGCCAACTGCACAGGTTCGATCAGAACCGGACAGTCCTGAACCGGCACGACTTCATGACCTTTCCAGGCATGAAACCCAATTTGGCCGGACCTGGACAGATGAAAGCGCGCACGATGACGATAACCATAGGGTTCAGAGCGTAAGGCTGGTTCCAGTTCCGGAACGATGAGTTGCTGTCGACTCATTTGGTCACGAATGGTCTGTTCTTTCAAACTTATTTGAGTCGCATGCGACAGATGTTGTTGCTGACACCCACCACATTGGCCATACAAACGACACAGAGGTTCACTACGGTACTCGCTATTGTGGCTGATTTTAACAGCACGCCCCTGCCACAGCTTTGAATTGCCCTGCTCCAGCGCCACCGTACATTGTTCACCTGGGACGGCGCCCGATACCATGACAACCCGTCCATCGATATGT
This sequence comes from Reinekea sp., assembly GCA_050293765.1. Taxonomy (GTDB): domain Bacteria; phylum Pseudomonadota; class Gammaproteobacteria; order Pseudomonadales; family Natronospirillaceae; genus Reinekea. The sequence goes on from JBNKNI010000004.1 coordinate 120,389, forward strand.
CCGATACCACGACCATCATGACTGAATCGGGTAATCTTAAGATCGACTGTCGACGGAATTTTCGCTGCCTTATTCGACTTTGGTGAGTTACGGCGCATCAGCTGTTATACACCCCAGTCGATAAATAACGATCACCCCGGTCGCACACAATCGCTACAATAACCGCGTTATTCACCTGTTCAGAAAGCAATAGAGCACCCGCTACTGAGCCGCCCGAACTGACACCGGCGAAGATACCTTCTTCGGTGGCTAAGCGTTTCATGGTCAGCTCAGCAGTACTCTGATCCATATCGATAACAGAATCGACCCGAGCCTCGTCAAAAATGCTTGGCATATAGGCTTTAGGCCAGCGTCGAATTCCGGGTATCTGAGAGCCCTCAGTTGGCTGCAACCCAACGATCTGTACGTCTGGGTTTTGCTCCTTCAGATAACGCGAACACCCCATAATGGTGCCGGTTGTACCCATCGCTGAAACAAAATGCGTCACTTTCCCGTGCGAGTCCTGCCAAATTTCCGGGCCAGTGGTCAGGTAGTGAGCTTCCGGGTTATCTGGATTACTGAATTGGTCCAACACCTTGCCTTGCCCGGACGCCTGCATCGATAAAGCCAGATCCCGAGCGTATTCCATACCCTGATCCGGCGTTACCGAGATGATGTCAGCGCCGTAGGCGCGCATACTGGCTCGGCGCTCTTCAGACAGATTCGAAGGCATGATCAACGTCATTTTGTAACCCTTTATTGCCGCGGCCATGGCCAACGCAATCCCAGTATTACCGCTGGTCGCCTCAATCAAGGTGTCTCCGGGTTTGATATCGCCTCGCCGCTCAGCCTGCAATATCATGTTCAATGCGGGCCTGTCCTTAACCGACCCCGCGGGATTGTTACCTTCCAGTTTCAATAGCACCGTGTTGCTGGGATTTGGATTGATTCGTTGTAAACGAACCAAAGGCGTGTGACCAATAAAATCCTCAACGGTAGGAAATTCACTCATAATGTCTCCAGAATTCTCAATGACCGCCATTGTACCTTCTTATAACTGTCAGAAATAATAACGTTCGTTTATAAAAAGTTTTATTTAGAGTATGACGATATATATGACTGATTAGACTTCCATTCAGCGAATCTGTTCATCGGAATCCTCAGTTTTTCGACAAAAATCCGACCTTTTGCGTCATAATGCAGATCAGGCAAACTCAAAAAACTAATTACTACTCGCCGCTGTAACGCTGATCTTTATTAGACGGCTTTCAAGAAGGCAAACAGGCTTCGTATGAACTCAATTGGCTTACAAAATCGACTGCTTTATATCTCGCTTATCCCAGCACTGATTCTCGGACTATTGGCCGTAAGCTGGTTTACCAAAATTGATATAGACAACCAGACAGCTGCTTTTGAGCAGCGAACAGAAGCCGTTGCCAATCGACTCGCGGATACATTGTCCAGCCCAGTCGCCGCCGTGCAGGAACCGTTACTGGATGCGTTAATTCGCCGCACCCTGAATGAGCCTGATGCCCGCTCAATACGATTGTTTACGGCTTCTGCCAGCGAATGGTCTTTGCATGGTCCAAATCCACTGGGGCCATCTTACCCAATTTCGATCAGTGACACCCGTGAGACACGGGTTTACCGAAGTGATTTAAGCTATCGCTATCTGGTGCCGATTTTTTCACCAGATGATCTGCAATCCAGACTGCCGTCTCCCCGCCCTATCGCCTGGGTGGAAGTCGAATTTGACTACGCCAACACCAAGTTATGCCATTATCAGTCAATCTTACGCAACATCGCTCTGCTCATGGTCTCACTGCTCATCATCAGCGGTGTCGCTTTGTATTTGAATCGAGAGATCATTAATCCCGTACAAAACATGATACGGACGGTCGTGGAAATACGAGAAGGAAATCTTGAATCCCGCGTGCCTGTTAAATCAAAAGGTGAATTGCGGGCTCTTGAAGTCGGCATTAACGCAATGGCCGAAACCATCAAAGATGCTTACAACGATATGCAGAACAGCGTCGAACAGGCCACTCTGGACCTGCGTGAAACGCTGGAGACAATCGAAATCCAGAACATTGAACTGGATATGGCTCGTCGCGAAGCGCAAACGGCAAACCAGGTTAAAACAGAGTTTCTCGCCAACATGAGCCATGAAATCCGTACACCCTTGAATGGCATTATTGGTTTTGCCCGGCTATTGGGACGATCTAATTTGACGCGCAAACAAGAAGACTATGTAGGTACCATCATGTCCTCTTCTCAGGTATTACTGACGATCATCAACGATGTGTTGGATTTCTGCAAAATAGAAGCTGGAAAATTGATGCTCGATAATCGCAGCACTAACTTACGCGAAGTCATTGAAGAAGTCCTGACCATGCTGGACCCAGCATCGTCAGCCAAAAACCTGGAAGTTGTTTCCTTATTTTTTGCCGATGTCCCGGAACAGCTGATTTTCGATCCGCTGCGACTGAAGCAGGTACTGACTAACCTGATCAGCAATGCGATTAAGTTTACCAGCGAAGGCAGTGTGGTCATCCGAACCATGATCGAACAGCAGCAGGGGAACAAAGTTACCGTCCGGGTCAGTGTGACTGACACCGGAATTGGACTGAGCAAAACCCAACAAAAAGCTCTCTTTCAGGCCTTTTCTCAAGCGGATTCCTCGACAGCTCGCGAATTTGGCGGTACAGGGCTCGGACTGGTCATTTCCAAGCGTCTGGTTGAACAGATGGGCGGCGATATTGGCCTGGAAAGCAAAAAAGGTGAAGGATCCACGTTCTGGTTTAACATTCGTGCTGAGGTCGCGCCTGCCGTACAACAACCGCCTAAGTTGAAGGGCCTGGAAAATCATACTGTCGCGATTATTGAATACCGTGAGATGACGCGTTTGTCGGTTCGCCATCAAATTGAAGGCTGGGGAGCCCGAGTCATCGAGTTTGACTCGGCCGCGCAATTGGCAGAGCACTTAAAAACCAACCCGGAACCGCGCCCGCAGCTCGCTGTTATGGATGTTGATGGCCAACAACGAAGTGATGAACTGTACCGTACCCTGCTGACAATCGATCGTGATTTGGAATGCCCGACGCTGGTCATTTCCAACTCCAGTGACGAGGATATCAACGCTCGCATGCTCGAACAGGGAGCCCATTTTTACCTGACGAAGCCGATCCGCTCAGCAGAACTCTACCAAGCCCTCATCCGTATCATTGAACCGGAGGGTGATTATTCGACTCAACGCGGAGAGTTACGCCTGGGGCATATGAAATCCACCATTAATGTACTTGCGGTGGACGACAATCCAGCCAATCTGAAGCTCATCGTTACTTTACTTGATTCACTGGGTGTGGTCGTCAAGGGTGCTTCTGGGGGCGAAGAAGCCGTCAACATGGCCCAACGAGAACAGTTTGACCTTATCTTTATGGATATTCAAATGCCGAACATGGACGGTCTGACGGCCACCCGACATATCCGACGGACTGAAGCCAGCAATCGCCACGTCCCGATCATCGCCCTTACCGCGCACGCTTTGGCTGATGAACGTGAAGCGATGCTGGATGCTGGCATGGATGACTATCTTGCTAAGCCCATTGATGAAGACCAGCTACAGCGAACGCTGTTTAAATGGACTGGCGCGACGCTGCAGTCCTCCGAACACAAGTTCGAATCCTCGGCTGAAGCAAATGAACCGGCCCCAGAATTGGATGCCCAACAATTATCTGAATTACCGACGGTCGATCTGGTCAGTGGTCTGGAAAAAGCGAATGGCAAACTAAGCCTCGCTAAAGATATGTTCAGCATGCTCATTGACACGCTGGCTAAGGATCAGCAACAGATCAACCAACTGTACCAACAAGGGGACTATAAAGCGCTGCTGGAACTGGTGCATAGACTCCATGGCGCGACGCACTACTGCGGCGTTCCGCGCCTGAGGGTTACCGCCATGCATACAGAGTCGCTGTTAAAACAAGGCTTCTATTCGATGCTGGAGGATGCGTTGTTTATCTTAAATGACGAGATTGAAAACGTGCAGCACTGGTCAGCTGAAAACAACATCGACCGCAATTTTGAACAGGCCGTTAAGGTTTACGCCTATCAAATTAAAAATAAAAATAAGTCCGTTAAGGTTTAAGCCGAGTGTCCTGAGTCAGAAGTTCACATGTGTTCATACGTGCTATTCATGCGTGCTTTTCAAGCTCTACAGCCAAGCGTATCGCGTGGTCAATGGTTATTCCATTGGCAAGAGACAGAGCGACGCCAGACACCTGGAATGTCGCGCCCGAAGAGGACTAAAGGAATATATTATTAAGGCTTTGCACTTCTTGAAAAGATCTCGATATTCTCTACCAAAACCGCCTTGTACTACCGCTTCCCATGAGCTCTGACACAATACGAACTTCCTAGCCATGACACTAACTTGCAGACTGCTTCTCGGACTATAACAGAACAGCGAATGCGACGGCATAATCCTGTTCGTCGCTGAGCGTTACTTTGACTTCTTTGGCTCCAAGCTCGTGTAATCGTGTCAGCGCGACGTTGCTTAACGTGACTTGTGGCTCACCCGTTGGTCCCGGGATGATCTGAATATCAGCAAAGGTCACGCCTTTAGCAATGCCAGTACCCAGGGCTTTAGCAATAGCTTCCTTTGCGGCAAAGCGATTGGCCAGAAACGCCATTGAATAGCCTCGTTTCGCAAAAACAGCCTGTTCCGACGCCGACAGTACCCGGGTTACAAAGCGCTCGCCTTGCTTGTCAAAAGATGCCTGAATTCTGGAAATCTGTACTATGTCTGTTCCAATACCTTTCATCGGTTATCCCTCGAATTTTCGGTAACAGTTAACGGAGTCTCCTGGCGTTGCTGCGGTAAAGGCCAATAACGAGTCCGAATCGTCTGACCTTCCGTTGCAAACAGCAACTGATTTAACAATGTCTCCCGCGCCACAGAAAGCGCCCCCTTAACCAGATGGTTTAGTTGCCCTGCAGCAACGATCTGATGGCCAAGATAGCGGCCACGATTGTCAACGACAAAGCCCCCGCCCGGCTGAAAAGAATAGGGTTGAGTCTCTATCAGAACTTGCCCTTCCGCATCGTGTTGATAATCGATTCCCAGACCTAAACAATCCAACAGTCTCATTTCAAAGAAGCGCATAACAGCCTGAGTCTTGTGTGGTAAGGAAAGCTGCATCAGAGTACTGATATAGCATCCGAACAAGCTTCGGTCCGCAATATCGACAGGCAATAGCTGGTAGATCAACTCATTGATATAGAGTGTGAAGTAGGATTCTCTGGGTTGCGAAATCAACAGAGGCTGTTGGTATCGGAACCCACTGGCGACATACCCAGTTTTGCTGGGTTTAATCTTTAGCTCAAACTGACGGGCAAACTCGGGCGGCTGTGTTTTCAATAAGCAATGGATCTTACCCTTTTCAGCCGTGAAAAAAACACACGAAAAATGGTGCTCGCCGATGGGCGTTGCGTAGATGAGAAACCCACTGACAGATTCTGCCCGAGCCGCCAACCTCATAATCAGTCGTCGAAATAGCCCAGGCTTTTTAACGCTCGATCATCGTCTGCCCAACCGCCTTTCACTTTCACCCAGAGGTTCAACATGACCTTGGCTTCAAAAAGGTTTTCCATATCGATTCTTGCTTCCTGGCCAACTTTTTTAATACGGGCACCCTTGTCACCAATCACAATCCGCTTCTGACCAGACCGTTCAACAAGGATCAGACCATGAATATGCAATATTCTGTCTTCAAACTTGAACTGCTCGATTTCCACGGCCGTCGAGTAAGGCAGTTCCGCACCCAGCTGGCGCATAATTTTTTCACGAATAATTTCGGCAGCCATAAACCGCTGACTTTTATCGGTGATTTGATCTTCTGGGAAATGAAACAGACCTTTTGGCATAGCAGCCGTCAATACAGCCAACAATGTGTCCAAGTTATGCCCCTGCAGCGCAGAGACTGGAATGACATCCTTGAAAGTGAACTTCTCGCTGACCTGTTCAATATGAGGCAACAACGATTGCTTATTATCCAGGTGATCCACTTTGTTGATAACCAGAATAACCGGCGCCTTAACACGTTTGAGTTTGTCGAGTACCCATTGGTCTTCGTCTGTCCATACGGTCCGGTCTACCACCATTAAAACTGCGTCAACATCGGCAAGAGCATTGTCTGCTGCCTTGTTCATTACTCGATTAATCGCCTTTTCCTGGCCTCGGTGCATTCCAGGCGTATCCACAAAAACCATCTGTGTTTTATCTTCCGTCCAGATACCCATTATTTGATGCCGCGTGGTCTGAGGCTTGCGTGAGGTGATCGATATCTTTTGCCCGAGAATATGATTCATCAACGTTGACTTACCAACATTAGGGCGACCAACGATAGCTACGAAGCCACATTGGGTATCAATTGAGAAATGTTCAGTCATGTTTTTCGCCTAATGCTTTTAATGCTGCGTGTGCAGCTTCTTGTTCAGCCATACGTCGACTGCTACCAATGCCCTCGAAGGGCTGGTCTTTGGACTCTACGCTGCAATGAACGGTAAATTGTTGTTGATGCGCTTCGCCGGAGATTTCAGTTACCTGATAGTCCGGCAACGGCAAGCGCCTTGCCTGCAAAAATTCCTGCAGCCGGGTTTTGGAATCTTTGATATTTTCTTTCAGATCCAGGTTTTGCAGACGCTGCTCATACCAGCCCAACAATACCCGTTGTGACGTGGCCAGATCAGCGTCAATACTGACCGCGCCTATAATGGCCTCAACCGCATCTGCTAAAATGCTGTCTCGCCGAAAGCCACCACTTTTTAATTCACCACTGCCTAACTTGAGAAAATCACCAAGATTGAACTCTCGACCGATTTCAGCGAGAGTATCACCCTTCACCAAGTGTGCTCGCAGCCGAGACATCTGTCCTTCTTTTGCATTAGGAAATTGCTCGAACAGGGCCTGAGCGATCGTGCAATTCAAAATAGCATCACCCAGAAACTCAAGCCGCTCGTTGTTCTTACGGGAAAAACTGCGATGTGAAAGGGCCTGCTCCAACAAACCCTCATCTTTGAACTGATAGCCGATACTGGCAATTAACCGAAAATACTTAGAAGCCAACGTTATAACTCATAATCTTCATGAAACATCATGACCACATCAACATTACCGAACAAATGTACCCGTTTTTCATACTCTAAAACGATAGTAATGGGATCTTTCCGCTTATCAATTTTTAGATCTGTCTTCAGATTCATCTGAATCTGATTGATATCCATGTTCTTCTGCAATCGGTCTTTGAAGTCAATCTCCGAAAACCGTGAACTGGTTTGCCCCTCCAGTGAGGTTTTAATCATTTTGTCCAATGTGTAGTGGTCGTAATAACGTCCGGACATCTTGACGGTTAACAAACCGAAAAAGATAACGAGAAAAGCGAGCAGAGCCACTCCGATAAGTGAAAGCCCCTGTTGGCGTCGTAAACTTTTCATAATGTACCTATTTTAATCATTATTGGATTCGACCTGCACGGGAGAAACTCGGGTAAAACCCTTCCCAATGCATCCATATCACGAAAGCTTCGCCCAGAATGGCATTTTCGTCAACAAAACCCCAGTAGCGGCTGTCGTAGCTATTATCGCGGTTATCTCCCATGGCAATAAATTTGCCTTCCGGAATTACAACGCCCTCAAGTGGAATCCACCCTTTTGGTCGACTGCCAGCACCAATATAGGCGTTTTGATAGATTAGATGCTCTCGCCCATCCAGATGCTCTGTAAACAGCTTGTACTGCCCATCATCATCTGCCGCGGCGTTTATGTAATCTGCCGCAACGACCTTACCATTTATCCGCAAGATGCTACGGCTGTAATCAAACTGAACCAGATCACCCGGAACACCAACAACCCGCTTTATGAAGTTCTTGTCGGGTTCGTGAGGCGGCTTAAACACAATGACATCGCCCCGTTCAGGTTGCGCGACCGGAATGATGATATTGTTGGTGATTGGCATACGAATGCCGTAAGCAAATCGGTTAACCAGAATAAAATCACTGATTTCCAGTGTCGGTTTCATCGATCCACTGGGGATCTGAAAAGGTTCAACCAAAAAACTTCTCAATAGAAACACGAAAACAAGAATTGGAAAAAACGCCCGACTGTTTTCGATCAAACCGGGCTCCAAAGTCGCCGTATCGGTCTTTTCGTCAAAATCAGGAACTTCAGCAACAGCCCGTTGTAAAACCCCTGCTCTCGCTTTCTTGGTTAAAAGCCGGTCAACTAGCCAGATGATGCCTGTAAACACCGTTGCACCGATCATCAGTAGCGCAAAGTCGAACCCTTGGCTGATAATCTGATAGATCAGATACCCTATCCCGGCCACCAAGCCATAGCCCAAGCCCTTCTCCAGGGGAGTCGATTGAAACACAGACTTCAACAAATCCATATTCAAACCAGTATTTGATTCAATGCTCAGCAATCGCTCTCGGTAGCTTTTGAACACAAGTACCGTAAGCACTGTTCCCAACAATAAAACCAATGCTGATAAAAAATATAAACTCATCCTGACTCCCTATCGTTTCGCGCCAATTGCGCGTTTCAACCTATCATTCCAGACTATTTAACCTGCCCCGAGTGCTCTAGGTCATTTATACCAATCGCAACCGATTTCTTTACACGATAACGCAAAGACTAGTTATCGACTTTTAATACAGCCAAAAACGCATCTTGAGGGATCGAAACAGAACCAACCTGTTTCATGCGCTTTTTACCTTCTTTCTGCTTCTGCAACAGTTTCTTCTTACGCGAAACATCACCACCGTAACATTTTGCCGTTACGTTCTTGCGCAGAGCCTTTACGGTGGTACGGGCGACCACATTGTTACCAACTGCCGCCTGAATGGCGACATCGAACATTTGTCTTGGAATCAGCTCTTTCATTTTTTCACATAAGCTGCGACCCCGACGTTGAATCAAATCCGAGTGCATGATGATAGCCAAGGCATCAACACGATCACCATTGACAAGCACGTCCAGGCGAGTCAGCCGAGCTTCTTCAAAACGGTCAAAAGAAAAATCAAGAGACGCAAAGCCACGACTGACAGATTTCAAACGGTCAAAGAAATCCAATACAACTTCAGCCATTGGCAGGTCGTATGTTAACGAAACCTGACCACCGACGTATTGCATGTCTTTCTGGATGCCCCGTTTTTCAATACACAACGTAATCACGTTACCGACATAATCCTGAGGTACCAGGATATTGGCACGGACAATCGGCTCACGGAATTCCTGAATATTATTAACAGCCGGTAACTTTGACGGGTTATCGACATACAGAACAGTGCCATCGGTCTTCAGTATTTCATAAACCACCGTTGGCGCTGTAGTAATAAGGTCGAGATCGTATTCCCGTTCGAGTCGCTCCTGGATGATTTCCATGTGCAGCATGCCAAGAAAGCCACAGCGGAAGCCAAACCCTAGAGCATCTGAACTTTCAGGTTCGTAGAATAAAGACGCATCGTTAAGCGACAGTTTTTCCAGCGCGTCCCGGAAGTCTTCATAGTCATCGGAACTAACGGGAAACAGGCCAGCATAAACCTGTGGTTTCACTTTCTTGAAGCCCGGCAATTGCTCGACCTCAGGTGTCGTCGCATGAGTAATGGTGTCGCCCACAGGCGCGCCTTTAATTTCTTTGATGGACGCGCAGATAAAGCCAACTTCACCGGCTTTAAGTTCTTTAGTTTCTGTCATCTTCGGCGTAAAAATACCCAGTCGATCCACCACATGGCTGCGACCAGTACTTTTAACCATAATCTTGTCACCTTTACGCAAGGTGCCGTTTTTAACCCGAACCAATGAAACAATGCCCAGGTAGTTGTCAAACCATGAATCGATAATAAGCGCCTGCAACTTGCCGTTTAAATCGCCAACCGGAGGGGGTACCGAGCGGACAATCTCTTCCAGAGCATCTTCAATACCAATGCCACTCTTTGCGGAAGCACGAACAGCATCGTGTGCTTCGATACCGATAATTTCTTCAATTTCTGCAGCAACCCGCTCGGGTTCGGCTTGCGGTAAGTCCATCTTGTTCAGAATTGGAATCACTTCCAACCCCTGTTCAATCGCGGTGTAGCAGTTGGCAACCGATTGTGCTTCAACACCCTGAGCGGCATCCACAACTAACAATGCCCCCTCGCAGGCAGATAATGAACGGGAAACCTCATAGGCGAAGTCGACGTGCCCAGGGGTGTCAATGAAGTTAAATTGATAGGTTTTTCCATCTTTGGCCAGATAGTTCAACGTTACGCTCTGCGCCTTAATGGTAATGCCTCGCTCACGCTCTAGATCCATAGAATCCAGTACTTGGGCGGCCATTTCACGATCGGCCAGACCTCCACAATGCTGAATAAAGCGATCGGCCAAGGTAGATTTACCATGATCGATATGGGCAATAATGGAAAAATTGCGGATATGAGATAAGTCGCTGCTCACGTATCAACTTCACTTGCTAAAAAATGGGGCCGCGAGTTTAAACTATTTGCGCAGCGAACACTATCCGGAACCGGGCGCAAAGCGCCTGTTTTACTGCAAAGAATAGGAAATGTCAGCGAAGTGATCAGGTCGAGGTTGTCAGCACCCACAAAGGGGCTGACAACCGCCCTCAGTTAACGAATAGGAATAGCCAGATAGACGATATTGTCCCCCCGTAGAATGCGCACCGCCACGGCGCCATTCTCGGGCAATTCGGACACTATGCGATCAAAATCACTTTTATCGCGCACAAATTCGTTACGCATCATGGTAATGATATCGCCCTGTCTCATACCTGCGCTCTTCGCCGGCCCATCCAACAGCTGATCAACCTGAACGCCGTTTCGAGACCCCACGTCACTGACAATAATATTCAGCGGATTATCCGCTTTAGGCTGGGTGGTATCCGAAGCCACGATTGAGTCTTCATCCAACACACCAATAGCGACAGTCAGCTTTATCGTCTTGCCATTACGAATTACTTTTACCGGAACTTTGTCACCTGGATGAACGACTCCGACCAATGGCGGTAAATCAGAAGAACGGCGCACTTCTTTACCATTGAATTCAATTAATACATCATCAGCCTGAATCCCTGCCTGTTCAGCGGGACTACCATCAAATACACGGGCAATCAGGGCACCGTCCGCTCGATCCAAGCCCATGGAGCGGGCCAGCTCAATGTCATCATTAAACGGCGGGTACATTTCCACACCCAGCCATCCGCGCTGAACCGTACCAGTCTCTTTCAACTGTTCCGCAACGTTTAAAGCAATATTGATTGGGATGGCGAAGGACACCCCCATAAAACCACCAGACCGGGTGTAAATCTGGGAATTGATTCCCACGACTTCGCCTTTCATATTGAACAGCGGACCACCAGAGTTACCCGGGTTAATGGGAACATCCGTTTGTAGAAACGGCACATACCGATCATTGCCCCCTAAGGCTCGACCTTTTGCGCTGACGATGCCCTTGGTTACGCTGTATTCAAAATTAAAAGGGGACCCGATGGCCAGCACCCACTCGCCAACTTTAACGGCATCGCTGTCACCGAATTTGACAGCGGGCAAGCCGGTGGCGTCAACCTTGATCAGGGCCACATCACTGCCCGGATCGGTACCAATCACTTCAGCTTCAAATTCATCGCCATTGGTCATTCGAACCTTGACTTCATCAGCGCCGTCAACGACATGATTATTGGTCAGAATATAACCATCTTCCGACATAATAAAACCGGAACCTAGTCCCTGACTGGGCTGCGGTTGGTTGTATTGAAAATCGTCCGGCAGTTGATCACCAAAAAAATACCGGAACAGCTCGGGCACGTCCTGAGATTGGCCGCCTTTGGCTTGTGCGGTTTTGGTGAATGTGCTGATTTTCACCACCGATGGAGCATTGACCTCAACCAGTTCGGTAAAGTCCGGCAGATTTACCTGCACCGCTTGAGAAAAAGTACTGACTAACATCATCGCGGCGAGATAAACCGCACTTAACCATTGCTGCTTCATTTGAATTTCTCCATGCAAAAACATACGCATCGGAGCTAAGAGTACGGCGCCAAACCGCTTCACGCTGCCGCTTTACATCGGTTTTACACCGTTTCAGCAGCGCTTGACGCGATTAAGTCAGAGGCTTTACCGTGTGAAGACAATCGTAAAATCTGAGGCTCTAAAACAGACATTTTTTTGCCGGGAAACTGACTAATAAGAACGTAACCGGCAATAAACGATAACGCCATTACCAGCATTTGAAACCCTTCATGCAAGCCAAGATGATCCGCCACAAACAATCCAATAAAGGAAAATAACAACGGGACCATATAAACCAGCATCGCGACACGTGAGACCGTATCGGCAGCCATTCCCAACTCCACAACATCCCCCACATTCGCCGGACCACTGTACGACAACTGGAAATGATTATTCTGCTGTTGGCGCTCTGCGTCACCCCAATTTGCTAATACCGCCTGCCCACAGCCTTGCTTGGCTTTACAGCTTTGACAGGCCGATGTCTTAAGCACTTCCACGACAAGTGCATTATTCTCGGTGGCGACCACTACGCCGGTTTCGGTTATCATGATATTTCACACATATTGAATGGTTAACTTAAGACGCTCGTTGAATCCATGGGCATTATCAACAGTCAGCTGCCTGCGTGCAAATCGGACATCTGTTCGCGTTGTAGAAAATACGTTCAGTGTGATGAAATCGTACCCTGCGAGTTTGCAGTGCGGGCGTTTCACGTGTTGCATGGCACTCGCCAGCTACGACTTAATGCTGCCCATGCGATGCGAGTTTATAAACTCGCATCGGTAACAGACAATCCCTGTGCAATTTTTTTGGCGGTACTGACGGGTATTTCGCCAATAACGGTCACGGAGAGGCCGTTCTCTGATTGCATCAATGCGTTAGTGGCGCCCATTTTAGCCAACGCAGCCGGTTGTTTACGACTATCGTCCTTTTCCAGAAAAATAGAAAAGCTGGCCAAACCATCTGAATAGGTTCGTTGTTCCATCCAACCGTTAACCATGTCTTTACGAGAACTGCGCATCAACAGGTAACCCTCAGGCAGCCAAGTTAACCGCGTCAGAAAGCCTTGTTCGACGGGAGGTTCGGGTTCATTGCGGTAAACCGTTTGTTGGCGGGCATTCTGGTCATCCATCAAGCTGGGCACCAATTCTTCGGCCTGAATATCCACACCTAACTCGATTCTGGCAAACCGGAACTGCTCCAATACTTCGCCATCCAAACCGATGATTTCAGATTGCAACAACAGGTTAGTTTCTGTTTCCAACCAAAGACGGTGCCGGTACCGCCAACCATCGCCGACTAACTCAATAATGTGCGTCTGCAATCCGGCTACGCGAGCCATGCCCAAACTCACCGCCTTGTAATTCATTGCAATTCTGGACAGATCCAGAGCATTCACTTGAGAAAACGGCGCTGCCGGCACTGCATGACTGAGCGCATCTTCCGACCCCTCGGGGTAAAAACAATCAATCCGGTCACCTTCGCGGAGAACTTCCACCATGTCGCCATCAAGTTGCTTCAGCAATTCCGTGCTTTTGCCAAGTTCATAACGATGCACAATGTTATAAAGGCTGGAGGCGTCACCTCGACGATGCAGATATTCTCCACGATAATTCTGTTCTTGAAAGGCTTGACGCATCAAATCAAGCTGCTGCCATTCCATGGCCTGAACACCATTGAGTCCTGACCATATCAACAGTGAAATCCAGCCAATAAGCCTCATCGTTTTCATTCCGTGGCCTCTACCCATTCCAAGTCCGCCGGCACTACAGCATGACCGGTTGTAAAAGAAGCCTGCTCTGCATGCTCACGTAAAAACAAATCCAAACGCTGTTGAGCCTCAAATTGCTGTTGCGCCAACTCACTGCCTGCAATTGAAGGTTGCCCGGTTGTGACAACAGCTTTTGCCACCTCAACATCGAGGGGGTTCGGCTGATTCAAGTTAACAACTGACACCACGACCATGGCGACAGCTGCAGCGATTCCTCCCTGCATCAAACGGAAACGGAAACGGGATGTTTTTTCCGCCGGCGCCTGAATATCGGTATCGGTAAATTCCAGAGCGGTATCAACAATGACATCACCCTGCATCCCAGCATGCACTTTGGATAAATCATGCCATTGATGTAGAGCCTCCGGATTTTCGCTCAGTGTTTTTAGCATTCTCTGTATATCCAGCTCACTGGCTTCGCCATCCAGAAAAGCTGAAAAGGATTCATGTGCTTTGGTCATATTACTACCTCAAACCGATTCTAACTGGTCATGTCGGCCTAAACCCGACATCACCTGATGCAATTCATTCTCGATGGCTTCGCGTGCGCGGAAGATTCGGGACCGAACGGTGCCAATGGGGGTGTCCATAATTTCAGAAATATCCTGATAACTCATTCCGTCAAACTCGCGTAATGTCAATGCTACCCGCAAATCTTCGGGTAAGGTCCGTAAGGCTTGCTGCAGATGATCTTCAAGCTGAGCCCTGGCCAGTAACCCGTCAGGGGTATCCTGTTCGCGCAGTTTGTCGGGCATATCAAATTGCCCGACATCATCAATGTCCTGTCCACGGTAACTCGGTTTGCGACGCATTCCTTCAAGATGATTCTTGGCCGTGTTGGTGGCAATGCGGTATATCCAAGTGAAAAACGCACTGTCACCGCGAAAATTATGCAACGCCCGGTAAGCCTTAATGAAAGACTCTTGGACAATGTCTTCAATGGCATCCTGCTCGAACACCAATCGAGAGACTACCGAAGCAACCTTGTGTTGGTATTTTAATACCAGCAGATCAAACGCCCTGGAATCACCTTTCTGGGCTTTTTGAACCAGCAGTAAATCTACATCTACTGTGTCGGACATCCGGCAATACTCTTATCTGTAAAATAGGATGGCATTGTGACTGGGTGAAATCCAAAAAGTTTCATTAACGATAAATATTAATCCTCTGACATCGTATCCCGGCAAACTCAACACTGATTGAAATCAGCAATCCTCAGGATCGACGACATGAAAGCGATGTAAAACCCGTCATTTATCGATAAACTTTGTGCTCTTATTGCCTATTGTACCCAAGGATCGCTTCATGTCTGTACGTTTATCAACCGATGTTCTTATCATTGGTTCAGGTGCTGCCGGATTAACCGCTGCACTCAGCCTGCCCTCTCACATGAAGGTTCTGGTGATGTGCAAAGGCAAACTGGGTACCGGCTCAACAGCATGGGCCCAAGGCGGCGTGGCGGGCGTGTTGGATGAAGTCGATTCTGTCGACCAACATGTTGAGGATACCTTGCAGGCGGGCGCAGGCCTGTGCGATCCAGCTGCCGTCCGCTATACCATAGAACGGTCGACATCGGCAATACACTGGCTGATTGAACAAGGTGTTCCGTTTACGCGGGTCGATGGATCGGAAGTTAAATACCACTTAACCCGAGAAGGTGGTCACAGTCAGCGCCGGGTCATCCACGCTGCCGACGCGACCGGACTTGCCATTTCAGAAACGTTGATTCAGAAAGTACGCCAAGCGCCGAATATCCACATTTTGGAAAATCACGTTGCCATTGATCTGATCACCACCGATAAAATCAACAGTGGCGAGGAACAGAATCGTTGCGTCGGTGCCTACGTACTCGACACCATCAAAGATGAACCCGTCACCATTGGCTCTCGATTTACCTTATTGGCCAGCGGCGGCGCCAGTAAGGTTTACCTCTATACATCCAACCCGGACGGCGCCACCGGCGACGGGATTGCCATGGCATGGCGAGCCGGCTGCCGGGTAGCCAATATGGAATTCAATCAGTTTCATCCAACCTGCCTGTTCCACCCGAAAGCCAAGTCATTTCTCATTTCAGAAGCCGTTCGTGGCGAAGGTGGACTGTTAAAATTACCCAACGGCGAACGCTTTGCCCATAAGTTTGATGAACGGGGTGAACTGGCCCCACGAGACATCGTAGCCCGAGCCATTGACCATGAAATGAAACGACTGGGTGCGGACAACCTGTATCTGGACATCTCTCACAAATCACCGGATTTCATTAAGACCCACTTTCCGACGATCTATCAACGTTGCCTGGAATATGGCTTTGACATGACCAAAGAACCGCTTCCGGTCGTTCCAGCGGCGCACTATACCTGTGGTGGAATCCGAATTAATCAGCAGGGTGCTACGGATTTACCGGGACTGTTTGCCGCTGGCGAATGCACCTACACCGGTCTCCATGGCGCCAACCGACTGGCTTCCAACTCCCTGTTGGAGTGCATTGTTTACGCACAAGCGGCGGCCGAACACATTGCACAATCAGACCTGAAACAATACAACCCGGAAAAGTTACCTTTATGGGATGACTCCCAGGTTGCCGATTCCGATGAAAAGGTGGTCATTTCGCACAATTGGGATGAACTGCGACGATTCATGTGGGATTACGTAGGCATTGTACGTACCGACAAACGCTTAGAACGCGCCAAACGACGGGTGCAGATGCTGAAACAGGAAATAAGCGAGTATTACACTAATTTTCGAATCTCGGCGGATCTGCTGGAGTTGCGCAATCTGGTTGTTGTTGCTGAACTGATCATTGAATCGGCCCTGTCACGCAAAGAAAGCCGTGGTCTGCATTTCACGCGCAGTTATACCCAAAGCAGCGACAAGGTTGAAATAACGGTGTTATCACCGAAACAAAATCAACCCGCGCGCCGTTAAGACCGTCGACCACCATAGCGCTGGCGATGCAACGCTGGCGCAAGTTTTACGCTGAGAGCCGCTATGCCAGTTGATTGAGTATGGGTTCCTCTGACTCACTCTATTCACCTTAGTGCTGTCGGCTTTAGAGATGATCGAGACGGTGCAGTCGAGAATGACAAACTCTTTTCAAAACAAATGAAAATGCGCGGTCATTAAACGGAAAAGGCTGAAATTGGGGCTGAAACAGCAAATTTATTCGTTAAACCTATAGGCAAGAAAACGAATTTTGCCTTTAGAACTTACCTCGACATTGGCGAATTTCTGCCCCCCGGCGGAGGTCGATGGCCGTTAATCCGCGCAGCCGAAGCTGTCTTCAGATTGCTTTTGAGCTTGGCGTTGCATGACCCGAAAACACATATTCAATGCCCGCCAACTGGGGTCAGAAACAGAATCACGCCAGATTCGAAACCGTAATTTCTCGTCAGTTTCGGACCAGAGTTCCCATTCAATAAACACATGTGACAATCGCCCGACTCCACGCCATTGCCATTTCGACGCAGAATCGTCTTGCCACAACACCACTCGTTCAACTTCGACACGAATGTAATTGGCATCAAACTCAGAACGTCGTACATGCCAAAACAACCATCCCAACAGAAGCCACAAAAGCAGCAAAAGTGGATGACCACCCCAGACCATAAACAGACCTAACCCTGTCGCTACGGGCACGGCTTCAAAAATCACCCGCCAACGCGACGGGCGTATGCCAGCCTCAACCGTGACGGGCATAATCCAGCACGACATTAACCATGCGCTGTATTTCCGAGTCTGGACAGACTGATTTTTCCATAAACCAATTGAACAAATCCTGATCTTCACAATTGATTAACCGCTGGTACTGAACCTTGTCTTCTTCACTCAATTGAAGATACCGTTGTTCAGTAAAAGGCAGCAGCAATACATCCAATTCGAGCATCCCCCGACGACTGTGCCAGGTAAGGCGCCGCAAATCCTCGTGTTGTTTTTCAGAAGTTTTCACTTTTAATTATCCGTATCAGACCTATTATGGGGCTAAGTTTATCAGCATACCGAGGTCAAACCGAGCGTCATGAATCAATTAAGCCGTTATCCGCTGGTCCACCTGGATGTGATTCGCCTCGAAGGTCAGGATTCACTCAAATTTTTACAGGGGCAATGTACCCAGGATGTCAGCAAGGTCGACGCTCATCACCCAATGCAAGGCGCTTTTTGCAACGCTAAAGGACGCGCGATCACCAATGTGTGGATCATGCAAAACGCGAAGCAGAGTCACATCTATTATCTGCTGTGTGAACGCACCAGTGCTCCGGTGTTGTTTAAGCACCTGACCAAATACGTCGCCTTTTTCCGAGGCACTAAGATGACCTACGAAGACGGTCAGTTTATCGGCCATGGCGTAAGTGGGGCCGGACTCAATGCGTGTAAAGAAAGCCTGGCAAATGAACTGACCGAAGGTTTCTTTTGCGACTGGGGTAAAAACCGGGGCATGCTCTGGCAACCTGCTCAGACGGACTGTCCAGCAGACATTGCGCAAGCCGAATCAGTATCGGTCGAAGTCTGGCAAGTGGAGGACATTAAAGAACGGTTTATTTGGCTGAATGAACAACAGGTTGAACAATGGATTCCGCAGAATTTCAGCCTGGATGAACTGAATGGCATTTCATTCAGTAAAGGGTGCTATACCGGTCAAGAGGTTGTCGCCCGGCTACACTACAAAGGCCAGTCCAAAAAACGTCTATTCCCAGTGACCTGGTCATCGGATGAACAAATCGATCAGGTTTTTTCCGAGCAAGGCGTCATTGGTGACGTCATTCAACAGGCCTCAGTTGCCGGAAATGGATACGGTTTGGCAATTATTAAAACAGAGCAGACGGAATTTCCGATGTTTGCTGACGAAAATCAGCAAGTTGCAGTGCAGCTGCTACACTAATTTTTTAACTGACACGAACAGGATCAACCCCGCGACATGAGCAACCTAGTTGAAACCGTCTCCCATGACATCATCGAAGCGTTACAAAACGATCAGCTGACGCTGCCAAGTTTGCCGGAAGTGGCGTTAAAAGTAAGAGATGTTGCTGAAAAAGATGATTCGACCATCCATGATCTGACCGAAATAATTGCGCAGGACGCTGCCTTGTCTGCACGCATCATTCGTGTGGTCAACAGTCCTCTGTTGCGCGCCCCACAGGAGGTAAAGGATTTACCAATGGCGGTCAGTCGTCTGGGCATGAACTATACCTCGAACCTCGCAATAGGTCTGGCCATGGAACAAATGTTCCAGGCGACCAGTGAGATGATTGAAAAACGGATGCGCGCGTTATGGCAACTTACCGGCATCATTTCTTCCTGGAGTTCCGTTTTGGCGGCGCACACCAAAGTATTAGCGCCTGACGAGGCCATGCTGGCAGGTCTGATACACCGCCTGGGCGCATTGCCCATTCTGACCTATGCAGAAGAACGAGATGACTTAATTCAGGATAACATCACATTGGGCAAGGTTATTGATCGCCTGCACGGTCCTTTGGGTAGCACGATTCTGGAAAAATGGGAGTTCCCCACAAAACTATCGGAAGTCCCTAAGCTGTATCGAAAATTCGATCGGGAACCGGATGAAGTGGATTACGCGGGATTAGTAACCTTGGCAAACCTAATTCACAACCGGCACCTCGAAGCAGGTTGGGGCTTGCGGGACTGGGAGCAAGTGCCGTTATTCAGTCGCTTTAATCTGCCAACCGACCGCAACGATGAACTTTATGAAGAGCTGGGCGCCCGCGCTGCCGAAAGCTCAGCGGCCTTGAGCTGAGTCGGGGTCGATCCCTTCCAGTTCCAGCATAATCCTGATGGCCTGTTCCCGCGTGTCACCACAGAAAGCGGGTTCAGGCGCAAACGAGGCGCACACCTGTGGTCGTCTCGGATCCCCAAACAGCTGGCAACGCATTTGACGGTCAAGATGTATACAGGCAACCCCGGCGGGTTTGCCATTCGGCATTCCGTAAAATGGTTGGCTGATTCCCGGCGCGATACAACAGGCGCCGCACTGTTCCCGACATTCCATAATACCCAAACCCAATGACGTTACTGACTGAACGTGGATTTTAGGCAGCGCCGCCGCTAAACTGCAACGCTTTGTTTACCGCCGGTGAGAGATTCATGCTGCACAGCGAAACCTTTGGTCAGGGACCAGACATCATTTTTTTACATGGCCTGTTCGGCGCTGGCGACAACTGGCGCAGTGTCGGCCGTTCGTTGAGCGATCACTATCGTGTGCATTTGCTGGACTTACCTAATCACGGAAAATCGGTCTGGATGAGCGAACCGACGTTACCATCATTAGCAAACTCGGTTAGAGACTGGATAGTCCAGCACGGCATTGAAGGTTTTCGACTCTTGGGCCATTCAATGGGTGGAAAGGTCGCCATGGAGATTGCCTTAAACTCCCCGGGTCCCGAATTAGAACAACTGATCATTGTCGACATCGCACCTAAACGCTATGAGCCGCATCATCAGGATGTTTTTGCTGCCATCAAGAGCGTCGATTTTGATCAGGTACAGGACCGGCGTGCCGTTGATGCCGCGATGAGACCTCACCTGCAGGATGAAGGCATACGGCAGTTTTTGCTGAAAAGTTTGTACAAACAGGACGGTAAACTGGCCTGGCGTTTCAATGTCGATGTCTTGGAAAGCCGTTACGAAGCGGTAGCTTGCGAGCCGACAAGTACACAACCATTTAACGGTCCTACGCTGTTTATCAAAGGAATGAACAGTCGATATATCACAGCAGACGACCAAAATCGCATTATGCAATTATTCCCGAATGCAAAAGCAAAACTCATTGAAGGTGCCGGTCATTGGCCACATGCGGAAAAACCGGTCGCTTTCACAAAAATACTCTCCGACTTTTTAAAGGATCACTGAACATGGCAGGAACCAGCCTACTCGCACTTATCGATGATATCGCCACTCTTTTGGATGACGTGGCGACCATGACCAAAGTGGCAGCCAATAAAACAGCTGGGGTTCTCGGCGACGATCTGGCGTTGAACGCTCAACAGGTTACCGGCGTAGGAGCCGAGCGCGAAATTCCGGTCGTTCTCGCCGTTGCGAAAGGATCATTGAAAAACAAAGCCATATTGGTTCCGGCAGCCCTGCTCATCTCTTTGTTTTTACCTTGGGCAATTACGCCGTTGCTGATGCTGGGTGGTGCTTTTTTATGCTTTGAAGGCGCCGAAAAGCTGGTACACCGGTTCTTACATAGCCCCGAAGAAAACGACGCCCATAATAAAGAGAAACAAGCGGCATTATTGAGCGATGTGGATATGGTGGCGTTTGAAAAAGACAAAATCAAAGGTGCGATACGAACTGACTTCATCCTGTCTGCTGAAATCATCACTATCACACTGGGTACCGTGGCCGAAGCGTCCCTGTTAACACAGATGGCCGTGCTCGTGGTCATTGCAGTCGTGATGACAGTCGGTGTTTACGGTTTTGTAGGTGGCCTGGTAAAAATTGATGATTTAGGTTTGCACCTGTTTACCAACAGCGCTGGATCCGCCGTAAAAAAACAAGTCGGCACGTTCTTGTTGAATGCAGCACCCGTACTGATGAAATTCTTATCCATTGCCGGGACTCTAGCCATGTTTTTGGTGGGTGGCGGCATTCTTACCCATGGCATTTCGGCGATCCATCATCTGTTTGAGCATTGGGCGGAACTCATAAGCCAGGGGGCCACCTGGTATGCCTGGACCAGTCATGTGTTGGTTGCAGCCCTAAACGGGGTTACCGGCCTGTTAGCGGGTCTGGTATTGGTGGTGCTTATTCAAACGGCTGCGAAAATCACCGGCAAAAAAACGGCAGCACATTAGAGAAAAGAGCAACGGAGTTTCGACGACAATAAACCCCACCCAAGGGTTTTACCGCAGCGTCGAGTCAGTGGTTGGGGATCAGGTCTCTTCTTTAGCAGGCTGCGCTTGCGAGCCAAGAATGGCCTTGAACCCCCTCCCTGGTTCGGATTCCAGCTGAATAGTCCAATTTAACTTCTGTGAGATCAAATTGAACACAATATGCATCCCGAGGCCGCTGCCACCTGCGCCTCGGGTCGTGGTAAAAAAAGGGTCGTAAATATGACCTAAAACCTCTTTGGAAGCACCCTTGCCGTTATCGCTGACCGTCAACCGAAAACCCCGATTAAGCTTTTTCAACTGAAACGTGATCACACCTGCCCGGTTACCGTTATCCAACCCATGCTTCAACGCGTTCATGAATAAGTTAGTCAAAACTTGCGCCACCGCCCCCGGGAACGTGTTAACAATGACGCCTTCATCCAGTTCGACACGCAACTCAATCGGTGTACCTTTTATTTGATGCCGTAAACTGCTCAGCACCGAGTTCACGTACTCGCCCAGATCGAACTGACGCTTGGCTTCGGCGGTCTGGTCTACCGACACCATTTTAAAATTGGATATCAGATCCGCGGCGCGATCCAGACTGTTGAAAATAATGTGGGCGTATTCACCACATTCATCGACAAATACATCGAAATCCCGTTTCGTCAGGGTGTTATCTGCCAGCTTAGATCGCAACGCTTGCACAATATCCATCAATGAGGATGCCGCCAATTTCCCGGTACCAATAGGTGTGTTGACTTCATGGGCGACCCCACTGACTAAGCTGCCCAACGAAGCCATTCGTTCATTTAATTCGTTTTGCAGGCGGTAGCTTTCGTTTTTACTTTGCAGTGCCTCTGTGTGCAGTAAATCGGTAATCTGGGGTGCGATAAACTCCACGAATTCCGCGGCTATCAGCGTCGTTCGTGCCACCAGATAACCATAATGGGCGTCCTCCACTTCGAGGGGGCACAGCAACCAATAGCTGTCAGTTTCTGTCTCCAGGAACGTTTTGGGTAAAAAGGTATGTTCCCTTAGTCGGGTGTGTCTGTTTCCTTCCAACCCGATTTCAGTGAGGTATTCCTTGCCGTCCTCCCCGACTTCTTCAATAAAGAGGTTAAGACTTTCAATTTGCAGATCCCCAAGATTTATCCGGGTTTCCTTCAGAATGGTCGCAATCGGCAAACGACGCTGAAAACTGCGTAACACGGTCAACTTGCGCGCGTTATTATCACGTTGATGGATTAACGCCCACTGTTCGCTTAATTCTTTATCGAGGTCGCCCAGCCCTGGGTGGTTATCTCCAGTACTGCCTCGCCATACCGGATAGCCCTGCACTTCGGTAGTCATCGGGATATCTGTGTGCCCGGCAAGCATCAGTTTCGCTAGTTTCGCGGCCTGCACACCGACATCCTTGGCGGGGAAATGTACCGTGGACAAGCCCGGTTGTACGGAGGCTGCGTATTCAAAATCATCGTATCCAGTCACCCAGAAATCTTGTGGGCAACGATAATTTCGCGAGTGCAATGCATCCAATACCCCTTTAGCGGTCAGATCATTGCTACAAACAACGGTCTCAGCCGGGGTCGTATGCGTATCCAGATAAGACTCGAACAACTCGCGTGCCAAGCGCGACGTAAAGTCGCCGACAATAACCTCCTGCAGGTCATCACTGCGCGAATGTTCCGCTAAGGCATCCCTAAGTGCCTGCAAACGCAGCCGACTGTCTTCGTTCTGCTCCGGTCCGCTGATATAGACAAAGCCACTCTTAGGACGCCGAATGACCACCGCACGCATTAATTCCAACATACCGTGATAATTGTCCACGACGATTGACGGAACACCGGACAACACAAATCCAATGTTAATAATGGGTATGTCGCCATAACAATGCAGCACCTGCCGATACAACTGCTCGCTGGTGTTATAGGCTAGACCGCCCCCGTAGGCCAAAACGATATCCGGCTTGGCATCCTGCAAAACGCTATGGATCCAGGAAATCTTGTTGATAGGAACATCTTCGGCCGGCAAATAGCCCAACGGCGCGTTTAAAACACGAACAGAGGTGTCTGCAAGTTCTTCATGAATACCCTTGCATATTCGCTGCTCAATCGTCTGTGAGAAGGTTGGAATCAGAACGAGCGCCGTCTTATGTCTCAAAGTCATCCATATTACCGTCAACTGGTTAGATTAAGCGTAGACCATCCATCACTGGCAATACCAAATAACCACCAAACAGCACCAAGAAAGTTCAACGCCCTCAACAGATGCAAACAAGTGGTGCAATTTGCTAACAACGATCCGTGTAAAAACCACCCACCCCCACCGGAAACCCCTGTGTTTTTTGACTTTCTAAAACTTGGCACGCCATTCGCTTTAGAGTAATTATCGTAAAGAACTTTATGTCTGACATAAGTTTTTTCCGATAAACACTGTGATTTGCGTATCGAGCATTGGCGCTCTCAGGTCTTCCTGAGGGCGCTTTTTTTTGCGTGCGAGAAAAGCCACCCCATCCAATTTGGTCGCTTTTCGAAAACAAGCCAAGACACGCGCACAGAATTTTGCGAATCACAACGACTGTGCGGCAACTGTTTTGCCGCCAGTCATTTAGAGATGTCAGTGGCATGCGTCCATGACGAGTACCAGCGCAGACACAAAGCTGACAGGAAACAGGACCAGAGGAACAAACGATGAACAGCAAACCGAAACAGAACTTAGTCATTATTGGCAATGGCATGGTCGGTCACCATTTTGTTGCCGAATGGCAAAAACAGGCCTGCGCCCAGGACTGGCAACTGCATATTATTGGTGAAGAGCCTGTTTCCGCGTATGACCGTGTTCATCTTTCTGAATACTTTCAGGGTAAAGGTCACTCTGACCTAGCGTACTGTCAGGAATCGGATTACCTGAGCCAGGGAATTAAGACTTATCTGGGCGTCAAAGCCAGTGGGATAAATAAGACAGACAAAACTGTTAGCCTCGACAATGGTGAGACGATTGCTTACGACAAACTGGTTTTAGCGACCGGCTCTTATCCATTTGTACCGCCGATTCCGGGATATCAAAACCCACGCAGTTTTGTGTACCGAACACTCGACGACCTGGATGCCATCAAAGCAGCCGCTCAAGGGCGTACAACCGGGGTGGTCATCGGGGGTGGTCTACTGGGTCTGGAAGCCGCCAACGCGCTGAAATCACTGGGACTGAAAACCCACGTCATCGAGTTTGCACCACGCCTTATGCCAGTTCAGTTAGACGATGGCGCGGGTCAGGTATTGAAAGAAAAAATTGAAGCCCTGGATGTTACCGTTCATACCCAAACCGGCACTCAGAGTATCGAACATACCGCGGAAGACCGTCTCAAATTGCATTTTGCGCATGCCGACCCATTGGAAACGGATGTTCTGGTTTTCTCAGCCGGTATTCGACCACAGGACGCGTTAGGCAAAATGGCCGACATCGACGTGGGTGAGCGCGGTGGTATTGTCATTAACGATCTGTGCCAGACATCCGATGCCGATATTTACGCCATTGGCGAAGTCGCCCTATGGCAGAACCGGATCTATGGGTTGGTTGCTCCGGGCTATCGAATGGCCGAAACCGCGGTAGCGTCCATTGCCGGCAGCGAACTTGTTGTGCCTTTCCAGGGTGCAGACATGAGTACCAAATTGAAATTACTGGGTGTCGATGTGGGCTCGATTGGCGACGCTCATGCACAGACATCGGGAGCTTTGTCATTCCGGTACCACAATGAATCCAAAGGCGTGTACAAAAAAATTGTGACCACCGCTGATGGTAAACGGTTGCTTGGGGCGATTCTGGTAGGGGATAACAGCGCCTATGACACGTTATTGCAGTACCACTTGAACGACATTGAACTGCCGGCAGAACCCGACAGCCTTATTTTGCCGAACCTGGGCACCAATGCGGCACCCGCGCTGGGCGTTGATGCACTACCGGATTCCGCCACCATCTGTTCGTGTCTGAACGTTTCAAAAGGCGACATCATCAGCGCCATTGACGCGGGTTGCTGTTCGGTTGGTGATGTCAAAAGCAGTACACAAGCCAGCACCGGCTGCGGCGGTTGTACCGCGATGTTGAAAGACGTCGTCGACGCAACGCTGGAAGCTCGCGGCGTCACCATTGATAAATCGCTGTGTGAACATTTCGAGCATACCCGCCAGGAACTGTTTCACCTGATTCAGGTTAACGAAATTAAAACCTTTGATGCCCTTATCGAAAAACACGGACGCGGATTAGGTTGTGACATCTGCAAGCCTACCGTTTCATCCATTTTGGCCAGTATCTGGAATGAGCCGGTGCTTGATCAACCGCATGTTAAATTGCAAGACACCAACGATACCTTCCTGGCGAACATGCAGAAAAATGGCACATTCTCAGTGGTTCCGCGTATTGCTGGTGGTGAAATCACACCTGATGGACTCATTTTTATCGGTGAGGTTGCTAAAAAATATAACCTGTACACCAAGATAACCGGTGGTCAGCGCATAGACATGTTCGGTGCACAACTGCACGAGTTACCGCTGATTTGGCAAGAACTGGTCGACGCCGGTTTCGAAACCGGACAGGCCTATGGCAAATCGGTTCGTACAGTAAAAAGCTGTGTTGGCAGTACCTGGTGCCGTTACGGTCAGCAAGACTCCGTCAGCATGGCGATCTTGATCGAAAACCGCTACAAGGGTTTA
Organism: Reinekea sp.; assembly: GCA_050293765.1. Taxonomy (GTDB): domain Bacteria; phylum Pseudomonadota; class Gammaproteobacteria; order Pseudomonadales; family Natronospirillaceae; genus Reinekea. The sequence continues at coordinate 146,736 of JBNKNI010000004.1, forward strand.
CGCGCACCGCATAAATTAAAATTCGCCGTATCCGGCTGTACCCGGGAATGCGCCGAAGCACAGAGCAAAGACATTGGCGTCATCGCCACGGAAAACGGTTGGAACCTATACACCTGCGGTAACGGTGGTATGAAACCACGTCACGCTGACTTGTTTGCAACGGATCTCAACGATGTTGAATTGATCCGCACCATTGACCGCCTGTTGATGTTTTACATCCGCACCGCAGACCGTCTGCAACGCACCGCCCGATGGATGGACAACCTTGAAGGTGGTTTGGATTACCTCAAAGACGTCATTTTGAACGATTCACTCGGCTTAGGTGAACAATTGGAAGCGCAGATGAATCGCATTGTTGAAACATTCGAATGCGAGTGGAAATCGACCCTGCAAGATCCGGAAAAAATGAAACGTTTCCGTACCTTTGTGAACACTGATGCCAGCGACAGCAACGTTGTTTTTGTTGCCGAACGGGATCAGATTCGTCCAGCCACAACGGACGAAAAAGCCAACCTCATCGCAACCGCTTAAGGAGCACGCTATGACTGTTCAATTAACCAAACAATGGCAAAAAGTCTGCACCAAACAGGATTTGGTCGCCCACAGCGGCGTCGCTGCCTTGGTCGAGGGAAAACAGGTTGCCCTGTTTTACCTGCCGGAAAATGACGCGATCTATGCCATTCAAAATTACTGTCCGTTCAGCGACGCCAACGTCATTGCACGGGGAATCATCGGCGACTTAAAAGGAAAACTGGTGGTCGCCAGCCCTATTTACAAACAGCATTTTTGCCTGACCACCGGCGAATGTCTGGAAGACAACACCGTTAAATTAGGTGTTTTCGATACCAAAATTGAAGACGACCACATTCATATCGCACTGTAAGTCAGAGGTCCCATGAGTCAATCAGACCGAACAACAACCTGCGCCTATTGCGGCGTAGGTTGCGGTGTCAGCTTGCCGCAACACAACAATCGTTCCATACGGGTCAGCGGTGATAAACACCACCCGGCGAACCAAGGCAGGCTGTGTGTAAAAGGTACGCATCTGGGCGATGTCTTACCACTGAAAGACCGACTTCTGTACCCTCACATAAACGGCGAGCGATGCAGCTGGGAAACGGCCACATCGACCATCGCCGAAAAAATTCGCACAGCCCAAGACACTTGGGGACCGGATTCGGTTGCCTTTTACTTGTCGGGTCAATTGCTCACCGAAGATTATTACGCAGCCAACAAATTGGCGAAAGGTTTCTTGGGAACGGCGAATGTCGACACCAACAGTCGCTTGTGTATGTCATCGGCCGTGGCGGCACACATCCGCGCATTCGGTGAAGATGCGCCTCCCAGTAACTATGAAGATATCGAACTGGCCGATCTTGTTGTATTGACGGGATCAAATCTGGCCTGGACACATCCTGTTCTGTTCCAACGCATGCAACAGGCTCAAACGAAATCGCCCGACAAAAAACTGGTGGTTATCGATCCGCGGAAATCCGCCACGGCGAAAGAAGCCGACTTACATCTCGCCATTAAACCTGGTACAGATGGACAACTGTTTAATGCCCTGCTGGTGTACCTGGCAGACAACTGTTATGTCGACCAAACGTACATTAATAATCATGTGGACGGATATGAAGCTGCACTTGTGGCCGCGCGCGCTGACGTCGGTGACAACATTGCGCAACAGGCAGAAATGTGTGGTTTAACGGTTGCCGACTTAACACAATTCTTTAGCTGGTTCGCACAAACGACAAAAACCACGACACTGTGGTCAATGGGCATCAACCAATCAGAATCCGGCGTTGATAAGGGCAATGCCCTGATCAACTGTCACCTTGCCACGGGTCGTATCGGAAAACCGGGCGCTTCCGCCTTTTCGATTACCGGTCAACCGAATGCGATGGGAGGCCGTGAAGTCGGCGGACTGGCCAATCAATTAGCCGCGCACCGCATGTTTGACGCTCAAAGCATCGCTCGTGTGAAAGCGTTCTGGAACGCGCCACACATGGCCACGAAACCAGGTTTAAAAGCCATCGACATGTTTGATGCCGCAGCGATGGGGAAAATCAAAGTACTCTGGATTATGGGGACAAACCCAGTTGCCAGCTTACCCGATGCCCATAAAATTAAAGCGGCATTATCGGCGGTTGAAACCGTCATTGTTTCCGATGTAGTCAACAGCAACGACACTCTACCCTACGCGAGTATTAAACTTCCCGCGTTGGCCTGGGGCGAAAAGGATGGCACAGTCACCAACTCTGAGCGATGCATTTCCCGGCAACGAGCGTTTTTGTTCGCCCCGGGTCAGGCAAAAGCCGACTGGGCAGCGATCGCCGATGTGGCGAAAAAACTGGGGCATCATGATGCTTTTGACTGGCATCATGCGCACGAAGTTTTTCGAGAGCACGCGAGTTTATCCAAACTGAATGATGATTCAACGCTGCAGTTTTCGCTGTCTGATGTTGCGGACATCAGCTTCCGGGACTATCAGGAATGGCAACCTAAACAATGGCCGTTAAGTCGTCATAAACGTGCAGACCGCTTATTCTCCGACGGTCAGTTTTCCACGGCATCGGGTAAAGCCAACATGATTGCGGTGACGCCCACATCATTACCAACCAGTACCGATTTAACCCTCAATACCGGGCGGCTCCGCGATCAATGGCATACCATGACACGTACCGGATTGGCTAAATCGTTAACCCAGCACAGTCAGCAATTTGAATTACACATGAATCCAACTGACGCGCGGCAACTCAACATCGCTAACGGGCAACTCGTTAAAGCCAGTTCGGAACAAGGGTCATTTTTTGCGATAGCCAGGTTAGAAACCGCTCAGCAAACCGGCGACGTATTCGCGCCAATGCATTGGAACCAGACCTTTGCCAATCAAGGTGGCGTTGCCAACAGCATTGCGACCATCATCGATCCTATTTCTGGCCAACCGGCGTTTAAACACACCAAGGTTGCTGTGACTCCCATCAAACCAAAATTCAGTGGTTTTTTCTTTCTCAAAAACGATGTAGACCTACCGGATTGGTTAGAGCAAACTGTCTTTTTTAAAACCGTCACCGACTGCGGTGTGCTGTACCATTTCTTTCACTTGTCGCAATCTTACTCAGAATTTTTACTGGCTCAGGAAAGTCAGAAACATCGTTACCATACCGATGCCACTCAGCAAAGTTCGCTCTGGGTTGCCGGCGATCAGTACGGAATGACCGACTGGCTGAAAGTCAGCACCCATTCGGTCACGTGGCCGGACATTGACTTCTTAGATTTCGCAGCCACAACGGATATCAACCAACTGCCCATAACGGCATTGTTCGAGGGACAAACCGACGATGTCGCCAAACTCGGTCGTATTGTTTGTACCTGTTACGCGGTCACAGATCGGCAAATTAAAAAGTTCCTTATGGACAATCCCGGAGCCAAACTTGAGGAGTTACAACAACAGTTAAAATGCAGTACCAACTGCGGCAGCTGTTTAAGTGAAGTGAAAGATTTTGTGTTACAGGAAAACGCACCGGATTTTGCCGACGCCATGGCGAGTTAACTTTGTTTTCGGGCGCCAACGGGACCGATAATAATGGTACTGACTGAAAGTTGTCTGGATTTCTCGAAGTTTTTCCCAAAGGGCGGTCCCGAGTGGCACTTACCCAAGCACTTTCAAAGTGACTTGCATCTATGCGTGACTTAGTTTCACTGAGATATTTTACCTTCAAGTACCAAATCTATTCAGAAGACTATGGTTCCATTTTCAACCCCAAAAATCTCTTGGAGGATTTTTCTTTTCAAGGGGAGATCCCCTTGCACCCCCTTTTTGTCGCCCGCTTTGGTGTTCTTCCTTAATTGCCGCTTACTTCGAACGGGCGCTTGAGCGTGCATCCTTGCACGCGCGGCGCTTGCATGGGCATCCATGCCCTTGGACCCGTTGCGACGTGCCAATTAATTCAGCTAAAGCAGATGCGACGCTAGGATTATTTACACCTGATCGGGCTGTGCATAATTTACTGGTTTGCAAAAGCTATCGAGAAGGTGGCGCATGCTGTTTCACAGTCTATCAAACGACCACGCGATATAATTTTCGTCGCATAGGTTGATCAAGCATGGACGCTTGAACAAGAGAGTCAGAAGATAGCTCATGGAAAACAGGATTACGACGTTGTTCTTGTTGAAAAGATCTCGATGCTCTCTACTAAGTGCGCGACGTAATAGCGTTTGCCATGAGCTTTGAAACGATGCGAACTTCCGACTCAGGACACTAACCATTCCAAGTCAATTCAATTCGAATACCGCCAGGTTCACAAAACATCATGTGTTTGCGCGGTCCACCAGACAATAACTCTGGTGCGAATTCAATAACGCAACCGGGATAGCTCTTGATTTTGTCGTAAAGTGTGTGCAGAGCCTGCTCCGTTTCTACAGTCAAGGCAAGATGATGCAGACCAATATTCTGGCGTCGATGAAAAGGTTGCACCGCTAACGAATGATCCACTTGCCACAGGGTTAGTGTCACAAAACCATTGCTGACAGATGCCCGTGGATAGCTCGGGTCGATCATCTTCTGCTGAAAGTCCAGCACGCTGCAAAAAAAATCCCTCGTTGTTTCAAGGTGATTCACGGCCAAACCGAGATGATTAATGCCTTGTGTTGTCGACATGCGCTCCGCTTCCGACTCTGTATGATTGTGTTTGGACTGTACAATACAAAGCAACTAACAAGGTACTATGCATCTACTACTTGTCCATTTCAGGCAGCTAGCCTATGGGCTCACAATGAGCCCAATCGACGGTTCATAACGTTAAACCACAGCGTTGGAATAAGCGACATTAAAATCATGGTGGCATAGCCCTGGGGCATCTGAGGTGAATCATCGAAATGGCGCAGCATGGGGTAATTCCGTGATGCAAATGCGTGATGATCGGAATGGCGCTGCAAGTTAAACAAAACAATATTGGTCAGCAATCGTGACGAATTCCACGAATGATGATGGGTAATCGGCTCGTATTTACCCGCATCTTTTTGTTGCCGGAGCAGACCGTAATGCTCAATGTAATTGACGGTCTCCAATAACAGGATGGCGACCAAACAGTGCGCCACCCAAAAGCCCGCGACCTGCACACCTAAGGCAACGATATAAGCAGCTAAACAAACCGAGCTGATGCCATACAGCAGCCAAAGTTCGTGCACCTTTCGCCCCCGTTTGTGTGCTCGCTCGCGAGCGATTTGAGCCGCCTTGACAGGTGTATGCGTCAGCGCCCGCCACCAAAACCGGTAAACTGTCATACCCTTCGGTGCCGTAGTCATGTCCTTTGGGGTAGCCACCCAGGTATGGTGACCGTAGATATGTTCCACCTTGAATGAACCATAGGCGACGCTGGCCAGCAACAGTCCTCCGGCTCGTTGTTCCAGCTTGCTCGGGCGGTGAATTAACTCGTGTCCGATATTAATCGCCATCACACCTCCGGCAATACCGGCAGTCAGTACCCAACCGACCTTCTGATACCAGGCCTCAGCCTGCAGAAAATAACCAGCCATGAGCCATTGATACGCGAAAAACAACGGCACGGCGAGCAGAGGTAAGGCTCGCAACCATCGCTGTTGTTTCAACCATTTATGTTCGTCTTCGCGCCAATTATATCGATATTCACCTAGCACGGCGTCCAATAGCGGCAAGGCAATGAAGGTGTTAAACGGAATCAGCCAAGGCATGTCGTTAAAGTGATCAAACACCAGCCATGGCCACCAGAAAAACAGAAAGCTGCCAAGGAAACTCAGACTGTAGGCTAACATAGCAAAACGGCGTACCAAGGAAATTCGCTGCGTACTCATACATTGCCCCAAATGAAATGGTGCCAATTAATGTAACCAAATAAACAGGGGATGCAAGCAGACTGACGCGGCAAGTCAGTACAACAAAGAAACGAACGGTTATTCGCGGAAATAAAGTCCTTGCTGTTCAGAAAAACGAATTAAAGAAGTCTTAAGTACAAATCCCAGCTTTGTGAGTAAACGTTGCGCGGCTATATTTTTTATCTGTGTTTCTGCCACAACCACGCCCCTGATATAACCCAGAGCCTGTTGACAGGCTCGATAGCCGATATTCTTGTGCTGAAATTCAGGGAGCAGAAGGAAAGAAAGCTCTGATAACGTCAGATCACAATGAGAACCAATACATACGGTGCCCACCGGTTGGTGATTAAAACAAATTACCCAGTAATTAGAAGGCGGTGATTCCAACAAGGTGTCTACGCGTTCTATCGCGACATCGACATCGATGGAACCACCCAGAAATTGGCGCACCGCCCTATCCGTGAATAATCGTATGAGCATGTCCCTGTGCGTAACATCCGGCTCACACAGTTGAACTGCATCCGTCATTCACTGATGATTTTGGTCATAAACACGCTATTCGGATCTTCTTTGTAATTCCCAAACGGCGCACACAATTCGAATCCTAGCCGCTGATACATAGCCCTGGCGGGTTCAAAATACCCCATCGAGCCGGTTTCCAGGCTGAATCGTTTGATTCCAAGGCCGCGCGCTTCTGCCATCAGGTGTGCTAAAACCTGGCCCGCAACACCCTGACGTAAAAACTCAGTTGCCGTTTTCATCGACTTGACTTCAGCGTGATCGTTATCCAGCACTTTAAAGGCGCCACAGCCAGCAATGTCATCACCAACCCAAGCCCCGTAAAAGTGTACATCCGACTGTTTCAAACCGGATAAATCCAGCGCATGACGGCTTTCCGGAGGTGCGGTACCCGCCATCTGGTCCAGATGATCCTGTAACAGGCGGATAACGGCGGGATGCTCCAGACCACCCTTTTTCATACTTAACTGAGTCATTTCCTTTCTCTCTTTTTCAAGTTGTCTTGTCTTAATGGAGATCACAAAAGGTTCCTACTCACGTGGTTAAGTCTGCTAAACTCCGCACACACCGTAGTTTTCCCATTTTGAGGCCACATTTTTGTTTGAATCCATTGAACTTCACCCGAAACTTCACAAAGCCATTGAAGCGATTAAATGGCAAACCCCGACCGACGTGCAGAAGCACAGTATCGAACCGGCCCTGGCAGGCAAAGACCTGCTGATCAGCGCCGAAACCGGCAGTGGTAAAACCGGGGCTTATCTGATCCCTTCACTGCACGCCATTATGAGTGAAGGGAAACCAGCATCGGGTATTCGCATGTTAATCATGGTGCCAACACGCGAACTGGCACTGCAGGTCAAGAAAGACTGCGAAGCGCTGTGCCAATTTTCCGGCATTAAATCAGTGATTATCCGTGGTGGTCAAGAGTTTCAATATCAGGCGTCTTTGCTGCGCCGAAATCCAGAAATTGTGATCGCAACACCCGGTCGCTTAACCGAGCATCTTGAAAAACAAACCACCAGCCTGAGTGATGTTGAATTCATTGTGCTGGACGAATGCGACCGCATGCTCGACATGGGTTTCCGCGATGAAGTATTGGATATTGTGGGTCATTGCACCGGCAAACATCAGAGTTTGTTGCTCTCTGCCACGCTTAAACACAAGGGTGTGGCTCAGGTCGCCCAATCCATCCTCAACGAGCCGGAATTCATTAAAATTAAAACCGATTCCTTGCAGGAAAACATTCACCAGCAAATCATCTTCAGCGATGGCGTTAAACACAAAGAAAAACTGGTGAGCTGGTTGCTTGACCATGAAGATTTCGAAAAAGCCATTGTCTTCACCAAAACCCGCGCACAAGCCGTAGAGCTGACCAACGTTTTGCGCTACAACAAATTGAAAGTCAGCTCGCTGCACGGTGAAGTTGAGCAGGATATTCGTAATAAAATTATGGCGAAGTTCCGCGAAGGCGTGGTGAACGTCATCGTAGCCACAGATCTGGCGGCTCGGGGTTTGGATGTTGATGGCGTCGACCTGGTGATTAACTTTGATATGGCTCAAAGTGGAGATGAGCATGTACATCGAGTTGGGCGAACCGGTCGCGCTGGTCAAAGCGGCCTGGCCATCAGCCTGATCACGACACACGACTACAACCTGATGTCATCGATTGAGCGCTACCTGAAAATCAAGTTTGAGCGCCGCGTCATTGACCCGCTGAAATCGGTATATACCGGTCCTAAAAACCTGAAAGCGAATGGCAAGGCGGCAGGCAGCAAGAAAAAGAAAGCGGCAAAATCAACCAAACCGGCAGCAAAGAAGCGTCATAAGAAAGACATCGGTAAGCGCAGAGAACCGGCAAAAGTGGCGAATACGCCTGAAACCGGCGGTTTCGCACCGATAAAACGCAAACCCAAACCAACACCGACCGAAGATTGATCATCAAGCCCATCCCAGATGGGCTTTTTTTCGTCCGTCCAGATAGGCAAAAGCGTAAACTGGCAGTCCCGGATAAATCGGCTTTACTTAATACATCACATTAACAAACTGCTCGATATGTCTGAATCTACGCCAAGTTCATCACATGCCAGCTTTGTTCAGCTGTCCTTTGAGGTAAACCAGGAAACCGGGATTGCCTGGGCCGTGTTGAGTGAAACCGCCGTGCAGATGGAATTGAGCGCCAACCAGATACGTGACCAAATCAAGCTGAAAGGCATAGACACGTGGGAGATCAGCGAAGGCGCCCTGGACGACGTTCTGCATAAATTTAAAAAGCATGTGGTCTGCCGCCTGGTCATCGCAGAACGCAAAGATGCGCGTTTCCACATCAAATGTGACGAAGGCGACATGCAAGCGAGTATCGTCCATACCCCAGCCAAAGGCGGCAAGCGGGTAACCGTTGATGAAATCAATCAAGCGTTAGCCGAAAAAAAGATTCATCCGCAGCGGATCATTCCCGGTGCCGTTGAAAAGCTGGTTGATTTAAATTCGGAAGGCTCCATGATTGTGGCTCGCGGTAAATCACCAAAAGTTGGCCGCGACAGTACCTTTAACCCACTCATATTTCATGAAGAAAGCGCTAAGACGCCTGTCGAGGATGAGAACGGCCGGGTCGATTTTCTGGCCGGTCGCGAATACCTCACTGTCAGCGCGGGCACGCCGCTCATGGAACGAACGCCACCCCAACCGGGCCAGATGGGCATGGATATTTTTGGTCAGATCATTCCCGCAGAGCCTGGAAAAGAACTGCCTTTTGGCAAAGAACTTGCGGGCACTGAATTCGCCAGTAACGATCCTAATCTGTTAGTCGCGGCAATCACCGGCCACCCTGTGTTTAGCGCTGACGCTGTGCGCGTCGATAAAACGCTCAGCTTTAAAAATGTTGACCTCACCACAGGCCACATCAATTTTGACGGTTCCTTAAACATTACCGGCGACGTCATGCCGGATATGAAGGTTACCGTGACCGGTGATGTATTTATCAAAGGCGTGGTTGAACGCGCTCGCATCAAAGCCGGAAACGACATTACGGTCGCCGGGGGCGTTTTGGGTGAAACACAGACCCAGGTGAGCGATGATGCTGAACTGCCCGAGCTGGAATGCTTCCTGGAAGCCGGTGGATCCGTCAAGGCCAAGTACGTGAACTTGGCGCAAATAAAAGCCATGAACCGAATCGAAATCAAGGAATACGCCTTCAACTCAAGACTAAAAGCCGGAAACGATATTTTGCTGGGACAGGATGGCGGCAAAGGTAATTTAGTGGGGGGTGAAGCCGTCGCCGGTCACGCTGTGGTTGCCAAAGCGCTGGGGAACAAAGCCTATAACCTAACCCGAGTGCGCATTGGCATTACTCCAGAAGACCTGGAATTGTTCCAGAAAATTAAGTTTTTACGCGAAAAACGGCTGGAACAAGCCCGGAGTTTGAGGGGAATTCTGGAAACACTGAAAACTCAGGGTGAAACAGAAAAACTCGGCATTCTGGAAATTAACAAAGCCAAAAAAACCAAGGAAACCCTGTTGCGCCTGCAAGAAGACCTCAAAGTCATTGACGAACGCTTGCGTCAATTTGACCTGGCGCACTATGTTCAGGAAGACCAACCACACGTCTCGGCCACGTCAAAGTGCTATCCAAACTGCCAGATCACCATCAACGGGGCAACCTACCTGACCAATCAGGAACACAAAGCCATCACTTACATTAAGCGCGACCGTAAAATAACGGCGAAAACGTAGGATCAAACCATGACCATTAAAACCATCATGACCTCTGATGTTCTGACCATGAAACCTGATGTGCCCTTTGAACAGGTTCAGGATGTTATGCGCAAGGTGCCGTTTCATCATATTTTGGTTGCTGATGACAACAAGAAATTACTCGGTGTCATTTCCGATCGCGATTTAATGAGTCAGGTGTCGAAATACATCAACGACAACAATGGCGAATCTTTTACCGATTTTCTTCCCCGGCTGAGTGCGGCTGACATTATGACAGCCGATCCAATCACCATAGACCAGGACACCCCAATTGATGCCGCCAGCATTCTGCTCTTGGAAAAAAACTTCAGCTGCCTTCCGGTCGTCAACAGCACCGGACATATTGATGGCATCGTCACCTGGAAAGATCTGTTAAAGTACTACGTTTATCACTAAGGAATGTCGAATGGGACGCTGGACCATTGAATCACTTGGCCAAGCGCTGCGTAATAAAACCGTGACCATTGAACAGGTTGCACAAAGCTATATTGACCGCATCATGGAGGAGGACGTTAACGGCCCAAATGCGGTTATTACGCTGAATCCATTATGGAAAGAAGATGCTGCCCTTCTACAAGCGGCCATGGATGAGCACTCTCCCGTACTGCATGGCATTCCTGTGTTAATCAAGGACAATATCGATACCGTGGCCATGGGAAACTCCGCAGGAAGCATCGCCCTGCATGATATCCCAGTTGAACAGGACGCGCCTTTAATCACCCAGTTGAAGGCAGCTGGTGCATTGATATTGGGTAAAACAAACCTTTCAGAGTGGGCTAATTTTCGTTCCACCAATTCCGTTAGCGGCTGGTCCAGCTTGGGAGGGCAAACCCGCAATGCGGTGTCTGCTGAATACAATCCATCCGGCAGTTCTTCCGGTTCGGCCGCCGCCGTTTTCGCTGACTTCGCGGTCGCCGCCATAGGTACCGAAACCGACGGTTCCATTGTCAGCCCAGCCGCTCATAACGCGATTATTGGCTTAAAACCAACCGTTGGGCGTATTCCCAGAACCGGTATTATTCCTATCGCCTGGAGTCAGGACACGGCTGGCCCCATGACCAAGACAGTCACAGATGCCGCACGGTTGTTGGATGTATTGACCAATACAGACGCGGACGATCCAGTAACACTACTACAGCCGAAAAAACAGGAATCGTTTACCCAGTATTGCCAGACCGACTTCCTGCGCGGGAAACGCATTGGCTATCTTCTGCCTGACGAGCGCTTCCCTGCCATGGTGGCCGAAAACTTTAGTCAGGTCATACACCAGCTGGAAAGTGCCGGAGCTCTTTGCATAGCTCTGGAACCCGTACCCACGATGGTGACGCTGCAAGATCATGAAATCACACAAATGTGTTGCGAGTTCCCCGAAGCCTTAGCGAGCTATATTCGGACCCGCCGCCCTCTGTCGGCTTATAAAAACCTGGCAGATTTCGCTGAATTCAACCGACAACACGCAGACACAGTTATGCCGTTGTTTAAACAGGAATGGTTTGACCGTTGCCTGCAAATGCCCTCCACCACTTCACAGGCGTATCATGACGCGCAGGATGCAATTGAACTGTTTCGCCACGATTTAAGAGACTTGTGGTTTAAGGAACATGACTTGGACGCTGTCGTCACCGCCACCAACGGACCGGCATGGCGGCTGGACCCGACATTCAATGACAGTTATACCGGAGGCAACAGCTACATTGCTGCCGTATCCGGCTGGCCATCCATTACGGTACCGTACACCTTTGTTGAAGGCTTACCGTTGGGCGCACTGTTTATCGCGCAACCCTGGGAGGAAGCAGAACTGTTGGGCATAGCATTTGGATTTGAACAGCGCGTTCAGGCGAGCAAAGAAAAGCCGTAAATCAACGGCAATTTATGGGTGGATTAACTGACAAGATGTTAAGCAGGCTTAAGAAACTGGCCTGCTTAGATTGCAATAAGGCGCGCACACGTGACCGCCATTTTTTTAATGCCTATATATTCACAGTGAACTTAGGTAAGTTTCAAGCTGCTGCAAACCACTGCCCCAACCATTTGCGTGTTGTGCGCGAGACGCTTCAAACGCAGCGGCTTCGGCGGCGGTCGGATTAACCGGTTCCCAAATAAGTTGTAATTGCGTTACGCCGTTTGACTCCGATAATTTTATGGTAGTGCGCATGTCTTTTGGCCAATCGGGCATTTGCGGGTTACCCAGCTTCTCACCAGCTTCGTTTGACGGCCATTGCAGAAAGACCAATGTGTGCTCAGGGGAAATTTCTTCATATTCGGTCAGCAAGAACATGCTGTTGCCATTGGGGAAAGTCATTTTATGCAGCGACGTACCACCCACCTCGATGCTGGCATACACATACTCGCAGGTGACACCGGGCATCGGCACCATCCATTTCTGCAATCGGTCGACTTCGGTCCAAGCGGCAAACACCAAGGCCATGGGCGCGTTGTATTCGCGGGTAATAATGGTTGGTTCAACGTGGTTTTGGTTCGTCATCGGTCTGCTCTCCCGTTTGCACTTCGTTTAAATAGTCACCCAATGCGTCGAGGCGAGGCGCCCAGAACGCTTGAAATTGCGTGACCCACTCCTGCACTGGCTTCATGGCTTGCGCGTTCACGCGGTATACCCGAAACCGGCCTTCCTTACGTTCCACAACCAGATCCACTTCTTTGAGCACCTGCAGGTGTTTGGAAACTTTCGGCTGATTCCAGCCCAATGCCAGAGCCAACGCGCTGACGGTCAGGCTATTGCCCGCTAAAGCTTCCAACAACGCTCGACGGTTAGGTTCAGCAATTGCATTGAAAGGATCGTAAGTGGTTCGTTTTCGTGCCATCGGCTAAATATATTCCTATATTGGAATATGTCAAATGAGCTTATGTTCAGAAATGTATCCGCCTGTACGCAAATTGGCACAGCCCAGCGTATTTTTTATGCTGCCGAGGTGGTGTCAGGTCATTTGTCAAAGGCTGTTCGGCGTGCCAGTATCAAGGTATCCCCTTGCCTTACGGAGGCAACCAATGGCGGCGAAGTTATTAGACGGGCGCACGCTAGCACACCAGCTAACATCCACAATTACCGAGGCGGTTGCGGATCTGATTAACCGAGGTCACCGCCCACCCGGCCTGGCGGTCATTGTGATCGGTAACGATTTTGCGTCACAACGGTATGTGGCCAGTAAAATCAAAGCTTGCCATGCCGTTGGTTTTGTTTCGGAAAACTATGAATTACCTGATACAACGACCGAGGCTGACCTGCTGGCCTTGATCGACCGCCTGAATCATAACGCGGCTATCGACGGTATTCTGGTGCAAATGCCATTGCCGGCCCACATCCACGCGGACACCATTGTCGAACGCATTCGGCCCGACAAAGATGTTGATGGTTTTCACCCGTTTAATATCGGTCGACTCGCCTTAAGGCGGCCTCATCTGGAAAGCTGCACACCCAAAGGCATCATGACATTACTGAAAAGCACCGGCGAAAGCATACGCGGTATGAATGCTGTCGTGATCGGAGCATCTAATCATGTTGGCCGCCCCATGACGTTGGAATTACTGATGCACGGGTGCACGGTATCCACCACGCATCGTTTTACTCAAAACCTGGAATACCATGTTCGTGGTGCCGACATTGTCATTGCAGCAGCGGGCAAACCCGGATTGGTAAAAGGTGACTGGATAAAGCCAGGTGCGATCGTCATCGATGTAGGTATCAACCGTGATGAACATAATCACATCACCGGCGATGTCGAATTTGAATCGGCCGCACTGAACGCAGGTTGGATCACCCCTGTGCCGGGCGGCGTTGGTCCAATGACGGTAGCCACATTGATGGAAAACACGCTGATTGCCACCAAACAATTTCACCTTGGTATCACCCACTAATGTAAACAGGTGCAGTATGACGACCCAACAAGAACAACACACGTCTCCGAAAACCGATTTAGATATTGCCCGCCAAGCGCCCATGAAACGCATAGTCGAGTTAGCCCGGGAAACACTCGGCATAGACGATCAGCATCTGGAACCTTACGGCCACTATAAAGCTAAGATTTCGTTGGATTACCTTCATGCCATCAGCGACCGACCGGATGGCAAACTGATCCTGGTGACCGCCATATCACCAACACCCGCCGGCGAAGGTAAAACGACGCTTTCGGTTGGGTTAACCGATGCGCTGAACAAGTTAGGAAAGAAGACAATTGTTTGCTTACGTGAACCCAGCCTGGGGCCCTGTTTCGGAATGAAAGGCGGCGCAGCAGGCGGTGGCTACGCGCAAGTCGTGCCCATGGAAGACATCAACCTGCATTTCACCGGTGATTTTCACGCCATCGGCGCGGCCAATAATTTGCTGGCGGCGATGATCGATAACCACGTTAACTGGCACCATAACGACGAAACCTGTCTGGACAACCGACGCATTACCTGGCGACGCGTGGTGGACATCAACGACCGCTCGCTGCGTGAAATCGTCACCTCGCTGGGCGGTGTCAACAACGGCGCTCCGCGCGAAGGCGGCTTTGATATTACGGTCGCCTCGGAAGTCATGGCGATACTTTGTTTAGCCACCGACCTGAAAGATCTGGAAAGACGTTTAGGCAACATCATTGTCGGTTACGACCGGAAGAATAATCCTGTTCGGGCTAGCCAGATCAAAGCACAAGGAGCCATGACGGTCCTTCTCAAGGACGCGATTAAACCTAACCTGGTGCAGACGTTGGAAAACAACCTGGCGTTAATCCACGGTGGTCCCTTCGCCAACATCGCGCACGGTTGTAACTCGTTAATCGCCACACAGGCTGCGTTAAAAATGGCCGATTATGTTGTCACCGAAGCAGGCTTTGGGGCCGACCTGGGTGCAGAGAAATTTTTTAATATCAAATGCCGAAAAGGCAATTTGAACCCGGTATTAGCTGTTGTCGTGGCTACCATTCGTGCGTTAAAGATGCACGGTGGTGTGGATAAGTCTGCATTGAACACAGAAAATCTTATTGCCCTGAAACGCGGATGTGCCAATCTGAAACGCCATGTTCAAAACATGAAACGATTTGGCGTGAACGTGGTGATTGCGATAAATCGATTTACCTCCGACACGCCAGCAGAGCGCGAACAGTTACTGGCTTATTGCGAAAAAATGGGTGTTAACGCAGTCGAAACTGACCATTGGGCGCAAGGCGGAAAAGGGGCACTGGAACTTGCCGAGACCGTACTCCAGCAAATAGCAAATACGTCGCGAACGTTTAAAACCCTGTACCCAGATGACATGTTTCTGTGGAATAAAATCAGCATGATTGCCACCGAACTGTACGGTGCCAGTGAAATTGTGGCAGATCAGAAAATCCGCGATCAAATACGTGCGTTTCAGGATGACTATGGCCATTTCCCCATTTGCATGGCGAAAACTCAATACAGTTTTTCAACCGACCCGCAGTTGCGTGGCGCGCCGGAGAATCACGTAGTGCCCATTCGTGAAATACGCTTGGCCGCCGGAGCGGAATTTCTGGTGGTGATTTGTGGCGACATCATGACAATGCCCGGGCTGCCCAGCGAACCCGCCGCCAATAACATCCGTATTGATGAAAACGGACACATAGCCGGGCTGTTTTAACGCCTGTACCGAAATAAAATCGATACAGATTGATACAACTTGAAGGAACCTGTTACAGCTTCGCGCCTGTTCTCGCCTTAGCATTTGTTCGGTCTTTTTTGTTCCTGAGCGCATGGAACCAAAAGAACTGACGCCAAATACTCAATAAGGAACAGGCTATGAACAAACTATTACTCGCGGTGGCTATGGTCACGGTATCCGGTTGTGCAACCCAATCATTTGTTTTGAACGATCAGCAGCCTTCAGTACCCACAAAAGAAACCATGCAACCCTTTTTCGTCAGCGGCTTGGGGCAAACGCAGGAAGTGGATGCGGCAGGTATTTGCCACGGCGCCGAAAATGTCGCCAAGGTGGAAACGCATATGTCATTTCTGAATGGTGTATTGGGTGCATTGTCCAGCGGCCTATACACGCCTCGTCAGGCAACCGTTTACTGTGTCGATCAATGGGCGCTGAATGACAACGCACCTCACAGATAAACCTACACTCTTGACGTTTTAGTTGATCCCATCC
>JBNKNI010000005.1:0-153722 GCA_050293765.1 Reinekea sp.
ATTTGCCATTTCAGCCCCGCCCTCCGGGTCCTTCAGATCGACGACTGAGCTTTGTTGTGTGTTTTGAAAAGGACTCGCCATTCCCTGCAACACACGCCTTGCTCATCCTTCGATCTGATAGGACTGAGGTGATTTGAATTATTCAGAGTTGCCCAAGATATTCTATCGGCGCTGCAACAAGAACTCGGTACGCTGAATAAGGTTGCACGGGTGGTTAAGTTGCAGGGTTTTATCAATGCCACAGCACAGTTTGAACAACACCCAAAAGTATTGGATGGTTGTTCAGATTTAATGGTCGAGGTGTTTGGCGAAAGGGGACTGCACGCACGTTCGGTGTTTGGTGCAATGTCCGTCCGGGCGAATCTGCCGTTGGTGATTGATTCGATTTTTGAATTGATTTGATGTTTTTCGTTGTCGGCGATTTCTGTGGAAAACAGAGATCACGAAACGAATGAGCTTATTAAGGGATTACTTTGAAAATAGAACGTTTTCCTGTCGTAACGCTGGTTTTGGTGTTGGCAACGATTGTTGTTTCGTTGTCTGTTAATTATCTGGTTACAGGAACACTATTGGGAAAAGCAAAAATTACTCAACTGATTCCCTTTGGTGGTTTCACTTTGGATCATTTGCTGAGACTTGAACTTTGGCGTTTGTTCGTAGCGCCATTCATCCATGCCAAACAAGTTCACATGTTTTACAACGCCCTGTGTTTACTCTTAATGGGTTATTTCATTGAACGAACGCTGGGGAGCGTTCAATTCGTCAGCATTTGGTTTTTTGTCGGGAGTTTTGGAACCTTGGTGAGTACCTTTACCGTTCCTGCTCCATGGAATTTGGGCACCGGCGGCTCGCAAGCGGTACTGGCGTTAGCGGCGTCGGGTATCGCCCTGTATGTGTTTGGTATCAATCGGAGGCGTTGGTTCGTATTCGTATTGGGTTTTACAGTCTTACCCGCATTGCTGCTCGACATAGTGTTCGCGTCTAATCACTTACCCAAGCTCGGCCATGTAACCAGTATCGGCTTTGGATTTTTTTATACCACATGCCTGATACGAGTTCGGTTAATGTGAAGCTCTTCTGGGATAAAGGTAAGTTGCTTTATTGTTTTGTTCCGCAGTCCACGTTGCAGAGCTATCGATATTTTTACCATTATCGGTTTGTCTGCTCACAAATCATCTTTTTAATTCGGCCGCTCTTTATTAGTACGTTCTTGGTAAAGTAACCACACATAAAGCAAGGTTAAAGCGGCCTGGTCAGTTTGTTTATGTAGAATAGTTTCTAAATCTTCATGTTTTTATATTAACTGATGCTAATTTAGGTCCAATCTGCGATTAATCTTCCTATTGTTATGGTCATTTCTGGAAGTTGCTTGCATATCGACTATAGTTATTCGGTTACGACATGAAAGAACTGGGTATGGAAACAACAGTGACTGAACACCTTGTTTTGGTTGTGGAAGACGACGATGTGCAGCGAATGACATTGGCTGCAGCATTAGAGGCTGCGGGCTTTACCGTTATTTCGGTTTCGAACGCATTTGAGGCCCATTTAAAATTTAATAAAAATGTTGCCGCTATCGTCACAGATTACAACATGCCACACATGAGTGGCGCCCAACTAACAGAAGAAATCCGTCAAATCGATGAGTTTGTGCCCATTATTTTAATCACGGCTGCAGCAGACATATCGGTCGCCTTCGACAGTATTAAATCGGGTGCTAACGAGCTATTGGTGAAAGATAGTACGTCTCAATACTTGGTGGCCATTCCGCATCTACTGAAACGAACCATTCTTAAAGCAGAGCAACAACGAGACCTGGCCCTGAAACTGCGAAAAGCAGAAGGTCAATCAATGCTGGTCCGAAGAGCGTTGCATGCGATCAAGGATGCGATGGCCATTGTGGACAGTACTGCTTCCGTGTTGTTTATGAACCAAGCAATGGAATCGTTAATACAAAGCACATTTAATAGTTCGCCAGACTCGGCCTCATTCGTTAATTTAATGAATCGCTTGATCACGAAAGACATTTTGTTAATGAAAGATGCTGCAGCATTTTCTCTCGAAGCTGTATTGTTAAAAGTAAAGAAATCTAAGCGCTGCGGTGCTTTGGTTGAACTAGACGGTATGGTATTTCAGTGCACCTTCGAGGCAATAGAAGAGGGGAAGTTTGCCGTATTTTTGAGTCAATCCGCTGAGATAGCCAATCAGATCGAAGAGCTCCGAAAGATTATCCGTTTTTCCCCGGTTGCAATGATTGCGGTAAATTCCAGTGGCAAGCTTATACTTACCAATGCAGCTGCGAATACACTACTGGAAATAGACGAGTTTGAATCTGGGAGATACGATATTGGGCAATTTGTCGACTACGATTCTGCAACCCATATGCAGTTTGTACGCTCCTATTTGGAGCAAGCCACTGTTCGCCCAATGGGAAATAAGCGTGATGTTCATCTTGTGACCTTGAATCAACGCCGAATTCCCGTCGAAGTGACATTGAATTCCATCTCATTTAATGACCAGAAAGTTGCTATTGCCTCTGTTGTGGACTTAAGGGAAAGAAAGAGACTGGAAGCTGAAATTATCCGCACAAGTACCATTAACGAGCGAATCTTTGAGCATGCAAATTATCCGATAGTCCTGTTAGAGTGCTCAGGAAACATTTTACAAGCCAATAAAGCGTTTACTCAATTAACTGGCTTGGACTGCAACAAATCGGGAATGTCAAAGAAAGCCAATATTCTGGATGTGATCGACGCGACCGAAGTTGAAATTAGAATCGGCCAGTCGCTCGATTCTGTCTCTAACCGTATTGCGGAGTTTATTTTTAACAGCATTCGCGAAGAAGAAAAGTATCAGCAACATTGGACTTGGAAATCTACAACGCACAACGAATATAAAGTACGAATGACGTTGTCTAAGATCCCTATGCCTGGGGCTAGTGAAAAAGCCTATGTTTTAATTGCGCATGACTCAACGCAAGAAATTCGTGATAAGGAATATATTCAGCATCTTGCGCATCATGACTCGTTGACTGGTTTACCCAACAGACTGTTGTTTCTTGATCGGCTTGAAGTCGCCTTAACAAGAGCACGTCGTAATCATTCCAGCGTTGGTGTAATTAATATCGATTTAGACGGTTTCAAAGCAGCTAATGACACTTTTGGCCATCTTCTGGGAGACGAGGTTTTAAAGGAGGTGGCGCGCAGATTGTCAGAATACATTCGTAAGTCTGACACGGCATGCCGTATGGGCGGCGATGAGTTTGTTTTACTGTTGGAAGATATTGAACAAGAGTATTTAACATTAAAAGAGTTCATGAACAACCTTGTTCAAAAACTTGCTGAACCCTATGTGATTCATTCCCGGACGATTAAGTTATCGGCCAGTATTGGCATCGCGATTGGTCCGGAAAATGGAGAAACGGTCGATGAACTGTTACGCAACGCCGACTCAGCCATGTACCAGTCGAAGCGCAATGGTAAAAACCAGTTTTCGCAGTTTAATAACATTTCTCCTGCAGGGTAAGCACGTGATTGTACTTCTTCATCGGAATCTACCCGGTTCTGGTATGAAAGCCAGACCAGTCGACGGCGCATTTCTGTTATCGTTAACCCAATCGGGTATATAAAATTTTTGGATAAAACATAATGCACACGCAGCCTACAAATGTTAGTCAGCTTTTTAATCAGAAAGAAATTCATGTCTTGCTTGTTGAGGATGATCCCGTACAGGCAGCGGTAATTTCCGCGACTTTGGAGCAGGACGGTTGTGTCATCACTCACTGTGATAGTGCCTATGAGGCATTAGAGGCAATTGACAATACCCATGTCGATGTCGTCCTGACCGATTATTACCTGCCAGGGATGAATGGCTTAGCCTTGGTCAATGAGCTTCAATTGCATTTAATCGATTTACCGATAGTGTTTATGACGGCTCAGCCGGATCTTAACATGGCCTTTCATGCAGCTACTGATGGCGTGATGGATGTGATCGTAAAAGATAAATCCAACGACTATCTAAAAGTAATAACGCATGTTCTTCGTCGCAGTATTGATCAATACATCAATATGCGGGCTGCGACGGAACTAGAAAAGCAGATCATGGCCGAACGGGAACTGGCTTTCAACGCCTTGAATCGCATTGATCAACCAATCTTAATCGTTACAGAAAACCAGGCCATTGATTACCTGAATGAGTCTTTAGCCGAGTTGTTAGCGTCACAAGAAAACTTCAATTTCAACAAAATAGGGCTGGATAGTGTGGTAACCATATTGAATACGCTATCAACCTTTTATTACGCAGGGATGCAAACGGAACTGTCAAAGGTGTTATTAACCACCAAAAATAATGACAAAGAACGCTTGTTAGTGTTCAAGCAGACATCACAAAGCTACAAACTTAAGACGTATTCAATTGACGCTCACAGGGTCGCGGTAACTCTACTGAATATCACCAAACAACAAAATCGTATCCGTCAGTTCGAAGCACTCGTGGAGCAGATGCCTGTGGCGATGTTGATAACCGAAGTCGGTGGGCAGTTAATCTTGGCTAACAGACAAGCACGAAAGCTTTTGGCCATGGAAAACATCCAGTCGATGGATATACAGAGCTTGTTATCCTCAAGTATCATCGACCAGTTGTTTTTCGAGCAGGCGAATACTAAGTCTTCCCTGAACAACGGTAAGCCCGTCTCTTACCAAAGTGCTGTTATGCGCAGGGGCGATCAAGATGATATTATGGTCGACTTGCAAGCGACCAAAGTCAGTTTTTCCGATCTTCAATTTCTGGTTTTCAATTTTTCGGATGTCAGTTACCGAGCGCGGGCAGAGGCCGACCAGGTAACTTCAGATAAGCTGCTGTCGCACGCAGTTCAGCACGCACCCTTTTGTATGTTGTTTTTGGATGTGGAAGGAATCGTCCGAGCGGCCAGCTATGCTACTGAAAACCTACTTTGGTACAAGACTGGGCAAATACAGGGTAGAAATGTAGCGACTCTGTTTTCTCCCTCCGAGGTTAAGCGATATGCCATAGGCTCGTTGATTGACAGTAATACTGAATTTTTATCCATTTTTAATTCATTCGCCTCTAAGCTTAACAATCAAGCGTCCTTCTCGTGTGAGTTGGAGTTGGTCAGAGCCGACCAATCCACTCTGTTTACCTATGCGTCCCTCGCAAAACAGTACGGAGACGACGGTTTATTGTTAGGTTACGTTTTTTCCGCACATGACTATACCGAACAAAAAAGGGCAATTGCTTACATTAATCACATTGCCAAACATGATGAATTAACCGGCTTACCAAATCGTTCTACCTTGCAAGACCGAATTGACCTGGCCATCAAGCGGGTAAAACGCTTCGGCAAAAAACTGGCTATCTTGCACATAGATATTGATTCTTTTAAGCGAATTAACGACAGTGTCGGACATCGGCTGGGCGACGCCGTCGTTAAAGAAGTCGCCAACCGTATTAAAGGCAGTATTCGAGACACTGACTCTGTATCCAGAACAGGAGGCGATGAATTTGTGGTGTTACTGACGGATCTCGATTCTCTCTCCAGTGTTGAAACGTTGGTGCGCGATATGCAAAGTAAGATCAGCAAATCTTTGCACTTAAACCGATTGTCATTGCATCTTACCACCACTATCGGAGTGGTTATGTGTCCCGATCATGGTATGGCTGTAGATGAATTGTTGCGCAAATCGGATTTAGCTCTTTTTTCCGCAAAAGATCGTTGTCGAGGCAAATATCTGATCTACGATACCGAAAAGAATCAGGATCTTTCCGATACCCTTTGGATGGAGCAGGGGTTGTACGATGCGTTGAAAAAGGAACAATTTGAAGTCTACTATCAACCTAAGGTCGACACCAAAACAGGGAAACTTAGTGGGTTTGAAGCGCTTATTCGCTGGCGTCATCCTGAACATGGATTTATTTCCCCTGAGAAGTTTATTCCAGTCGCAGAGTCGATCGACATCATTCATGATATTGGTCTGTGGGTATTCAAAACAGCGGCACAGGATATTGCTGGAATTAATGAAACATCTAATGACGCTTTCACGGTGTCAATCAATGTGTCGCCGCGCCAGTTGGAAGATCTTCGCTTTGTTAAAGAGTTGGAGATTTTTCTGAAGAACAGCCACATTAATGCTGATAATCTTGAAGTTGAAATTACAGAAAGCCTGCTGGTGAAAGATTCCGAAACTGCCCTGAAGAACTTAGAGAATATCAATAGATTGGGCATCAAAATTGCCATCGATGATTTTGGCGTTGGTTATTCCAGTTTAGCATACTTGTCTCAATATCCGATTAAAGTGATAAAAATTGATCGTGCGTTTATGGACATACGTAATGAGGCTAACGTGGCGATTATTGGAGCCATATGCGGTATTTCGAGAGGATTGGGTTTATCAGTTGTAGCCGAAGGCG
The DNA here is from genome assembly GCA_050293765.1 of Reinekea sp. Taxonomy (GTDB): domain Bacteria; phylum Pseudomonadota; class Gammaproteobacteria; order Pseudomonadales; family Natronospirillaceae; genus Reinekea. Next base: position 6,427 of record JBNKNI010000005.1, read on the forward strand.
TTGAAACAGAAGATCAGTTGGCGTTGGTAGCCAGGCATGGTTGTGACCTTGTACAGGGGTATTTCTACTCTAAACCGTTGCCCCTAGAGGATTTACTAACCTATATCGCTCAACGAAACTCTCATGGACAGGTGATTGTATGAGCCTTCAAAATGCAGACTCATATAAATCCGTTTTTCTTTCAAAAAAAGAACTTGTCCTTTTTTTAGCGCTGTTACTGACGTCACTCTCCGTAATAACCGTTGCGATCTATCGTCAAGTGAATGAGGATATATGGCAAAGGATGGAGTCTGAGCTTGAAAACATGCGCAGTGCCCTGGCGTTTGAGTACGAATCCGTCGTCAACGATGTGCTTTTTTTAGCAGAAACCCCCCCGGTTTCGGGAATCATTCGGGCAACTGAGCATAGCGGTGTTGATCCACTTGATAATACGACTCTGCAACAGTGGAAAGACAGATTAAGCACCATTTTCCGAGCCTATGCTGCGCAGGATGAGAGCATTTTACAAATTCGCTATATTGGTCTGGCTGACAATGGGCGTGAACTTGTGCGTGTTAATCATAATGTACGGGGCGTGCAGATTGTTACCGGGCCGGGTTTGCAATCCAAAGGTGAGAGTAAGTATTTTAACGAAAGTATCGAATTACCTTTCGGTTCCGTTTATATCTCGCCCGTTGAATTAAATGTTGAAAATGGAACTATTAGCAAACCAATAAAAGCCGTTTATCGCGTGGCAACACCGATCCTAGATAATGATTTTAAACCTTTCGGAATTATCATCATAAACTTTGATGCTGATGAGCTTATTCGTAAAGTGACTCTGAATAATAGCTTGAATTATGTCGATTCCATAGAAGATCCCACGGGGACTGTTATCTTTAAGCAGAATAATTATCCGTCTCATATATTGGGTGAACAGGGAAGCCAAGTGGGAGTGGGTTCAAGTTATCTTCGCGATACCAAGGATTCCGAACGTTTGTTTGGCGACAGTCAACTATTGGCACGTAGCGGTGTGGTCAATCAGTTCAACTTTAAAGTAAATCGAATTGTCACTGCGCAGCAGGTTATTCATGAAATTATGGCCAGGCTTTTTTTGCCTTTTAGTGTGATCGTCGTTCTCAGTTTTCTAGGGTTTTTCTTTACTCATGCCTTAAGACGAAATAACCATAACTTATCATTGTTGAATAACGCAAATTCCGCGTTTCAAGCAATTATTGAAGGTTCACCGCTGGCGATTATCGGTGTAGATACGGATCGGAAAGCCACGAGTTGGAACAGCAGTGCCGAGCAAGCCTTTGGCTATACTGAAAGCGAAGTTCTTAAGCGAGATGTAGTGCCGCTACTGTTTCCAAACGGCAGTGAAGCTGTCGAAGATGCTTTAAAGAGTGCACTAAAGTTTGGTCGCCATGTCACCATTCAATCTATCTGCAATACGGGTTGGCGGGAGTCGAAATGGTTTGAGTGTGCCTTTTCGCCGATTCGTCGCAACAATAGTGTTCAAGGCGTGGCGATAATTTTGAAGGATATTGACGACGTTAAAAAGTCTGAGCAAGCACTGAATGACATGCGTATTAAACTGGAACAAGAAGTTCAGGATCGTACACACGAACTGGAAGCCGCGCGTGACCAAGCCATAAACGCCAGCGCCTCAAAGAGCAGCTTCGTCGCTAATGTCAGTCATGAGATTCGTACGCCGCTCAACGGCATTGTAGGTATGTTGAGCCTCATGAAGAATGAAAAACATCGTAATAACTGGACCCGCTATATTGGCTTAGCGGAGCGCAGTGCTCATACGCTTTCCGCATTAATTGATGACTTGCTTGACCTGTCGAAAATTGAAGCGGATAAACTGGATATTAATGAGCAGAAATACAATCTGGAAATCCTAGCTTCCGATGTGGTGTCGTCACATGCCATAAAGGCGCATGAGAAAGGTATCCAACTACACATTGATACATCTGAGATGAATAATGTGTCAGTGATTGGGGATGAAAACAGAGTTCGTCAGATATTGAATAATTTGATTGGCAATGCGATAAAGTTTACTGAACAAGGCTGGGTCAAGCTGAAACTACGTACGACAAGTGACTCTACAGGCGTTCAAGTCTCAGGTAGCGTAGAGGATACGGGAATCGGCATCGATTCAGACAAGTTAGACATGGTGTTTGACAACTTTAGCCAAGAAGATTCCTCTATAACCCGAAGTTTTGGCGGTACAGGTCTGGGTTTGGCGATAAGCCGGAAGCTGTTGCAAATATTCAATGGCAAGATTTCAGTCGAATCGAAGAAGAATTCGGGCAGTGCCTTTCATTTTTCTTTTACGCAAGGTTTGGCGGAACAAGATGATGACCTAGCATCAGTTGGCGATGGCCAAACGATTTGTATTGTTGATCAAGACCCTGTTTCTGTGACGATAACAACAAAGAATTTAATGTCGCTTGGGTTTAACGTCGTTGAAAATGGGTCGTTATCCGAAGGATCTATAGTACGAATAATTAATACTCAAGCACTCGCCTCGATAGAGTTGCGCCCTACAGATATCCTTGTTGCCGAAACTTATATAGAAAATCCGCATGGTAGTAACACGTTGCTCATCAAGCCAGTTTGTCGGCGTGACGTTCTTAATCATTTTCGGTCTTCTGGCAATGGGTTAAGACATATTTCTAAACAGGAGGCAAAACCTGCGGATATTCTGCTTATATCTGGGTTAAACATTGTCGTAGCTGAGGACAATGAAGTTAACAGGGAAGTGGTACAAGCATTTTTTAACGATTACAACGTCGATCTCACAATTTATTCAAATGGAAGAGATCTTATCAATGGGCTTCAAGCTTCCAAAAAAGCCTGTGATTTGGTTCTTATGGATTGCCAGATGCCAATTATGGACGGCTATGAAGCCTCCCGGTCTATCAGGGCCGGTGAAGCTGGTGAAGAGTATACGGATGTTCCGATTATCGCTCTGACAGCCAGTGCTATGGCCGGCGATAAAGACCGGTGCAAGTTAGCGGGTATGGATGACTACCTGACAAAACCCATTGATTTTGATCATCTTGTCGCAAAGCTAGAGACTTGGCAGCACAAAAGGCATGCCAGCAATAAAATTAAGGCTGAAGAACCAGTCGTGCAAGAAAACGTCGAGCTTATTGCTTTCGATGCGGAGCGGTATTCGTCAATGTTAGGTGGGAATCGGACGGTTCAAAGCAAAATCATTGACGTCTTTTTAGCGAGCATCGACCAGCGAATGGACGAAATCAGGGGTTCAGTTCACAACGCTGATCGGGAAGCTTTAAGCGCTGTTGTGCATAGTTTAAAAGGGGCGTCAGCGAATGTTACTGCTGAGGGTATACGTTTTTATTGCGAACAAATTGAAAAACAATTGAAAGCAGATGTCAGCTTCGATGCTGTCAATAAGACGGTACAACAATTACACACCCACTTGCCATTGGTTAAAGAGCAAATGCAGGCATTTGTGGCATTTGCCGAATGACTGACTCGCCGTACATCGAAGTAGTTATAAAATTTCGCCCCTGGTTTAGGGGCGATTGCTTGTCCAACGATCTATCGCAGACAGTAAAACAGCCTCATCAATGGGTTTCGTTACATAGTCATTCATACCTGCCTCAAGACAGCGTTCACGGTCTCCATCCATTGCATTCGCGGTCATGGCTATGATGGGGGTGTTTTGAAGTGCCTTGTATTCACTGCGCTTTCTAAGAATCCTGGTTGCTTCGAAACCGTCCATAATCGGCATTTGACAATCCATGAGGATTGCCTTGAAAGGGTGACCCGCTTGAGCCTTTGTTTGAAGTAACTCTAGTGCTTCCTTTCCGTTATTTGCGACTTCGACAATGTACTGATGTTGCTCTAGGATTCCCAGCGCCACCAGTTGGTTGATCTCATTATCTTCGACCACTAAAATGTTTTTTGCCGCACTACCAGTGGATTCTGGTCGAGTTGTGACCGGTTTTGATGGTGTGTTGGTTTCGTCTGCTTTCTCCTGATGCTGATTAAATAGATAGCCAAGTGTGGTTATAAGGTTGCTTGACGTAATAGGCTTCGCCAGAATAGAACTGAAACTGTAGCGGGACAGAAAGTCTTCGAGTCCCTCTGCGCCGATCGGTGCGGTAACTATAGTTTTTGTTCTTTGTGTCTCGGTAACCCTAGAAATAAGGTCTTTAAATGTTTTTGAGTAGCTTATCGCCGTTTTCGAGTCGATTATGATTAAATCCAGTTGTTCTGAAGCAATGTCTGTTTGATTTTTGGTGAGGAAGAGTCTTGCATCTGCTTCATTGCTGGCCATTTCCACTTGCAAGCCCAGTGCGTTTAGTAACCGTATTAACACACTGCTCGTAAGAGCGTTTTCATCAATTACCAAGGCCTTCTTTTTAACAAAACTGCTTGAATTGGCTGTTTGAAATTTTGTTTTGGCTTTGTCAAGTTTAATATGAAAAGTAAATTCTGAACCGCAATCTAGAATACTGGTTAACCGAATATCACCTCCCATAATCTGACACAGTTTCTTAACGACAGACAGGCCTAACCCAGTTCCGCCAAATCGTTTTGTGGTTGAGGAGTCTGCTTGGGTAAACACATCAAAAATATTTTCTTGATCCTCTGCGGAAATACCAATACCTGTATCGGATACGGTGCCTTGCAGCCAGAAAGAACCCTCTTGGTTGAGCAGGTTAAATTGAACCTGTATGCCCCCATGCTCGGTAAATTTTATGGCGTTACCCATCAGGTTTGTAAGGACCTGGCGTAAACGTCCCGCATCTCCTGACACCATTGGCTCGGTAATTGCGACTGTGTCCAATGTGATTTCGAGCCCTTTTTTATGCGCGAGATATGCAAGGCTCAGAGTCGTTTCTTCAATGAGCTCTAGGAGGTTAAAGTCATTGTTGTCAAGCACCAGTTTACCGGCGTCAATCTTTGAAAAATCCAAAATGTCGTTAATGATGGTGAGTAGTGATTTGGCACTGTTTTGTGCAATTCGAGCCTTCTGTACCTGTGTTTTCGTTAGCTCTGATGTGAGAAGCAAATCCAACATGCCGATGACCCCATTCATAGGGGTTCGTATTTCATGACTCATCGTTGCCAGAAAGTCAGTTTTCGCTTTTGCAGCCACTTCTGCCGATTCTTTAGCCAGTTTAAGTTCTTGCTGCGCTTGGACAACACTCGTTACATCTTGTATGACAGTTAAATAGTGACTTGTGTTACCCTGGTCATTTACAACAGGGTTAATGGTAAAGTGACCGACAAAAGAATCACCATTCTTTCTGTTCGTTTTCACTTCTAATTCAGTAGGCTTAGCCGTTCTGTAGGCTTGTGCCATGATTTGAGATTCTATTTTCTGAGATTTGGAGTCGAGCACAGAAATTAGATTTCGGTTAAGCGTGTCATCAAATGCGTAGCCGGTAATTGAGCTAAATGCGGTGTTGACAAAGATTGTTGGGAAGTTCGGTTTGCTCGCGTCTGAAATGACGATGCCGATGCTAGCGCAATCGACAGCTTGCATCAGTATTTGCATCCTGCTTTGCGCAGTTCGAACGTCCGTAATATCTGTGGCCACAAAGACCCATCCTTGGGGTTCATCGCCAAGTACAAATTTCTCTTTGTTCCACAGAAACGTCTGGTTGCCTTCCTCCTGGATGTGATTTTTTACCGAGTTGTTTTCGTTTAGAAATAAGTGGCCTTCAGGTAGATGCAATTTTTCCTTCAGCGAGACAGAGGTGCTATTGTTGAATTCTTTAGTTTCATTTTGATAAACCACTTCCATGTTTTTGTTACAGACGATGATTTTGTGGTTTATTGAGTTCAGAATGGCAGAGACTTCGTCTCTGGTTGTTGTTGTATGGTAGAGGTTTTCCATCATTTTATTGAACTGATCGCCGAGAATTGCAAGTTCCTTCGCACTGTTGCTGGTTTCAACGCGTTGAATCAGAACGCCCGATTGCGACGTTCTTACTAATGCGTCGGAAAGGCGAGAGAGCATCCGGTTCATATGTTTGGTTGTATAAAATACAATTAAGAAAGCACTAAGTAGAAAGATACTGATCGTTGTTAATACAAGAGAAGTAAATTTACTTTGATACCACTTGGCCTCCTCGATGTCGGACGCCACTTTGGTAGAGATTTGGAAATTTGGAAGTCTAACTATATTGTCTGTTGTCGATGTCAGATTTTCTAGTGTTGAGTTTTGGTCTGCAGCGGTGCCTGATTCGTCAGAGGAATAAATGATGTCGCCTAAACTATCAAGTATGAAAAATTCTTGATTGTTCGTAACGCTCTTCAGTCCTATAGCTAATGTACCGAGTTCAACGTGTACCAGGAGTGCGCCTTCAGGAAAGCTTCGGTTGTATACAGGTTGAGCAATCATGAAACCATTTGCATCCAGTCTGGTCCATTGGTTGCCTTCTCTGAGTACTTGTTTTCCCCAAATGTTTTTGTTTGGAAAGGTGAGGCTTTTACTGAGGTAATTGCCTGATATATAGTTCCCGGCGAAATCAACTAATTGGATGCTGATGTCTGTCCGTCCAAAAATACCAATTGACTCCAGATAAGCCGGTAGGTAGTTGTCCCTTCCGGAAAAGTCGATTAACGAATTGACAACGAGAGAATTCTTGCTGATAGAAGTTACTTCACCAACAATGCTATTCAGATACTGCATTACAGAGTCCGCCAGTGTCTCATTGCGCAGTGCGTAATTTTCACGGGCTAGCTGACGATCAACATTATAAGTGTATAGAAAAAGTATGGAAGCCATGGCGAGTAAAACAGTTAACGCAAGAGGAAAAACTTTCACACCGAGATGCCACCAAAGTGGCCGTTGATTAGCCATTAAGGTTTACCTATTTTAAAGTCACTGAATTGAAGCATCAGGTAATCACTCGTGGAAAGAGCCTCGTGATTATTGGATGAAAATGGACTTTCATAAGTTTTCATGACGCCATCGAATCGATTAATTTCTTCTAAGGCGGATCTGATGAGCTTCCTGTCTGACGAGTTTGCCCTGGTTACGGCCAGCGCAAAAAGGTGCATCAAGTCGTAAGCGTGGGCGACACCATTGAATGCATGTAGGGTTGAGGGATCGCCGTAGGTGTTTTCATATCTCTCTACCAGCAGTTTGCCTACGTCTGTCTTGGGTTTGGTCGCAGCCAACGTTTGGAGAAAGTAGAAGTTCACTTTATCCAGTTTGTCTTGGCCAACAAGTTCGGGAAAATCGGCCCCTAATATCCCCCAATGTGAAAAGATTTTGGGCCTGAGTTTTTCTGGTAGGTTCGCTACTGTTCGGACGATTTCTGCGCCTTCTGGAGGGTTAGCTACCATCGCGATACAATTCGTACCGCGATCAACCGCATTGGTGACAATTTCTGCAAGGGTCGTACTGTTCCAGTTAAACCACTCTTTCCCTGTTATCGGTAGCTTTTGCGTTGTACTTTCGAGCTCCATCGAAATTTCATTTGATCTTCCCCAACCCGTTCTTTCCAGGAAAAGATGAATAGACTGACAATTTTCCTTTTTAGCGGCAGCAAAGATAACCTTAGCCGCCCATTCATCTCGAACGGATAACCGGAAAACATAATTTGGACTGTAACCATTATCAACAATGCTGGTTCCCGCAGCCCACGGATCCAAAAATACGATTTTCTTTTCATGAATGATGGGAAGTTGTGCAATTGCAACGGGGGTATGTATACCACTAAAAACGCCTAGCAATTGATCATTAGTCGCCATGGCTTGTAAGTTTGCGATGCCTCGTGCTGGGTTTCCTCTGTGGTCACGGACGTCAAGGGTCACTGTCTTTCCGAGTAGACCTCCCGCTTCGTTAATTTCTTCCAAAGCCAGTTCTATACCCTGCTGAATCGCTTGCCCAGCGATCTTAGTGTCGCCGCTCAAATCCGCGTCTAGTCCAATTACCCAAGAATCACTGAAAGAAAAGGATGAAAACACAGTGAAAATAGAGATTTGAAATATTGCTTTTATGCCCGCCATGTAGAAGTTACCCTTTTTTGAATTTAACGACTTGAAACGCTGGAATTGAGAGGTGCCTTTGCGAAACGTCAGCCACTTAGTATAGCCACTTATTTTCGGCGTCAATGAGGATTATCTTTGTAGTTGACCAGTCAAACGCTGAATGCCTATATTGCATGTTGTTCAGCAAATTACGTTGTTTATTCCGTAAAGCCCATCCATGGACTAATAGGTCAGTTGCTCGTCTGCGCGAACAGTAGCGACGCAATCATTTAACAGATTGAATATCCACCCGATGGTTCGCCGCCAACCAGGCGGCGATGGGTACAACGCGCTGATTCTGGCTTCCTCGCCAAACCAATCTGGGGTCTTTGAGGGGTTCAACAAACGGTCCGTCAATCAACACGTCGATGAACGACAGCACACGTTGCTGTTGCTTGGTTAACTGCCCCAAACGGTAACCCGTCCAGCACCAGATATCTTTATCGGGTAATTCCTGTTTAACTCGTTTTACCAACGAAAACACAGCGCTGAGGTTCGCTGGGTACAACGGGTCACCGCCACTCAAGCTCAACCCTTGGCGTGGAATATCGGTGTCGGCCAGATCCTGCAGAATGCGTTCTTCAAGTTGAGGCGTGAACGGTATTCCGTTGTCGGGGTTCCATGTTGCAGCGTTGTAACAGCCTCGGCACCGGTGTTCGCAGCCGGATACAAACAGGGTGCAACGAGTTCCGGGGCCATTCACCACATCAATAGGGTAGTAGGCGTGATAGTTCATAACGGAGTCGCCAAATGCTTCACACGCCGCTTTACTTCTTCCTGCTTACCGGCATTAAAAGGTCGCGCATTCGGTGCGCCCAGGTAACCACAAACGCGTCTGGTCACCGATATACTTTGCAGGTCATGGTTCGCGCAGGCGGGGCAACAAAAGCCTTTGGCCGTGCAGTTGAATTCACCCTGAAAACCACAGCGGAAGCATTCGTCAATCGGGGTGTTGGTGCCGTAGTAGGGTACGTGTCGGTAGCTGAAGTCCCAGACATCTTCGAGTGCTTTCAAGTTGTGTTGCAGGTTGGGAAACTCACCGTAACAAATGAAGCCGCCACTGGCGATGCGTGGGTAGGGTTTTTCAAACAGTATCTTATCGTAAGGGGTGACTTTTTTTTCCACATCCAGATGAAAGGAATTGGTGTAGTAGCCTTTGTCGGTCACGCCCGGTATGACGCCAAATTCCTTGGTGTCGAGTTCGCAAAACCGCGCGCACAAACTCTCACTCGGGGTGCTGTACAGGCTGAACCCTAAATCGGTTTCGTGTCGCCATTGGTCGGTGGCTTGTTTGAGCGTTTCCACCACCGCAATGGCGAAGTGTTGCTTATGCTCACAGTCGTAAATGTGTGGTTCACGCCCAAATAGCGCATTCGCGGTTTCGTGCAGACCGATGTACCCCAGCGATACGGTCGCCCGCCCGTCGCGGAACAGTTGGAAAATATCGTCGTCGGCCTTCAGGCGTATTCCGCAGGCGCCTTCCATGTACAGTATGGGTGCCACTCTGGCTTTAACGCCTTTTAACCGGTCAACGCGAGACATCAACGCGCTGAAGCAAAGCGCCAATCGTTGGTGCAGCAACGCGAAAAAACGTGCACTGTCTTGCTCGGCCAGTATTGCGATGCGCGGCAGATTGATACTGACCACACCGAGGTTGTTGCGCCCGGCGTGCGGGCGCTCGGAATCCTGTTGACGGTTGTCCAGGAAACTGCGGCAACCCATCGGCGTTTTGAACGATCCGGTGGCAAGCACCACCTGATCGTAGTTAAGTATGTCCGGGTACATGCGTTGCGACGCGCATTGCAGCGCGAGTTGTTTGATATCGTAGTTGGGGTCGTTGGTTGAACGGTTCAGTCCCTCTTTAATGGCGAGTACCAGTTTCGGAAATACCGCCGTTTTTCGGTTTCGGCCAAGCCCGGCCAAACGTACTTTTAAAATAGCTTTTTGTATCAGTCGTTCCTGCCAACCCTGGCCCAGACCGAACCCAAAAGTCACAAATGGGGTTTGGCCATTACTGGTGTGCAGCGTGTTAACTTCGTATTCCAATGCCTGAAAAGCGTCGAAACATTCGCGTTCGGTCTGCTGCATGGCGTAGGCGTTTACGTCGGCAATGTTCCATTGTTCGGCGGTGGCCAAGTGTTTGTGAAAACTGGCGGTCACGTACGGTGCGAGAATTTCATCGATGCGGTCTATGGTGGTGCCACCGTAAATATGCGAAGCTACCTGGGCGATTATCTGTGCCGTGACGTGCGCCGCTGTGGTAATGGATTTTGGCGGTTCGATTTCCGCATTGCCCATCCGGAATCCTTGCGTGAGCATGCCTTCCAAGTCCACCAACATGCAGTTAAACATTGGGAAAAAAGGGGCGTAGTCGAGATCATGATAATGAATATCGCCGTGCTCGTGCGCTTGCACAACGTCCTGAGGCAGCAATTGGGTTTTGGCGATATGGCGAGCAACAATGCCCGCCAACAGATCGCGCTGTGTCGGTATGACATAACTGTCTTTGTTGGCGTTTTCGTTAAGTAAGGCGGCATCGCGTCGGGAAATAAGGCCAACGATGTCATCATTCAGTTTGCTGCGTCGTTCACGTTCGATATCCCGCGTGCGACGGTAGGCAATGTAGCTGCGTGCCACATCCACTAACTGGTGGCGGATCAGCGCGGCTTCGACGGCCTGCTGAATGGTGTCGATATCGCACGGCTGGTGCTCGGATAATTCGTGTTCGATGTCCGCGCATAATGAAGGCAGCAGATGGGTTTGGTGGCATTGTACCGAGCCCATAGCTTTCACGATGGCGGTTTCAATGCGGTGGATGTTAAACGGAATTGTCTGTCCGTCTCGTTTGATGACGTGTTCTGGCATGATCACTCAACCCCGAATGATAATGGACAGGCATGCGCCACCTCGTGCACGGTTTCCGGTGACTCTGGTGCGCCCCGCCCAGATTGGATTAATGAAGTCGGCGGCTTTATGCGCGACTTCTCTTTGTGTGTCAGCAGGTCTCCTGGCTCTGAACTCCGCGCTTTCCAACCCTTCCCAGCGTGATGCCAGTGGTTACCTTGGTTAGCTCGTTCATTACAGTTGCGGGGGCAGCTCTTGTTTTTCACAAGATTCCCTTTTCTGACACCACATATAGTGGTCTATGTTGTATTTAAGTCAATATATGGTGTTTTTGAGGGTTGGTGAATGTGCTGGTTCGCTGATCTGAGTCATGTTGAGATAAACAAAAGACCCGCGTTTCCCGTTTAATCCTTGGATTGTCTACTCCGGTAGCATGATTTCTTAACCCAGTTTAAGGAACAGCGGATAAGCCTGGGGGATGATCATGGTTCACTCTTAAAGAGACGCTTCATGAAAAATCAAACCATTGTTATTACCGGAGCGACACGTGGAATTGGTCGGGCATTGGCCGCTCAACTGGCGCAACATAATCGGGTGATCGCTGTCGCTCGCGACAATGATAAGCTCGCCGAATTGCGCCAGCGTTATGGTGTGGACACCGTCGTGGCAGATTTAACCGATCTCACCCAGGTACAGCAACTGGCGACGGATCTCGCGCAACGTTTTCCGGAGTTGAGTGTGCTGATCAACAACGCTGGCGTGCAAAATAAATGGAACGTTTTGCAACCGCAACGCATGGATTATCTGCACGAGGAAATGCACCTTAACTTTCATGCACCGTTGGCACTGAGTGCATTATTGCTACCGCGGTTAATGGCTCAACCAGAAAGCTGGTTGATGAATGTGACATCGGTTTTGGCGGTCGCCCCGAAGCAAAGTACGCCGGTGTATAACGCCTCGAAAGCGGCATTGCGCTCGCTAACGCATTCGCTTAGGTTTCAATGCCGTAACACTGGCGTGAATGTTGTTGAGGTCTTGCCTCCAGTAACGGCAACGGGCTTGGGGGAGCAAGGCAAAAGTGAAAAAGCCGTGTCGGCCGAATGGGTGGCACGAGAAATTATTCAACAATGGCAAGCAGGGCACACCACCATAGCGGTTGGCAAAGCGCGTTGGGGATTGCGGTTGCATCGTTGGCTGCCATCACTGTTTGAGCGGATGATGATCGCGGGTTAAGGGACTGTTGTTGATAACGATTGCTGGGCGCAAAGACGTAAAGTTAAGTAGAAGCAATAGACTCTGTTTTCAGAACTTGATCACAAAGCGGCCATAATCGATTTCCATCGAAGATACAACATCGTACGCTCATGAGAGGGATTAGAAATGGGATGTGAATGAACAGAATCAATGGAATGCGGTTATCTGCGGCAACTTTTCTATTGCTACTGCTGCCGGTCATTAAAGTGTGGGCTCTCCCCTTTAGCAACCAAATGAGTGTTGATCTTTTTGCTGGGTTTTACCCTTTATTCAGCGGCTTTGCTTTCTGGGTTTTAGTGTATGGCTATATTGGCCGTTTTGGCTGGCATATTTTATGGCAACAGTTATTTGGCGAAGCGATATTTATCATTATGTGTGTGGTGATGTTGTTTTATTGTCATCGGTTGTTGTCGATGGCGGGCTATCAGATTACGTTGTAGTGTCTTCGTTTTTACTTTTTTACGGGTCTGCGCGAATGGCACTTTCTTATGCTTAATTGGTGTGTCAATTTTCACTGCGAATGCAGCAGCGACCTGGCTTAACGGTGTGTCCTTTGCTGTGAAGACAGGTCAGATCTGACGATCCGTTTATAGTTCTGAATGAAAGAGTCTTTCGGAGGTATTTTCTTTCTTGGGGGCGATCCGAATGGCACTTACTTTAGCGTATTTAGTTTTTATCTTTAGCGTTTACATTGTGCAGTGACCTGGTTTCGTTGGGAGTTTTTCGCCGTCAAGGAACGCCATTTCCGACTCACTTGCGCAAGCATCCCTGCTTGAACAATCTGTGAGACGCAAATTGCTTCGCGTGGTCGTTTGAAAGGCGAAAAAAACTAAACAAGCGCCGATGTTGGTAATGTCTTTTGGCGAGTTCCGTCTGACTATTGCTAGAAAATTCGATAAAAAAAACGCCAGAGTTGGCTGGCGTTTTTGTGCTTTTTGTATTGATCGTTATGCGGACTCGGTGTCTTGAATGGTGGGTTTAATCATCCATTCGTGGCCTTTGAGCATGAGTGACCAGTAGATTTCCGGCAACAGGCGTTCTTTCATAAACCAAGCCGCGCGGGTAGGTTTAAGTCCATTGATAACCCAGTTCGGAAAGCTGGGCAGCAGTTTGCCACCGTAACCGAATTCGGCGAGGACAATTTTTCCTTTTTCGACGGTCAGTGGACAGCTGCCATAGCCGTTATAAAGCGACTGCCGGTTGCCTTCTTGCATGGCGTTGACGAGGTTGTAAGCAACCACGGGTGCTTGCATTCGCGCAGCGGCAGCGGTTTTGGCGTTCGGTGCGTTCATGACATCGCCCAGTGCCCAGACATTTTCGTAGCGTTTGTGTTGCAGCGTATGGGCGTCGACGTCGACCCAGCCGGCCTCATCTGCCAACGGGCTGACACGGATAAAGTCCGGAGCGACCTGCGGCGGTGTGACGTGCAGCATGTCAAAGACGACTTCAATCAGTGCCTCTTCTGCGCTCTCACCAACGTGCTTAAACCAGGCTTTTTTGTTGGGTCCGTCAACTTTCACCAGTTGGTGTTGGAACGTCAGTTCAATGCCATATTTATTGATGTATTCCATCAGAGCGGGGACATACTCTTTAACGCCAAACAGGGCCGGTCCGGTATTGAAAAACTGAACCTTGATGTCCTTCAGTGTGCCTTGGTCACGCCAGTGATCCGATGATAAGTACATGACTTTTTGAGGTGCACCGGCGCATTTGATCGGCATCGGCGGTTGCGTGAAAACCGCTTTGCCGTGTTTCAGGTTTTGCACCAGCTCCCAGGTGTAGGGTGCAAGATCGTAGCGATAATTTGAGGTGACGCCATTTTTACCGAGCGTGTCGTTCAGCCCGTCGATGGCGTCCCAATCCAGTTTCAAACCTGCGGCAACAACCAGTTGCTTGTATTTAATCGGGCGGCAACCTTCCAATTGCAGTTGGTTCTTTTCGGGCTCGAACAGAGCAACAGCCGAATTGATCCACTCCACGCCGGTAGGAATCAACCGGGCCATGGGGCGTTTGGTTTTCTCTGGCTTAAAGATGCCCGCGCCGACTAATGTCCAGCCAGGTTGGTAGTAATGGGTTTCGGCCGGATCAATGAGCGCGATGCGCAGGCGGGGGTCACGTTTGCGGATACTGCTGGCGGCTGCCAGACCTCCGGCACCTGCCCCGACAATGACGACATCATACGCCGGAATATGTTCTGCGTTGCCGGTAAAGCCGGTTAACCGACCCGCTAACCCGCTGATGTCGTAACCGGCTTTGGCCAATCGATTCTGAATGTATTCAAAACCTTCACCTTCGGCTGTGCGGTGAAGGGCCCACAAAGTTGCGCTGCGCATGCCGGTGCGACAATAGGCGTGGACGCGGCCTTGAGCGTTACTCAGCAGCGTTCCAAATTCACGCGCCTGTTCGTCGGTCACCGCACCGGATGTGACCGGCAGATAGTGCACGTTTATGTCCAGCGCCTCAGCGGCGGCTTGAATTTCTTCGACATTCACCTGGTCCGGACCTTCGCCGTCTGGACGGTTCACAATAATGGTTTTGACGTTGGCCTGGGCCAGCGAGGTCACATCGGCAACGCTGATTTGGCCAGATATGCTCAGAGTTTCGGTAATTGCGCGGCTTTCCATAGGAAGCTCCTCTCGTATTATTAGATAATTCTAATATAGATATTGTTAATATACTACTGAGACTTTGGTCGGGCATCAGCTTAGTGAGGGGCGCTGTTTTGTGGGTTTTGTTATCTGTACTGTTTGAGCGATGTTTGAGAAGTGCTTGGGTTGGTGACGAAAGGAGAGCAGTGGCTTGACGCTCAGCGCAGTGTTGGTACTGGCCGAGCGATACTAAAGGGAATAAGCGGCGCTTATTCCACAGACAGGGTAAGACCGATGCTATAACCTTCGGGACCCGCCACGCGAACTCCCCGAGCAGTTGCGTATAGGTCGATGGAGAACGCTTTTCGTTCAATCAGTCCCATTTTTAAAGCTGTGTAAACGCCCATAACATTTGCGTGAGTGGTGCTGTTGGGACCGCCGACAACGAGCCCCGTGGTGGGGTCTTCAATTATCAGGGTCCAACTTTCTGACTTGTTTCGGCTGAAACTGATGCCGGTTTGCAGATCGAAATTAAAATTCAGAAAGGGTCGATAAATCCCGTAACCCGCAAACATCAGCGAGTCTTTGGAGTTAAAATTAAAGCTCAGTTCGTCGTGCCGCTCGTCTGCGAACAGTAAGCTGAGGGCGCCTCGGTTGTTACCTACCGTCAGATTCTGGCTGAATCCCCAGCCCAGATGAGCGTCTGGCGACCGAGTGTTCACGTACCAGCCCAAAGAATCGCCTATAACATCGCCCTCGGTCATAAAGGCGAGCCCATAATTGACGCCCAACTCTCTGGAAAAGCAGGCACTGGTCGTCATGAGCATGGCAAAGTAAAGCCATTTTGATTTCATGTTTTATCCTTTTGCAAAATCCTTGTGAATGCACGGCGTCCGCCGCCCGGGAAATCTAATGGCAAACCATACATTGAGGAACGTTTTTTTTACGCTGTTTTAAAAGATGCGTTGTGGATCACAGAACTAACCGCATTTGCGCAGAAAAGAGTGTTGGCGCTTTTATTTGAGATGTTCGCGGGACGAGCGGTGTTGGAAAAGTGCAGAAAAGGCAACCCTGCCCAAAACAGTGTCGAGCAGGGTTGTTGGACATTTAGCCGGTTCAGCCCGCAGGCGCGCACTCTGGGGTCGCGGTTTGACGCAATGGGGGTTCTTCTTTCACCAATAACAACAGCAGCAACGCAACCAACGTGACCGCTACGCACACATAAAAAATGGCGTAATAACTAAAGAACTGTGCGACCAGTCCGACCGTCAGGTTGCCGATAAGCATGCTGACTTGCTGAGCCCCGTTGAACAGGGTTGTCGCCATGCCCATTTCTCGTTTCATCAGATCCTGTGCCAGAAGCATACCCAGACACGCAATAATGGCCACGTAGACACCGTTGAACAATTGCAGGAACAGCAGTTGGGCGACGGAATCTGCCAGCAACAAACCGATAAAAAAAGCGGTGCCGAAACCGAGGCCGACGACCATCAAGCGCTTGTTGCCCAGCTTCGGACCGAGCAGACCGGCCAACACCATAAACGGGATTTCGAAAAAGGCGGCAAGACCCATGAAATAACCCGCCCAATGCGAGCCGACAGCCAATTCTTTGGCCAGATACAGAGGAATGGAATTGATGTACATGTTGATTGCACTGAACATTAAGGCGGTGCTCAGTAAGAACAGCACCATGGGGCGATTCCGATACCAGCCTTTTATCACGGTAGCGCTGTCTTCGGCATGCTCTGTTGCCTGTACCTCTGGCAATAACATGACGATGGCCACCATGAGCAGGGCGCTGATCAGCGACAGCGAAAACGCCACGTTGAATCCAAAGTGTTCTTTTGCCAGAAACGCCAGTGGCGGACCAACGACCCAGGCAACCGCAATGCCTGCGCGCATCAACGACATGAACAGGCTGCCACCGGTTTTGATATCACGGTCGGCGTAGAGTCGACCCATGGTAAAAATCTGTGGCAACGTGGCGCCACTGACGCTCAGCAATAAAATCGCCGCCGCAAAGGCAAACGCCAGGTCCCGGGTGAAGATAAACACCAGCATGGCCAGCGCATAACTGACCTGTGCTACCAAAATGATGCGCTTGCGTCGCCAACCCTGATCCGATTTTTTACCAATATAAGCGGACACGACAATGCTGCTTAACACCATGCTGGTCAGGAACAGACCCATGACCAGCGGGCTGGTGCCGATCTCATCGACCAGATAGAGGCTGACCAGCGGAAACATAAACGCAAAGGCGAGCCCACAGAAGAAGGTCGCGGTTAAAAACAATAAACGGGTAGGGTGCAGCATAGAGCCTCGTTTCTGATAACAACTTAGATATTTCAGGCGGCAAATCGTACGGATTCCCACTGCAAAAAGTGGTGAGCAGGGTGCATTTACTGATACTATCGTTTCATTTTTAGCGTACTTCGTGGGGTAAATGAGCAAGTGAAGCCATATATCGAGCAAGTGAGTCGTGAACGTCATTTTAATTGGCGGCTCAAGGCCATGAATTACCCGCAAAGCCGTTTCGACTGGCACTATCACCTGGAATACGAGATTGTCCTGTTGCGGCACAGCCATGGCCAACTGTTTGCGGGTAACTACAGTGGTGACTTTCATCACAATACCCTGGCCATGTTTGGACCGCATCTGCCCCACACCAGTTACATGGAATCGCGGGGGCAGTTTGATCAGAACAATGCATATGTATTGTGGTTCAGCGCTGGTTGGATCAACCGGATTCTGGCGGTTATGCCTGAGTTGAGCGTGTTGGAAACCCTGCTGGCCGATGCCCGACATGGCTTGCTCTTTGACACCCACACCGCCGAGGCGGTGAACGCGTTGATAGAAAACTTCGACGATCTGGATATCAGCCTGCAAAGCCATCGTTTCCTTGAAGTGTTAATCGTCATGGCCAATGCGCAGCGTCAGCGGCTGAATAAATACGGACCTCTGGCGTTGGTGGTGGACAGTAAAGATCAGGATCGCGTTGCGCACATTGCGCAATTTATCGATGAGCATTACCACGAACAGATCACCATAGAGCAGATGGCAGCCCAGTTGCACACCAGTAAAAGCAGCCTGCAGCGTTTGTTCAGTAAACACTACCGCGAAAGTTTCTCCGAACATCTGAAACAGTACCGTATCGGTAAGGCCTGTGAGTTGCTGATCAATACCGAACGCCCAATTGCGCTGATATCCGAGTCAGTCGGTTTTCTGAACCTGTCGAACTTCAACCGTCAGTTCCGTCAATGCAAAGCGATGACACCGAGGGAGTTTCGTCAACGATATGTGAATGCGCAGGCATTATCCGACCAAGCCCTGCGGGCCAGGGCCTGACGTTTTAATCGCTTTTTGTGTACGAATTTCATTAATTCGGGGTCAAACTTGCGCCGCGCGAATTCACCCGCCACGATAGAGTCATTACCGCCATCCGTTTCAAGCTGTAGCGCTGGTCGAATAAAAACAACAACAAACGAATGAGAGAGCAATATGAGCGAGATTCAGCGCCACTATCGCACCTGTAATATCTGTGAGGCTATGTGTGGCCTGGTGATTGAACATCGGGGCCGCGAAATCCTGTCGATCAAAGGCGACAAGGAAGATCCGTTCAGTCAGGGACATATTTGCCCGAAAGCGGTCGCCTTGCAGGACTATTATACTGACCCTGACCGACTGAAAACCCCCTTAAAGCGCACCGCCGATGGTTGGCAGGACATCAGCTGGGAGGAGGCGATTACTGAAATTGCCCAGCGATTCCGGGCGGTTCAGCAAGCACACGGACAGAACGCGGTGGCCGTGTATCTGGGGAATCCGAACGCGCATAACTATGCCAATGCGCTGACCTTGCCAACGTTTTTCAAGGCGCTTGGCACTTTTAACCGTTTCAGTTCCGCGTCAGCGGACCAGCTACCGCACCATGTGGCGTCGAATTTCATGCTTGGGGCCGGGTTGTTGATTCCCGTGCCGGATATTGACCGCACCGATTTCTGGTTGATTATTGGCGGCAACCCGGTGGTTTCCAATGGCAGTATGATGAGTGCGGCGGGAGTGGAACGGCGCATGAAAGCGATTCAGGAACGCGGCGGAAAAGTCGCTGTGGTTGATCCTCGACGGACGGAAACCGCGAAAAAAGCGGACCAGCATCTGTTTATCCGACCGGAAACCGACGCGCTGCTGTTACTGGCCATGATCCAGACTCTGTTTGCTGAGCAGCGAGTGTCCTTGGGGCATTTGGCCGATCATGTGGACGGTTTGGCCGAGCTGGAAGCCGCCAGTCGTGACTTCACACCTGAGCGTGTCGCGCCTACCTGTGGCACAACCGCGCAAACGATCCGGCAATTGGCTCTGGATTTCGCGGAGGCTGACAGCGCTGTTTGTTACAGCCGCATGGGCGCGTCGACACAGACCTTTGGCGGCCTCTGTCAGTGGTTAACCAATGCACTGAACATCATTACCGGGAATTTTGATCGTGCCGGTGGGGCAATGTTCCCGCAACCTGCCTTTGAAATGGTTCGCCCGAAAAAAGGCAAGCCAGGGAATTATGGGCGCTTTAACAGCCGGGTGCGCAACTTGCCGTACTTCAACAGCGAGTTCCCAGTTGCAACTCTGGCCGACGAAATTCTCACCTCAGGCGAGGGGCAGATTAAAGCGCTGCTGACCATTGCCGGTAATCCGGTGTTGTCCAGCCCGGGCGGTGAGCGTCTGGCGCACGCGTTGGAAAGCCTCGATTTTATGGTCGCGGTCGACATTTACATCAACGAGACCACGCAGCACGCCGACATCATTTTACCGGCCGCCACCGGGCTGGAAGTGCCGCACTATGATCTGTTTTTCAACGCGTTCGCCGTGCGCAATACCGCGAAATATTCAGAACCTTTATTCCCCAAAAAAGACGAGCAACGTTATGACTGGGAAATTTTGAAAGCACTGTCGCTGGCGTTGACCGGTACGGCGGACGATGGCACCACACCGGAACAGATTCTGGATGCCGGTTTAAAACAGGGCGCCTACGCTGAACAGGGCATGAGTCTGTCCACACTCCGGGACAATGCCCACGGTGTCGATCTTGGTGCGTTGCAACCGTGTCTGATGCAGCGTATTCAAACCGACGATGAACGGATCGTTCTCGCACCGGATTTTTTTGTCGCCGATTTACCCCGGTTGAGTCGTTGGCAACAGGAGCAGGATGCGTTGCGCGAACACTTTCCTTTTACATTAGTCAGCCGACGTTTGGCGCGCAGTCATAATACCTGGACGCAGAATTCGCAAAGATTGGTGAAAGGCAAGAACCCGGTCACGGTGCAGATGCACAGCGACGATGCGGCTGTGTTGAACGTGCAAAACGGGCAACAGGTTCGCGTGGCATCACGAGTTGGAACCATTGAATTACCGGTCGCGATTAACGATGACATTCTGCCCGGTGTGGTCAGTATTCCGCAGGGCTGGGGGCACAACCGGTCGGGCACTCAAATGCACATTGCTCAATCGCAGCCGGGTGTCAGTATAAATGACATCACGGACCCGAACCGGATCGACGAGCTGACCGGTAACGCAGCGTTTAATGGCACGCCGGTGGCAATATCTGCCGTGAGTGGCGAGTTGTGAGACAGACATCTTTGACGGTCATCGAAAATATGGCAGATTACCGGTGATCACCAGGGAGCGTGTCAGATGCAGAATGAATACGACTACAAAAAATGGGCAAACGCCGAGTTGACAGACCACATCCGTCAGATCGATGCTGATGCCTTCCCAGAAAAGTACCGGTTGGCGGTGCGATTGCTCAACCATACCTATGTGACGGATCAGATTTTTAAAGCGCACATTTTGGGCGAAGAACATGGTTACCATTGGGCAAATACCGATGAGACGCCTGTGTTGACTGAGTTGCAGAAAAATATTGCTCACAGCGATCAGTGGTTTATCGATTACGTTGCGAAAGTCACCGACGACACGTTGGACCGGCTTGTCTCATTTACCTTTACTGATGGTGACAAGGGCAGTATGACGGTGCGCGAGATATTGTCGCACCTGTTGATCCATGGCGCCTATCATCGCGGGAACATCGGTATGATTCTCGCCGACTGTGGTGTCGATAAGCCCACCGATATTTTTACGCGATTTCTGCATATGTCGCAGCCGCAGCGCAGGGTTTAAGATCGCTAACCTTTCGGTTAAGGAATTTCGTGTGATTGAATATAAAACGTCGCTACAGGAACAGGATTGGCTGTCTTTAGTCGATCTTTATGACGAAACGGATATGTTTCTGGGGCATGGCAGACGTCGTGATCTGGCGAAAATCCGGCGGGCCTATGAGAACAGTTTTCGCTATGTTACCGGCTGGCAGGATGGTCGAATTGTCGGTGCGGGCCGGATGATTTCCGATGGCGAATGCTACGCCTGGATTCATGATGTTGCGGTATTGCCGGCGTACCGGAAACAGGGAATTGGCAGGATGTTGATTGAAACGCTGCGCGAAGGTAACGAAGCACTTTTAACCGGATTGACTTCATCGTTTGAGGCAGTGAACTTCTACCGGAGTTTGGGTTTCAAAAAGCACAAAACAGCCATGGCACGATACCCGGGGCGCTCGGATTATTTGATCGAAGACTGAGCGTGCCAACAACAGCACGACACAAAAAAATGC
The DNA here is from genome assembly GCA_050293765.1 of Reinekea sp. GTDB lineage: Bacteria > Pseudomonadota > Gammaproteobacteria > Pseudomonadales > Natronospirillaceae > Reinekea. Next base: position 27,781 of record JBNKNI010000005.1, read on the forward strand.
AGCCAGTACGGCTGCATTTTTTAAGTTTGTTCGTTAAGCCGTCTGTTTGAACTCAACAACAGGGTGCTTTTCGGCTAACCGCTCCCGTGCGATGGTGTCTGCCAGATGCGACGCCGGAATATCATCCGCCGCCGAACGTTGGAAAATTTCCATCAGGGTGTCGTAAATACCTTCGATGTGTTTGTTCACCGCAGCAGGATCATATTGACCGATCTGTTCATAGCAGACATCGATAATGCCGCCGGCGTTGATGACATAGTCCGGTGCATAGCAGATGTTGCGAGCGTGCAGTAACTCGCCAGTCGACAGCGTGTCGAGTTGATTGTTGGCACTGCCGGCGATGATACTGGCCGTCAGTTTATCAACCGTCGCTGGGTTGACTGAGGCGCCCAGTGCGCAAGGGGCAAACACGTCCATTTCAGCGCTGTAGATATCCTCCAGGGAGACGATGGTTGCGCCCAATTCGGCTTCCGCTTTGCGTAACGCCTCGTCGTTGATGTCGCAAGCGACAATCTTGACGCCGTCTTTCGCAAGCATTTCGGCCAGTCGGTAACCGACGTTACCTAAGCCCTGAATGCCCACAGTTAAACCCTTTAATGTATCCAGATTCAGGCGGTGTTTTACCGCCGCTTTGATCCCGAGATAGCAACCGTAAGCGGTGGCCGGTGATGGATCGCCTGATTTGTTGCCGCCGTGGGCGTCTTTTTTCTCATGATAACCACTCACGTGATTCGACGTTTCATGGATGATTTTCATATCGGCAACGGAGGTGCCGGAGTCTTCTGCGGCAATGTAACGGCCACCCAATCGATTCAGGCTTTGCGCAAACGAACGCAGCAATTCCGGGGTCTTGTCAGTTTTCGGGTTACCGATGATGACCGATTTACCACCACCCAGGGGTAATCGCGCCATGGCGGATTTATAGGTCATACCGCGTGATAGCCGCAGAACATCGGTCAGGGCGTCTTCATCGCTGGCGTAAGGGTAAAACCGTGTGCCGCCCAGGGATGGACCGAGGGTGGTGTTGTGTATGGCAATAATGGCTTTTAAACCGGTTTTCGGGTCGGTAAAAAAGGTTACCTGTTCGTGATTGTCAAAGTCTTTGTGGTCAAAAAAACTCATGGCCCAGTCCTTCTCTCTATTATGCGCGTTCGGCAGGATCACTGCGTCGGCTGTTGTGTTGTGAGCGGTTATAATTGTTGGGCCTCTTTACTTGTGGTAACAGGCCCTTTGTTAAACATAAACCGCCTGTCGCGGGTGTCCAGATCCCAGGCAGCAAAGGTCCCAATTTTGAAGGCGGTTGTCCGTACGCATTTGTTGCCAAATCACCGTTGTAACGCTCCGTAAATTGGTTAAAAACTGGTCGTTCATCTGTGTTAATATCCGCTCCCTTTTTCATTTCAGCCTGTCTTTTTGATAAAGAACCAGCGATTTGAATACCCGTAAACAGATTTTAGGAAGCTAATGACCATTTCGACGACTCAGCCCGTAGTGCGCGGCCCATCGCTGCCGGAATTTATTGCCCTTATTGCGCTCATCACTTCATTAGTCGCGTTATCCATTGACGCGATGTTGCCTGCGCTGCCCAACATTGCCGATGATTTATCGGTGGTGGACTACCGCCAGACACAGTGGGTCATTACCTCACTGATCTTCGGAATGTCCTTCGGACAACTGTTGTTTGGACCGCTGTCCGACGCCTATGGTCGTCGTTTTGGTATTTTGTCTGGCATTGCGCTGTTTTGCGTGGGGTCAGTGGTGTCGATGATGGCCACCAGCTTGCCCACGCTGTTACTTGGGCGCGTGATTCAGGGCATCGGTGTGTCCGGCCCGCGAATCGCCTCTATGGCGTTGGTTCGGGACAAATACGTGGGCGATCAAATGGCGCGAGTCATGTCGTTCGTTATGATGGTCTTTATTTTGGTCCCCATGATTGCCCCGATCGTCGGTCAGGGCATACTCCATCTCTGGGGTTGGCGCGCCATCTTTGCCTTGTTTATTGGCTTGTCGGTCTTTGCCGCGCTGTGGCTGAATGTCCGTCAGCCGGAAACGCTCGCGGTGGAATCCCGCCGTCCGTTCCGCTTGGGCAGCGTCCTTAAAACCGCACTGCAGGTGCTCAAGCACCCACGGGTATTGGGCTTCTCGATTACCGCGGGCCTGGTCTTTGGCGGGTTGTTGTCGTATGTCGCGTCTGCGCAGGCTATCTTTCAGGGCATCTATCAATTGGGTGATAACTTCCCATACTACTTCGCGGCACTGGCTTTCGGCATCGGGCTGGCGTCTCTGGCCAACAGCTCTCTGGTCATGCGTTTCGGAGCGCAACGGCTGTCGATTCTGGGCTTACTGGGGATGCTGACACTGGCGACCACCCTGGTTGTGATCGCGTTCTTCTATCAGGGCGTACCGCCACTGGCCGTCTTTATGGGGCTGGGCTTTGCCATGTTTTTCTGCGTGGGCATTCTGTTTGGTAACCTGAACTCGCTGGCCATGGTGCCCTTGGGTCGCATGGCCGGTATTGGTGCTGCGGTTATTGGTTCGGTTTCTAACGTCGTCGCGGTCTTAGTGTCCGGCGCGGTGGGTTGGTTTTTCAATGACACGCTGTTGCCTATTTTAATTGGTCTGTGTGTGTGCGCGGTGTTGGCGCTTGTGCTGATTCTGTTGATTCGACACAGCGACGATTCCCCGCTGGCGTAATTGGAGCTGAAAACAGGTAATTGAAGCAGCCTTTTTGTTCGGCTTCAGACGGGGTACTCTGAGTTGTGGATGAGCTCGCAGTCCATCAACTGAATCTGAACAAAAAGGAGAATACGATGAAACTTGGTGCGTTTTCGGTCAGTTTAAGTGTGAAAGACCTGCAGGCCTCAAAAGCCTTTTACGAAAAACTCGGTTTTGAAAAATTCGGCGGTGAAGAAGATCAACACTGGCTGATTATGAAAAACGGTGACCATATTATCGGCCTGTTTCAGGGCATGTTTGAAGGCAACGTGTTGACCTTTAACCCAGGCTGGGATCAGAGTGCACAAACCTTGAATGCATTTGACGATGTACGCGCTATTCAACGGCACCTGCAAAGCCAGGGCGTTGAACTGAAAGAAACGGCCGACCCAGACGGTGCAGGACCGGCCCATATCTCTCTGCTGGACCCAGACGGTAATGCGATCTTAATCGATCAACATGTTTAGTGTTTTTAGTCGGCAGTTCGTATCGTTTCAGAGCTCATGGGAAGCGCTGATGACATGCGAACTGTTGACTCCGGGCAAAATGGGCCATGCGGAAAAAAAGGTGGCAGATTGCTTAACCCTCGTACCGAAGCCTGCGTTGGCTTAGTTCGACAGAGCACCATTGTGCCAATACTTTTCCGCCTTGCCTTCGGCGCGATTGCTATGCGCTTTGCCTACCTCATTTCACGCATGGACCACTAGCCCGGAAATTTCACTATATCGCTTAAAATAACGCTGCAACTCAGAGCTGGTATGGCATTCAGCGTCATAGGCTTCGGTAACACTTTGCGACCGTACATTGCTGATCGAGTCTGTGAAAAATTTGCCGTTACATTTTGCTCGCTTGCCCTTGAACCCTAGAATACTAGGGCTTGGCGGACAAACGAACAAACTGTTTAGGCTAATTTTCCACAGCTCTCGACCTATAATGAAATTTCCGGGCTAGGGCAGGTCAAACACCAGAGCTTCGGCATTTGTCTCGCCGGTAATATGCAGTTCGTTCTGCGCTACGTGCAGACCATCGCCTTCTTGCAGGGTCGTATTCCCCACCTGAATTGGTCCGGTCACGGCATGCACGTAAAACTGTTGGCCGTCACTGGTCATCGCTGCGGGTTGTCCGCCCTGATATCGATACACCCGAGCGTTACTGTGCGCACGCAGGGCGCTGTCGGCTGAAGGGTGAACAATGGCCGTTAAACCCGCCGTGTTTGCAAAGGCTTTCTGACCATAGGCTGGCGTTACGTTCATTTGATTCGGCAGCAGCCAGATCTGTAAAAAGTGCAGCCGCGCGTCCTTCGAGGCGTTGTACTCACTGTGTGTCACCCCGGTACCGGCGCTCATGATCTGGAATTCTCCGGCGCGGATCTGCTGTTTATGTCCCATGCTGTCTTTATGTTCGATAACCCCTTCCAACACGTAAGACAAAATTTCCATATCACGGTGACCGTGCGTATCAAAGCCGGTGCCCGGGGCGACCACGTCGTCGTTGATTACCCGCAGCGCTGAAATTCCCATGTGTTTCGGGTCGTAATAGTGTCCGAAAGAGAAGGTGTGATGGCTGTCCAACCAGCCAAAATTTGCCCGGCCACGTTCGTTTGCCGCTCTAAATGTCATGTTGCTTCTCCTGTCTGTTTGTTGGCAACAGAATAGGAGGAAGAACGGGGACAGGATAGCGAAAGAATTCGTCAGCCACGTTCAAATTTCCTGAACGTGGCGGTAGTGCCATGTGCTCTGAAACGATACGAACTACTAATGGGCGACTTTGTCGAAGATGCAGAAAGAATAATCGTACGGGTTGGGACCATCGGCCTGAAAATCATCCCGGCCTATTTCCTGGTAAGCGCTCAAGTCGAACTCCGGGAAATAGGCGTCACCGTCGACCTGAGCGTGGACGAAGGTGATGTACAACCGGTCTGCCAACGGCAGAGCCTGACGGTAGATTTCTGCGCCCCCCATCACAATGACTTCATCGGCACCGGAGATCAAACATTCCGCTTCGGCAAGGTCGATAGCCGATTGCAGATCGTGTACGACCTTCACGCCAGCCGCAGAAAATGACGGGTCACGCGTTACCACAATGTTGATTCGGTTTGGCAGTGGCCGACCAATGCTGTCATAGGTTTTACGGCCCATGATGACCGGTTTGCCGGTAGTCAGGCGTTTGAAATATTTAAGATCGTTCGGCAGATGCCATGGCAGTTTGTTGTCGCGGCCAATCACTCGATTTTCCGCCATTGCCCAAATCATGGCGATGCGCATGATGAACTCCTGTGCTGGTTCAGTTGTCTGAAAGGGGTCTGCTATACTGCAGCCGAAAATCGCAGTGTATCATAACAACCCGCTGGGCTTAGCCCGCGTTAATTATCCGCAAGCACACAAGAGACAAACATGGTTTCCATTCCCTCCGAAATTAGACAGGTCATGCAGGACGCTGAATGCCTGTTTTCTGAATCTCAGGTCGAGCGCGCCATCGACAACATGGCTGCCGGTATCAGCGAACACCTGGCCGACAAAAATCCTATCGTGTTCAGTGTGATGAACGGCGGCATGGTGCTCACCGGCAAACTGGTCACCAAACTGGGCTTTCCGTTGGAAATATCTTATTTGCACGCCACCCGTTATGACGAGACAGAGGCTGAACCCGATCCGGAGCCTAAACTGCAATGGCGTACCCGTCCTCACCAGTCCCTCAAGGGGCGCAACATTCTTATTGTTGACGACATTTACGACGAAGGTGCCACGTTGGGCGCGATTGTCGATCATTTTAAAACCGAAGAGGTCGGTGACATTCATATCGCGGTGCTGGTCGATAAGCGACACAATCGAAAAGCTCGGCCGGATATTATTCCGGACTACATTGGCCTGCAGTGTGAAGACCGCTATGTCTTTGGCTACGGTATGGATTACAAAGGTTATTGGCGTAACGCACCCGGCGTTTACGCGGTTAAGGGACGGTAAACGTCACGTTGGGCTACTGGTCGGGCAGCGTGAAGCCCGATACACTGGCTCACGCTTTATCTCATTCAAAGGGTTGCACAGACATGGCTTCAATCAAACACGTAGCGATTACCGGTGGTACACATGGTAACGAGCTGACTGGCGTTCATCTGCTCAAGCATTGGCGGCAGAAACCCCAAGAAGTGGCGCGCAGCAGCTTCGTTACCGAAATGCATCTGGCCAATCCGAAGGCCAATGCTCAGAACCGGCGCTATATCGATCAGGATTTGAATCGCCAATTCAAACTGGCGGATCTGAACAATCACGAGCTGTGCGGCTATGAACAGAACCGCGCGAAATCCCTCAACGCGTTATTGGGTCCGAAAGAAGATCCTCGTGTAGATTTTGTGATTGACCTGCACACGACCACTGCCAATATGGGGATGTCATTGATTTTTAATACCGATGACCCGTTGGTGGTGGGCATGGCGTTTTACGTGCAACAGAAAATGCCTCACGCCACGCTGTTTTTTGACCCTGCTGATCGCCTGGAAGACAACTTTCTGACCTCCCTGGGACGACACAACGGCTTTTTGATTGAGGTGGGTCCTATTCCGCAAGGTCTGCTGCGGGCCGATGTCTACAATGAGACCAAAACCGCCGTTCTGCATTGCCTGGATTATCTCGAAGCCTACAACCTGGGCACGGTCCCGGATTTACCAGAACGGCGTGAAGGCTATCGCTTCATCCGCAAAGTGCAGTTACCGGAGAATGAATTAGGTGAGATCACGGCCATGTTGCACCCGGCGTTGCAGGATCAGGATTATCAGCCCATCGCGCCTGGGGATCCGTTTTTCATGACGCTCGACGGCGAAACCCTGCCCTATGAGGGCGATGACGTTGTTTACGGGGCGTTCATTAACGAAGCCGCCTACTACGACGCGCACGTGGGCTTAAGCTTGATGGAAAAAATTCAGATAGAACGCAAACCTGGCTGAGCACACCCGCTATAGGTGTGCAAAGCCAGTGTTATAGCGTCACCAGCAGCTGGCTGACTACTTTGGCTAAGTGCCCGAGAAAGAGTGTGTCCGTACTGGAGCGGAAGTGACTGGCGGAGCGACTGCCCAGCGCAATTATGCCAATGCCTTTGCCATCTTTGGTGATGGATCCGATCGCCACAGACTTGATCTCACTGTCGCCGAACAGCAATTGACGGGCTTGCAGGTCAAATTCGCCACATTCGTGGCGGGCTTCTTTCATGGCCGCCGGGAAATGGTTCACCAGCGTGTCGGTGTCGCAATAGAGCCAATTGTCACCGTCGGTGGTTAACCGGTTGGTTAACACCATTTGCACGTCATCGACGTCAAAGCGTTCGGTGAGTACACGATTCAGTGTTTTGCTGATTTCGTTAATGGAACGGCAGGCGATCAACTCGACGACCAGCATTTGCAGGTTCAAAAACAACTTGTCGTTTCGTTGGGCCACGCGGATAAACTGATTCAGACGGTCAATCAGGTCTGTGTTTTCTTTGCGTAGGATGTGATTCTGACGCTCAATCAGCGATACCGCCATACCACTGTCGTGTTTGAGATGCAGCTTTTTAAGCAGGTTTTGCTGGTCTTCGAAAAAGTGCGGATGCTGTTTCAGGTAACGCACCACATCGTCTTCGGATACTTCAATCGGGTCGTACATTTCAGTCACGACAAAACCCCTTCGAATACTCGACTGACAGGCCCGGTCATCATGATGTTGCCTTCGCCGGGCCAGTGAATGGTTAAGACACCACCAGGCAGTGTGACAGAAACCGTATCGTCAAGCCAGCCGTTGATAATCCCTGCAACCACGGCCGCGCAGGCGCCGGTGCCACAGGCCAGGGTTTCACCAACACCGCGCTCAAACACGCGCAGGCGGATATTGCTTCGGTCAACCACTTGCATAAATCCGGCATTCACCCGTTGAGGGAAGGCCGAATGGCTTTCAATGGCCGGTCCCAAGGTTTCGACATCGGCCGTGAGAACATCGTCTACGAGCAAAACACAATGAGGGTTACCGATGTTGATGGCGCTGATTTGCAGGGTTTGGTCACCAACGGTCAAGGGGTAAAGTAACGCCCGGTCGGTGGCCAAAAAGGGGATTTTTTCAGGGCGTAATCGAGGGCGGCCCATATCAACGGTGACCTGGCCATCGTCCTGAACTTGCAGCTCCAGATCGCCGCCGGCGGTTTCAACGCGGATGTTGTGCCGATTGGTGAGCTGAGCATCCAGAACGAAACGGGCAAAACAGCGAGCGCCGTTGCCACAGTTTTCCACTTCGCTGCCATCGGCATTGAAGATGCGGTAACGGAAATCTCTGTCAGGACGTGTGGGCGGCTCTACCAACAACAGTTGATCAAAACCAATACCAAAGTGTCGGTCTGCCCACCGTTCGATATCTTCGGCATTGAGCTCAACGTTCTGGGTGACGCCGTCAATGACCATGAAGTCGTTTCCCAGTCCATGCATTTTTGTGAACTTAAGCCGCATTGATACCTCAGTCTACAATGGACTCCAGCGCCCAAAGATCGGTTATTGTTTCGCGTTGTCGCACTACCTGGTGCCGCTCGCCCTGAACCATAATCTCGGCAGGACGCGCCCGGGTATTATAATTGGACGCCATGACAAAGCTATAGGCGCCCGCCGACATCACGGCCAACAGATCGTCAGCTTGCAGAGACAAGGCTCGGTTTTTGCCTAAAAAATCGCCGGTTTCGCATATGGGACCCACGATATCCCACTGCGCTGATTTGCCCTGGTCGGTGATTTTAACTGGCTTGATGTCCATCCAGGCCTGATACAGCGCCGGTCGGATCAGATCGTTCATACCAGCGTCGATGATGCCGAAGTGATGCTCACCGTTATCTTTCAGGTATTCTACCTGGGTGACCAGTATCCCGGCATTGGCCACAATACTGCGACCGGGTTCCAGGACCAGCGCCAGATTCCGATCTTTCAGGTGGTTCACCAGCCGAGCGATATAGGCTGCGACATCCGGTTCGATGTCCTTGTCGGTATACTTCACTCCTATACCACCGCCCATATCGATGTGTTCAAGCTCAATACCTTCCGCTTTCAGCTCATCCGCTAAGGCCAACAAACGATCCACTGCGTCTTCAAATGGTTTCGATTCCAGCAATTGAGAGCCAATATGGCAATCCATGCCAACGATCTTGATATGGTCAAGGGACTGAGCGCGTTGATAGAAGGATTTGGCCTGACGGAAGTCGACCCCGAATTTGTTTTCTTTCAAGCCGGTTGAGATGTAAGGGTGCGTTTTCGCATCCACATCCGGGTTGACGCGTAAGGAGATCGGGGCGATTTTGCCCAACGAGGCAGCCACCTGGTTCAGGCGTTCAAGCTCAGCGCTCGATTCCACGTTAAAACAGTGAATCCCCACTTCCAGTGCACGCGCCATTTCATCGGCTTTCTTAGCAACACCAGAAAAAACGATTTTGTTTGGGTTGCCACCTGCGGCTAAAACCCGCTCCAATTCACCGACGGAAACAATATCAAAGCCGGCGCCGCGCTTTGCCAAGGCACTGAGTACCCCCAGATTGGAGTTGGCCTTAACGGCGTAACAGATTAACCCTGGGTGATCACCCAGGCCTGCCTGGTAGGCATCGAACTGCTGTTCGATCGCGGTGCGGGAGTAGATGTACAGTGGCGTTCCGTATTGCTTGGCCAACGCAGCAACCGAGACCTGCTCAGCCTGGAGTTCATTGTTCTGATACTGAAATGGAACCATTGTCATGTTCTAAAGCCTTTTAATTTCCGGTTGGTGCCGCGTTCTCGGCGGTTGTTGGCGTTTCACTGGGTAGCTCAAGTTGCACCGGTTTATTACCGCAGGCCGTCAATATCGTGATGGAACACATTAACAAAAAGAGCGTCGGCAGGAATGAGCGCATAGTCAGGAGCCTGATGGAATCAAAAAGAAGCAGTATACCGAAAGGGCGAATGGCTGCGAACGCTTGATTTGTCAGGGCTGTATTCCATATTTGGCAAGAATACGTTGGTAGGCTTCGGTCCCTTTAAATTGTCGAAGCTGACGGGCAAAGGCATCACTGATGGGTTTGAGGGCTTCACTTCTGTAAAAGGCGAGATAAACATCGGAAGGATCATCTATTTTCATGTTCAAAGGGTGCACATATTGCAGTTTCATTTGATTCAGAGTGAACTGGCCTACGGTGCGGTTAACCAGGTAATAATCCGCTCGACCGCTGATCAGCATTTTGAAGCCTTGTTCGAAGTTGTTCACCTCGAATTTGCGAATGCTGGGGTTGTTGCCAAAACGTGCGTATTGATAGCCCCGGTTGATGATCAACGGTCGCCGCTCGAAATCGGCTTCGGTAACCTGCTGGTCCGGATCACAATTCTGACAGAACAGCGCGGTTTCGGTGCTGCTGATGGGCTCATCTGGGAACCAGTAAAGTGCTTTGCGTGGTTCGGTGATAAAGACGTCCAGCAGTGCATCCGCTTCCCCACTTTCTGCAATCAACTGAGCGCGCTTCCAAGGGTAGATTCTGAAATCGACGTCATAACCCAGTTGGTCCAGCACGGCATTCATCACTTCCACATCAACACCGGGCATGTCTGGAGATTCCATGACAAAAGGGGGCCAGATATCCGATACGACGGTCAAGGTTGCTCTATCGTCGGCGAATGCGCTGTTTGAAATTAGAAAAGTACTGATCAGTAAGGCAAAAAATCGCATTGAAACGGAACTACAACGGCAACACCAGGCTGCCCATTGACTGATAAATGTTTGCTCAGTTTAGCACTTTCTGGCCAGTCGGGGAGGAACGATACTGACCAGACGCTGTTCAATAGATGGCTAGCGCTCAGATTCTACGCTTAACAGCGCTTCCCTGCGTGATTTCAGCCAATCGAGCCCTTTTCGGGCAATTAACGGAAACAGGCCTAGCAGGGCGAACGAGATTAATAAACCCGGTGATGCAATGCCAGAGAGGCTGTCCAGTTTTGCCAGTTGGGTCCCGGCGTTGGCGTAAACGGCTGCGCCGGCAATCATGCCAACGGAGCTGACCCAAAAAAAGGTCAGGGTTTTAATTTTGGTCAGCCCCATTACAACGTTGATGATGAAAAACGGAAACAAAGGGACCAGTCGCAAAGAAAACAGGTAAAAGGCGCCATCCTGTTCAATCCCCTTGTTGATAACGCTAATGCGTTCTCCAAACTTTTGTTGTACCCAATCCCCAATGACAAAACGGGCAATCAAAAAGGCCAACGTAGCGCCGATCGTGGCAGAAATGTTGGCAAAAACCGTACCCCATACCACACCAAATATCGCGCCACCGGATAAAGTCAGGATAGTCGCGCCGGGCAGAGACAGGGCGGTAACAACGATGTAGGTAGCAATATAGATTAACGCTACCAAGACCGGATGCTGGGCACGGTATTGCTCAAGCCCAGCCTGTTGCGCTTTGAGCTGATCCAGTGTCAGCCATTGCCCCAGATCGAAATAAAAATAAGCGCCAACGGCGATGGCGAGTACACCCAGAATTATAAATTTTTTCATTGTGATTCCCGAACTTCGTTTAACGACCAGTCGTATTCATATTTGATGTTGCCCGTGTAGCCTTTGAGCTGTGCTCTCAGTTTTGGTTCCGCAAATTGAGCCAGAAAGGTGGTCAGTTCGCCTTCAGAGGCCACAAAATCGGTTTGATACCAATCGAATATTTTCGACACGATCAGTGTCCCACCCTGAAACCGAACCCCACGCTGATGATTAACGAAACTGCGAGTACCCTCGGACAGGAGTGCTTCGATATTCGCACCTGTGTAGGCGTTTTGTGCCAGATTGGGGCAGCCCATGGCCGCGCAATTCAGCGCGAAATGCACCCGGTAATCGTTGAATTTCGGCCTGACAATGGCGTGTTCTATATCGTCTAAACTCAGTGGCTGACCATTGATTTCTACGACCTTCTGTTTCCAGGGGCCGCTTGGAATCAAGCCTCCGAAAGAACCACCGATTTTGCGGATGCTGGATACAGGATAGTTTTTCAAAATAATGCTGACCGTGGTCGCGTTATACAGATTAAACCAATAGGCCTTTTGCTCGTTTTTGTTCAGGGTTAATGGGTCGGTGTCTTCCAGGCTCTGGATGTAACGTTCCAGTTCTCGCTGTTTTGTAGAGCCAACCTGAGCATAAGCAAAGTAAGTTTGACCAAAATCATCTTTTCGCAGATAGTCGTCAAGAAAGGTTTGCCAAAGGCCGTGATCAACCGTTGTTGTGCTGTTGTCATTCCATCCTGACCATCCCGGCAGTACGTCTGCCATGCTCACCGAACAGGACAGTAAAAAAATCAAAAATACACGTAACATTTTTCAACTCCAGAGTGTCTGAGCGTCTGACCAATACGAGTGGAATTAGTTCAAAGACCTGTGATTTGCGCATAAGCCAATCGATGGGGCAAAAAAAAAGCAGCCAGTGTGGCTGCTCATTCAGAAGGGGTTGGCTCTACCCAAGGTTCATCATGCAATATCTGCCATAATTCAACCATGCGCTCGCGATCGAGCATGAATTCAGCTCTGGACTCGTCCTGACGCAATTCAACTTGCCGGATTTCCAGTTTGAACTGCGCAATTTCCAATTCAATGGCTTTCATCTTTGCCAGCAGTTCTTCATCGATAGCTTGCCCGGTTTTCTCGAGGTTCGCAGCTCGGGCCTGCAATGTATCAAATTCGTTTTCTTTGATGCGGATACGGTTTTGCTTCACACGTACTTCCATATCCATGCGGGACAGCCAGGTTTTCATGGCTCGGTCGACGTCGGACGGAGAGCGATAAAGTTTGAGCAGTTCTTCGTCACGCGCGCGCTGCATTTCAGCGGAAACTGTCGCGGCCTCGTTAGCACGACGCTCCGCGTCACTGATCTGTGGGGCAACGGTTTTCAGGACTACGCCATTGTCATCGATAACCTCATAACCACCGGCAACGTATTCTGGCGGAATACTGCTTTGAATATAGGTGTTGCCTTCACTGTCGACCCAGCGGTAGAACTGACCCGCGTAAGCGGTGGTGCTGAGGCAAATACATGTCACAATCAGACTGCGAATAAAGGTCATAGAATTAACGTCTCAATTTACGATTCTAGAATTTGGTGTACAGCGTATACGACCACATCTGAACCATAGCTTAATTCAGTATCGCCTCAGGCGACACCGTGCTTTTGGCGATAGTCTTCCATTTGCGGTAAAAATTCTGCAAACGCGGGTTTCGTGGCGATATACGCCATAATCTGATCCAGGCGGATGGCTGGCAGGATACGCAGGCCAAAATCGCGCTCCAATGATTGAATCGCCGACAAATCGGAGTCCGCCAGTCGTTCCATCCGGTCTATTAAGACCACAGCCGCCACCAGGGTTGCCTTGGGGTGATGTTCGAGAATGGCCAGAGTTTCACGAATGGCGGTCCCTGCGGTGATAACGTCATCCACCAGTACGACTTTGCCCTGTAGAGGCGCACCCACCAGGTTTCCGCCTTCGCCATGATCTTTGGCTTCTTTACGGTTAAATGCGAAAGGCACATTGCGGTCATGTTTCGCACTGAGAGCGTACACGGTCGATGTCGCCAACGGGATGCCTTTGTATGCAGGTCCGAAGATCATGTCAAATTCGATGCCGGACTCTACCAGGGTTTGCGCGTAGATTTCGCCCAGCTTCTGCTGCGACAAACCATCGTCGAAATGTCCGGCGTTAAAAAAATAGGGGCTTTGACGGCCAGACTTCAGCGTAAAATCGCCGAATTGGAGTACGTTCTTGGAAATGGAAAAATCGATAAATTCTTGCTGCCAGTTTTGCAGTGCCACTGTACTTTGCGTGGATTTTGTACTATTCATTCAACAGGCCTTTCAAAAACAATAAAGAATAAAAGTGTCATCAGACGATATTTGGCCGCATTGTACCGCAAATTCAGGTAACATACGCAGTTCGGCGCACTGCTCGTATTGAACGGTGTCCGGTATTATAGTGCGAAGAATACGATTGGAAGGAACAGATGAAGGTCATCACCCTTAATGTAAATGGCATTGTCAATGCAGCTGCGCGTGGTTTTTTAGAATGGTTAGAGCAGCAGGATGCAGATGTGGTTTGTGTTCAGGACACTAGGGCTAAGGAATATCAATTACCTGAGGCGTTTCTGGAAGTCCCCGGTTACAACGCATTTTTCTTCGATGCTGAAAAAGATGGTCACGCGGGCACCGCCATCTATAGCCGCACGATGCCGAAGGCCATTATTCGTGGCTTTGGTAACCCGCTTTATGATCTGGAAGGCGGCTTCATTCAGGCCGATTTCGACAACGTCAGTGTGGCTTCCGTGTGGGTGCCTGAAGCGTTGTATCTGGAAGATATCGACAGCAAGCTGGAATACCTGGACGCTCTGCAACAGCACTTGAAGCGAACGCGCCGTAAACGCCGTGATTTTATTTTTGCCGGGTGTTATCAGATCGCGCATCGTTCTGTCGATCTGGGCAATTGGGAACGCCATCAGCGCGATCCCAGCTTTTTACCCGAAGAACGAGCCTGGATGGATCAGGCGCTTGGCCCCATTGGTTTTGTGGATGCCTTTCGTCTGTTGAATAAAAAGGATCGTCAGCACACCTTCTGGCCTTTCGATGAAGCGCAAGCCAATGGTTCACGGTTGGATTACCAATTGATCACCCCGAACCTGGCCGATTTCGTCATCAGTGCGCAGATCATCCGCGAGCCACGTTTAAGCCCGCACTGCCCGGTGGTGATCGAATACGATATGGATCTGTAATCGACCATCACGGATGGTCGTCCCTGTTTTTTTCAATTCACTGACTGCCGGCCCGTTAATTTCTCCAATTGCCGGCAGTTCAACGCTTCAATGATAGCCCGTCGGTCAATCTGGTTCTGTCCATTTAAATCGGCAATGGTGCGAGCGACGCGCAATAATCGGTGATATGCCCGAGCGCTCAGGCCGAGTTTATCCATTGCTTTGTCGAGCAACTGAAACTCACTTTCCCCTAACATGGCATGCTGTTCCAATGCTTTGCCCGTTAAGGCTGAATTGGCACAGCCCTGTCTGGTCATTTGCACATTCCAGGCAGCAATAACCCGCTGTCGTACCGTGGCGGAATCCTCAGGTGTTTCGTTAGCCATCAGGACTTCTTTGGGCAGTGAGGGGACTTCGATATGCAGGTCGATTCGATCCAGAAACGGACCCGACAACCGCGATAGGTATTTTTGTATCTGTTCTGCGTTGTACCGATGCGAGCGCGGATCGTCCGCCGCGTAGCCACCAGGCGATGGATTCATCGCCGCGACCAGTTGGAAGTTGGCAGGGAATGTACATTGTTTGGCCGCGCGTGAAATGCACACTTCGTGGCTTTCCAGCGGTTCGCGCAGCACATCCAATACCGTACGCGGAAATTCCGCCAGCTCATCGAGAAACAGAACGCCGCGGTGAGCGAGAGTAACTTCTCCCGGACGTGGTACGCTGCCGCCACCGATCAGTGCTGCAGCAGAAGCTGTATGATGGGGCGCCCGATAAGGTCGGCGACGCCATTCCAAGGGAACGCCGGAGACCGACTGCACGGCTGCTATTTCCAGTGCCTCATCATCGTTCAAGGGCGGTAAGATACCCGGTAAACGCGAGGCCAACAGCGTTTTTCCGGTACCCGGCGGCCCAAAGTAAAGCAGATTATGACGACCGGCAGCAGCGATTTCCAGAGCGCGGCGCGCTGCCTGTTGACCTTTAACATCGCGCAGATCTGGGTAATGGACGGGCGTAGCTTCTGGCTGAAACTGAGGTGCGGTTAACCGATATTGATCATCCTTCAGCGCCCGGGCGACCTGCAATAAATGCTCTGCTGCTAACACGGAGGCGTTGGCTACTAATGAAGCCTCCTGAGCATTTTCCGGGCTGCAAACCAAAACCCGGCGATCGCGCAGACAACTGATCGCAGCGGGTAGGGCGCCGGGTCCTTTACGCAGATGACCACTCAGCGCTAATTCACCCAACCATTCGTATTGGGTAAGTTTGGCGGCATCTATCTGTTCACTGGCGGCCAAAATACCCAGTGCAATGGCCAGATCAAACTGACCTCCCTGTTTCGGTAAATCCGCCGGTGCCATGTTGACGGTGATACGACCGTTGGGAAAATCGAACTGGCTGTTGAGTATGGCAGAGCGAACCCGATCTTTGGCTTCACGTACCGCCGCTTCGGGGAGCCCGACAATATTAAAGGCAGGTAATCCACTGGATAAATGCGCTTCAATGGTGACCAGGGGGGCCTCCATTCCGACGTGCGCGCGGCTGTATGTCACTGCGAGTGGCATAGGACATCCTTGCTTTGTTGAGTAAAGTCTGACAACGTATCCTTTATCGGTTTGCGCTCGACTGGGCTGGCCGATAAATCCTTGGTATCGTGTTTATCTGGTTAAGACTTTAAGAAACTGAAATTGTGTATATCGTTACAACGTCAAAACGAATTCATCAAATTACCGCGCTGATCTTCGTCTGTCTAGCCTTGTTGGCCAGTTTTGCGATCTACCGCTACTATCACAACTATGCCGCCCAACCTCAGGCTTTGATGCAGCATTTGTTAAGAGTGGTAAATCAGTCCGAGTCGCTGAAAATTGCGGAGGTGGATGTCGAGTCGGTCCGTGCAGAGGCACAGCAGATAACCCTGCGTCAGCTGGTGGATGATTTGTCCAAAACCGGGGTCCCGGACCCGCAAGCCAGTGCGCAATTGTTGCTGCCTCAAGCCAGCAGTTTTCTGACCAATGACAAACAGTTTTTACGTTGGCTGACCGGTTATCTGCAACAACGTGAGATGCCCGATGAGTTGCTGAACTTTGAGAAAACCGATTTGGCGCGTCGGGAAATCATCAGCAACAACGAATGTCTGGTGATCGAGAAAAAAGCCCATGGCTGGCAGTTGGTGTCCTTACTGAGCTGCCAACAGTCGGATTGATTCCGATTCCACCACGGTAACCGGTCCCGTTTTCTGCGTTGCCAAGTGAATCATCGCCTTTGCAACATCGGCGGCTTGAACGGGCCGATATCGCGCCAGTTTCCCTTTGAATATCGGCGACAATAGGGTTGCCACAATTTCCGCAAACCGTTCCCCCATGCGAAACTCTGCACGCTCCCCGAGTAACAACGATGGGCGAACGATGACGAGCGATGCGAATCCCAGGTCGGTTAAAGCCGCTTCCATTTTTGCTTTTGTGGCCAGGTAGAAATTCGTTGTATCGGGCTTCACGCCTAAACTCGATACCACCACAAACTTTTGAAAACCCGCCGCTTTTGCCGCTGTCGCTAACTCTACTACGAGCGTTAAGTCGACTTGTTCAAACGCTGATTTTGAGCCGGCTTTTTTTATGGTTGTCCCCAAGGCGCAGAATACGGTGTCTTGACTGGAAGTGCTGGCGGGCAATTGACCCGTGGTAAAGTAGTCAACATTGATTTGCTGGTGGGCGTAGGGCGGCGACATTTTTCGTCGAGACAGCAAGGTGACCTGTTGTTGCGGGTCGTTTAGCTGTTGCGCGATATGACTACCAATTAACCCCGTGGCACCGGCGACTATCATATGGCTCATTGCAACATCCCCTTGTGAATTCAGAGCAAAAAAAACGGGCCAATGTTCGTGGGCCCGTTTTAGTATATTTGTTTTGGTCGACGGTTACTTCACCATGATGTCGTAAAGGAAATATTTCCGACGGATCCGTTGATATTCACCGTTCTCCTTGAGTTCTTCCAAGGCCGCGTCCATGGCTTTACGTAAGTCATCGTCGTCTTGACGGAAGGCCAGGCCAACGCCTTTACCCAGGCTGACGGTGTCACCGACGATTTCATAGACTTTCTCGAGGAAGAATTCTTCTTCCCATTGCGGATAGTCGGTAAAGACCAGATCTGCTTCTGCGGCACGGAAGGCGGCACTGACGTCTTCCCAGCCATCCAGGGCCAAAATCTTCACGTCATCGCCATATTCTTCCAGCATGTAATCGTGCTGCAATGTTCCGCGTTGCACCGCCACGGTTTTACCAGATAGTTGACGCTCTGAATGGCCGCCGATGTTTTCTCCGCGACGCGCAAAAAACACGGATGGCGTGGAATAGTAAGGTTTGCTGAAATCGACCTGTTTGGCACGCTCACTCTCAATGGACATGGACGACATGATAACGTCGAACTTTCCGGCATTCAGATCGGGAATAATGGTATCCCATGGGGTCACCAACCATTCGCATTTCAATTCGAGAAATTCACAGACTTTGTTGCCCAGCTCAATTTCAAAGCCAGTCAGTTCGCCTTTGCTGTTAAAAAACTCATAAGGCGGGTAAGGCGCGTCGACTCCGAAGGTGATTTTGTCGTATTTGGATAAATCGTAAGAGGAGGGAAGGAAAAACAACCAGCCACTTGCGGATGCAGTGCCGATAATGATGAGGCCGACCAAGGCTAATAATTTCTTATTCATAGGTACTCTCAGTTAAATTGCGATAACGACCGTGGCTTACGCCAGTGAGGGGTCGCGGTAAATCGTGTTCAGGACTTTGCGTATCATCCCATTCCGTCCGTTGAACCAAGGTTTCTTGGCGCCTTCCCAGTCAATTGGACGTCTGTGTGACCTGCATTCCGTGACGTATAAATCGCTTATTATTATGGGTTCACCAGTCTATTACGCCTGAAAGTGACATAGATTTCAAAAAAGAGACACGATTTTTCTCAAATTAGTGAAAATTCACTAAGGCTCAGCCTAATTTAAGCAGTAATTGGCCGAATAGGCGGGGGGTTGTCGCTGGTCTTGGCGATCTAACCCCATTATTCAGATCGAGATGGCTTTGTGGCGCAAGCGCCCTACGGCCGCCACGATCTGCTCCAGAGTCAGTAGCATCGCGGGGACAAACAGCAAAATCAGGGATGTACCCATCAAGAGTCCAAACACCAATCCAGCCGCGATGGGTTTAAGGAATTGAGCGTCCAGGCTGGTTTCAAACAACAGCGGGGCGAGTCCGGCCATTGTGGTTAATGTGGTCAGTATCACCGGGCGGAGACGACTGGCCACGGCTTCTTCAAGAGCGTTTAAAATGTCCATCCCTTCCTGGCGTAAATCTCGGTAGACACTGACCAATACAATGCTGTCATTGATCACAATGCCAGCCAGACCGAACAGCCCTAAAACGGATAACGATGACAGCGGTAAGTCGACTAACCAATGACCATATATCGCGCCGGTTAAGCCAAACGGAATGGTGGCCAGGATCGCCAGCGGCCAGATCCAACTTTCAAAAACCCAGGCCAGAATCCCGTAAATAAGCGCTAAGACTGCCAGCAATACCAACAGCGTATCGGTAAAAAACGCCTCCTGTTCCCGTGCTTGACCACTTAATTGCGCGTCAATGGTGCCGAATTGCGCCTGAAATGCGGGCAATACATCGGTTTCCAGCAAACGGTACATGTCATTACTGGTCATTAACGAGTCATCAAGTGTGGCGAGGACGTTTAACGAAATGACACCATTTTCCGCGCTGATTTGATTTAATCCGCGTGAGTAGCGGCTGTCTATCAAATCATCCAGGGGAATGAGTTCGCCATTGGCGATGCGATAAGGCAGACTGAGCAAAGCCGGTAGGTTGCTGCGCTGTGCTGAGGGCAGCAACACTCGGACGGTGAGGGTTTGCAAGCCGATTACCTGCTCTGTCGCGATTACGCCTTCCAGATTCTGGCGAAGAAACTGAGCAATGCTGGCTTCACTGATCCCCAGGTTACGTGCCAGAGGTGTCAGTGAAAATTGTAATTGTTCCTCGCCGTAAGGCAGGTCGTCGGTCGCGTCAGATAAGCCGTTCACTCGGTTTAACTGCGTCTGTAATGATAGCGATGCGTTTTTCAGGTCTTCGATGTTGTCGCCGGATAAGTTGATCGCAATATCGCCACTGTCGCCACCAAAGCGACGCCCCCGGCCAAAACTGATGGTGTCGATTTCCGATGGCAGCACGGTTTGTGCTCGCCATTGATTCACCAGTTCCTGATTGGTGTAAGGACGATTCTGATCACTGATCAGTTCCACATCAATGCGGGCTTGATTGACCTTATTGCCCAGGTTCTTGGTAACCACAGCCGTTTTGATGAAGTCGTAACCGGTGTTGTCCTCCAATATTTGCAGTTGATCTGTCAGGTGATCAACAAACCTATCGACTTTCTGTGCCTCGACACCTTCCGCAAAGGTTACACCCACTGAGAGGGATGGCGATTCGACATTGGGTTGAAACTGAAACGGTACTGTCCGGCTGGTGATTAAACCAATGGCCAGGATGAAATTAGCCAGAATGAACGACAATAAAATCATGCGGTTGTGCAAAGATGCCCGAATGACAGGACGGAATAACTGATCGCGTACATAATTAAACCCGGCGTCGAGACGCTGTCGGATAGGGCGATCATCCTTGTGGTGGCTATGCGACAAGTGACCGGGCAAGATCAGAAAGCATTCAATCAGTGACGCCAGAATGGCAATGGTAACGATAATCGGTATATCGATCGACAGGCGCCCGATGGGACCGCCAATCAAGGTCAATGGCAAGAACGCAGCAATGGTGGTTAAGCTGGAGGCGAGCACCGGTGGCCACATTCGTTTCGCCGCTTTGACTGCGGCAATATTGGCTGGCAGCCCCTGTTGCTGATAGGCGCGGGTTTGCTCGCCCACCACAATGGCATCGTCCACGATGATTCCCAGTGCAATCATGAAGCCAAACAGGCTGATAGTATTCAGGCTGGTGTCGGTCTGGGACATAAACAGGAACGTGGCCATAAAACTGATTGGTATGCCTATGGCCACCCAGAAAGCCAAGCGGGTATTTAAAAAGAAGAATAATGAAATCAACACCAAAGCCATGCCCAGCGCGCCATTTTTCAGCAGCATGGACAGCTGTGATGCGACGATCTGCCAGGTTTCGTTATAGACGTGCAGTTGCACCGAAGCCGGTAAGGTTGGCTCGAACTCGGCCAACCAGGTTTGCATCGTCTCGGCGTTTTCCAGGGTGTCTTCTCCGGCAGTACGCAAAAGAGACAGGCGTATTGCTGGTTTGCCTTGGTAATAAAGCTCGTTCGAATTGCGGCTGATGACGCGTTCAACCCTGGCTATATCGCCCAGTCTCAACGCGCTGCCATCCGACCAGGTGAAGATGACCGTGTCCAGCGTGCTCTGCAAATCAATGCGTTCGGTTTGACTGCGTAATTGCAATGTCATGCTGTTGCTTTCGGTAGTACCGGCCGGTTGCGGAGTATATTCATTGTTGATGGCTGCAGCGATTTGGCTCAACGTCAGTCCGGTGTCGAGCAGCGTGGTCATATCGACGGTAATTTCCAGTTGCTGTTGTGGCAAGCCAGACAAATTGATCTGCGCAAAACCTGCGGTCAGCAATCCGGTTTGCATGCGGTACGCCAGCGCTGCCAGCTCGTCTCGTTCAACATCGCCGTAAACCAGTATGTCGGCCACAGATTCGCGGCGTTGCGGCGTGCTGACGCGTGGCGATTCCATATCGGATGGCAACGAGACGCCGCTGATGGTTGTCTCAATCAGGTCGGCGGCACTGGACAAGCTCTCCGCGCGATCGCTAATGCCGATGGAAAGATCTACCCGCCCTTCTCGGGCCCGTGTTGTCAGCGACTCAATCTCGGGCATGCCCAGCAGCGCCTGCTGTAACGGTACACCGGCAACATCGTACATATCTTCGGCGCTGACGCCGTTCCAACTGGCCGACACGTTAATTCGTTCGAATTCAAAATCTGGAAAAAACTGATTGTTTACCTGGGACATACCCCACAAGCCGGCTGCCACGATAATGATCATTGCGCCGTTGGCGGCAATGCGATGGCTGGCAAATAACTCGATCCAACGGTTCATGACCGGTCTCCTTGCTGCCCTCGCGACGGGGATACCCGCATGCCTGTGACTGGGTTTTTAAGCCGGGTCGTCACAATCGGAGCACCGTGCTTGAGCCCTTCTGCATCAATCAGATAGCCGGACTCTGAGCGGCCAAGAATGGTGATGTCGTTTGCCTGAATGGCACCGCTGTCTCGGTCGAAACTGTACACTCGCTGCTGGTCGTAAACAGCTGTTAACGGAACATCGATGGT
The DNA here is from genome assembly GCA_050293765.1 of Reinekea sp. Classification (GTDB taxonomy): domain Bacteria; phylum Pseudomonadota; class Gammaproteobacteria; order Pseudomonadales; family Natronospirillaceae; genus Reinekea. The sequence goes on from JBNKNI010000005.1 coordinate 49,592, forward strand.
GGGTTTCGGTAATGGGTAGCTCAAGGTCAGTGATAAATGTGTGCCGGGTAATGATTCAATCGCCTGACCGGAAGCCGGAACGAGCGTCAGCCGTTGTGCGCCCGATTCATTTACCGGGCGAATGGCCTTGGCCTGCCAGACGATACCCTGATCATCTATGGCATTCAGGTCGGACAGCTGATTCTGATCCAACCGATAGCGGATCGGCACCCGAACAAACAAGGCCAAACTGTCTGGGTTATACAGTTCAACGACAGTATCGCCAGTACGGACTTCCTGACCTTCGTTTACGGTTATTTTCGCCAGCACACCATTGAACGGGGCACGTACCATCAACTCTGTGACCAATTGTTCTGACTGGCGGATCTGTGACTGCAACTGCGCGCGTTGGGCTTGCCATTGTTTCGTGTTGTCATCGTACTGGGCGATGATCAGTTCTCGGTTCTGCACCGACAGTAGTTGGCTCTGATAACTACGCAAGGCAGTTTCGTAATCGGTATTCGAACTTAACTGCTGAGCATTCAAGCTGGTGAATCGGTCGACGGAGTTTTTACTGATGCGCAGTAATTCACGTTCCACCTCGAGTGCCGCAAGGTCATTTTCATGTTTTTTCTGTTCATTGCGGATACGGGCATCAATTTCAGCGAGGGCGGCGCGTCGTTGCTTGAGTTGTTCTTGGGTATTGTCACTGGCGAGTGTGACAAGCAGATCTCCGGTACTGATCCGATCGCCCTCTTGTCGGTGCACCTGCATAACGCTTGCACCGCTGGTTGCGGCCAATGTTGTGGCAGTCTGTGCATCAATAACGCCAAAGACACTGAGTTTGGCAAGGTGTTGTTGCGGAACCGGGCGCATTACCTCGACAGACGTTGACGCCTGGCGCGCCAGTGTCCCGGTATTCATCCCCATGCCGCCGCCTCGACGCGGTTGCGGACGTTCGGCGTTGGTATTCGCCGCCTCTGGGCTCACGTTGGTCTCATTGTTCGTTTGGGATTGGCCAGCCGGTCTTTGAAGATTGGCCGATTCCTGGCCGGAATTCGCTGGTTGTGGTGTGGGTGCTGGAGGCGTTTGTGGCGACGTAGTTTGTGCCGATGTCGTCGTTGGGGTTGGTCGCGGCCCACCGGCTCTGGGCGCACTGTCTTTGTTCAGCGATTGATATCCGGCTATGCCCAAGGCCAAAATAACAGTGGAAATCGCGAGTTTTTTTATCATTGCTTTTATACTCTGTGCGGACAGACAAAATTATGTCCAATCTAAACGTCAAATGTGCAAGAAAAATGGCCGCGAATTCAACAAAGCAACAATGGTGGGTTTATTTCGTTGAGTGTCGCGATGGCACTCTCTATACGGGAATCAGCACTAATCTAGATCGTCGACTGGCGCAACACAACGGTGACCAGGCTGGCGGCGCAAAATATACCAAAAGCAGACGTCCGGTCAGGCTGGTGTATGCCGAACCCTGTGACGATCGTTCGGCGGCGTCCAAACGTGAGTATCAATTACGAAAATTGCCAAAAGCTGGGAAACATCGGCTGATCCTGGAACAAGACACTAGTGTCCTGAGTCAGAAGTTCGTATCGTTTCAGAGCTCATGAGAAGCGCTAGTACAAGGCGCTCTTCGTAGAGAATATCGAGATCCTTTCAAGAAGAGCAACGCCGTAATAGTGTTTTTAATGAGCTCCCTTCGGGCGCGCCATTCAAGCTCTCTAGCGTTGTTCTGCCTCTTGCCAATGGAATAACCATTGACTGCGAGACACGCCTAGCTATTGAACTTGAATGGCGCGCTGAATTCATGCGAACTTCTGACTCAGGACACTTGAGATCTGTAGCCAAAGCTGCACGCCTCACGCACAACTTTTCTTTGAGCGCGAACGTTCCCAGTAGCTGGCTTTGCTTCTAAAATGCGGCGATGGAACATAATTTAAAACACTTCTACATACCTGAAGAGCAAAGTATCTATCTGCTGTCACATCAGGATGCCGCCAAGCTCAAGGCCTGGATTAAACTGTGCATCCGACAGTTGGAACGCTTGGGTTATCAGGATATTGAGCTGATCGGAAAAGGAGCCTTTGGGTTTGTCTTTGGTGGCACGACATCGACTGGAACGGAGTTGGTATTTAAGTTTTCGCGCATTAACCTGCCTCAGCACGTTCAGGATCGGCTAGAAGAAGAAAGCTACATTCAGTCGTTGTTGAGTCACCCTCGTATACCTAAAGTCATTGATTATGTGCGTGTGGGTAAGCAACGGATTCTGGTGATGACCCGGGCACCAGGCAGGGATTTGGATTGGTATACCCTGCAGCACGGCAGTTTCTCTCCCCGACTGACGGTAAAAATCGCCGCTCAGTTGGCTGAACTGTTGATCTATCTGCGACATTTTCAAACCGAAGATCGTTTGCACAGACCCATTGTGCACGGTGATATCAAACCTTCAAACCTTGTCTATGATGATCAAACTGAAACCATTCAGCTGGTGGATTGGGGCTCATCGGTGTTTGCTCAGCTCGATGCCCAAGGCCAGTTTATGGCGAATGGCGTCATGGATCTGATGTCGAGTGATCTGCAATCAACCAATGCCAAGTTAGGGGATATTTACTTTATTGGCGACGATCAGCTGAACGGCGGGCTTTCCAGCCCACGCTTCGATGAACAGGGCGTGGCTGCCACCCTCTATGCTTTAGCCTCCGGACAGGGGGCTCGTTTCGGCCGCAAGGTCGTGACGCCATTGTCGTTAGGGCTGCCATTGGAATTTGCCAAGATCTTGAACGGCATGATGAGTCATGAGGTCAAACATCAGCACGAGGCTGCCGACTATTTCTTGAATCACATGGGTCGTTTACAGCACTTGGTGTTACCGGAACTACACGAACCGGGACCGGTGCCAAAACTTCCAGTCTGGATCGGCGACACAGACCGGAATATCGATACCGTCGTTTACAGTTCGCGTAAGTCTTTTTTACGTCAGCAGCACCCGGATATTGATGTGGATGCCATTGAAGACGAGCAGCTCGACAAATACTACAAGAACTATTTACAGGGCATGGGTGAGACTGAAAAAGGGTTTGTCGCAGCGGTATCTCGGCTGGGTCGGTTTCCGATTGTGGGTGGGCTAACGGTTAAATGGCAGACGGATGGTATTCGTATTGAATCGGCGTTCAGCTTATTTGATGTACAGATGAAGAAGTCGTTTATTCAAGCGCTGAACAGCATGGTGTCACTGGCACGGGCGCTCTATCAGGAAGGCACCTTCAAGGCGGTGATGTACGATGCGCGCGATACGATCCATATTGACCGGGTAGCCGAGCAACAGCCGTTTCGGGTGCCCAAGCGTATTCGTATTCCGTTCAGTGTCACGCCAGCGCCAGAAGGCAGTTTAAATGAAAAAATGCACTCTTACTTTGAAGACGGTCGCGACCCAGATGAGCACTTAGTACTGCCTGACAGCATCATGAAAGAGATTCAGGCACTGGATGATATTCATCATACCGGTTGTATCATTTTTGAAGCATTGCCGAAGAATCTGAAAATCCATAATTACTATCGATTACTCGACCCCAGCCGAGAGCAGGAATTCAGCCAACATTTGCTGAATATTCTGAACGCGGTTCAGGATATCCGGGGAATTGGCATTGGCGGGTTTATGAAAATGCCCTACAAGGATACCCGCTTCTTTGAGCATATCAGCAGTTGTCCTGAACGCTACTACCCCCGGAACCCAAAGAGTCTGAACGAGTTAAGTAACTAATAGTCATTAGTTTCACCGTGGCTGCTAAATACGCTGGAGTATGCTGCTGAAGCGGGATAATATCCGAAACTAGGAGCAGGTTTTTGGATTCAGGGAAGTATGAAGCGAATTGTTGGTCTCGATGGCGTTCGTGCCTTGGCATGTCTGTTGGTTCTTGCGCATCACACATTTCCCAGGATGCCCAAAACCGATTCTCTCACCTCTGACTTAATACAAAAAACTGGCGGGTTCGGACAGGCAGGCGTATCTGTTTTCTTTGTGTTGAGCGGCTTGTTGCTGTCGTTTCCATTTTGGAAGGCATTATACCACAGCACTGATCGTCCGGATTTTCAGGTTTTTGTCGTTAGACGCCTCGCCAGAATTGCTCCGGGCTATTATCTCGTCTTGGCTGTGACAACGGTTTTTTCGATTGTCGCTTTTTCGACTGTTTTTGATCTGCAATTATTAATTCGACTACTGTCCGCGATTTTCTTTGTAAACAGTGTCCATCCGGTAACCTTTTATCCAACTGACATTAATGGACCCTTGTGGTCAATCAGCTTTGAAGTTTTAAGCTACGCAATGTTGTTTGGTTCATTGCTTGTGTTGTTTCGTTTCCACTGCTTACGCAAGTTTTATGTCGGACTCGTTTTTTTTATCGGTGTGGCAGTCGGTTCAATGATTGCACATTTGGCCTGGATGTCGATTATTGGGAAACCCACCGTCGATGTTGGTTGGGAGTTTGGGATCATAGGCTTTGCGAGAACCTGGATGCCGCATACCAATCCATTTTCATTGTTTAATCATTTCATTATTGGCGTCATCGGCAGCTCTGTATTGGTTGTTGGGACTGCAAAATGGAGACCCGGTTTTCAATTTGACGTTTTGTTTTTGGCGTGCACCTGTTTGATGGCAGCCGGGATCGGTTCACTCTTTTTGTTTCAGGATGATCCTTTTTATGGGTGGTTTCAAAGCTTGTATATGTGGCCGTTTTTTCCGTTGATGATGGTTTCCTGGTTGGTACTCTTACCCTTTACTCGGGTACTTCATGCGGTGTTCGAAATTACTCTGCTTCGATTTATTGCGCAAATATCCTTTGGTATCTATGTTTGGCATATGCTGGTTATTGAAGCGGTTGTAATGTGGTTTTTTCCAGACTTTGTCTACGAAGGCGGAATGTCTCTGTTTGACTGGTTGGTAGCGGAGACTTTAGTCGTTTTGGTAACCTTTGCGATTGCCTCAATGTCCTGGTTTTGGTTTGAACGGCCCATTCTTAAGCGATTTTCTGACATTAGAAAGCCCTTCACACCGCCAACGGCGACCTTAGTGTGAAAATGGGTATTGTTATTCAGAAATTCGGAAACGATCTGATATAGTGGCGCCCTCATCGTTCTACTAAGGTTCCCGTCTCTATGGTTCACCCACAATTTGATCCAATTGCTTTCAGTATTGGACCTCTGTCAATTCATTGGTACGGCATTATGTACCTGCTGGGTTTTTTGGCTGGGCAGTACCTGGGTATCTGGCGAGCGGGGCGGGATGCCTGGCGCAATTTCACCCCTGATGAAGTTAAAGACCTGCTGTTTTATATCGTCGTCGGCATCATATTAGGCGGCAGAATCGGTTATGTTCTGTTCTATCATATGGATTTATTCTTACAAAACCCCCTTTATCTGCTCAAAATCAACGAAGGTGGCATGAGTTTTCATGGTGGTTTTTTAGGCGTGGCGGCTGCGGTAATTCTGTTTGCCCGTAATAAGAAAAAACACATTTTTACCGTTGGCGATTTTGTTGCGCCGCTGGTACCTCCGGGGATATTTTTTGGTCGTTTTGGTAACTTCATTAACGGGGAATTGTGGGGCCGACCGACCGATGTTGCCTGGGGCATGATTTTTCCGAATGTGGATTCGCTGACGCGTCATCCATCGCAACTGTATCAAATGGCGGGTGAAGGATTTCTGCTGTTTGTGTTTTTGTGGTGGTTCAGTCGCAAACCTCGCCCGCGGATGTCCGTCGCAGCGATGTTTATGATTGGCTATGGGGTGCTGCGTACCAGTGCTGAGTTCTTCCGGGAGCCGGATGCGCATATTGGTTACTTGTTGGGTGGATATCTGACCCAAGGTATGTTGCTCAGTTTGCCGATGGTGTTCATTGGTGCGGTCATGATGTTCTTCGCTTATCGAACACCCGTATATGAGGTGGTTGAGGCAAAAGATCCGAAAACACAACGCACAAAGAAAGGTAAGAAGAAATGAAGCAGTATTTGGATTTATGTCAGCGAATCATCGATGAAGGTCATTGGATTGAAAATGAACGCACCGGTAAACGCTGCCTGACCGTCATAAATGCTGACCTGGAATACGATGTTGCCAACAATCAGTTTCCCCTGATCACGACACGCAAAAGTTTTTATAAATCGGCCATCGCAGAGTTTCTTGGGTATATCCGCGGCTACGATAATGCGGCGGATTTCCGCAAACTGGGTACCAAAACATGGGATGCGAACGCCAACGACAACACAGCATGGCTGGCGAACTCGCATCGTAAAGGCGACGATGACATGGGGCGAGTCTATGGTGTGCAAGGGCGCGCTTGGGCAAAACCGGATGGTGGCAGCGTAGATCAGCTGCGAAAGATTGTCGATAACCTGAAAAAAGGGATCGATGACCGAGGTGAGATCCTCAGTTTTTATAATCCTGGTGAGTTTCACATGGGGTGCTTACGACCCTGTATGCATACGCATACTTTTTCGTTGTTGGGCGATACCCTGTATCTCACCAGTTATCAGCGCTCCTGTGATGTTCCACTGGGTTTGAATTTTAATCAGGTCCAGGTATTTTTCTTTCTCGCCATCATGGCGCAGATTACTGGTCTCAAGCCCGGTAAGGCCTACCATAAAATCGTTAATGCACATATCTACGAAGACCAACTAGAGTTAATGCGCGACGTACAATTGAAACGTAAGCCATTTCCTTCCCCCAAATTGATCATCAACCCAGATATAAAATCACTGGAGGATTTAGAAACCTGGGTCACAATGGATGATTTCAGTGTGGAAGGGTATGAACACCACCCGGCGATTGCATATCCGTTTTCGGTGTAGGTGCACAGTTCATTCTTGCTGACTGGTAATGCAAAAGGGCGCACCGCGCCCTTTTTTAAGCTCTTTTTAAAGTAACTTAGTATTTAAAGGTAACAGACAGAGAACCGGTATCAACTGGTCCGTCATTCACAAGACCATCTTCAACGAATGCTTTCGTGAATTTGCCGTCAATGATGACATTTTCAACAGGCATGTAACTGAAGCCGAAGTCGATATCTTCAATTGATAATGGCAATACAAGGAAGGTAGAGTCAGTCGTTTGGTTCACGACATCTTTTACGAAACCGGTTGTATTGTCAGGGTCATTTTTATAAGACGTTGCAGTAACAGTCTCTGACGTATAGCTGAGCAAATTGGCGCTAGAGCCCGCACGCCATGTCCATTTTTCACTCGCAACCCACTCACCGGAAACCATGATCGGCATATTGATCGTCATGGTCTTTTCTTCAGATTCACTGGAAATGCCGGTACGACCAGTGGTGCTATTTGCTGTAGTAACCTGGTCAACAAAGGTGTCCTGATCAATAGAATAGGTCGTCGACTCTGTTCTGTTTTCGTAGTTGATTGAACTTTGAGCGATAATTTCAACTGGACCGGCTTGTCTGGTCAGACGAGCGCCAAATGAAGCCATCAGGCTACTATCTTTATATTCAGTGGAGTCTTTAAAGGTTGTAGTGGCGTTAGTGTCAACGCCTGCAGCATTCAAGTCTGTGTCATCATTATCGACAGTGACGCTCTCATCGGCTGAATTGATTGTTTCTGAGAAGGTACCAACCATACCTAACAGCTTTAGGCTGCTGGAAAGATTGAACATCCCGTATGCGCTCGCTTCTAAACCGCTAAGTTCGCTGCTGGTGACATCTTGCTGAGTTTGTATGAATCTTTGCGTCGTATTGCCACCGCCAGACGCACCGACATTACGTGTGTCGGTCCATGCCAAGTTATAGTTAGATGAAGCCGTTGGCATAGCAACTCGTATACCGACTGACGCCGGGATGTCTGTTAAGGCTGCACCGGCATTAAGTGCAAGATAGCGGCTGGTTTGCTTTGTTTCATTCCCGGTGACATCTAGGTTATAAATGTCGGTACCATCATCGAATTCGGCTTCACTGTCCGCGGTGTATAGATAAGTCACACCACCATTGTGAAAAGAGTTACGGTCGGACTCAACAAAACCGGAATCTGATTGTGCCGCTAATGTGGCGTTAATACCTAATGTTCCAAACCCAAGGTTAGCAGCCCAAAACAAGTCTAGAGCTTCATCGAGGTTTTCAAAATCGTCTAGGTTGGTTGTGTCTGTAGTACTTGAGAATGAGTCAGGGTCTTCACCCGAAGCAGCATCAACGTCTTGACCTAAATGAACACCGATCTTCTGGCCAAACAAAGAATTAACCAAACCGATTTGTCCACCACTCTGATCCGTAATGGCCAGTTGATTGTCGGTAGTACCTAAAAATGCCGGATTTGAAAACGCATCGTCGTAGATATGAATATCTTGGACAGGATTGTCTTCAAGAAAGGAGTCCGCCTGAGAGAGGCCGATTGCGGCAGAAGAAATTGCCAATACTAAAAGTTGTTTTTGCATGATGTAGTTCCTTCATCAATGATTGAACAATAAAATAGGAGGGGACCTATAGTCGTCAGATTGGCAGTCTATTGACCCAATACCATGCTGTCAATCTATGACACAGAAGCGGGATTACTCGGAACCCGACATTGTGACATACTAGTCAAAACTCCGTATCAGGCTCCAATGAATGACCACAAAGATTTCCCCGTTAAGCGCGACCGACCTTCGTGCACACATTGACCTCAGCTACTTAAACATTGAATCAACGGCAGATTTGGAGGGCGTTTCCAGCTTTCTGGGTCAACCACGAGCCAAAAAGTCGCTGGAATTCGGCATCGCCATGCGAGGCGGTGGTTATAACCTTTATGTGATGGGTGATACCGGGACAGGTCGGCAATCGCTGGTGTCTAAATACGTACGGGAATTGGCGGAGTCGCAGCAGGCACCGAGTGAATGGGCCTACATTAATAATTTTGAGAACCCTCGGGAGCCGAACTCGCTGGAGCTTCCCGCGGGACGCGGAGATGAATTGAAGGCTCAGATCAATCAATTCCTGAATGATCTGATGGACACTTTCCCAGCCGCTTTTGAAAGTCCGACCTATCAACGCAAACGTTCTGCGATTGATCGCGACTTTAACCAGAAGTACGACGCTGCTCTGAAGATGGTTGAGCGATTCGCCAATGAAAAAGAAGTCGCCGTGGTGTCTGACGGTGGCTCGGTTATGCTTTTGCCGGTTGTTGAAGGCCGCGCACTCGATGATACGGAATTCGCACAATTGCCTGAAGAGATCCGCAGCGAGTTTCAGAGTCGGATCAACGACATTGAAGAATATCTGAACGAACAAGTATTGGAATTGCCAACGTGGCGACGCAAATCTTCAGAGAAACTACGTCAGCTGAATCTGGAGACCGTGCAGCAGGCGATTAAACCGCTGTTGAAAGATTTGGAAGTTAAGAATCAGAGTTTATTGTCTGTATTGCGGTTCATCCGCGCTATAAAACATCACTTACCGCAGCTGATTGTGGATCTGTTCGCGGAGGAATCTCTGTCGGATACCCGCACGGATCAGGATCGTCGCAAATCACTGGAGCATTGGCTTATCCCGAATCTGATGATGCAGCACGACATCAACAGTGGTGCGCCGGTGGTGTATGAGATGTTGCCCACTTATCAGAACCTGTTTGGTCGGATCGAATATTCCACACAACAGGGTATCCCCATTACCAACTATCAATTGATTCGTCCTGGCAGTCTGTTAAAAGCCAACGGAGGCTATCTGATTCTTGACGCAGAAAAATTGCTGATGGAACCCTTTGCCTGGGATGCGCTGAAAATGGCGCTGAAAACCAAAGAACTGAAAATGGAATCACCTTATGCGGATGCCAGTTTGATGCATTCCGTGACCTTGAGTCCAGCGTCAATCAAGCTGAATATCAAGGTGATACTGCTCGGTTCCCGCGACATATATTATCAGTTGCAGGAGTGGGACCCTGAGTTCATGGAGCTGTTTCGGGTACCGGTCGATTTCGACAGCTTCATTCCCCGTACTAAAGACAACATCGATAATCTCATTCTGCGCATTAAGGATTACGGTGAAGAAAAGGGCTTTAAGCCTTTAACCAAGGCGGCCATTGAGAAACTGATCGAATACAGCTTGCGTGAAGCGGAGCATCAGCAACGGTTGTCTGCGCAAGTGGTTAAGGTGTTTAAGGTGTTTGCGGAGGCGGATTTTATATGCCGACATCAGGATGCCAGATTGATTAATGAAACGCATGTCTCCGCGGCACTGGAAGCGGCCGAGTATCGCAATGGCCGAATCGCTGATCAGATGTTGATGGAAATTGAAGAAGGCACAATTCTGATCGATACCGAAGGGGAGCGCATTGGTTGCGTGAATGGTTTAACCGTGATGGAAATTGGCGAAAGTCGCTTTGGTTCTCCGGCGCGCATCACCTCGACCGTCCACGTTGGCGGTAAAGGGGTTGTCGACATCGAACGGGAAGTCGAGCTGGGTCAATCCATTCACAGTAAAGGCGTGATGATTCTCAGTGGGTTTCTGGGGCATGAATTTGGTCGCAGCTTTCCACTGACCTTGTCGTCACATATCGCTATGGAGCAAAGTTATGGCTACATCGACGGTGACAGCGCGACCGTGGCGGAATATTGTTCATTGATTTCCGCCATTACGCAGACGCCGGTCAAGCAGAGTTTTGCGATTACCGGTTCGATGAACCAGCTTGGCGAAGTGCAGGCCATTGGTGGCGTTAACGAGAAGATTGAAGGCTTCTTTAAGCTCTGTGAAATCCGCGGACTGAATGGGAAGCAAGGCGTTATTGTCCCCCATGACAATATCAAGCATCTGATGCTGCACCAAGATGTCATCGACGCCGTGCAAAGCGGAAAGTTTCACATCTACGCGGTTCGCCATGTCTATGAAGCGTTGCACTTGCTGATGCAAATGGAAACCGGTATCGCGAATGAAAAAGGTGATTTCCCGCCGGAAACGCTGAACGGCAAAGCACAAAAAGCGCTAAAGACTCTGTTCGAGCTCTACCAGGAAACGGAAGAAGAGTGAGATCAGTGACCAGCTATCAGCCGTGTGCTGATAGCTGTCCGTTTTAAAACAAACTGTCCAGCCCGAACTTGGCACTCAAACCTACAGAAAGACCCTCCACATCCTCATTGGCACCGATCAGGTAACCAGCCTCGATGGCAAACAAAACATAACGGCTCAGTGGCGTGGGAATGTTGGCATCGGTGAACAGATAGGTGCCAAAGCCATCGGTACCATAAACAAAATCCAGCCCGTAACGAAAGCTCTCCGAATGATCCAGCGCCGCGTTTACCCCAGCACTGACAAACCAATTGCTGCCATAGGCACCACGTAAACGGAAGGCCATGTCTGTGCTGAACCCGGATTCAACGTTGAGTCCGGCATTCCAGATGGATTGGGTATCGCCCAAAATGCCAAAGCTCGTTTGTCCAAGCAAAAGCTGATTGCGATGCAAATAGCTGACTTCTTCAATGGTGTCACCTTCGTTAATCAGCGCTTTTGCCAGCCGATAATGATCGGACCGGGCGATTTCACCGCGAGCACCATTGGCATCGACATCGGTAATGCGGATGCGGCCGATGATTTCTCGGAAGGCGTTGTTTTCATCGATTTCCTTGATGTCTTTATACACCGCAAAGTATGCGCCAGGCACCACACCGGTTTTACGGCCAATATTAATGGCAACCTGTTCGTCCAGCTTGGACAGCACCATACCTTGAATCTGAATGCTTTGATCGGCGAGCTCGACCCAATCGTTGTTGCGAATGGAGCGACGGCCCAGGCGGATGTCGGCGACGGAGTAGATAGAGCTGATGTCCGTGACTTCCAGAATGCCGCTCTGCTCATCGACAAAGCCAAAACTCTCACCGCTGCTGCTCTTAATTTCGGTACCGCGGCGGAATACACGGAAAATCTGGCCTACTTCAATCCCTGCGTTAGCGCCGAGGTCAAAATAGACTTGATCGGCTGTGACTTTCACTACCGATCCCAATTCGCGGAACTCACGTTTCAGCATCAGAGGAAGTTCGTACTCGAGTTGTGCCAGTAAGGCGGGAATCTCTTTAAAACGAAATTCCAGCGCACGCTGAATGACCAGTTCGCCGGTGCCAACGTTATAGATTGAGGCCGTTACTGTGGCCTTGCGGCCTTTGTTGTAAAGCGTGACGACGGCTACAGCTTGTAAGTTGGCTTTAGCTGCAGCGTCAATCATGGCTCCTATCGCTTCGGCGCTGTTGGGTCGGACGGCGGTTTTTGCATTCGCGACCTCATAGTCCTGCAGGCGATTTATGGCATTCGTGGCAATCAAACGCAGGTCAGGTCGGTAATTGAGGTTCTCATCGCTCAAGTCGGTGACCAGGAGCAGGTTGCCCGCCGCCAGGGTCGTGCCGCAGCTGCAAACGAAAAACAAAGCCAGCCATAGTTTACCCATGTTGAAACCACCTCTTAACCTGCCCAATTTGCAGTATAGTCAGCTTTGCGGACATGCAAGGACACAACCGCGTAGGTTATGCGGTTTCTATCAACTACGCAGAACACTGTTACAGCAGGCGTTTGATTAATTTTTAGGCTGCTAAACTGGAAAAAACTGCGTATAATCCCGCACCCTTTTGAATTCAAGCTGGTCTGTCTACAGCCAGTTCCTGTCCCGTTATTGAGGTGATAAGTGGATTTTCCGAAACAGTATGACGTCATAGTCATTGGTGGTGGCCATGCCGGTACCGAGGCCGCTTTGGCCGCTGCACGTATGGGCAGCCAGACCCTGTTACTGACGCATAATATTGATACCGTCGGTGTTATGTCGTGTAACCCGGCTATTGGTGGTATTGGTAAAAGCCATCTGGTGAAGGAAATTGACGCGTTGGGTGGTGCGATGGCCCGCGCAACGGACCTCGCAGGTATTCAATGGCGTGTGTTGAACAGCCGTAAAGGACCCGCCGTGCGCGCAACCCGGGCACAGGCAGATCGCCAGCTGTATCGCGCAGCCATCCGACAGATTGTCGAACAGCAACCCAATCTGGATGTCTTTGCTCAGGCTGCCGACGACCTGATTCTGCAAGGTGACAAGGTCATTGGAGCGGTCACCCAAACCGGCATCCGAATTTTGGCCAAATCGGTCGTTTTGACGGCCGGCACCTTCTTGAACGGTAAAATTCACGTGGGTACCGATAATTATGCGGGCGGCCGAATGGGCGATACGCCCAGTATTTCGTTGGCGGAACGCCTGAAAGAGTTGCCCCTGCGCACCGGGCGCCTGAAAACAGGTACGCCGGCGCGAATTGATGCTCGTTCGGTGGATTTCAGTGTAATGGTCGAACAACCTGGCGATTCACCGTTGCCGGTCATGTCCTATATGGGGCGTGTCGAACAGCATCCCCGTCAGGTGAGCTGTCACATCACGCACACGACCGAGCAAACGCATGACATCATCCGCAATAACCTCAGTCGCTCGGCCATGTACTCCGGCAATATCGAAGGCACCGGGCCACGCTATTGCCCATCGATTGAAGACAAGATAACTCGGTTTGCCGACAAATCCAGCCATCAGATATTTGTTGAGCCCGAGGGTCTGACGACCTACGAAATGTACCCGAACGGTATCTCAACCAGTTTGCCGTTTGATGTGCAGGTCGATTTTATCCGAACCATGAAAGGGTTCGAAAATGCGCATATTACTCGACCGGGTTATGCCATTGAGTACGATTACTATGACCCTCAAGATCTGAAGCACTCGCTGGAAAGCAAGTTTATTGAGAACCTGTTTTTTGCCGGTCAGATAAACGGTACCACGGGCTATGAAGAGGCCGGTGCACAGGGTTTGCTGGCTGGTTTGAATGCTGCCCGTAAGGCGCAGGGCGAGGAGATGTGGTATCCCCACCGTGACGAAGCCTACATCGGCGTGTTGGTCGATGACCTCATTACCATGGGTACCCGTGAACCCTATCGTATGTTTACCAGCCGAGCGGAATATCGCTTACTGCTGCGTGAAGACAATGCCGATGCCCGCCTGACCGAAACCGGACGAAAACTTGGTTTGGTTGATGATCAGCGCTGGGCTGCGTTCAGCGCCAAGCAGGAAAACATTGCCCGGGAGCAGGAGCGATTGCGCACGACCTATGTGCAACCGAAATCGGAAGCAGCGGTAGTGCTGGCTGAAAAACTGCCGCAGGCCCTGGCTCGTGAGTTCAGTTTGCGGGATCTCCTGAAGCGTCCCGAACTGACCTATCGCGATATTCAGGCGGCCAGTGCGCCAGACATTGAGTTGGACTTTGCTGAACAGGAGCAGGTGGAAATCTCTGCAAAATACGAAGGTTATATTCAGCGTCAGCAGGATGAAATCGACACCATGCGTCGACATGAGCACATGAAACTGCCAGCGACGCTGGACATTGACGCCATTGGCGGCCTTTCCAACGAAGTCAAACAGAAGTTGAAAGAGGTTCAACCGGAAACGCTGGCGCAAGCATCGCGCATATCCGGTGTAACACCGGCTGCCGTCTCGATGCTGCTGGTTCACATTAAAAAACATAATGCGAGTCGGCAAAGCGCATGACCGAAGCATTTAAAGCACAGTTAGAACGTGGGCTGCAGCAACTCCCATTGGAGTTGTCAGAGGAAGCGGTAGCGCGTCTGTTGGCCTATCACGCGTTATTGGTTAAGTGGAACAAAGCGTATAACCTGACCTCGGTCCGTGACGCTGCGCAGATGATCGACCGCCATCTGATTGATAGCCTGAGCATGGTGCACACCCTGAGCGACGGCGACTTAATTGATGTCGGCACCGGACCCGGACTGCCGGGTATGGTCATCGCACTGATCAGACCCGAATTAAAAGTTTGGTTGTTGGACAGTAACGGCAAGAAAACCCGGTTTCTGAATCAGGTGAAAATGTCTTTGGGTGCTGACAACGTCACGGTGGTGCACCACCGTCTGGAAAGCTGGCAGCCCAATGTCAAATTTGCGCAGATTACGTCTAGAGCGTTCGCTACCCTTTCTGATATGGTAAGCTTTTCGCGCCATTTGCTGGCTCCAAATGGTCGTTTTCTGGCCATGAAAGGTCAGTTCCCTGAAGCCGAACTCGCGGAACTGCCGGCTGATGTAACGGTAATCGCTGTAAACCCACTACAGGTCCCAGGCACGGATGGTGAACGTCATCTCGTTGAATTGGGTCTTAAGTAACCAATAAAGGAAACTGCCTTGAGTCATATCTTCGCTATTACTAACCAAAAAGGCGGCGTTGGCAAAACCACCACAGCAATCAATTTGCCGGCATCTCTTGTTGCCATGAAACGCAAAGTGCTGGTGGTCGATATGGACCCACAGGGTAATGCCACCATGGGCAGTGGCGTCGATAAAAGTGATCTTGAATTGTCCGCTTATGACGTATTGACAGGTAAATGTCAGTGCGCCGAGGCCATTGTCCATGCAGAGCAGGCGGGTTTCGACTTGTTGCCTGCGAACGGTGACTTAACCGCCGCCGAAGTAGAGCTGTTGTCGATGAAGATGAAGGAGCATCGACTGCAGTATGCTCTGGCCGAAGTGAAACAGAATTACGACTACATATTTATTGATTGTCCGCCCTCGCTCAATATGTTGACCGTCAACGCACTCACCGCTGCGCAAAGCATCTTCATTCCCATGCAATGTGAATACTATGCGTTAGAGGGGCTTGCGGCGCTGCTAGAAACCATTGGCGAAATTCAGAAAGTAGTGAACCCCGGTTTAGAGATTGGTGGTCTGTTACGGACCATGTATGACCCACGCAACACCCTGACTAATGATGTATCCGATCAACTGAAAGAATATTTCGGTGACAAAGTCTACAGCGCGGTGATTCCCCGTAATGTCCGGTTGGCTGAGGCACCCAGTTATGGGATGCCCGCATTGCATTACGATAAAACCTCGACTGGCGCCAAGTCCTATCTGGCTCTGGCCGGGGAATTCATTCGCCGTGTTGAGGGCGATAAGGCGGATATCTCCGTCTCCAGTGATATTGAAAAGGTAACGGGTTAAGCAGGTATGTCAGTGAAAAAGAAAGGATTAGGGCGCAATTTTGGTTCTCTGATAACGACCCAGGCCGAAGTTAAAGAGATATCCGAGAAGCCGGTAGAGCACGTTAAGGAAACGGATGGCACGTTGAAGCACTTACCCATTGAGTGGGTGCAGCGGGGTGTGTACCAACCGCGTCGCGACATGTCGACCGACGCCTTGGAAGAGTTGGCAAACTCCATTCGCGCTCAGGGCGTCATGCAACCCGTCGTGGTGCGACCGCTCGGACCCCAGACCTATGAATTGATCGCTGGTGAACGCCGCTGGCGCGCATCACAAATGGTCGGACTGGATACTATTCCGGCTGTTATCCGCGACGTTGCCGATGAAGATGCCATTGCCATGGCATTGATCGAGAATATTCAGCGTGAAAATCTTAATCCCATTGAAGAAGCGATCGCTCTGCAGCGGCTGCAGAAAGAATTTGAGTTGACCCAGGCAGAAGTCGCCGAAGCTGTGGGGAAATCCCGGGTGACGGTAACGAATTTACTGCGTCTGATCAGTCTGGAATCTGAAGTCAAAAAAATGCTAGAGCATGGTGATTTGGAGATGGGTCATGCCCGTGCGTTGCTGGGCTTGCCCGGTGAAAAGCAGATCGAAGCGGCACGGCAGGTGGTGGCCAAGGGTATGACCGTACGTCAGACTGAAGCCCTGGTTCGGTCGCTTTCTCAGCCGAACAAAGTCTCACTGCCTAAGAATGATGCTAAACATGACGTAAATATTAAGCGTTTAGAGGAGATGCTGTCTAAGCGTCTTGGCGCTTCGGTGCAAATTAAGCACGGAGCGGGCGGACGCGGCTCCCTGACGATTAAGTACACCAGTCTTGATGAGCTCGATGGCATCCTGGAACACGTAAAATAAGGCCTGCAGAGCATTTTTGCTGCTCTTACAGAGTGTTGAAAATACCGGTGGGCAGTGACAGTTTGTGTCGAAACGGTCATTCGCAAAATTGGTATACAAAATACGCGTAATATCAACATTACGACTATTGATGTACGTCATTCATCGATTGCTTACAATAGGTTACGGCAACTGGTTGATGCGGTGCTGGGAACCCAATATACTCTGCGGCTCGATTTTTGGCACCGATAGCGCCTGTCACAAGAAAGCAGGAAAAATGTCGTATTTTAAGGCACATCGTCAAACCTCAATCAGCCGACCTATTGCATCGCGGGTCTTGCTGATGCAGCTGTTGGTCACGATGGTGGGTTCTTTAATAGGCTTTTTGGTTGCACCCAATATTGGTGCGTCGGTTGCGTTAGGTGGACTGATAAGTATATCTGGTCAGGCATTTTATAGTTTCAGAGCATTGCGCCATTTTGGCAGCGGTAACGTAGGTTTAGTCATCTCGGCAACCTATAGCGCAATGTGGGGGAAATGGCTGATCATAATTGCAGGCAGTTTACTCGCCGTAATTAAAATAGATGAATTAAATGCAGGAGTGCTCTACTCGAGTGTCTTTATTGTGCATACCGCAGGCGCACTTCTGTTACCGGTTTTAGTTAAAAGAGTGGCTTCATAGCCATCCATTAAAATTAAGGGGCTTTGGTTTTTATGGCGAGTAGTGGAAACGAGGAACACGGTTACGCGAATGCTTCGGAGTATATCCAGCATCACTTAACCAATCTGACTTATGGAAAATTGCCGGTGGGTGCAGAAACCTGTGACGGGCACACCGTTACAGAAGCTCACTGGGGCTTTGCGCACTGCGGTGCCGAAGCGAAAGCCATGGGTTTTAATGCAATCAATGTTGACAGTATGGCCTGGTCCATCGGGCTCGGTCTGGTGTTTTTGTTGATATTCTGGCGTGTGGCTAAATCGGTCACTGCCGGTGTGCCGACAGGTATGCAGAATTTTGTTGAAACGATCGTCGAGTTTGTCGACAACAACGTTCGTGATGTATTTCATGGTCGCAACCCTTGGATTGCACCCATTGCACTGACCGTATTCTGCTGGGTGCTGTTATCAAATCTGATGGATATTCTGCCGGTGGATCTGGTGCCATGGCTGCTTGAGCAGGCCGGTGTGAAATTCCAGAAGATCGTACCGTCAACTGACCCGAATGTGACCCTCGGAACGGCAGTATTTGTCTTCATCTTGATGCTCTATTACTCCTTTAAAGTGAAAGGCTTCGGCTTTATCAAAGAGTTGTCATTTACGCCATTCAATACCCCATGGTTAATTTGGTTCAACCTGCCGCTTGAGTTGGTCGGCTTAATCGCGAAACCATTCTCATTGGGTTTGCGATTGTTCGGTAACCTTTATGCAGCGGAAATCATCTTCATTCTGATCGCCCTGATGTTTGGCGGCGGTATTATTTTCGGTGTGCTGGGTGGTGTGATGCAATTGGCATGGGCTGCGTTCCATATTTTGGTGATTCCATTGCAAGCCTTTATTTTCATGGTGTTGACGATCGTTTATCTGTCTCAGGCACATGAAGATCACTAAAAGAATTCGCGAGGGGCTGTGCTTGTTAGCAGCCGTTTGCAAACTGGGTTATACCCTTACTTAAAACACAAAACTTGGTAATTAAAAAAAACTAGGAGAAACACATGGAATTTATCTTCCTTGCCGCTGGCTTAATGATGGGTTTAGGTGCAATCGGTGCTGCAATTGGCGTTGGTTTGCTTGGTAGCAAATTACTTGAGTCCACGGCGCGTCAGCCTGAACTTGGTCCAATGTTGCAAACTAAGTTCTTCATCGTTGCTGGTTTGATCGATGCGATTCCAATTATCGGTGTTGGTATTGCGATGTATCTGATCTTCGTTGTTGGTGCTTAATTCTCACTTCGTAAGTGATGACTTTCCACAAACTATTAACGAGGTGATGGCGTGAATTTTAACGCAACATTTATTGGCCAAATCATCGTCTTCGCTATTTTCGTCGTGTTGTGCGCAAAATATGTCTGGCCGCCAATTATGGCAGCCATGCAAGAGCGTCAGAAGAAAATTGCCGAAGGTCTCGATGCTGCATCACGTGCAGATAAGGCTTTGGAAGTTGCTCAACACGACGCAGCCGGCAAAATTCGCGAAGCGAAAGAGCAGGCAGCAGCGCTGATTGAGCAAGCCAATCGCCGTGCGGCCGTTATTGTTGACGAAGCCAAGGCAGAAGCAGAAGCAGAAGCCAAACGAATCGTCACAGCCGCACAGTCTGATGTGGACAAAGAACGCAACCTTGCGCGTGAAGAATTGCGGGCCAAGGTAGCTGAATTGACGGTAGCCGGTGCAGAGAAAATCCTGCAGGCTGAAGTTGATCAGAGCAAACACAGCGAGTTGTTGGATAAGCTGGCAGCGCAGCTGTAAGGGGACGGAACATGGCAGAATTAAGTACGCTCGCCCGACCTTACGCTAAGGCTGCGTTTTCAGCCGCTGTTGATTCCGGCGATATCGCCGGTTGGTCAACAGCCCTGCAAACGCTTGCGGTAATTACGAAAGCTGACAAAGTGGCCGAGTTGATTCTCAGTCCGTCAGTAAGCGCATTGGTTAAAGCGAAAGCAATTGCGGATGTAGCCGGTGAAGACTGTAATGAGGGCGCTTCTAATCTGTTGACCGTGTTGGCAGAGAACGATCGTTTTGCATTACTACCGGAAATCAGCGCTCAATTTGAACTGCTGAAGGCAGAACATGAAAAGAGTGTTGACGTAGTTGTAACCAGTGCATTTGAACTCAGCGACGCACAGCAAAAAACGTTGGTTGAAAAGTTAACCGCGAAATTTTCCCGCGAAGTGACTCTAAACGTAAACGTCGATTCGGCACTTATTGGTGGCGTAATCATAAAAGCTGGCGATCTTGTTATCGACGACTCCGTTCGCGGAAAATTGTCGAAACTCGCTGACGCAATGAATTCCTAATGAGGGAAAACGCATGCAGCACCTGAATCCTTCAGAAATCAGTGACATTATCAAAGAGCGTATCGCGAAACTGGATACCGGCTCTAAAGCACAGAATGAAGGTACTATCGTTGGTGTATCCGACGGTATTGTACGTATTCATGGTCTCGCCGATGTAATGTATGGCGAAATGATCGAATTTGAAGGTGGCGTCTTTGGTATGGCGCTTAACCTTGAGCAAGACTCTGTTGGTGCCGTTGTTCTTGGTGAATACAAGAACTTAGCGGAAGGCCAAACCTGTAAATGTACCGGTCGAATTCTGGAAGTCCCTGTGGGTCCTGAATTGCTTGGCCGTGTCGTTGACTCGTTGGGTAATGCTATTGACGGTAAAGGCGACATCAACGCGAAGTTGACAGACCCTATCGAAAAAGTGGCACCAGGCGTTATTGCCCGTCAATCGGTCGATCAACCTGTTCAGACAGGTTATAAGGCAGTTGACTCCATGGTACCTATTGGCCGTGGCCAGCGTGAGCTGATCATTGGTGACCGTCAGACGGGTAAAACCGCATTGGCTGTCGACGCAATTCTGGCGCAAAAAGGCACTGGCATTAAGTGTGTCTATGTTGCTGTTGGCCAGAAGCGTTCCACCATCGCTAACGTAGTACGTAAACTGGAAGAGCATGGCGCGATGGAATACACAACCGTGGTTGTGGCTTCTGCGTCTGAACCAGCGTCAATGCAATTTATTGCGCCATACGCCGGCTGCTCCATGGGTGAATACTTCCGTGATCGCGGTGAAGATGCCCTGATTATTTATGACGATCTGTCTAAGCAAGCGGTTGCTTACCGTCAGATCTCTCTGTTGTTACGTCGTCCGCCAGGCCGTGAAGCCTACCCAGGTGACGTTTTCTACTTGCACTCCCGTTTGCTGGAGCGCGCCTCACGTGTTAACGCTGAGTATGTAGAAGAATTTACTAAGGGTGAAGTGAAAGGCAAAACCGGTTCTTTGACCGCGCTGCCAATCATTGAAACTCAAGGTGGTGACGTATCTGCGTTCGTACCAACTAACGTAATTTCGATTACCGATGGTCAGATCTTCCTGGAAACTGACCTGTTCAACGCGGGTATCCGTCCTGCAATGAACGCCGGTATTTCGGTATCACGTGTCGGTGGTTCAGCACAGACCAAAGTTATTAAAAAGCTGGCCGGTGGTATTCGTACTGCATTGGCTCAGTATCGCGAACTGGCGGCTTTCTCGCAGTTTGCATCTGACTTGGACGAAGCAACCAAAGCACAGTTAGAGCACGGTGCTCGTGTAACTGAACTGATGAAGCAAAATCAATACTCACCAATGACTGTGGGTGAAATGGCTTTGTCAGTTTATGCAGCTAACGAAGGTTACCTGAAAGATCTTGAAGTGAAACAGGTTCTGCCATTCGAAACAGCGTTGCATGCTTACATGAATTCCGAACATGCCGATTTGATGAAAAACATCAATGAGACAGGTGCATGGAATGATGAAATCGCCGGAACCTTTAAGTCCGCTCTTGATACCTTCAAGGCAACTCAAAGCTGGTAATGAATCAGGCCGCGCAAGCGGCCACTAACTGAGGCTAATGCTATGGCAGTCGGAAAAGAGATACGAACGCAGATAAATAGCATTAATAATACGCGTAAAATTACGTCAGCAATGCAATTGGTTGCTGCCAGTAAAATGCGTAAAGCTCAGGATCGTATGCTAACCAGTCAACCCTACGCACAGAAAGTTCGTGCGGTGATTGGACATTTGGCAAATGCGCATACTGAGTTTAAACACGTTTATCTGCGAGAACGTGAAGTAAAGCGTGTAGGCTACATTGTAGTCTCCACTGACCGTGGTCTCTGTGGTGGTCTTAACGTCAATTTGTTTAAAGCGGTTGCAAAACAAGCAGCCGAGCTGAAAGCAAAGGGCATTGAGACTCAGGTTTGTGCCATTGGTAGTAAAGGCACAGGGTTCTTCAAAGCACGTGGCTTCGACGTAGTGGCTTCCATCACTCACGTCGGTGAGCAACCTGCGGTGGCGGACTTGATCGGCGGCGTCAAAGTCATGTTAGATGATTTTGAATCCGGCAAGATCGACCAGCTGCATGTCGTTTACAACGAATTCGTAAACACCATGGTGCAGAAACCTAGAATTGATCAGTTGTTGCCGCTGAAATCAGCCGACGATGATACCAAACGGGCTTATGCATGGGATTACCTGTATGAGCCGGATGCGGAATCACTGTTGAATGGTCTTTTGTCCCGTTTTATCGAAGCCCAAGTGTATCAGGGTGTTGTTGAAAACGGAGCTTGCGAGCAGGCATCTCGGATGTTGGCCATGAAAGCCGCAACCGATAATGCCGGTGATTTGATCGATAACCTGAAGCTTGAGTATAACAAGGCGCGTCAAGCGGCCATTACTCAAGAGATCTCCGAAATTGTTGGCGGCGCTGCGGCGGTGCAATAACGGATTTAAGAGGACACAAACATGAGTAGCGGACGTATTACGCAAATCATCGGTGCTGTTGTCGACGTGGAATTTCCACGGGACAGCGTACCAAAGGTTTACGACGCACTAATTATTGATGCCAAAGGCATCACGCTGGAAGTTCAGCAGCAGCTGGGTGACGGTGTTGTACGTACCATCGCGATGGGTTCTACTGAAGGCCTGCAGCGTGGTTCAAATGTCAGCAATACTGGCGCAGGTATTTCGGTACCGGTTGGTTCTGCCACCCTGGGTCGAATCATGGACGTTTTGGGTAACCCCATTGACGAGCGTGGCGACATTCAGACAGAAGAGCGCGCGGTTATTCACCGTGATGCCCCTTCTTATGCAGAGCAATCACAGTCTCAAGACATTCTGGAAACCGGTATCAAAGTTATTGACCTGGTTTGTCCGTTTGCCAAAGGTGGTAAAGTGGGTCTGTTCGGTGGTGCCGGTGTTGGTAAAACCGTAAACATGCTGGAGTTGATCAACAACATCGCAACAGAACACTCAGGTTTGTCTGTTTTTGCTGGTGTTGGTGAGCGTACCCGTGAAGGTAACGACTTCTACCACGAAATGTCTGATGCGGGTGTTATCAAACTGGATAACCTGCCTGAATCAAAAGTTGCGATGGTTTACGGCCAGATGAACGAGCCACCGGGTAACCGTCTGCGTGTTGCCTTGACTGGTTTGACCATGGCGGAGAAGTTCCGTGATGAAGGCCGTGACGTGCTGTTCTTCGTCGATAACATTTACCGTTATACCCTGGCAGGTACCGAAGTTTCGGCACTGTTGGGTCGTATGCCTTCTGCGGTAGGTTATCAGCCAACATTGGCAGAAGAAATGGGGGTTCTTCAGGAACGTATTACGTCAACTAAAGCGGGCTCTATTACCTCTGTACAAGCGGTATATGTACCTGCGGATGACTTGACTGACCCATCGCCGGCAACCACCTTTGCTCACTTGGACGCAACCGTTGTATTGTCTCGTGACATCGCTGCACTGGGTATTTACCCTGCAGTAGACCCACTTGACTCAACGTCACGTCAGTTGGACCCATTAGTTATCGGTCATGAACATTACGATGTTGCCCGTGGCGTGCAGGGTGTTCTTCAGGGCTACAAGGAACTGAAAGACATCATCGCGATTTTGGGTATGGATGAATTGTCTGACGAAGACAAACTGACTGTAAGTCGTGCTCGTAAGATTGAACGTTTCTTGTCACAGCCATTCCACGTGGCAGAAGTGTTCACAGGCGCACCCGGTAAATACGTTTCTTTGAAAGATACCATTCGTGGCTTCAAAGGTATCCTGGATGGCGAATACGATCACATTGCAGAACAAGACTTCTACATGAAGGGTTCAATCGAAGAAGTTGTTGAAGCGCACAACGCTCGCAGCTAATCGACACCGGAGGTAACAGCACTATGGCTATGACAGTACATTGTGACATCGTCAGTGCCGAAGAGAAGGTCTTTTCCGGCCTTGTCGAGATTTTGGTGTGTACCGGTGAACAGGGCGAGCTGGGTATTAAACCTGGTCACGCCCCTTTGTTGACTCGTTTAAGTCCGGGTCCAGTGCATATGGTAAAACAGCATGGCCATGATGAAGTGGTTTATGTTGAAGGTGGCTACCTCGAAGTACAGCCTAACCTGATTACTGTATTGGCAGATACGGCGGTGCGCGCATCAGATCTTGATGAAGCCGCAGCCAATCGCGCCAAAGATGCTGCAGAAAAACAGATTGCAGACAAAATGGCGAGCAAAGAGTTTGCTGAGGTTGCTTCCCAACTGGCGAAAGCCATTGGTAAGCTTCGAACCATCAAAGAAGCACGAAAGGCACTGGGTAAGTAATTTATCTATTGTCATAAAAAAGCGGCCAATCGGTCGCTTTTTTTTGTCCCTCACTATTGTGCTATCTCCTCAAGAACAGAGATAACTCTGGTTTTATCGGTTTCCCAAGTTCACTCAGGTTTCGGTTGAAGCGGTGGATATGGGGTCTGCCATTCATTTGTCCACAAAATACTGACTATTACAGTCGGTGTTTAAATATCCTGCTATGTTACTATCCCAAGACAGTCCGGTCCTGGAGCAACTCTGCGTCTCGTTGATACGAGTTATTTAGGGCACGACACTGTGGAGCCCAGCCGCCGAACCCGTCTATTGGGTTTAACAACCAAAAAATAATTGGGCAAATACGACTATCAACCTGGCATCTCCAGCGGAGACAATATGGAAATTACCAAAACTCTCGGTGAATTTATCATCGAAAAGCAGTCTGAATACCCCGACGCGACAGGGGAGCTGTCGTCAATCTTTGCGTCCATTCGGTTAGCGTCAAAACTCGTTCATCGCGAAATTAATAAGGCAGGTCTTGCTGATATTACGGGTGGTGTTGGCAGTGAAAATATACAGGGCGAGCAGCAGCAGAAACTGGATGTTTATGCGAACGAACGTTTTAAAACAGCATTAGCTGCACGTGGAGTGGTCTGCGGTTTGGCATCGGAAGAAGAAGACAGCTACGTTCACTTTGACGATGGTCTGAATCTGAATGGCAAGTATGTGGTCTTAATTGACCCCGTTGACGGATCATCGAATATCGACGTAAATGTGTCTGTGGGTACCATCTTTTCCGTGTACCGACGCTTGTCGCCTATTGGTGGACCCGTAACCGAAGAAGATTTCCTGCAGCCTGGTAGTGCTCAGGTTGCAGCCGGTTATGTTATTTATGGTTCCTCCACCATGCTGGTATACAGTACCGGTAACGGAGTACATGGGTTTACCTATGACCCGAGTCTGGGTATTTTCTGCTTGTCGCATCCGGATATGACCTACCCCGAAGACGGTGTGATTTATTCGGTCAATGAAGGCAACTATGTGCATTTCCACGATGGCGTGAAGCAGTACATCAAGTATTGTCAGGTGGAAGATAAGCGCACTAATCGCCCCTACACCAGCCGTTATATTGGGTCATTGGTTTCGGATTTTCACCGCAATCTGATCAAAGGCGGGATCTTTCTCTACCCATCGTCGTCGCTGCATCCGTCTGGTAAATTGCGTTTGTTGTATGAGTGTAATCCAATGGCCTTTCTGGCCGAGCAGGCGGGTGGTAAAGCGATCGCGGGTGTGTCTGAACGCGTACTGGACATTAATCCGACCGAACTGCATCAACGCGTTCCTTTCTTTGTTGGCTCGGTCAACATGGTTAATAAACTCGAACGGTTTCTGCGCGAGTTTTCCTGATTCCGTCTGCGACCTATGGCGGAGGTGACCCCAAGTTATTTCCGCTATAGTAGGTCGAAAACAATAATCCAGTCAGGGGTTTCACTTGCGTCAATCTGTCTTGATCGCTGCCGCGTTAGCGGCAGTGGCTAATCTGTTCTGGGCGGCTAATGCTATCGTCGGAAAGGCCGCCATCGCCAGTTTACCGGCATTTACTCTATCTCAATTTCGCTGGAGTCTGGCGTTTGTTTTTTTGGCGCCGTTTGGTATCCCCAGAATTTTGCGGCAACGACTCTGGTACCGGCAAAATCTTCTGGCGTTAATCGCCCTTTCGCTGCTTAGCGTTACCTTTTACAACACCTTGCAGTATTGGTCGCTGGAATATACCGAACCTGTCAAGGTTGGTGCGATGCTGGCGTTAATGCCGTTGAGCATTTCCATTGTGTCGAGCGTGTTTGGCGGGCGTCGGCAAACCTTGATGGAATGGGTGATGTCTGCGGTCGCTGTGACCGGAGCCATGACCGTGGTGACGGATGGACATCCGCTGCAAGTATTTTCCGGCCAGTCCGCGGGTGTCGGTGAGTTGCTGATGGTGCTGGCAATCACCAGTTGGGCGTTCTATTCGGTACTGTTGAAAAAGATGCCGCATCAGGCAGTGGATATGATAGGGCTGTTGACCTTCTTTGTGGGTACCGGAACCTTGTTGATTTTACCTTTCTGGGTATTTGATATCGTCACCGAACCGGTATTTGTTCCGTCGGGAACCCTGTGGTGGTCAGTACTGTTTGTGGCTGTCTTTCCGTCGATTGTGTCCTTTATGTGCTGGAATGCCGCCGTCAAGATTGGCGATGCCACCATCGCTGGGTTGATGGTGACCTCTGCTCCGTTATTTAACGCGTTACTGTCGATCATTTTCCTGCACGCAAGTATTTCGCTGGCGCAATGGTTGGGGATCGGCGTGGTGATTGTCGGTGTTGCAGGTGCGTTGTTGATTTCACGTCGAACCGCCGTCGTCCGACCTTGATGTCATGTCTACAGTGGCCTAATAAATTTTCGCTCAAGGTTCAGTGGTATTCGGCAGCTCAATACTGAGGTACGGTAGCAAGTCTTCGATAGCCGTTGGTTTGAAAAAATAGAAACCCTGTAATTCGTCGCAATTCAACTCGCGCAGAAAACTGACCTGAGCCGCGCTTTCGACACCTTCTGCAACCACACTCAAGCCCAGGGTATGTCCGATGCTGACAATGGCCTTGACCAGTTCATCCGATTTGTCAGAAGCACCGATGGCTCTGATAAAGCTCATATCGACTTTCAACACGTGCAGTGGCAGCGATTGTAATATGCCCAGGTTGGAGTAACCGGTGCCAAAATCGTCCAGCGCAAAACGGAAACCCATGGCATTCAATTCGCGCATGTTGTTCAAAACTGCCTCCGATTCTTCGGAGATCGAATATTCGGTGATTTCCAGTTCAAACTGACACGCTCTGACTTTGTATTTCTGCACCAGGTCTTTAACGACCGTGACCAGACCAGAGTCTTCCAGTTGCCGAGGCGACAAGTTAATGGAGATGGACAGTTGTTCGGGAATCGCATGGCCATATTGTGCGACCGTAGCAAAGACATGCTCCATGACCCATTGCCCGATATCGGCAATCAGTGAGCTTTGTTCGGCAATCGGAATGAATTCACCCGGTGAGACAAAACCTAACTCAGGGTCATTCCAGCGCACCAACGCTTCCATGCTCGTGGTATTTGTTGTGAGGTGGCTGTTCACACGAGGCTGAAATACCAATGACAGATGATTATTGCGGATGGCCGCAGGGATGGCTGCCAGAACCTTCTGACGCCGATCCGTCTGTTCGCTGAGTTCAGCGGAATAAAAACGGTAATGACCACGTGCGTGAGACTTAGCGGAGCTGAGGGCAGATTCGGCCATGCGCAGCAGCGTGTCATAGTTATAGCCGTCGTCCGGATACATCGATGCACCCAGAGTGAATTGTGGATAGATGTCTTCGGTCAGCACATAAGGTTCTTTCAACCGACGCAAGATCTGCTCAATCACCAGTACCGATTGTTTGTTTTTGCCTATGTCTACTAAGGCAATAGCAAAAGTATCGCCTGACAGGCGAGCAATGGTGTCCGACTTGCGGGAACTGGATTGCAATCGGTAAGTCACCTGTTTGAGCAATTCGTCGCCCATGACATGGCCGTGCTTTTCATTGATGGCGCGGAAATCATCGATATTGACCAGAACTAGAGCCAGCGTGGTGCGTCTGCGTTCACACACCGCCAGATTCTGAATGGTGAGCTGCTTAAAGTAGTGTCGATTCGCCGCACCGGTGAGTGAATCGAAGGATTCCAACAGTGCGACCTGTTCATCACGCTTTCGCAATGCGTGCACATCCCGCAGAATGCCGGTACAACCCTTTTCTTTACTTTTTGCAATGCGATGTTCAAACCAGCGGTAGTCATCATTGGCTTTCAGTTGGTGCTCGATGGTCAGATTTTTTTTGTCGCTGTTCAGGAATTGCCGAATTTGTTTACTTTCCTGTTCACGGGTCGCCGGATGCAGACGGGAAAAGAAGTCGTCCAGTGTCATCGTCTCACTGGTGGTCAGTATCAGTTCTTGCAGTGGTTCCGATAAAATCATGGTGGCGTTATCGTCGCTGCTCCATGACCCCATTTGACCCAGCCGTTGTGCAGCCACGAATTTCGATTCACTTTTCTTCAGTGCTTGCCGCTGCGCCTCGCGCATACGGTAGTTGAGATGCTGCAGGCTGAGAATGAGCGATATAGCGAGCCAGAACGCAACCGCCGATGTGCGCGTGATGGTTTGCGTTCGCTCGATGATATCGTCAACCTGCGTGGACGATACTTTAAGCGAGACATCGATTTCGCCAAATTTTAACGAGCGTTCCAACTGATTCAGCGCGTTGGTCTCTGGTGTTTCCATTAATGGGTAGCTCACCGCCAGTGTGGATATATCGACACCCAATTGAACGTAAGCAGGCAACAGTAATTCCAGATCTGTGCGTAAAAAATCCAGTGACAGAACCCCGGCTAGGATCAAATCGTCAGTGCCTTTTACCGGCCGAACATAAATAATGCCAGGTACGCCCTGCAGCAACATGACCGGACCGATAATCAGAGGTTGCCGGGTGCTGGCCGCGTATTTGTACAACATTCCCTGATTAGGAATGTTCGCCTGATCAACACCAATGACCCGCAGGTTGGTATCGGTGGTGGGGTAAACATGTTCAATGATCAGGTCTTTGGACAGGGCAACATTCAGAAATTGGTTGCGAGCAGCCGGCAGAATCTGCAACAGCCATCGCTGGTAGAGTGCGTCATCGATCTCCTGTTCATGACCGATCAGAACCTCAATAGATTCAAGTGCCGAAGCGTTGTTCAGAAAAAACTGATTGATGCTGCCTTCGACCACGTCCAGCTCACTGTTCAGTGCTTGTATTTCGGATTCAATCGCTTGTTTTTCAAAGGCAGGTTCAAACCATTTTACAAAAGGAATGATCGGTGCGGCGGCCATGATCATGAGGAATGGCAACACATTCGTCGCATGAACGAGGATGATCGCTACGGTTGCGGTTATCGCGGCCAGCGTTAACGTCACATCGAGCCAAGGTGATGACGTAAACGGGATCAGCACCAAACAGGTCAGTGCGACCGCGATCAGGGCCATTTTTAATATTGGGAGCAAAATTGCCCCCCAAGTGTAAGGTTCGTTGGGTGCATCATGAATGTTGTCTGATCAGGTTTGAATTGCATCATAATGCAGTATAGACAGCATCTGGCCTCTGTCAGCAAATGCCACAAACATTAATGAGGCGGTATGCAAGGCTGCCCCCTGCTGTAGACGAGGCTCTGAGGCCGCAGTTTGCGCGGTTGTTTGGGTGACAGGGTAGACGGTTGCGTGATTTTCATCTTTAATGACTCGTTTTCGCGCACCGTAAAGAGTGACCGCACATGGATTCAAGGGCACCCCGTTTCGATAAAATTGAAATACCACTGACGCTACAAGACCGACAAGGTCGGGAATGCCAGTGTGCCTGTTTGAATATATCGAGCACGGGGGCTTTATTGCGGTTTCTGAGTCCGGAGGTGACTTTGCAACAGGGTATGCTGTTCCGCAGCAAAATGCTGCAGCGCGGCCAGTTGGTTGAAGTCTGGATGCAGGTCGAGCGAGTGGCGCAGGACGGCGTGGGCGTCCGATTTCTTCAGCAAGGTGAAGTTAACCCAGTGGCCTCGCCAAAGCGTTCCGAATCCGGTTAATTATTTAAACTACTCTGGGTTGCCACTTAGCGGGCAGGGCGCTGAACCTAAACCCGTGCCCAGAGTCACCATCATCGCAGGGTGTTTAAAGCGAAAGGCCAATGCGGCAGCGGTGCTGTCGTGTTCCAGCAGCGCCAAACCCTGCAGACCACAATCCGGTAACCATTGCTCATGTAAATCCGTCGCCAGATGTTGGCAATCGTCTCCCAGACGATGATAGATGCCACTGTGGTAATCGAACGGATGACCCTGGTGTAAGTAGCAGGCAATACTGATGGCGACAGGCATGGACTGATCGAGCATATCCCGGGTGTTACGGAACATTTCCAATAATGCTTCTTTTCGAATCAGGCCATCGGTTTTAAACGGCGCCACCTTGAGATCGGGCAATAATTCCAAACGGTTGCCGTATTTGCGAGCAATACCGCGTTTTACGCCTGTCGCGCCGAAATCCATCACCAGTAAATCATCGCGCTGACCTACCGTTTGCGCCAGGCCATACAGTGCGGTTAAGCCGCCCCACGGCGAACTGATAACCACCAGATCGGCGAAATTGGCTTCAATCCGCTCCGCCAGGCTCAGACCAAACTGATGCGAGGTCAGGCCGCCGGAAATGGTCAACGTCTGGCAATGCTGCCAATGACGGGTTAAGGCTTGTTGGAAATCACTTCCGCAGCGCCAGTGATCACCACCGCGTGCGGTTTTTATGATGGCCGTGAAACGCCCGGCAAAGATGTCCAGAATCGCTCGATCCTGTGGATTATTAGCATCAAATTCGGTCAGAAACTGGCGCACCGAGTGAGCCAACGGATGTCCGCTGTCACTCAGTAGTGTTAACAGTGCATTGCGTGATACCAATGTCGCACCAGTCACCTGTTTGTGATTGAGCAAAGGGTCCTGAGGGCTCAGCAGCAGAGTGTTGACCGGCAAATGATTCAGAGAGCCTTCCGGACGCATGGTCAGCGCATGTTCGATAAATAGATTGTTAAGCATCCAGAGGGAACCTGCTAGACTTAAGGGCTACCTTAACTTGTAGCTCACGGACAAAATAATGACGACACTTTATCATGAAATTGAAGTGATGACTTCGCCCGACCGTGTCTGGAGTTTGTTGACCACGCGGGCTGGGTTGAATCGTTGGTGGCCCGGTGAAATATCCATTCACGGCGGTGACAGCTGGCGCTTTCAGCATGAAGATCATGACGTGACGTTGGTGTTCCGCGTGGTTGAAGAAGTGCCGGACAAGGTGCTGGAATGGCTATGTGTGCAAGGTGAAGATGATTTTCATAACACCTTGGTGCACTGGCGAATTGAACGCAAAGAAGCTGGTCTTAGTTTGATCGCAGAGCATCGCGATTTGCGCAAAACCGCTGAACAGCTTGCTCGTCTGAATACGCAATGGGGTATTTGGATGGAACGCTTGCGCGATCAGCTGCAACAGGAAATTGACACCCTGGACGATGAAGACCTGAATGCCTGGACTTGAACCATCGTTAGTGTTCGATCACATCGATTTCTGGATCCTGAACAAGCCCCTTGGCTGGACTGTGCAGCGTGATGCCAATGCGCCCAGTGTACTGGCTTGGTTGAATGAACAACATCAGGCCACAGCGTACCCGGTTCATCGATTAGACAAACCGACCTCGGGTTTGCTGATTGTCGCCAAGCACGAGCAGAGCAACCGGCTGTTAAGTCAGTCGTTTGCCCAGCGTCAGATCCAGAAAACATACCTTGCCATCAGCGACCGCAAACCAAAGAAAAAACAGGGGTGGGTAAAGGGCGACATGGCTCAGAGTCGGCGTAGCCAATGGAAATTGCTGCGCACCATGGAGCGTCCTGCTATCACGCAATTTCGAAGCCTCGCACTCGATAACGGTAACCGGGGTTTTATATTGTCACCGAAAACGGGGAAAACGCATCAACTGCGCGTGGCGCTGAAATCCCTGGCTTGCCCGATCCTTGGCGATACGCTTTATGGTGGTACCGAAGCCGCACGCTTGTATCTCCACGCCTGGCAACTGCAATTTGACTATCAAGGACAGATGATTCAGGTTTGTGTTGAGCCAGATGAAGACTGGCAACAAAAATGGGCAACCGCTTCGCTAGAACATACCTGAAGGACATATTTTGCTGACTTGGATAACCACGCATTTTCAGATACTGCTTATCGGCTTTGGCGCCGGTCTTATTCCCGCCCTGTTGATTCTGACCCTGGTCATGCTCCGCAATGAACGTCGCTATGACGCACTGGATCGACAATATACTCAGATTCTGGGGCAACATGCGTTCTTAAAATCGACCTTGGCCGAGCGCGAAAATGCCCTTGATCAAAGTCGCGATCAGGCTCAGGACCTGCAGCGTCAACTGAGTCAGTATCAGGCTAAGGTTGCCGGTCTCAACGCGCAAATGGCTCAGCTGCAATCCCTGCAAAACCAATTGACCGAAAAAGATGCGTTGCTGACACAAACCCGTGAAGCCCTGCGGCTGGCCGAAAACCAGCTTGCTGACCTAAAGGCGCGTGCCGAAAGTGAAGCGGCACATCATGCTGCGCAACTGGCGCTATTGCAGGACGCCAAAGAACAGTTGAGCAAAGAATTCAGCGTGGTGGCGAATGCGATTTTCGAGCAGAAACAGCGCACCTTCAGCGAAGCTTCTCAGCAATCGTTGACGGCGTTGTTGGATCCGTTCAACAAACAGATTGAGCAGTTTCGCAAACGCGTGGATGACATTCACACGCAAGATACCCAAGGGCGCTCTCAACTGCTGGCTCAGTTAGGCTTGTTAAAAGAACTGAACAGTCAGTTGCATAAACAGGCCGGGGATTTGACTCGGGCGCTGAAAGGCGACAAGAAATTACAAGGCAATTGGGGTGAGTTGCAGCTTGAGCGTATTCTCGAAAGTGCTGGTCTGCAGCAAGGACGTGAGTTTGAACGTGAACCCAATTTCAAAGATGAACAGGGGCGCAATCGCCGTCCGGATTTCATTATTCATCTGCCGGAAGGCAAGCATATTATTGTCGACAGTAAGGTCAGCCTGAATGCCTACCAGGCGGTCGTGGGTGCAGAAAATGACCGAAGCCGCGAACAATCGCTTCGGGAACATGTCGGTGCCATACGTCAGCACATTCGCAATTTAAGTGATAAAAACTACCCCGCTTTACCGGCGCTCAACGCACCGGATTTCGTGTTGATGTTTATGCCCATCGAAAGCGCGTTTATCGCAGCATTTGAAGCCGACCCCAGCCTGTTCAATGAAGCTTTTGAACGTCATATCGTTGTGGTGACGCCTACCACGCTGCTGGCAACATTACGCACAGTCGCCAATCTTTGGTCGCTCGAACGTCAGAATGAAAACGCCAAAGAGCTGTATGCCCTGGCCGGCAAAATTTATGACAAGGTTGCGGTATTCAGCCATAAAATGGAAAAACTGGGTCAACAGATATCCGGCGCCGATAAATCGTTTCATGACGCGATGAGCAGCCTGACCGAGGGGCGGGGTTCCATGATCAGTTACGTGAACCGCCTGAAGGACTATGGTGCGCCGGTCAGCAAAACGCTGGCGCCGAGCTTTGGTTTGGAGCGCGATACCGGTTCCGAGGACCCAGAGCCGGCAAATGGGCTGGATGCGTTAGCCAAAAACGGCTAAGGCAACTCGAAAATGGCGCATGTCAGTTGCCGCTGAGATAAATTATGTTGTCACATAGTGCCCAAGTGCCGGGCCCTTTCTGATCCGGTTTATATACCAATGGATGCGAGTGTTTCCAGAATATTTTTGGCAATGGCGGCACTTTTCGGATGGTCTGTTTCGATATCGCCGATCAACGCCTCAACCGAACTGCGTAAACTCGGATCGACCGGATCCGGGCTGCCTTCGTCGTGTAAATGGTAAGCAATCTGATCCATCAGCATCTTCTGCTGTGCGCTGGCTTCACCTTCGGGTAAGTGATCACGCAAACGTTGAAAGAGGCTTTTCAGTTCTTGTTTTGGCATGGTGCTTTCCTTCTGCGACAGTTGCTAAGACTATAGCAAAGAACCGCTTGAACTGTGTCTGAATTATCGTTCTGCATCTGATCCGTATCAGACTTCCGTCACGTACTCGGCTCAGCGATCACGATCTGTTATCGTTGCACCGTTCTCAACTCATCAGAGGAAATCTTATGCTCAGCCCGGAAGTTGCCCGTTCTGTGATTGATTATGCGCTCAGTCTTGGGGCCGATTTCGCCGAATTGTTTGTCGAGCGCCAGTTGCGATCGACGCTGACGACCTTATCCGAAAAGGTCGATTCTGTGCAGTCTGGCGTCGAATTCGGCATTGGTCTGCGCATGGTGTTCGCGGGCAAAGTGCTTTATGGCTATACCAATAAGCCACACGCGGACGAACTCAAACGAATCGCCAATGAGTTGGCCGTCAAGGATCGGCGCGACCCAAAAGTGGTAGCGACTGCCTTTGATTTCCGGCAGGTTGAAGCCATGCACTCGGGTTTAAAGCCTTTATCTGCGGATGCCATGATCGACGCTAAAATTGAGTTTCTGCTCACTGCCAGCCGGGCGGCCCAACGGGCAGGTACTCAAATTACTCAAACCAAAGGCACTCAGTTGCAGCGAGAACAGCACATCGCGCTGTTCAACAGCGAAGGGTTGCATGTTGAAGATACCCGGCACTATGTTCGTTCGGTGATGGTCGCGATAGCCTCCGACGGCAGCGCGCAGGCGCATGGGCAGAAAGACATGGGTGGCCTGCAGGGCTGGGAACTCGCAGATGTCGTAGATGCCACCGCGTTGGGTGCCGAAGCAGGCCGGCAGGCTCTGGTCAATCTGTCAGCGCGCCCCTGTCCCGGAGGCGAAATGCCGGTCGTCATGGGTAATGGTTTTGGGGGTGTTATTTTCCATGAAGCGTGCGGTCACCTTTTGGAAACCACCTCCGTCGCGAAAAAAGCTTCCGTATTTTATGATCAGATGGGTGAGCAGATCGCGCACACCAAAGTCAGCGCTGTTGACGATGGTACCCTGAAAAATGCCTGGGGTTCGATCAACATTGATGATGAAGGCATGGCCACACAGCGAACGCAGTTGATTAAGAACGGACAGCTGACCAGCTTTCTGGTTGATCGATTAGGCAGTGAAAAGACCGGCTACGCCAGGACGGGCAGCGGCCGTCGCGAGTCTTATAAATACGCCCCTGCTTCGCGCATGCGCAATACCTTTATTGAGGCTGGCGATGATCGGTTTGAAGACATGATTGCCTCCATTGACCGGGGGATTTATGCATCGCACCTGGGTGGCGGTTCGGTGAAACCGGGAACCGGGGAATTTAACTTCGCCGTACAGGAAGGGTATTACGTGGAAAACGGCAAAATTCTATACCCGGTTAAGGGGGCGACATTGATCTCGACGGGACCAAAAGTGTTGAAGGAAATCTCCATGGTCAGCGACAATCTGGAATTGGCGTGCGGTATGTGCGGTTCGGTGAGTGGTGCGATTCCAACCACCGTGGGTCAGCCCGCGATTAAGGTTGACCGCATTCTGGTAGGAGGTAATGCCTGATGAGTACTCTGCAGATCGCCGAAAAAGTCCTGCACTGGGTTACCCAGCAAAACGCCGAGGCAGACTTGGTGATGCAAACGTCGCAGTCGCTGACGCTGAAGGCGTTAGATGGCCGCCTGGACGAACATTCGGTGAATTCCTCGTTCATTGTGGGTCTGCGGGTGGTCAGTGACGGCCAGGTTGGTATGGCGTCGTCGGAAGCGGTTGACGATGAATCGCTCAAGTTCATGGTGGATCAGGCGCTCATTAATGCCCGTTTTCAAGCACCGCAGCAACATGAACGCATCCCGCAGATACTTGGCCAGGAACGTGCGGAAGAACCTTCGTTGCAGCCGGAAGATGACACGGATATCGATGCCAAAATCAACTTTATCGTTGGCATAGAGCAGGCGCTGCTCGCTCGCGAGGGAATTCGCAACGTGCCCTACAATGCGCTCTCCGACGTGACCTATGCACAGGCGCTGTTTAATTCTCATGGCCGACATACCGAGCAACAGGCACGGCGGATAATGGCTTATGCGTACCCCTTGGCAGAAGAAAACGGCCAAACGGCCATGGCCCCGGGGATGATGGCTGGCCGGCATTTTCACGAATTGAATGCCGAGCGCATTATTACCACCGCATATGATGATTCACGCGCGTTGCTCGCTGGCGGGCCGATTCAAAGCGGTCAATACGATGTGATCTTCGCGCCGAACGCACAGGCCGAACTGTTGGGTGCCTTCAGTCTGATGTGGTCGGGCAAGGCCGCCATGGATCAGGTAAACCCGATGCGCGATAAGTTGGGACAAACCGTTTTTGACCGGCGGTTGAATTTTGTGGATCAACCCCGGAATACCTCCGGTTTGGGTTATGAAGCCTTTGACGCAGAGGGGTTCAGCACGGCACCAGTCACGTTGGTCGAACACGGTGTATTAAAAACGTTGGCGCATAACTCCGCGACCGCTGCCTATTTTGACGTCGCCAATACTGCCCACGCGCAACGTGGTGCAAAAACGGCGCTCTCCGTTGGCTTGCATCAACTGCATTTACTGGCCGGCGATGCTAGCCCTGACCAACTGCATGAAGGCTGTGTTTTTGAAGTAACCCAATTGGACGGTTTGCACAGCGGTACCAAGCCGATATCCGGTGATTTTAGCTGTGGCGCCTCCGGTTATCTGTGGCGGAACGGGGAGCGGGTGCAGTCGGTCCGCGGTGTCACGGTTGCCGGTAACCTGTATCAGATGTTTAACCGGGTGGTCAATGTCGGGAATCAGATGCTGTGGAATGACAGCCGATCCTCGTGCATGGCGGCGATTCGTTTTGCCGATCTGTCCGTTACCGGTCAGTAGTGTTAAAAGGCCAACGTTGGGCAAGGGCAGAGTGTAACCTGAACGGTACTTACTTAGTTGGCATGTGACTTTTTATTTCATTGGCATCTGCGATCCGGTTGTACTGTGGATCCCTTGTCCTGAATAACCAGTCAGATCTGACGATTCGTTCGTCGTTCTTAATGAATGTTTCGGAGGTTTTTCTTTTCAAGGGGAAATCCCCTTGATCCGGCCCTCACCAGAGGTGAAGTCGTTAAAATCGAAACGAAGCCCATTGGGGCTTCGCTTTTAATCGATTTTAACCCCCCGATTGCCGACCGCTTTGGTTCTCTCCCATACCTGACCCTTGACGGCGAGAAGATCCTAGTGGAACTATGGCACTGTATTAAGCAAAACCTGATGACATGAATTAAATCTGGTTAAGTAAGTACCATTCGGATCAACCCGGTTTATCCTAGCGAGCCACGCCGCACAGGCTAAAATCTGCTATTCTGTGCGGCCTCCGATTTTCAGCGCCGGTTTTTTTTGTGCAATACACCACCGAACAACAGACGATAATTCACCATGGCGGTGGGCACGCTCGTATCATCGCAGTGGCCGGTTCCGGCAAAACCCAAACCCTTACCGCGTATGTGCAAAAACGACTGTCCGACGGCGCTAATCCGCGTCGCTTGCTGGTTCTGATGTATAACAAATCGGCGCAGGTTGATTTTGAACGTCGCTTGCGACATGCCTTGCAGGGAAATAAAGCACCAGATATCCGTACCTTTCATTCGCTGGGCTATCGCATCTGCCAAACCTTGGTCCGACAGGGTGACATGCCTGCTTTTAATAAAAACCTGATGGCAGACGCTGACATCGAGTCGGCGACATGGCGGATTCTGCGTCATTTGGCCGATGAATCGATCGCCGATGATGTGCTGACCAGGAAGAAAAAATGGGTAGAGCCCGCTGTTGCTTATTTCGAGCTGGTGAAAAGCTCGTTGGACAGCCCGGAACGGGTTTTTGAGCAAATTGGTCTGCCGGCGGTATGTCAGTTTTTTATCGAGGCTTTTTACCGTTTTGAGGATTGGCGGAATGAGCAGGGCCGCTTGACGTTTTCCGATCTGATCTACCAACCGGTGCAGCGGTTCCGCAAAGATCCTGCGCT
This sequence comes from Reinekea sp., assembly GCA_050293765.1. GTDB lineage: Bacteria > Pseudomonadota > Gammaproteobacteria > Pseudomonadales > Natronospirillaceae > Reinekea. The sequence continues at coordinate 87,437 of JBNKNI010000005.1, forward strand.
GGCGGCGCAGTTTTCAGGGCACATGGCCGAGATCATCGTCGATGAATTTCAGGACATAAACCCGGCTCAGCAATTCTTGCTGGAAACTTTGGCGGGTGACGTGGCCCAAGTGATGGTGGTTGGCGATCCGGATCAAACCATTTACGAGTTCCGGGGCTCAAAACCTACTTTACTGACGCAACATTTTGAGCAGACCTTTCGCGATTGCCAGGACTATCAGCTCAGCCATACGTTTCGTTTTGGCGACGGTCTGAGCCTGTTGGCAAACCAGGTTATTGCCGGCAACTATCCCGACCCCTCGAAGCGAACCCAATGCATATCGCACGCAGCCGCCAGCACCACTGATGTGCAATTATTGCCTGCTAAAGACAGTGCCCAAGGGGTACTGAATACCATTGTGCAGTGGTCAGAACAGCATCCGCTATCCGACATTGCCGTGATCAATCGGTTGTGGGCCAACAGCGCCCGGCTGGAACTGTTATTACTGGCGAATAACATTCCGTTTCGCCTGGATAATCATCAGACGGTATTGGAACGGCATGAACTGCGTCCGTTTCGGGTTCTGCTGCAGCTGGCCAGCGGTCAGGCAGGTGACTGGAATCTGAAAACTCGACGCATTGCCTGGCAATCGCTGCTGACACAGCCTTACCTGAAAATTAAGAAAAGCATGGTCGACGAACTGATACAGACATTGGCGCATGCACCCACCCGCTGGGGACAAGCATTGCGCAATGCGGTACCTGAGTCATTGTCGGCGTATCAGAGTGAAGCACTGTTTGAACGGGCACGTTGGATCGACAAAGCCGAGCGCGGGCAAGGGGATACCTACAGTCTTGTCCAGGGCTGGATACAGACCACTGACTATATGTCAGCCTTGCGGGACAACGCTTTTTCGGCCGCCGCGGTCGAGGATCAGGTGGCGACGGTGAAAGCCTTTGCCATGTTTGTGCGCCAGCAACAATGGCCATTGGCCAGTGCATCGGCGCAATTGGCCGAGCTAATGGCGCGCAAAACACCGAATGACCAGGATGCGTTGTTAATCACCTCGATTCATAAATCCAAAGGGCGGGAATGGCCGTGCGTGATAATTCCTGAGTTCAATCATCGGTTTTATCCCTATCAGCCCGACAGCGATATGACCATTCCAGCCAGTGTGATGAGTGAACGGCGACTGTTGTATGTCGCGATGACCCGGGCGAAACATTCGCTGGTCTTGGTGACACCGCTCGCTGAAGAGGTGAGTGACCATTCTCCGTTGATGCCCATCGACTATGTTTCGGGTTTGTCGCCCTTTCTCAGCTGGTTGCAGCAGCCCGATTCTCCAGCTGTGTTACCCGCGGGTATGCATCAAGCCAGTGTGGAACATTATGCCGCGGTGAAGTCCTTGGGACCTGTGTCCTGGCGGGCAACAACCTCGACAGCAGAACTCCTGAATAGAACAGTCCGGCACCCCAGTCTCGGTCTTGGGCAAATTGTGCAGGAGGACGCACAGCGCGTGGTGATTCAATTCGTCCGTGACTCTCGTCAACGATCGTTTGATCGGGCAATCGTCTTACCCTTACTCGATATTTTGCCGGGTTAAAAAAAACCGCTCGCAGCGCGGGTGCATTGAGCGGTGATGGCAAACTTTATCAGGGGGAATTTCTCAGTGAGTAGCGGTGTTTTATTATTGGAGATACATCATCGCGATCATGGTGCCGAGCAACAGAATAACGGCACCGCCAACGACGGTAAGTGCCAGAATCTGACGATAAGCTTGTTGTTGTTTTATGGCGAGACTTCGATTGGGCATAACCTTTCCTCCTCTGGTACCCATCTTTTACTGTCGGCGAATCGTGTTGAATCGCCCGGCCTGTCCTGCAAGAAAAACAGCACTTGAGACACCCGTCTTTGTCGTGGGTGTGGCCAGATTAGATGAAACAAAGGAATAAACTGCCAAAGAAGTCACACTATTGCCGATTTTTTCGATCAAATGAACAGCGTGTGAACTGTGGCCATAAGTGTTGCCAACTGAGCACGCTGAAGGTGTGAACGGCGTTTAAAGAATATAGGGTAACGGGCGCCACTTGTTCTGGACGATCAGAAAATCAACCCGTGACAAGATAAAGCCGAACGTTGCGGGAAGTTAAACAGCATCCGGTGACCCTGAGTCACTGGATGCTGCCGTTTTTACCGGTCAAAAACAATCAATGTTGTTTAACAGCTTTGACGAACGCCATCTTTGGTGAGCAGTGGGCTGTACTCGCTGGGGCGACGATCCCGAAACAGTCCCCATTCCTGGCGCAGTTGATCGAGAGCATCCAGATCGAAGCTGGCGCAGATAACTCCTGTTTCGGTTTTATCAAGCGTTTTTACCATGGCACCGGTCGCATCGGCGATAAACGAAGAGCCGTAAAAAGTGATGTGCGAGTCTTCGATGTCTTCGCGCCCGACACGGTTACTGGCGATCACTGGCATCACATTGGCGGCTGCGTGTCCCTGCTGGGTGCGTTGCCAGTGGCCGCTGGAGTCGATCGCATCATTATAGGGTTCGCTGCCGATGGCGGTCGGGTAGAGCAGCATTTCTGCGCCCATCAAGGCCATAGCGCGCGCAGTTTCAGGAAACCACTGATCCCAGCATATACCGACACCGATGCGTCCGAATTGCGTTTGCCAGACTTTGAAGCCGGTATCGCCGGGAGAAAAATAGAATTTTTCACAATAGCCAGGACCGTCTGGGATGTGCGTCTTGCGGTAAAAACCCAGAATGTCACCAGTGGCGTCTATCATGACAACCGTATTAAAAGATACCTGTCCGGCTCGCTCGAAAATACTGATTGGCAGGACCACATTGAGTTCTCGGGCAATGGCCTGAAAATGAGTCACAGCGGGGTTCTCATCGATAGAGGTCGCAAATGCCCGGAATGCTTCCCGTTGATACTGGCAAAAATACACCCGCTCAAACAACTCCTGCAGCAGGATGATATTTGCGCCTTCGGCAGCGGCCTGGCGCACCAGTGTTTCTGCACGAGCGATGTTATCGGCGACATCCCAACCGCAGGGCATTTGCGTGGCAGCGACGGTGACCTTTCTCACGTATCTTATCCTCTTGATGCGATGCAGATCGGCAGACGTCTGCACTCGATTAAAAGCAGCCATGATAGTTGAAAAAAAGCGATTTGAAAGTGAAAAGGGGCCGTTTCGATCCGGTAACCGTTGGATCATCGGCCTGTGGAATTGTTCATAGGGGGCTTAGTCGCTATAATCGCCCGACTTTTAGAATAATGACGTTAACGGAACGGATAAACTCATGAAAAAACTGCTCGTGTTAGTTGCCACCTTAGCTGTCGGCTTTGCGATTGCTGAGTCAAAAAGCTATGAAGAACAGGTCGCGGAACGTTTAAAACCCGCTGGAAATGTCTGTGTTGAAGGCCAGGCTTGTGAAACCGCGACAGCGGCTGTTGCCAGTTCTGAAAGTGCCGGCCCGAAGAGCGGCGATGAAGTTTATACCACTGCCTGCGCAGCATGCCATGGAACCGGCGCGTTGAATGCACCTAAGTTTGCAGATGCGGCAGCTTGGGCGCCACGTATTGCTCAGGGCGTTGAAACCCTCTATACCCACGCTATCGGCGGCTTTAATGCGATGCCAGCGAAAGGCGGCAATGCATCGTTAAGCGAAGATGAAGTGAAAGCAGCGGTTGACCACATGGTTGCGTCTGTGCAGTAACGTAAGTCGTCGATACCGGTGTGTTGAAGTAAAAAAAGGCGCTGCGGCGCTTTTTTTTTGCCCGATAATTTTCCCTACTGGTATGCGCAGCGCTTCTTAGCCGTGGTGATTCATCATAACGTTGGCTTGACTAGCCGACAGTTGCCCAGTGACATCACGCGGCAGCGTCATGACAAAGGTCGTTCCCAGGCCTTCCGTGGAGGTGAGTTCAATGTTGCCTTTCAGCATCCCTCTAACCATTCGGTGCACAATATTTAACCCCAATCCGCTGCCACCTTGCCCCATTTTCGTTGTAAAAAAAGGATCAAAGGCGCGTTTGATATTTTCCGCCGGCATGCCAACACCGTCGTCTCGCACGGTGAGTAAAACCAGGTCATCTCTGATTTCCGCTGAAATATGGATGGTCAGGCTTTTGTGATTTTCGCTGAGGCCATGATGCACCGCGTTGTTAATCAGGTTTGTCAGCACTTGCGAGACAGACCCTGGTAACGAATGCATGTCGATATTTGCGGGAACTTGCGTTTCGACATGAACCGGGGATCGTTTGAGCGTCGGTCGCAATGTGACCAGGACCTCATTGATGACTGTCGCCAGATTAAACGTACGCAGATTGGAGCTGGTTTGATCGACGGCAACCTGTTTGAACGAGCGGATCAAATCAGAAGCACGATTCATGTTGCGAAGTGCCATGTCTGCGGTCGAGTCAATATCTTCCATGAACTGATCCAATAAACTCTTGGTCAATCGACCCTGTTCAAGGTCTTGTCGGACATCTCGGATATAGTCCTGTTGCGAGGTCACCGCAATTTTGGCATTGCCGATAGGGGTGTTCAGTTCATGGGCGATACCCGCCACCAGACTGCCCAACGACGCCAGCTTCTCGGACTGCACCAGTTGTTCCATGGTGGTTTCCAGTCGTAACACGCTGTTGGTTAATGCTTCATTAATGCTCATCAATTCTGCCGTACGTTCAGCGACTCGGCCTTCCAGTTCGGTATTCAAGTCATTCAGCTCACGTTCTCTGGATTGGATTCGCGAAGCCATCGCAATAAAGGCATTGGACACACTCTCGAACTCGTCAATGTGCGTTTCAATACGTGGCACGTCATAATTTCCTTGGGACACCGCTTCGGTCATCGCCTGCAGTTCAGTAATGGGTTTGCTTTCCCGAACAGCAGTTCGATAAGCGATAAACGCCGTGATCGCAAAGGTTGCGCCGGCCAGCAGCAACCAGATGACCGTTAAGTATTGTATGGTGGCGTTAAACGACGTTAACGGCTGTGACACGACCACTTGCCAGCGCGTGGCTGACAGAGGTACGACGGTCGCAAACTGTTCGATGTTGTTCCATACAAAGGTACCGGTACGCAACGATGCCATGTTTTCTGTGAACAGGGATGCGTATCCGAGACTGAACTGTTGTTGACTGATATCCATATCTGGATGGGCGATCAAGGTCGCTTTATCGTCCAGTAGCAGGACCATGATGTCGCCCCGAGACAACCGTTGCGATAACGAGGGCAGTTCGCGCAGATCGATTTCCGCAATCAGATGGCTGGTGCCAATGGCGGTGAACAATGCCACCGATTGTTGGCCGCTGATGGGTGATACAAACACGTTGGACCAGTAGTATCGGCCCGGCTCCAAGGGCTGTTGCTCGGCACTCAGTGCCGTAAATGAAACGTCCATATCCTGGAACAGGCGACGCGTACTGATGTCGGCAATTGGCAGACCAATGTGGTCGATCTTGCCGTCCATGCCGGTTACGTAAATCGCCTCAAAAATATCAGACACCTGCACAAACGCATCGAGCCGGTTGGCCAGCGATGCTGCGTTAGGGTTGTTAATAATATCCAATGCGATCAACTTCAGGTGATCTTCAGAGGACGCCAGGCGAGCCTCCACCTGTTCGCCGACAGACAGAGCCAGCGTCTGCCGGTTTTGACGAAGCTCATCGGTTAACCGAGGGAACAGCATCTGGTAGGCGACGCCGCCGATCAAGACGATCGGAATCAGCGCGACAGTGAACTGCTGTCGGAGCAACTCCAGAAACAGCGTGCGGCGCATAGGGTTATGGCTCCAGGGTCATAAACTGACCGTCCCGGACTTCTGTGATGAAGTAGAAGGCATTGCGGATTTCGTCGCCGTATTCATTGAGCTCAAAATCCGCCAGCACGCCATCAAACACCTTCGTTGTTAACAGGTACTCCTTTATCGATTGTTTTTTATCTTTTTGCATCATGGCTGTCAGCAACAGTTGACTGGCGTTGTAACCCAGTAAGGCGGCATAGCCCATGCGTTGTTGAAAGCGATCTTCGTACTGGCTCTGCAGTAGCCGAAACCGTTCCGAATCGCTGGCGTCATTGGTGTAGCGGGGAACGATCAATCCTTCGCCGTCGCGTCCGATCAAACGTAGAAATTCGTCGGTACCTGCCCATTCACTGGTGACTATCGGCACAGTGGTATTAATACTGCGGATCTGTTTGATCAATAACGCGGAATCCCGTGCATTGGTGACCAGAACAATCAGATCGGTATCCATCAGGGCTAATTGCTGAGACACATCGAGTAAGGCCAGGTTATCGCCGGAGACAAAATCCTGTTCAAAATTGGGTTCAACCCCTCTCTGGCGCATCCATTGCCCAAACTGGGCTTTCCAGCTGCCGGTGAAGGCAGCGTTGCTCAGGTCAGTAATAATGGCGTAGCGTTGAATGGAAAATTGGGTGCTCAGAAAGTCACTGAGTTGTTCGGTACCCGACCGGGTAGAAGCCGCTGGCCGGAAAAAGTAGTCGTCCTGATCATTAAACAGATCGGACGTGACGGTTGTTCCGACGATCGGAATCTGTGCTTTATTGGCCAACGGTATGATCGCTTCTGCGTTACTGCTGCTAGTGGGTCCGATGATCCCTGCCACACCCAGCTCGACCAGCGCATTAAAATTCAACTGGGCAGTATCCGGTTCGTTTTTATCGTCTTTGGTCACCAGTTCGATGGTTTTACCGTTGATGCCCCCCGTTTCATTCCAATGCTCAACCGCCAGGATGGTGCCGTTTCTGGCCTGGCTACCAATATCGGCGGTGGGACCGGTTAAGCTACCGACGAACCCAATAGTGACAGTGTCTGAATGATCACAGGCAAACAGGGGTAAACACAACAGTAATCCTAAGCGACGTAACATGGATGAACCAAATGGTTAACGACTTGAAATGAGTGTAGAAGTGAGCCTGACGTTTGTCTAAAGCGTCCTTGGGGTCCTGTCGATATTTTGAATGTTATTCGCTGCGAATGTCTTAAAGATTGTTCAGGAAATTTGAAGGTGACGGTCAATATCTCCCGCTTTTATCGCACCGGCCAAGGCGTATCTTATGCGCCGTTAACTATCTAATTACCGGAGCATATTATGAAAATCTTATCCATACAGTCGGGCATTTTTGGCGATCACTCCAACTCAACACGCTTGGTCAAGCAGGTTGTTGATAAGCTGAGCCGTGAAGCCGAAAACGTCACTGTGACCGAGCGTGATTTGTCTGCTCAACCGCTGCCTTATTTCGATGCTGAAGTCGCGATGGCATTGAACAGCGACGCTCAGAACCGTACCGCTGCCCAGCAGAAGATTGTTGCGCTGTCGGATTCGCTGATTGAGGAAGTCGAGGAAGCCGATGCTATTGTGCTTGGTTTACCGATGTATAACTTTGGCATCCCGGCGCAAATGAAAAGCTGGTTTGACTTATTGGCGCGCGCCGGTGTTACCTTTACCTATACTGAGCAAGGCCCTAAAGGCTTGCTGGCTGACAAGCCGGTCTACGTGGTTGCTGCACGAGGTGGCGTACATCAGGGGCAGCCTTCAGACTCGCAAACCCCGTTTATCCGCACAATTCTCGGATTCATCGGTTTGCAGGACGTTCGTATCGTGTATGTCGAAGGGCTGAATATGGGTGACAGTGCGAAAGCCGAAAGTCTGTCAAAATTTGAGACCGAACTGGTTGAGTTCGCCTAAACCAACTTAAGAGGTGCAGTGATGGGATTGCTTGTGGATGGGAAATGGACCGATCAGTGGTACGACACCAAAGCCAGCGGCGGAAAGTTCATCCGCAGTGAAGCGCAATTCCGTCATTGGGTCACGCCAGACGGCAGCGCGGGACCGACCGGTAACGCTGGCTTCAAAGCCGAAAGCGGGCGTTATCATCTGTATGTATCCTTGGCCTGCCCTTGGGCGCATCGAACGTTGATTATGCGCCAGCTAAAACAATTGACTGAGCACATTTCGGTCTCCGTGGTGCACAGCGATATGCTGGAAGAGGGCTGGATGTTTACCGGCCCTGATATCGATAGCCCGGCAGTGGTGAAAGATCATCTGTACAACAGCCGTTGTTATCATGAGATTTACACCCGGGCAGATCCACACTACAGCGGTCGGGTAACAGTACCGGTGCTGTGGGACAAACAGCAGGAGACGATTGTCAGCAATGAAAGCGCGGACATCATCCTGATGATGAATTCGGCGTTTAACGGTTTGACCGGGAATACTGACGATTACTACCCCAGTGAACTCAGGTCTGAGATCGACACGGTGAACGAGCGGGTGTATCACACCGTCAATAATGGGGTATACAAAACTGGCTTTGCGACGACCCAAGCGGCCTATGAAGAGGCCTTTGTTGAGCTGTTCGACAGTCTGGATTGGCTGGATGATCGGCTGTCTCGCCAGGAGTTTCTGATCGGAGCTCAGTTGACGGTTGCGGACTGGCGCTTGTTCACCACTCTGATTCGTTTCGACGCCGTCTATTTCGGGCATTTTAAATGTAACGCAAAACGGATTGTGGATTACCCCAATCTGTCAAATTACGTAAGAGCCTTGTATCAATGGCCCGCTGTGGCGGACACTGTCGACTTCACTCACATTAAACGCCATTACTATTTCAGTCACCGTACGATCAATCCTACCGGTGTCATTCCGAAAGGTCCTGTGCAGGATCTTAATTTGCCGCACGATCGGTCAAGATTTTAAAAGGTTTAAAAAAACGCATTTTTTAAACCATTGCATTGCAAAATTGGGTCATCAACCGGCGAATGGCTGTGATAGAATTCGCGCGCTTAAACTTCGCCATAGAGCCTAACGATGACTCAAACTTCTCTGGATAAAAGTAAGATTAAAATCTTATTGTTGGAAGGCGTGCATCAAAGTGCGCTGGATACATTTCAAAAAGCCGGTTACACCAACATTGAATATCTGAAAGGTTCCTTACCTGAAGATGAGTTGGTGGAAAAAATAAAAGACGTACATTTTGTTGGTCTGCGTTCGCGAACGCAGCTGACCGAGCAGGTATTTGCCGCCGCTGAACGTTTGGTGGCCGTCGGTTGTTTTTGTATTGGTACCAACCAGGTTAATCTGGACGCGGCAGCTGTACGCGGTATTCCAGTCTTCAATGCGCCTTTTTCCAATACCCGCTCGGTTGCAGAGTTGGTGATTGCGGAAGCCATTTTATTGTTGCGCGGTATTCCTGAGAAAAACGCGTCCTGTCACCGGGGCGGTTGGATTAAAAGCGCTAACGACAGTTTTGAGATCCGTGGCAAAACCTTGGGTATTGTTGGTTACGGCAGTATCGGTACGCAGCTGGGTATCATGGCCGAAAGCCTGGGTATGGAAGTCATTTTTTATGACATCGTAACCAAACTACCATTGGGTAACGCCCGGCAAGTCGGCTCACTGACCGAGTTGCTGAGTCAATCGGATGTGGTGACACTGCATGTACCTGAAACGGATTCCACCAAGTGGATGATGGGCGAAGCGCAGTTCGCCGCCATGAAGCAAGGCAGTATCTTTATTAACGCGGCACGCGGAACGGTTGTCGATATTGATGCCTTGGCTGCTGTATTGCGCAGTAAAAAGCTGTTAGGTGCCGCGGTCGATGTATTCCCGGTCGAACCACGATCCAATGACGACGAATTCGTTTCCCCATTGCGCGAATTTGATAACGTAATTCTGACCCCGCATGTTGGCGGTTCGACGCAGGAAGCACAGTACAATATCGGCATTGAAGTCGCCGAAAAACTGGCGACCTATTCCGATATCGGGACCAGTCTGTCCGCGGTTAACTTTCCGGAAGTGGCGCTTCCAGCCCATCCGAATGCGCATCGTATCCTGCACATTCATGAAAACATTCCAGGTGTTCTGTCAGAAATCAACCAGGTTTTCTCCAGCAACAACATCAACATTATGGGTCAGTATCTGCAGACCTCCGATAAAATCGGGTATGTCGTCATTGATGTTGCACAGGAGTGTTCGCAGAAAGCGTTGGAAAAAGTATTGGAAGTTAAAGGAACCTTACGCGCACGGGTTTTGTTTTAAGTCTTCTTGCGCCAAACTGAGCAGTCAGACAACTGGCTGCTCTGTCTCAAAGGGTGAACTGTATGGTTAAATCGGCAGTTCATTCCTGTTAACGGTGTTTTCTCAGCGAGCCATTTGCTATCTATACAGTTTGGAAAAAGGTGCATTGAATGAACGCTGCGAGGCTTGTTTCGGTATTGATACTTCTTGTGTTGGCGTTAACCGCCTGCAGCACACGCTCGGTGGAGTCGGAACTCTCCCGTTGCGCGTTTCCGGACAGTCCTCGAACGCCCGGTCCTGCTTTTCTTTGTGACGCAACGATTCCTGGTTTTCCGTTCACGGTATTACGCTCTTCAGAACCTTCCGATATTTCTGTAAGCGAGCGCATAGAATTAACGTTAGATGATCAACTAGAACAGTGGTCCGAACAGTGGTCGCAACAGTGGTTCAGCAGCGAGTCGGAACGGCTTGCTGCTCAGCAATATTTGCTGCCCTGGTTGGTCGAACAGTCCAGGGTGGTGCGTAGCCGGGTGAGTCCAAAAGGTTACCTTTGGTTGCTGATCGGTTTGCCTGTGACACTGGACGAGATCGAACAACAGACCCGTTTAGCGCTGGCACCTGCAGTAGACTAAGCCCGATGAAGAGACGGTACAGTGCACTGATCATTATTGTGTTGTGCGGGCAAGTCATGTCCGCTTCAGTCGGCGACCCTTCCTTGCTCTGGCAGTCCTACGAAAATCAGTTTCAGGGGCAACGTTTGCTGACGTCTGCCGAGCGTACATGGTTGAACCGTCTCACCAAGCCCACCGCGAGTACCGTCAGCGTCTCTCGAATCCGTTACTCAGCTTCCACCGCGCTGGATCCAGTAGAGCAGGCGGTTTCATCTGTTACTGTTACGCCAATGAGCGGCACGGTCGAGCAGGGGTTTTCAGCGCCGGTGGGCAGTCGAACGCGCTATGCATCGCAAACCGGTATTGTTATTGAGCAGTCCGGTCAAACGCTGAGATTGCCTGAATTAACCCCGTTGACCGGTCGAGACCTTGCATTTACCGACGCTTTGCAAGGTTGGCTAAGCCGGGATTTGACCTTCCTGATTCAACGCGTTATGGCGGTACAGCAGGAAACCGGATGGAGTGATTATGAAGTGGTCAAGCTCATTGGCCTATACAGTGCCACCTTGCTTAGCCCTGACCAGCAAAACGCCTTTCTGACATCGTTTTGGAAACAGGCGGGGTTCAATGTTCAGCTCGCACGCGCCGGTGAGCAGTGGGTCGTGCTGCTGGCTTGCCGTTCGGTGAACGATTGGCCGCTGTATGTTCAGAACGGGTACCATTGGTTAGCCTTGACTGACACCTCGGCACCGGAACTCACGTTCACGCCCGGTGACTGGGGGACCAGGGCGCAATCTGTCCGTTGGGTATCACTCAACGACCGCGCCACGACGAACGATTTTACCTCGGTTGGCTATCAGATACCGACCGCAAACCGGTCTGTGACCGTGAGTCTGTCCATTCCGACGCATTGGGCACACATTGCTTTGCGTCCGGCCACCGTTGAAACACGTTATAGCGAACCCTTTCCGGATTACCTCTTCAACCAGGTTCAGTCGTTGTGGGCATCGGAAGACGTAATGACTCAAACCAGGCGATTCGCATCTTGGTTGAAGATGGACTTCGCGCAAAGCGAAGTACCGGTATCGATTCAACAGGGCTTTTTAACCAAACAGCTCAGCCAGGAGAGTCGACTGGTGTTGATGACTCGGTGGTGGCGGCACCTGACCGGGCGGAATGTCGCAGTCGTTAAACAGGGTAATGCCCTATACCTGGCGCTGCAATTGCCTGATGAATTGAACCTGCCTCAAGCATCGCCCTACCGTCGTAAGTCCTGGTGGTTATGGTCTGCTGAACTTACCCAGGTTGCAGACATCTCTAACTCAGCGCAGTGGACCTTTCTACCCTAAGTTGAATTCAACTTGCGGGGATTATATTGCTTTCTAAACTTCAGAAATTGGTTTTGTGGCCGTTATCAATCCATGAACTGTTGAGACTCATGTTGCGGCAACGATGTCAAAACCAGTGTAACCGTATCAGTTAAGGCGCCGAACGGGTCTGCCCTGTGTTTTCACAGCAGAAACCAAGCAGAGTGCTACGCTAGAATCAATCGCAGTGTTATTCGGAGTATAAAAATGGCAGCTAACCCTATTCAGATTGGTAATGGGTTCACAATCAAAGTGAAAACCATTGCGTTAGTGTCGGTTATTATTTTGATCGTGTTGGTTGCAAACGCGTTTATTGTTGGTCAGATTCGAGGGATCAACGGGCAGGTTGCCGAACAGGCTAAACAAATTGACAGCCAGATAACACTGGTCGAGCGTCAGCAAACATCGATTCAGGATGCGCAGTCGGTCATCGAGCGGGTGAATAAAATCAACGCCGCAATTACCACCATTGCCGATATGAATTACTGGTATTTTCAAGGAGCGCTCACTCTGTTGATTGAATCGGTTGAGACAGGGCGTGAACTACAACAGCAGCTACTCACTCAGTTGGCGGATCTGGAATCTCAGGACCCAGCCAGTGCCGACGTTTTTGCGTCCGTTCGGGAAGAACTGGAAACCTACAAGCTTTATGTGGAACGTATGTTTGTCATGTACGAGTCGAATTCGGTGTCGATGGGGGCATCTATGGCACAGGGTGCTAAAGATCAGTCTGACAAAGTATCGACTCTGCTCAACACCCTACGTTCAAAATACGTGGCTCAGCAGGCGGATGCAATGCAGTTGGTGGTCGATGCCGCGGGCAACGTAGCCGCCGCGAGCAAAGTCGTTGATCAGGGTGGAGCCTCTATTCGTAAACAGGTGGATACCAGCGTTCGTGCCGCGATCATGGTGACCTTTATTGTTGTCGTGATAGGCGCGGTGATGGGTTTAGTCTTTTTACGGGGCTTGCTGATTCCAATCCGTAACCTGACCCAGGTTATCCAGAACATCGAATCGACCAATAACGTATCGCTACGTACTCAATATCATCGCAAAGACGAACTGGGTTACATCGCGAATGCATTTGATTCGATGATGAACAAATTCCAGGGCACCATCGAGCGCATGTCTGAAAGCGCGAGCGATCTGATGGACATAGCCAATTCGGCACGCAGTGGCAGTGGTGAGCTCTCTGCCAGCGTGCGTGCGCAACAGGAAGAAACCGATATGGTGGCCACGGCGACGACAGAAATGTCAGCTTCTGCTCATAATATCAAACAGAATACGGATCAGGCTTCTGACCTCGCCGCTGACGCGAAAACAACCACCAATGTGGGCCGACAGACCATGGAGCGGAGCGTCGCCAGCCTGGAGGATCTGACGAACAGGGTAACGGCTGCGGCGCAAGTGATCGATGATCTGGCTAAGAATACGGACGAAATCGGCAGTGTCTTGGATGTGATTCGCGGTATTTCCGAACAAACCAACCTCTTGGCATTGAATGCTGCTATTGAGGCAGCGCGTGCCGGTGAACAGGGACGAGGCTTTGCTGTGGTCGCCGATGAAGTGCGTAACTTGGCCAGTCGAACCAATCAATCCACCATTGAAATTCAGGAAACGGTGGCCAAGTTGCAGGAAGGTGCCCAATCGGCGGTAGCCGAAATTGAGAAAAGTAAAAGCAGTGGTTTGGAAAACATGCAACGCATCCGCGAGGCCGCTGAAACCATGGCCGATGTTGCCAATGCCGTGGAGCAGATTAACGAATTGAACGGACAGATTGCCCAAGCCTCCGGTGAGCAATCCGAAGTGGCTGGCAGCATCGACGAATCCATCAGTCGCATTTCAACGCAAGTCAGTGAACTTTCCGAAAACGCGGCCAAGCGCGAACGTGCAGCGGAATCACTGCGTGACATCAGTGAACAATTGAAGTCGCTGGTGGACAGTTTCGTGACACGATAAGCCACATCTAATAGCGGGTCAGCTGCGACGGGTTGGCCCAATCTTTTTATTTTCTCACACGACTTATTATTCTCTCTTTAATTACCTTGAAGTGTTAAATCCCCGCAGGCGAAACCTTCTGCACCAAAGCGGCAAATTGTTGACAGACTGGGACTGTTTACTGGGTGTTTTAGTGTGTCAATTTGATCGGCTTGTTTTGTGGTGTGTCAAAAATAGGTCACTGCGTAGAAAATTGTTTTTGTGAATGGCATCACAATTTGCAGTGACTACAATCCAACTCATGGGTTTTTGATCAATCAGAAATGTCCATCAACCGGGCATTCAGGAGTGGGTATGAAATTTTTATTCTTGATGGTGGTCGTGGTGGCTTGCGTGATGCTGGGTGCAGCGATGGTCTTTATCGACAATGGTATTTTCCGTGATTCTGTTATCTGCGCACTTGGTGCCTTGTTTGGTTTCTTGCTGGCCTATCAAATGCAGGCACGATACTCCATTCTCGATGACGCCTGACACGCTATGAATATTGATAAAAAAGAGACTTCGGTCTCTTTTTTTTGTGCCTGATCAAAACCGTATCAGTAGTTCGAAAGTGAAATTTTCCCTGGTCCGATGAGATTCTTATCATTCAGTTGTGGTTCAGCGGCCTGTGTCACGATTCCACCTATGGCTAAAGTCGAACTTTAGCTTTGAAAAGCACACCCGATACGCCGGGGGTTTGATTAGGTGGATTTTACCTTAGAACGGAAAAAGAGGTCTTCAACCGCTAGGGAATTGCAGTTAATTTAAGCTCCGTTAAGAGGTAACTCTCTACAACAACAATAAGACAGGAAACGCAATTATGATGAAGAAAACGCTTGTTACTGCATTGGCCGTCGCTGGTGCAACTATGGGTACTCAGGCTCTGGCTTGGGAAGAAGGCAGCCTTTTAATCTGGATCAACTCAGACAAAGGTTATAACGGTTTGCAGGCAGTAGGCGACAACTTCGCTGCGGACACCGGTGTTGCGGTGAAGGTAGAAACACCTGACTCTGTCACTGAAAAATTCCAACAGGAAGCTTCAATCGGTAAAGGTCCAGACATCTTTATCTGGGCGCATGACCGTTTTGGTGACTGGGCTAAGTCTGGTCTGATCTCTCCAGTAGAGCCAAGCAAAGACGTTATGAAAGACCTGGATGATGCTTTCTGGGGTGCTGTACAGTACAACGGTCAGACATTTGGTTACCCAATCGCGATTGAAGGTCCAACTCAGATCTGTAACGCAGACATCGTTAAGAAGCCTTTCAAATCAATCGATGACGTTAAGAAAGCAGCAGCTGAGTTAGCAGCTGACGGCAAGAAAGCGTTGATGTGGGATTACAACAACACCTACTTCACGTATGGCTTCCTGACGGCTGAAGGCGGTTTCGCATTTGAAAACGTTGATGGCGTTTACAATCCTAAAGTTACGGGTATGGCGAACGCTGGTGCCGTCGCTGGTGCGACCATGATGAAAGATCTGATCGACAGCGGTGTTATGCCTGAAGGTGTTGATTACGGTGTATTCGACGCTGCGTTTAAAGCAGGTGAAGTTGCTTGTGTCATCAACGGTCCTTGGGCGTGGGCAGACTATGAAAAAGCCGGTATCGACATGATCATTGGTCCATACCCTAAAGTTGACAAGGGCACACCTGCTGGTTTCACCGGTGTACTTTCAGCTGCTGTGAACGCTTCTACGCCAAACAAAGACTTGGCGGTTGAATTCCTGGAAGGTTACTTGCTGCAGGAAGAAGGTCTGGCGTTGGTTAACGACGACCGTGCCTTGGGCGCTGTGACTCACAAGAAATTCATGAAGTCTCTTGCGAAAGAAAACGACACATTGGCTGATGCATACAAAGTATGGCAAGCTGGTGAACCTATGCCGAACATCCCAGAAATGGGTGCATTCTGGAGCAACATGGGTCCTGCATTGACTGCGATCACTCAAGGCCGTCAAGGCGTTGAAGAAGCATTGAACGACGCAGCAGCACGTATCACCAAGTAAGTGATGATTGAAAACTGAGCCCGTCCGTATTGGACGGCTCAGCGTGAATGTGCAAAGGAGCTTAATACCTGCAAGGGTTTTAAGCTCTTTTTTTTTGACAAAAATCCACCCAAATTTTTCGGGAAAATCCACCCAATGCCAACCGGCAATTCCGGTGGAAAACACTAATATACGCACTCAGAAGAGTGATGATTGAAAAGCCACTTTGGTTTTTGAATCATTATTTACGAATGGAACGTTATGAAGAGGTTAACTATGGCAAACGCTAACGCCATCCCGATGGTGCCCGAAGCGGCGACCCAAGCACGATGGAAAACCTGGCTACAATACGCAGTGGTAGGATCTTTAACGGTCTTCTTCTTATACATTACGTTGGTGATGTACGCGCAAGGTGAAATGCTCTACGGCACCATGATTCTGGTGTTTACGGCGTTATTTGCCTTTGTTTTTCTGTCCAACCGCGCTTATGTCTGGCGTTATGTTTTTCCGGGTTTAGTAGGCGTTACCGTGTTCGTGATTTTTCCGATCATGTATACGCTGGGGTTGACCTTCACCAACAAATCCAACCTTCACTTGTTGTCATTCGCTCAATCTAAAGCCTATTTCTTGCAGCAAACCTATGTAGCTGAAGGCTCTCACAAGTTCGATTTAGACCTGTACCTGGACGCCGACTCAGACGGCTATTTCCTGGCCCTGGAAGACGAAGCGGGCAACATGTACATGACCGATGAAGCGGTGGACATGACCCATTTGGAGGCCATCGTCGTGAAGGCGTCCAGTATCTTAATGGAGCCCGCGTTGGAGTCAGCGCCGCGCAATGCCACCATTACTTACCGTAACGAGTTGTCCAACGTTAAGATTGAGTTACCGAATGGGACGGTACTGGCGAAGTCCAAGTTGCGCGAATACGCGGAACAGTATCCATTGTGGCAAGCCGATGAAACCGATCCATATAAAATCGTCAATCAGAAAGACGGTATCGTATTGACCGCCGATATGGACGAAGGCTTTTTCTTCGATACTGAAGGTTCCTATTTCACTCCTGGTTTCCAAACCAATGTAGGTTTCGACAACTATGTCCGGGTGCTGACCGAAGACGGTATGTTTGCCCCCTTCCTGCAGATCTTTACCTGGACCATGTTCTTCGCCATTTTTACGGTGGTGTTTACCTTCTTCCTCGGCATGATGATCGCTAGTTTCGTGCAATGGGAGCCGATCAAGTTCCGTGGTCTGTATCAGGTGTTGTTGATTCTGCCGTATGCGGTACCGAGTTTCATTCTGATCATGATTTTCCGGGCTTTGTTTAATCAGAACTTCGGTCAAATCAACCATGTGTTGGAACTGCTATTCAATATCGCGCCATCCTGGAACGCGGACCCGAATATGTCACGTATGATGATTCTGATGGTCAACCTGTTCATGGGTTACCCTTACATGTTCATCTTGAGTTTGGGAATGTTGCAGTCTATTCCAAAGGATTTGTATGAGGCTTCCAGCCTGGAAGGTGCAGGCCCTATTACGAACTTCTTCAAAATTACCTTCCCACTGGTATTGCGACCCATGTTGCCGCTGTTGATCGCATCCTTTGCGTTTAACTTTAACAACTTCGTACTGATTCAGCTGTTAACGCGTGGTGAACCCATCATCATTGGTTCATCGCCACAAGCGGGTGAAACCGACCTGTTGGTGAACTATGCATTCCGTCTGGCGTTTATGGGTGACACTCAGGACTTCGCCTTGGGTGCTACGGTCTCGACCTTTATCTTTATGATGGTTGGTATCTTTGCAATCGCCTATTTGAAAGCCGCTAAAATTGAAGTCGGCATTAAGAAATAAGAGCAGGAGAGATAAATCATGGTTAAATCTAAATCACACACTGCTCGTGTTATTGGCGTGCACTTATTCTTACTAACGTTTTTGTTTTTCGTCATATACCCGTTGGCGTATGTCGTGTCTATTTCCTTCCGGACAGGACACACACTGGTCGACCCTGAAAACTTTTTATTCCCATCTAACCCCACGTTAGAGCATTGGGCACTGGCGTTAGAGCAGAATTACACCGGCATGAACCCGTTGAAAAAAGATATCGATGGACAGGCGAAAGTATCCTTCAACAACGGTCTTGGTGATGTCACTGTGAACGCGGACGGTTCCTGGAGCTTTACAGCGAACCCGAAATTCGACGAAGCGGATTTCCCGTTAAAGTCTTATCTGGCGGTGTCTTTTTTGAGCAACGTTGGTGACAAAGTAACGGTGCCCGGTGCTGATAAAGAGGGTTATCTTGGTCGAACCAATATTATTCTCGATGTGGCCGAAAACGCGGCTGCCTATGGCGATGATGTGTTGTTTGTGACACCCGATGGAAGCCTGCAAGGTAAACTGGACATCCCGCCGATGCCAGCCGGTGCGTCTCGAACGACTATTCAGTATGGCGGTGCTTACGTATCTGAACCGCCGTTTCCAGTATTGAGCTGGTTAATGAATACCGTGAAAGTCGCGGTGATCACGTCGATCCTTGTGTTATTGCTGTCTACCACCAGTGCTTATGCTTTCGGTCGGCTGGGATTCACCGGCAAGGGTCCGATGCTGAAAACGCTGTTGGTGTTGCAACAGTTTCCGGCAACGTTGTTTCTCGCGGCGTTGTACCTGATTTTCGAAAAGCTGGGCAGCTTCATTGGCTTCATGAGCCTGAACACACACTCCGCGTTGATTATCGGGTACATGGGTTCGATGGCATTGAATATTTTCATGATCATCGGTTATTTCGACACTATTGATCCGGCGATGGAAGAGTCTGCGTCGATTGATGGTGCGACACCATGGCAAACTTTTTACCGTATTCTGCTGCCATTGAGTGTCCCCATTCTGGCCGTTGTGTTCATTCTGACTTTTATCGGTATCGTCAATGAATATGCTTTGTCATCGGTGCTGATTTCCGATATCGATAAAATGACCTTGGCTGTTGGAGCTCAGCAGTATATTCAAGCACAGAACCAATTGTGGGGTGACTTCGCCGCAGCGGCCGTGTTAGCTGGTATCCCCATTACTATTGTGTTTCTGATTGCACAGAAATTCCTGGTCGGTGGCCTGACATCAGGTGGCGTCAAGGGATAAGTCTCCTAGAATGACTGTTCTAAAAAAGCCCTTCGGGGCTTTTTTGTTTTTGGCAGCCATGAGTTTTAAGCGAACACTCAAACACTGTCATATAATTGTCATTATCTTGCGCGTGATTTCAGATAGGATAGGCCTATCGGAGTGAGGATTGATAATGACGGATGTAGAGCAGTTACCAGACACAGTGACCATTGGCCCGGAACATTTTCTCAACCGGGAACTGTCGTTGCTGAAATTTCATCAGCGGGTCATGGAACAGGCCAAAAATGACACAATTCCGTTGCTGGAGCGACTGCGTTTTCTCTGCATTTCCAGCACCAATCTCGATGAGTTTTTTGAAGTACGCGTTGGAGGCCTGAAGGAGCGTCACGAAGCCGGTTCGACCTTACCGGACATTGATGGATTGTCGCCGGAGCTGCAGCTCGAAGGCATCGCCAGTTTTGCACATGAGTTGGTCGATAATCAGTATGAAATTTTCAACGATGTTCTGTTGCCCTTGCTGGCCGCCGAAGGTATTGAAATTGTCAAACGCGAGAATTGGAATAAAGCGCAGATTGCCTGGTTAAAAGATTATTTTCATCACGAAGTGCTCCCGCTGTTGAGTCCGATCGGTTTGGACCCTGCGCACCCATTCCCCCGAATTCTCAATAAATCACTAAATTTCATGGTGTTTCTGCAAGGTAAAGATGCGTTTGGCCGCAACAGTGGTCGCGCCATTGTGCAGTGCCCTCGATCGTTGCCGAACCTGGTCCGCTTGGAATTGCCCGATGTTGAAACGGGTAACCAATTTGTGTTCATGTCTTCGATCATTCATTACTTTATGGATGAGATTTTCTTTGGCATGACGGTAAAAGGGTCTTATCAGTTTCGGGTAACGCGAAATTCCGATCTGTTTGTGGACAAAGAAGAAACGGACGATTTACGCCGCGCGATTGAAGGTGAGTTGGTTTATCGTCAATACGGTGATGAAGTGCGCTTGGAAGTGGCCGAAAACAGCCCACCGGAAATGGTCGATTTTTTGATGGCGCAGTTTGAAATCCGGGCACTGGATTGCTACCGGGTGAATGGTCCGGTTAATTTGAACCGGCTGTTGGAACTGATTGATCATGTGAATCGCCCGGATCTGTTGTACCCGCAGTTTGAACCTCATTACCCCAAGGTATTAAGACGTAAAAGCGGTATTTTTGATTCGGTTGCGCGTAGCGATGTGCTCTTGCAACACCCGTTTGATTCTTTTCTGCCGATTGTCGACCTGATCCGACAAGCCGCCAAAGACCCGGATGTGGTGACCATTAAACAGACGCTGTATCGAACCGGAGCCAAGTCGATCATCGTAGACGCGCTGGTTGCCGCAGCCCGCGCCGGTAAGGAAGTGACTGTGGTGATTGAGCTGCTGGCCCGGTTCGACGAAGAGGCCAACGTTGCACTGGCCACTCGTTTGCAAGAATACGGCATCCACGTTGTGTATGGGGTGTTCGGTTACAAGACGCACGCTAAATTGTTGATGATAGCGCGCAAGGAAAAGAACCGTCTTCGTCACTATGTGCATTTGGGAACAGGGAACTACCACCCAAAAACGGCTACCATCTATACCGACTATGGCTTGATTACCGCCAATAAACAGATCGGGGATGATGTAAACCGGATATTTTTGCAGCTGACCAGTCTGGGACGGGTGTCGAAACTCGACAAAGTTCTGCAGGCGCCATTTACATTGCATAAAACATTAATGCGTCATATCGATCGCGAAATTCAATTTGCCAAAGACGGGCGAGCGGCACGAATTATTGCCAAGATGAACTCACTGGCCGAAGAGAAGCTGATACATAAATTGTACGAAGCCAGTCAGGCCGGGGTGAAGATCGATCTGATTATCCGGGGTATTTGTCAGGTTCGCCCTGGTATTCCCGGTGTATCCGACAACATCACGGTGCGCTCTGTGGTGGGGCGTTTTCTTGAGCATACTCGGGCATTTTGTTTTCATAACGATGGCGATCCGGAAGTGATTCTGGCCAGTGCGGATTGGATGATGCGCAATATGTTCCACCGTGTGGAAACGGGTTTCCCTCTGTTGTCTAAGAAAAATCGCGACAAGGTAATCGCAGACCTGGAACTCTATCTGCTCGATAATGTGCAGGCATGGGAACTGGACAGTCAGGGCGATTATCACCCGGTCACCGCGCAGGACGGTGAAGAACTTATTTCAGCCCAAATGAGTTTGCTAACGGCGGCGACCGCTCGTAATTGAGCGGTTGCATAGACTGTCGGTTATTGGGGTTGATTGAGCACCAGCTGGAGTTCACTTTTTTTCATGTAACTGACTTCCGCATTAAGATCTGCCGCGGCGAGCGGTTGGCTTTCCCACCATACTGGCGGCGCGTTGAACGCCAAAGACGACGCCTTCAGACTCAGCGACCAACCGATATCCTGGATATCGTTGCGTGCCCGCGTCAGTACACAAGCCAACCGGAAAATGTGCAACACAATAGCGAAGCTGGTGTGTTCTTCTTCGGGTAATCGCTGAATCTGTAACCAATCGGGTTTTTTACGTTGATTGCGTACCAAACAGGTCAAACGATGTTGCTCATCATGTCCGAAACCGGCGAGGTGGCTGTTTTCGATGATATAGCCACTGTGTACATGGAATTTATCGTGGTTTATGTCCAACCCGATTTCTTGCAGCAGGCAGGCCCAGTGCAGGTATCGCGACCAGTGTTCGTCCAACTGCACCTGTTTGCTGATTTGCGCGAGCATTTTTTGGGCGACGTTGTTGCATTGCTGGGCATGATCAAGGTCAGCGTGAAAGCGCTTGGCCATTTCCATGACCGTGCGTTCGCGCATGTCGGACATCGAGTCGTGCCCCAGCAGATCAAACAAGACGCCTTCACGTAACGCCCAAGGCGAAGCTTCCATGCTGTCCAGCTTTAACGCATTCATACAGCTGCGCAACACGATTAATCCGCCAATGAAAACCGGTTGCCGGTCGCTACTGAGCCCAGGTAGTTTAAGTTCGTCGATCGTGCTCGTTGCCAGGCATTGTTGCAGGATCTGATCAATGCCTTCTGGGGTGATGGCCGGATGTCCGTTCAATTGTTCGAGCACACTGGAAATGGATTTTATCGAGCCTGAGCACCCGATGACCCGTTGCCATTGACTGCGGCGGAAACTGCTGCGGATGGGCTCCAGTTTACGCTGACAATAGATGTCAGCGGCACGAACCGATGCTGCGGTAATTTGGCCAGAATCGAAGAAGCGCTTGCTGATCGAGACGCAGCCCATGCCCAGCGATTCCAGTGAGATTGGCGTGAAATCCTCTCCAATAATCAGTTCGGTGCTGGCCCCGCCGATATCAATCACCAAGCGGGTTTGCTGATCGTCTTCCAAACCAAAGGCGACGCCTTGATACACCAAACGAGCCTCTTCCGCACCAGCGATAATCTGAATATCGAACCCAAGCGCACGTTCAGCTTTGGCCAGAAATGGATACACGTTTTTTGTCATCCGTAAGGTGCGGGTTCCCACAGCGCGGACACTCGACGGGGGCAGGTGTTTGATGCGCTGCGCGAATCTTTCCAGACAATCCAGAGCTCTTTTCTGTGACAGCTCGTCGAGATTCCCGTCTTCGTCAAGGCCGTAACCCAAACGGACGGTCTCCTTCAGACGGTCAATGATGCTGATTTGCCCATCGGCGACGCGGGCTATAATCATATGAAAGGAGTTGGAACCGAGGTCGATGGCGGCAATCTCTTCATTTCGATGTCGCCAGAATCCGGAAAGTTTTAACATGGGGCTGCTCAAATTTTTGGAATCAATTCTAACTATAGTAAAGGGGAAGGTGTTTTGGCGATACATTCATTTCGGGGAGTACAACCAGCCATTGCCGATCGGGTGATGATTTCACCGCAAGCCTATGTCTTGGGTGATGTCACTATAGGCACCGATTCATCAGTCTGGCCGGGGGCCATCATACGGGGCGACATGCACAGCATTCACATCGGGGAGCGAACGTCGGTTCAAGATGGGGTGGTGTTGCATATCACCCATGCCAGTGACTACAACCCCGAGGGTCATCCATTGGTCATCGGTGATGACGTCACCATTGGACACCAGGCTTGTTTGCACGGCTGTCATGTCGGCAACGAAGTGCTGATTGGTATTGGCGCCACGATCCTGGACGGCGCCGTCATTGAAGATCAGGTTGTTGTCGCGGCAGGCGCGTTGGTGCCGCCCGGCAAACGCCTTGAGTCCGGCTATATGTACAAAGGCAGTCCTGCTCAAAAAGCACGCCCATTGAGCGACAAAGAGAAGTCCTATTTCAAATACACGGCCGGCAATTATGTGAAACTGAAAAATGAGTATCTGACCGAAGGATTGACCGACTGAACAGACGAGCCGATGCAACGTCATACGGTTGTCACTTGATTGGGGTAGGTTAACGGTGTTTTTTCGCCGACGGCTGTGACGGAGTTCCAGACCTGGCTGCGTCGGTCTGCTTACTGACCTGGGGTGGCACCACTGAGTTGCTAATGGAATTACAAAGGCACCGGGGTTTTGGCGAGAGTCTCGCGGCGAGCAGCGAAAGATGAACGGCGGTCAAACCAATCCTTATCGGACAGCTGGCCGTATGACGTTAATAACGATGAGGTTCCTATGCGTATTTGTGCGGTATTGCTGTTTGTGTTGGCGCCACTGGCTGGGTTGGCGCAGACGACCATCAAAGTGGCCACTCTGTACCCTCCGGGTTCCGAGGTTGTCGTCTCGCTGCAGTCGTTATCCGAGCAATTGGACGCAGCACTGGGCGGCAAACTCACGCTGAAAGTTTACCCCGGTGGCGTGATGGGTGATGATGCGACCGTTTTGCGCAAAATACGCATCGGCCAACTGCAAGGCGCTCTGGTCAGCGCAGCAACGCTTGAAAATCTGGATGTGGATGTCAGTGATTTGAGCGATCCGTTTCAATTCGACAGTTTGGACCAGGTCTATCAACAGCGTGATGAGGTTGATGAGGCTTTCCGGCAACGGTTGTTGGACACCGGTTGGCTGGGCTTTGGTCCGCTGGATGGCGGATTTTCCTATCTGATGTCCAAACAGAAAATCCCGACGCTGTCTGCGCTGCGTAATGCCAAACTCTGGTTGCCCAATACCGCCGATATTCAGCGCATGACGCGTGAACTGAACATCTCCTACTTGGTGATGAACATCGGTGATGTCCTCACCGGGCTCGATACCGGCGCGATCGATACGCTGATTGCCCCACCTGCCGCCGCGCTGACCTTGAACTGGCACAGCCGATTCAACTACGTGACTCAAACGCCGGTTATCTATACCTGGGGCATGTTGCTTATTCCGGAAAAAACTCTGAACAGATTGTCAGCGCAGGAACGCGATCTGGCGAGGACTATGTTGACCGAATGGGCAGCGAATCTGGACAGCCGATTAAGGGTCAGTAACCAGCGCGCGCGTGACGCCATTCAACAGCTGTTAACCCCGCAAACCTTCAGTGAGCAGGATTTGCAAAACCTGCGCATCAGTCAACGCTGAAGCAGCGAAACCTGTGCCAGCTCACAGGTAACGGTTGGTAACACTTGAAACTAAATGGGTTGTTACCTCTGCTGTTGATTCTGGCTCTAATGTTTAGTCCCATGGTCAGCCCTGTAAATAAAAAAAAGCGATTCTTTCTGGACCGTTCTGTGAATGCGCCGCACAAAAAAAGGGCGCCCCTTGGCGCCCTTTTCAAGTGAACAAGGACTAATATATCTCAAGTTCCAGATCCTGATATTCGCTTCGCAACCGTTGCTGCTCCAGGTGGTCTTCAATGGCCCGTCGCGCGGCGAGACGGCGGTGATTCTCGTTGCGCTTGTTTTCACTGGCATCAGCGGGTTTATGAAGAATGTTATCTTCAATGTTGGCGAGTTCTAGCTCAAACAGGTTCGTAGACATGGTGTTTAGCTCCTTCGTGGCGACTGCCGATTTTTGTTATTAAGTCAGTACTGCTGTTGGCGCTGCCGCTGGATCTCAGCGTTGGCGTCTTAGTCTAGTTCATTCCTGTTTCAGTTCTGTGAAATGGATCGAAGCCTCCACAACACCTTTGTTACTAAATGAAATAGGAATAAAAGACTTCGCTATAAAAAGCAAGAATGATGCCCAATTTGAAGGGGTGTTGAAAATATTCAATTTTCAGAAGTCAAGCGTCGATTTTTTTGTGAGTTCAGCAGACCTTGTGATCTGCCGATTTTTGGAAAGTGTGGTTAATGCACGGATTCGCTGGACTGAGTCAGGGTTTGCAGATTGCTGTGACGGATTAGAGTTAAGACCTCGGAGGCGGGTAAAGCCCGACTGATGAAATAGCCCTGGGCGTAGTCGCATCCCAGTTTTTCCAGGTAATCCAGCTGCTCTTTGGTTTCGACACCTTCCGCGACGACATTCAATCTCAGGCTTTCTGACATGGCCATGACCGCTTCCACAATAGGACTGGTTTGACCATTGCGGGCTTCGGCGACAAAGGACTTGTCGATTTTCAGGGTATCGATCGGCAATCGTTTGAGATAACTGAGCGATGAATACCCAGTGCCGAAGTCGTCGAGCGCTAAACGCACCCCAAGTGAGCGTAATTGATTCAGGAAGTCTTGTGCGTGGTTGATGTCTTCCATCAACATGCCTTCGGTTAATTCCAGCTCCAGGTATTCTGCTGGTAACTGCGAATTACGCAACGCGTTGTGCACGACGTCGTACAGATCGTCTCGCCGGATTTGGTGACTGGATAAATTCACCGAGATGGAAATATCGCCAAAACCGCTTTCCCGCCAGGCCGCGGCTTCGATACAGGCCTTGTTGAGGACTTGTTCACCAATCGCGGAAATTAAGCCGGTTTCTTCAGCCAGCGGAATAAAATCGTCTGGTTCGATAAGTCCTTTGTGCGGGTGGCGCCAACGCACCAGCGCTTCGACAGAATCGATGATACCGGTGTGCAGATTCATCTTAGGTTGATAGCTGACCGAAAATTCATTATTGGCGATAGATTTGCGCAGCGCTTTTTCCAATTGCAAACGCTCCAATGGCGAGGTGGCCAGCTTCTGGTGATAAAACTGGTAGTTGTTTCCCCCTTGGTAGCGCGCCTGATTCATGGCGGCAATGGCGTGATTCAGCAACTGGGCAATATTACCTTCCCGAACAATACAGACCCCGATACTGGCGGTGACGATAAGCTCATGCTCACTGACCAGAAATGGGCGGGTAATCTCGGCTTGTAAATGCTCCAGGGTCTTTAGCAGGGCGTCTTTGTCCTGCTCATATTCAATAACCAGGGCAAATTCGTCGCTGGCCAGGCGGGCAATTTGTCGGATCGGTTCTTCAAAATTACTCAAACGAGCTGCCAGGTCTTTCAGTAACTGATCACCCACTTCCAAACCGAGGCTTTCGTTGATCGATTTAAACCGGTCCAGATTCAGCACGCACACTGCGTAATGGTTATCCTGCAATGGCTGATGCTCACGAAACTGTCGCAACACCTCATGGAAATAAGCGCGATTGAATAAGCCCGTGAGTTTGTCGTAGTTGTTGAGGTAACGGATTTCTTTTTCCGAGCGGTGGGACTCAGATTGGTCTCGGCAGATACCCAGATAATGCGACACGCTGTTGTCGTCACGGCGAATGGTGGTCAGGGTCAATGACAACGGAAAACGTTCGTTATCGGAGCGCATCGCCATCAGATCACCGCTCCAGCGACCGTTATTGACCATGCCCTGGCTAATCCGGTGGTTTTGCTCCGTGCGGATGACGTCGAATAAGGGCTGATCAATCAGTTCGCCTTTCTGGCGCCCAAATATCTGGCAAAAAACACGGTTACAGGTGCGGAAATGCTGGTGAGCGTCGAGAACGAAGACCCCTTCAGAGCTGTTGTTAAACAGACTGGAGGACAGACTCAGGTCTTCCTGCAACTGCATGTCTTTACTGATGTCGCGTCGGGTCCCGATCATCCGGGTGGCAATATTCTTTTCATTCCGCTCAGTGACTTTACCAATGTCTTCTAACCAGCGTGGCTGATTGGATTCCGGCAACAGGACCCGGTAGCGGGCCTGATAATAATCGGTCTGACCCTTGAGGTGCGCACTCATGGCTCTGCGAACCGCGGGAATGTCTTCCTGAACGATGTGATCGGACAACGAAAACTGATCTTCTGTTAACGAATCGCCATTGCCAAAAAATCGTTCACTGTCGGAATGGTAGACTTTGCGGTTGAGAATGTCCCAGTCCCAGAAGCCAATACCCGAGGCTGTCATCGCGAGATTGAGTTGTTCCTCACTTTGGATCAACGCCTGATTGACTTCTTTACGCAACTGAACCTCAAGACTGAGGCGTTTATTCGCCTGCTCAATTTCCGAGGTGCGCTTTTTGATTTTGGATTGCAACTGCGACTGGTTATCGGTGAGCAGTCGGTTGAGCCGTTCAGATTCCATTTCAGTTCGGGTATTACGCACCGCCAGACGGTGCCCTTGCCAACTGGCCACAATGATCAACAGCATTAACGGCAAATGAACCTGATACAGGACCGCATCATGACTCCATAATAAAAACGGAATCGGAATAAAGGCCACCGGCGCGATACCGGCAATCATCAGGCGGCCGTGAGACACCAGGTAAACACCCGCAAAACCCGCTTCCGCAATCGCCAATGTTGTACACAGTCCCCCATTACGGGCAGTCAATCCCCACAATACGGCGTTCGCGCTGATGAGGGTCGCAAACCAGAGAAACGGGCTCCAGAAGGGTTTTTGCTTGAGCATTTTCCGGCTGTAATCAATGGAAAACAGACCCGCTGCGGAAATCAGGCAGATCAGTACCGCGCCGCCCACCGCGTTGAAGGAGGCGGTGTGCACCACAGACGTGATGGCACACACCAGGCTCAATGCTATGGACGACCACCAAAACATACGGGCGTTGTTCAGCAATATCTGTGTTCTCCGGTACCGGAGTGTTTCGTTGGTCGACTGCATAAATTCTTATTTTTGATGGTTCAGTTCAGTATAGGCATAGGATCGCATAAAGACCGCTTTAAAGCAGTGTTCCAGTGACGGATTTACGGGTTTTATTTGAGCCATCTGACGATTTGGCGGGTAAGGCCCCCCTGTGAAAAAAACGTCCATCTGCTACACTCTGCCTGTTTTTATATACAGTAGCCCGTCATGAACTCATTACAACTTGATACCCTGAACCCTCAACAACGTGCCGCCGTCACCAGCGATGCTCAGAATTTACTGGTCTTGGCCGGTGCCGGTTCCGGTAAAACCCGGGTGTTGACTCATCGTATCGGCTGGCTGATTGCGGCTGGTCTGGCTTCGCCATACAGCGTGTTAGCGGTCACCTTCACCAACAAAGCGGCCCGGGAAATGAAAAGCCGGATTGAGACTTTGCTGGAAACGTCGTCGCATGGGTTGTGGATCGGTACCTTTCATGGTTTGGCGCATCGGTTACTGAAGGCGCACTGGCAGCAAGCGAAACTACCCCAAAATTTTCAGGTCATGGACAGTGATGACCAATTACGGCTGGTCAAACGAATTATCGCGGAAATGAACATTCTCGATGATCGTATTCAGCCGAAACAGGTGCAGTGGTTTATTAATGGGCAGAAAGATGAAGGTCGTCGGGCAGCGTATGTGCTGACACACGGGGATTGGTATCAGGACACGGTGAAAGAAATCTACACCCGTTACGAAGAAATCTGCCAGCAAAGCGGTTTGGTGGACTTCGGCGAATTGCTGTTACGTGCCCACGAACTGTGGCTAAACGACGCCTCTGTGTTGGAGCACTATCAATCCCGCTTTACCCACGTACTGGTGGACGAGTTCCAGGACATCAACGACATTCAATACGCATGGTTGAAGGTATTGATCGGCGATAAACTCAGCATGACCATCGTCGGTGATGACGACCAGTCCATTTACGGCTGGCGCGGGGCGAAAGTCGAGAACATCCAGAGTTTTGAGTTGGATTACCAGAACGCTGACGTGGTGCGGCTGGAACAGAACTATCGCTCGACTGCCACCATTCTGGCAGCGGCCAATGCGGTCATTCAAAATAATCAGGGGCGGCTGGGTAAGGACTTATGGACGGACGGCGAAAAAGGTGACCCGATCCGACTTTATGCGGGGTTTAATGAGCAGGACGAAGCCCGTTATATCGCCGATGAAATGAACCGGTTGATAGAATCCGGCGTCAATCCCACACAGATTGCGTTACTGTACCGATCCAATGCCCAGTCCCGCGTGCTGGAAGAGTCGTTAATTCATTTGCAGGTGCCTTACCGCATTTATGGCGGCGTTCGGTTTTATGAGCGAATGGAAATTCGCAATTCGGTGGCTTATTTACGATTGATTTTGAATCGGCAGGACGATGCTTCAATGGAGCGTATCCTGAATGTGCCGCCGCGTGGTATCGGCAATAAAACTCTGGAAACTTTGCGGGTGTTGGCCCGTGATCAGGGTTGCTCCTTATGGCAGGCAGCGGAAATGGCATTGACCAATACGGTTTTAGCCAAGCGGGCGGCCAATGCGCTAGAAAACTTCATGCAATTGATCACCGATATGGATGCGGCGGTGCTGGAGCAGAATGACCTGGGCGACATGGTTAAGTTCGTTAACGATGCCTCCGGTATGATCGAATATCACCAGAAAGAAAAAGGGGAGAAGGGTCGGGCCCGGGTCGAAAACCTGAATGAGTTGATCAGTGCGGCGCAAAGCTTCTCGACCGAACTGGATTTTGATACCTCCGCAGAATTGTTGGCGCAGTTTATTTCGGAAGCCTCACTGGATGCGGGCGATGCGCAGGCGGATGAGTTTGAAGACAGTGTAAACCTCATGACCTTGCACAGTGCCAAGGGCCTGGAGTTTGATCATGTTTTTTTGGCCGGACTTGAAGAAAATCTGTTTCCGCACAAAATGTCGATGGGTGATCCTGGCGGTCTGCAGGAAGAACGCCGACTGGCTTATGTTGGCATTACCCGGGCGCGCAAAGAACTGACTTTGACGTACGCAGAGAGTCGCCGTCTTTACGGCAGCGAAACCTTCAATACGCTGTCACGCTTTGTGCGTGAAATCCCAGCGGAGTTGATCAGTGAAGTGCGTTTGCGTTCTACCGTTTCTCGGCCGGTCGATTTTGGCATGCAGCAGCAGATCGCCGTCGAAGATGCCGGTCTTGCCATAGGTCAGCGGGTGTCACATGCCATGTTTGGCGAAGGGGTCATCGTCAATGCGGAAGGTGGCGGTGCACAGACTCGGGTCATGGTGGCTTTTGATGATGGCAAAGAACGCACGCTCATGCTGCAATACGCCAATCTTCAGGGATTGTAAATGTGTCGCTGATTCATTCCTTTGAGCCGGAAGCCAAGTCCGGGGCACGGGTTCTGGTGTTAGGGTCGATTCCCGGCGTGGCTTCATTGCAGGCCGTTCAGTATTACGCGCATCCGCGCAATGCTTTCTGGCCGATCATGGGTGCGTATTTTCAGTTTGATCCGACCTTGGCCTACGAGACGAGGTTGGCTCAATTGAATCGTCATCGGGTAGCCCTGTGGGATGTGTTGCAACATTGCGAGCGACCAGGCAGTCTCGACAGTGCAATACGAGCACAAACGATTCAGGTGAACCCAATTGCGGAGTGGTTGCAATCGCAACCCGAGGTCACATTGATCCTGTTGAATGGTGGTACCGCAGGTCGGGAATTTAACAAACACTTCAGTGAGGTTTCGACGCAAACTGAGGTGAGCGTTCTTACCCTGCCATCGACCAGTCCTGCCTATGCTGCGATGTCATTGCTTGAAAAACAGCAACGCTGGCATGCAGCGTTGGATCTGGTTTACCGGCATTAACTTTATTGTTCTGACATTACTATAAATGCCCAACAGTCTTTCTCACTTGTGGTTCAGACTATTTTCGATCACGGATGTTTTCCAACTGATCGATATTGAGTGTGTCTGGCCGTGGCGGTTGACGCACATGCAGCGCAGCTTTCGACAACATGTGTGCGGTAATGGGTGCCGTTAAAAACATGAACAGGGTAATGAGAAATTCTTTGATGCTGACGCCTTCCCCTTTGAAACTGTAAAAAATGATGGACGCCACGAGAATGGAGCCTATCCCGAGGGTGGACGCTTTGGTCGGTGCATGCAGGCGCATATAGAAATCCGGTAAGCGAAACAAACCAATGGACCCCACCAACAGAAAAAAGCCGCCAATCAATAGAAAAATAACCGTTAAGTATTCAAGAATTATCATGTTGTTCCGACCTATTCGATAATGTCGCCACGTAAAATAAATTTGCATACCGCCGATGTACTGACAAAGCCCAACATCGCAATGAGCAATGCTCCTTCGTAATACAATGGTGAGCCCATGTAGATACCTAACAAAACAATGAGCGCAATGGCGTTAATGTACATGGTATCGAGTGCCAATATCCGATCCAGCATGTGTGGTCCTTTCATGAAGCGCCAGAGGTTAAGAAGCAGTGATACGCCGATGGCCGAACTGACCACCAAAACGGTGTTTTCTAGCATCCGAAAATCTCCTTCAATCGCGATTCATAACGCTGCTTAATGCCAAGGATCAGCGCTTGTTCGTCGTCGACGTTCAACGCATGGACATACAAAGTTTTCAAGTCGGCAGACACTTCGGTACTGACGGTTCCCGGCGTTAACGAGATGGTGCTCGCCAACAGAGTAATGGGTAGCGGGTCGGTCAGGTCCAGAGGGATGGCGAGAAAGCCCGGCTGAAGATGGTGCGTGTTGCCCAGCACCTGGCGGGCAACCACAACATTGGAAATTATGATGTCCCACAACAAGATAAACAGATACTGCGCCGCTTTGAGCGGTTTCTTTACCCGAGAAGTTTCCGATTGCAGTCCGCTGATCAGAAAAGGAATGCCCCAGGCCAGAAACGTCGCCAAGAGAATGTTGCCGACGCTAAAGCTATTCGTCAGGAGTAACCAGACCACAAACAGCAGTACGAAGTTAAATGCACTCGGGATCCATGAACGATTAGTGCGCGTCATAAGTCGCCTCCGAGAATTCGCCAATTACCTGTTGGACAAGAACGGTACTCTGATGGATATCGTGTGCGGCCCGTTCGGCAAAGGATGTAACTGGCCCAGCGAAAAGGGTTAACAGCGGTGACGCCAATAACAGCAGTGCAATAGCGACCAACTGCGATAGTTTGGCGATCTCGGTCCCCGATTTGTTACCCGACAAATGCCAGAACAGCGAGGTTCCAGCTCGACTGAAGGCGATCAGCGCAAACAGGCTGCTGATCAACAAGCTGCTCCAGACCCAGATCCGTTCCGAGGCGTCAGTGACGCCCTGTAAGAGTAACGCTTTGCCGATAAAACCAGACAGCGGTGGCAAGCCAATGATCGCGATGGCCGCGGTGAAGTAGAATGCCCCCAGAATACCCGCCTGCTTCATCGGACGGGACACCACGAAGCGGTCCTGGGCATGACCGCGTTGAACGTGGATTTGATCCGCCAGTAAAAAGAGTGCAGCAGCTACGAGCGTTGAATGCATCAGGTAGTAGAGGCCGGCGGCGAGTGATTGACCGCCATTCATAACGAAACTGAGCAACAGCGTGCCGACTGAAATCAACACCATATTGGCGGTCAACAAACGCAAGGACGGTGCCGCTATAGCCCCCAGCATCCCAAACACCAAGGTGGCTACGGCCAGCGGCCATATCCATGGTGTCGCAATGTTGGCCAGGTCGCCGGCGCTGTCGCCAAAAATTCCTCCGAAAACCCGGTAAATAGAATACAGGCCGACCTTGGTCATAATGGCGAAAAGCGCCGCTACTGGAGCTGCTGCGGCCGCGTAGGTTTTAGTGAGCCAGAACTGCAAAGGCATCATCGCCGACTTCAAACCAAACACCAACAACAGCAGTAAGGCGCCCGCTTTAGCAATCGCCTGCGTTTCCGCGTCCAATAAAGGCACTTTGGCGGACAGATCCGCCATGTTGAGTGTACCAACGGTTCCGTACAGCGTGCCCAGCGCAATCAGGAAAAACGCAGAACCCAGCAGGTTTAATGTGATGTAGTGGAAACTGGCCTTGGTTTTTTCCTTGCCTCCTCCGTGCACCAACAATGCGTAACTGGCGATCAGCAGGACTTCAAAAAAGACAAACAAGTTGAAAATATCGCCGGTCAGGAAAGCGCCGTTAATGCCCATAACCTGAAACATAAACAGCGGATAAAAAAAGCGACCGGTGGTTTCTTCATGCGCAGAGCCATATAAGCAAGCACACAACGCCAAAAACGCGGTCAAGGTCACCAGCATTACCGAGAGACGGTCTGCCAACAGCATAATGCCAAAGGGTGGCTGCCAACCGCCAAGCAAATAAACTTGGGTTTGCTGATCTACCTGTAGCAACAATGTGGTACTCGCTGCCAATAACAGGACAAAGCTGACCCAGGCCAACCAGCGCTGCAACACAATGCGTTCGGCCAGCGGTGGTAACAACATCAGAATGGCGGTGATGGATGGAATCAGAATAGGCGCAATCGTCAGGTGGTTCATGAGCGCTTATCCTTATGTTGCAGAGTCTGTTCCAGTTCCGGTGGATTACCATCGACGTGATCGTTACCCAAGTCGGCCCGGGCACGCATGGCGAGGATGACTGCAAAAGCGGTCATGGCGAAGCCAATGACGATGGCGGTGAGTACCAGAGCTTGTGGCAGCGGGTCTGTGTGTTGCTCTGCCTGCTTGAGTATGGGAGCGGCGTTCAATGCCAGGCGACCACTGGCAAACAGAAACAGATTCACCGCGTAAGACAATAAAGTCAGCCCGATAACCACCGTAAATGTACTGCCGCGTAAGGTCAGGTAAACGCCGCAGGCGGTTAAGATACCGACGCACAATGCAAATATTAATTCCATCTTATTGATCATCCTCCACGCGCAGTCGTTCACTGCTGGTCAAACCGCCCAGGTTCGCCAAAATTAACATCGACGCCCCGACCACGGTGAGATACACACCCAGGTCAAAGGCCATAGCACTGGCCAGTTCAATCTCGCCAATCAGCGGAATGTGCACATAATCATGCCAGCTTTTCAGGAACGGTTGCTGCCAGATGAAACTGCCGACGCCGGTCAGGAAGGCAATACAGAGACCGGTACCGATCAGGGTCAGATAATTAATGCGAATGCGATCCTGCAACCAGACATAACCCCGTGCGATATATTGCTGAATGATCGCGACCGAGGTAATCAAGCCCGCAATGAAACCGCCACCCGGCAAGTTGTGACCACGTAAAAAAATGTACACCGATACCATCAACGCCAGAGGCAGCAACGCTTGCGAGATGATCTGAAACATAATCGGGTGTTTGTCTTCTGTCCAAGGGAGCCCATTGGTATCGGCGTGCAGTTGGAACAGACGCATACGCGCAATCAGTTTGTAAATACCCAGTGCAGCAATACCAAGTACTGTGATTTCACCAAAGGTATCAAAGCCCCGGAAATCGACGAGAATGACGTTTACAATGTTGGTACCACCCCCCAGCGTCTTGGCATTCTCCGTGAAGAAACCAGAAATCGTAGCAAACGGCCGAGTCATCAACGCATAGGTGATCGTACCCACCACACCACCAATCAGCACGGACAATGACAGGTCGCGCACAATGCGGCTCGGTGAGGAATAGTTTCGTATGCGCTGCGGGAGGAAATACAACGCAAGCAGCAACAGGACAATGGTGACGACTTCAACCGACAACTGAGTCAGTGCCAGGTCTGGTGCCGAGAAAAGGGCAAACGCGATGGAAACGATCATGCCAACGACCGACAGTAACAGCAACGCTAGCAGGCGCAAATGGTGCCAGATCACGGTCGCGATAGACGCAACGCAAAGCAGGGTAGCTCCCGCCAACATGACCGTATCCACCGGAATCTGCGGCCTGTGTCCAGCAGTAGTATTTAACTGCATTAATGGGAACAGGGTAAAAGCCAGGGCTAAAAAAAGCAGCCAGAAAACCGAGCGCTGCGTTGAGCCGTTATCAAACCAAGCTAAAAAGAGCCGGATGAAGTCGCGCAGTTTTTTTACGGACGTATCAAATAACTGACTTTCATTGCGTTCAGGGAAATGCGCTTGAAAGCGAAACAGACGTTGTCTGTTCAGGTACAAAACAGCGCCGCCGGCCATTGCAACAATACTCATGATGAACGGCAGATTCAGGCCGTGCCAGATATACAGATGGTAGTCCGGCAAATAGCCGCCAAGAACCGACGTTGAGGCCGCCGCCAGCAGATGCCCCACGGTTTGTTCAGGGAAAATGCCGACAACCAAGCATAGTCCAACCAGAATTTCGACCGGAACACGCATGTACCTGGGGGGTTCGTGCGGCGTTTTCGGTAAGTCGATTGGCTCGCCATTAAAGAAGACATCGTGAATGAAACGTAAGGAATAGGCGACTGAGAACGCGGCACCAATGGTGGCAAACACGGGGATCATCCAGGAAATGGATCCCAGAGTGCTTTGATCTAAAGTTTCGGCAAAAAACATTTCTTTGGACAGAAAACCGTTCAACAACGGAACTCCCGCCATGGCGGCCGCGGCCACCATCGCCAACGTGGCCGTTTGTGGCATGTATTTCCACAGCCCGTTCAATTGACGCATATCCCTGGAGCCGGTCTCGTGATCGATAATCCCGGCAGCCATAAACAACGACGCTTTAAAGGTCGCATGATTAATAATGTGAAATACGGCGGCAACGGCAGCCAGGTCGGTACCGATGCCCAGCAGCAGGGTAATCAGACCTAAATGACTCACGGTTGAATAGGCCAATAAACCTTTCAGGTCGTGTTTGAACAATGCCATATAGGCACCAATGAGCAACGTTAATAGGCCTGTGATGCTAACGATCAGGAACCAGCTTTCGGTGCCAGCCAACACCGGGAACATCCGGGCCATTAAGAAGATACCCGCCTTTACCATGGTGGCTGAATGCAAGTACGCGCTGACCGGTGTCGGTGCTGCCATGGCGTGAGGCAACCAGAAGTAAAACGGAAATTGCGCCGATTTCGTGAAAGCCCCAAGTAGTACCAGAACAAGGATGACCAAGTAGTTGTCAGCCTCTCGGATGGCATCGCCGCTGTTTAGTACGACATCCATATCGTACGAGCCGAGCAGTTGCCCGATCAAGACAATACCGGCAAGTAGCGCCAAGCCCCCTGCTCCAGTAATGGTGAGCGCCATACGCGCGCCCTTGCGGGCGTCGCTGCGATGATGCCAATAGCTGATTAACAGAAATGAGCTGATGCTGGTCAGCTCCCAGAAAAACCACATCTGCAATAAATTGTTGGACAAGACTATCCCGATCATTGCCGTCATAAACAGCATCAGGTAGCCGTAAAAACGTCCCATTTGCTCTTTTTCGGAAAGGTAATAACGGGCGTACAAAATAACCAGTAGACCAATACCCAGAATCAACAACGCAAAGAGCAATGACAGACCATCCAGCCGAAAGCTGATGTCCAGGCCGAGTGCCGGGATCCATGATTGGCTGAAGCGCAATTCTTCACCATGCAAGACCGCCCCCAGATTTTGTAACACAATGAGCAGCGCCAGTGCTGGAAACAGAGCCGTCGCTGCCGTGCAGAGACTGCGTCCCCATTTGACGGTTGCCAGTGGGATAAAGCACCCGATAAACGTTAGTAGCGGAATCCAATACAGATTCATCCTGACCTGCTCTCCGTATAGTTTTTTAGTTTTATCTCAGAATAGCTGAAAATTGTAACAAAGTTCGAACCGACAGCGCGCTGTTTACAACCAGGTAATGTTCGATGCCAGGCTTTGCCCGTTAATCCGGGATTCAATCCAGGCCAGCAGATGTTCACTTTCCTGTTCGACATTACGTTTGTCGTTACCGGCAACAATCAAAGAAAACTGTCCACGGTCGTTGGTATCGAAGGACTCGATCGACAACGCAATATTGTCCTGTTCTTTGCAGAACCGCTTGAGAGGTCCCAAGGCGCGATGTAAATCCGATGTGGAAGATACGTTAGGTAAATACATTTCGATTTGTAAAAGTCTCAGGTGTAGTGCCATAAAATTCAGTTTGGTCGACAATAATGGGAATCATCCTAACTGCTTTTTAGTCTTGATTTGAATAAATTCAGTATAGTTGCCGTCAATTATTGTCGAAGTTGCGCATTGTTGATCTTTGTGCGTGTTTTATTTTTTCTTGGGTGTAATATATTGGCACTATTTGTAGTGTTCACAGAAGGATCTTTCATGAAAATCAGTGCATTGTTAACGGTTGTCGGAGGGCTGTTAGGCGCAGGGTCAGTACTTGCAGAGCAGCCTGTTTATAAAGTCCAAATTGATCCAACCTTAGCGGCAGCCGGTTACGCAAACCTACAAGTGGATCGCCTGATCTCGCCAACGGTTTCGGCTGGTTTGATGTTTTGGCATCTGGACGATGCCAGTTGGGGAAGCTTTGATAATCAGAACGAAACATCAATGGGCGTGCGTCTGGATTGGTTTGAGGAGGGGGTTTTTGCGACCGGTTGGCATTCCAATGCCATGGTGAAGGTGGACCTTCAGGATGCCCGTTACGCCAGAACACGTTTGAAGCTGACACAGACCTATCAGGTTCTCTGGCACGATATATATGCCAACTTTGGTATCGGTGTGCAGTTTTTGGCGGAATCGGAGCAAGTGTCCGATAGCCGTTACGACGGATTCCAATCCTGGATGTTGCCCGCATGGGAAATCGCAATTGGCCGCGCCTTTTAACGCTGATGAGAAGGAATTTAAAAATGACATTGAAAAAGAGCGTGATAATTCTCCTGCTGGCACTTCCATTGTTTAGCCGGGCGGATGATTTTTTAAATATTCAGACGGATCCGTTTATGATCGTCGGCAGCCAATATGTGGATCTGGCTGTCGATATGAAACTGAACAATCATTGGGCTGTGGGTCCGTATGCGCGGTCGGCAACTGATCAACCGCTATTTGATGTCGGTATACGCGCGACTTACTTTGAGCAACAAACCTATCAACCCGGTTGGGTGACCGGTTTTGAGGTCGCCTACAGTCAGGATGTCTATGATGGGCGGTACTATGACGCAGAAAAGGGTTCTTACTGTGTGTGGGAAGTTGATCAGGAACAATGCGGACTTAACGCGCAGGGTGCCGTGCGAACGCGTATCGATCATGGCTATTTTTGGCGTTGGAAAACATTCAACGTCAGTCTCGGATTGGGCGCGGCATTGTTGTTTAAAGTGGACGATCCGGCGGATGTGGCCTTATTGCCAGCCATTCATTTTGCCATCGGATGGGTACGATAGCTGCTTGTAAACTGATCACTACGAGGCAAAGGTGGGCCAGCCTTTCCTCTATGTGACACGCTTATTGGAAAGGTGTTCATATTAGTCTAGGCTTAACTGATAACAGTCCGTTATACCCAACCCTGTGAAGAGATGATTGCATGTACCCAAATTTAACCGCCATCGGCATTACTGACGTTGATCGCATTGAAAAATATACCGTTCGTACTGAAGGCAAAAGTGATGTTCTGAAAATCTATTACTCGCGTGACAAGGGCGACATATTTGCGCGCAGTGAAAAATTCAAATACCCGCGTCAACAAAAACGTGTGAAAGTTGATAGCGGTACCGGAACTTACAATGACACCAGTGAAATTGCATCGACGCTGCGTTATGTTATTGAGGAACTGGATCAGATCGCTAAACGTGAAGTCCTGAAAGAAGTTGATCTGAAGAAGAAGATCTTGTCTGATCTGAGCCACCTGGAAAAGGTTGTCAGTGCAAAAATCGCGGAAATTGAAGCAGACCTCGAACGCCTGTAATTCCCGAATCTATTGATTATGGTCAGGTCTGCGTGGCAGTCCTGACTTTTGACTTCTGATACACTGCATAGCCAGATGCAGACGCCCCTGAAGCCCGCCTTGGTCGACATTCGTCGCTATCTACCCAATGTCATTTCATGAAAATCAGCGTTATCGTTCCTGGAGCCAGCTGTGTTGTCATTACTGTTGTTTTCACTGCAAGTCACCCTACCCATTGCCGTTTTGGTTTTACTCGGTGTTTTGTTTATGCGGCTGGACTGGATCAATGAGCCTTTTAATAAAGGCGCATCCAAGTTGGTATTCAATGTAGCGTTACCTTCTCTGCTGTTCGTCAGTATTGTCAAAGCCGATGCGGAATCAGGTATTAACTGGACCATTATCGGTTTTGGCGTCGTGTTTACGTTGGCATCATTTGTGGTGTTATCAATTCTTAGTCACTGGGTTACGGCCATTCGCGAGGAACGAGGTGTTTTTGTGCAGGGCTCGTTTCGCGGCAACATGGGAATTGTGGGTCTGGGTTTCTGCATCAGCGCCTTTGGTGCCGAGGGTGCGACACTCGCGTCCATTTACCTTGCAGCTCTGTCCCTGTTGTATAACGTGTTGGCCGTGGTGACTTTAAATCGCTGGAAGCAATCGGGCGAAAGCACCAATGTGGTGTTGTCTACCCTAACAAGTTTGGTTAAAAACCCTCTGATTATTGCGATCGTCATCGCTGGTTGCTGGCGGGCATCTGGGATTCATGTGCCTGAATTTATCGTGGAGTCAGCCGGCTATCTGGCTCAGATGACGTTACCACTGGCCTTGCTCAGTATTGGTGCCAGCCTGTCATGGGCCGGTTTCGTATCGGCCGGTAAGGTTACCGCTTGGGCATCGGTCCTGAAGCTGATTGTGATTCCTTATCTGGCCGCCATCGTTGCTTACCTGCTGGGTTTCCGGGGCATGGAACTTGGTGTTATGTATCTGATGATGGCAACTCCAACAGCGGCAGCCAGTTATATGATGGTGCGGGCGATGGGGGGCAATGCCAGCCTGGCCGCCAGTATTATCGCGGTCACCACGGTATGCAGCTTATTCACCACCAGCTTTGGGCTGGTGGTGATGAAGGCACTGCAATGGATATAGATTGTTAACTGGATAAAGACAGTTCGTGCACAGCATTTGCTGCCGAATATTTGCCGCGTTCATCCTGTTGTAAGGCCGCTGACGCAATTTCAGGGTCGTGGGTAAAAAACAGACGACCTCCTCGCGTGTGTAAGTCTGCCAACAAACGGCGCTTTTCATCAATCAGCATTTCCGGGAACCGGTCATAGCCCATGGTAATGGGCAAATGTACCCAAGCGGTGCCTGGGATCAGATCGGCCGCGAACACCAAGGCGCCTTCATCTGTTTCGATTTCCGTCAACAACATACCGGGTGTGTGACCATCGCTGTAGTGGAACCGATAACGCTCTCCCAACAGCGCGCTGCGCGTACCCTTAACTCGTTCCAGCCTTCCGGATGCTTCGAGCAGTGGTTGAAGGTCGGTAATAAAGGAGGCTCTATCTCTGGAATGTGGGTTCAGCGCACGTTGCCAGGCTGTCTCACTGACAATGACATGTGCGTTTGGGAAGGCGAGTTTGGGCAATTGCTGTTCTTGATAGGCCGTCAACAGCCCGCCCGCATGATCAAAGTGCAGGTGAGAAAGCACAATGATATCGATATCGCTGGGTGACAACCCCAATTCAGAAAGGGCATTGAGCAGGCAATGTTCGTTTTCCTGTACGCCGAAGCGTTGTTTCAGTTTTGGTTCAAAAAAAGCACCAATTCCGGTTTCAAACAGAATATTCCGATCGTCTTCCTGTACCAGAAGACAGCGACATTGCAGGTGTATACGGTTTTGTTCATCGCAGGGATACCATTGCTGCCACAAGGCCTTGGGTGCATTACCAAACATAGCACCACCATCGAGTTTCTGGGAGTTGCCAAGGAGTGATGTTAGCTTCATAACCATCTCTGTTTTTGTTTTGACTCTCACCTTAATGGCAAAAAAAAGGACCGCCAAGCGCGGTCCTGATGTTTCACTCGATTCATGTGTCAATAACAGCTGACAGCCTATCCGTCTAATTGCCGTCTTTCAGCCGTTTGCGGGCCTCCTCAAAGAGTCGGATCTTTGGGTTATTGGCATCCACCAGATGATCCAACTTAGCTTCGATGCCTTCCAAAGCCATGGCGATGCGTTCCAGCGCGTTGCCATTAGCGGCAGACTGAGCAGCCGCAGTGGCTTCACTGGCGGCCGCCTTTTTGGAACGGGTCTGAATGATATCATCCGTTGAAACCAGTAACTCATGGCGTATTTCATCAATATCAGAGCCTTGCAGAGTAAAGCGGTCTTCTGCAAACGCACACAGCAATAAGCCATCACTAATTTTATTGATCAGTCGAGGGATGCCGTTGGAATTCTCATGAATGAGTTTAATGATGGGTTCCGGAAATAAGTCTTTATTGGTAAATCCCGCGACGGTCAGACGGTGATAGATATAGTGTTGAGTGTCTTCAAACGAGAGACCTTCCAGATGAAAAAACAGTTTAACCCGTTGCGTCAACTGTGGAATATCGGCGATGTTATCTTTTAATTCCGGTTGTCCCAGCAGTATGACCCTAAGAATCGGTCCGTTTGGACCCTCCATGCCGGCCAGCATTCGGATGTCTTCGAGATTCTCATGTGTGAGGTTCTGCGCTTCATCTATCGCCAGTAAAACTGGCGTCCCACGGGCTGCCAGTTGCCGTAAATGCTCATTGATGGCAAACAGCATGGACACCTTATTGCTATCGGAAAGGCGAATGCCTGCTTGTTGCATAATCAACTGAAACAGATCATCGCCCTGTAAATTGGTGTAGGCAATATGAAACAAAGTGACTTCGTCCTTAATGTCCGAAATCATTTTCTTCAATAGTGTCGTCTTACCTGAGCCGATTTCTCCGCTGATGACCACAAAGCCTTCAGGACTCCAGACGGCGGAGTCCATGAAAACGAAGGCTCTTGAGTGCTGCCTCGACATATAGAGAAAGTCTTCTTCCGGGGCCATTCGGAACGGGTGACGCTCGAAGCCAAAATGGTCTAGGTACATGACAGTTTCCTCAATACAGTGTGTTTACAGACGCCACAATCGTACGCCTTCACGTGCAAAGCTGTCTCGATCCATAATGGACTTAATGTCATACACACCGGCCTGTGGCTTGAGCATCTGTTTAAAATCGCTGGCGGTCATACTGCGGTATTCGCGGTGCGCAACGCAAGTGACGACTGCGTCAAGATTGGTAAATTCACTGTTGTCACTAAGACGAATACCGTATTCGTGTTCGGTATCCGCTGAGTCTGCATGTGGGTCATGCACGATGACCTCTAGCCCCCAGCTTTGCAGTCCACGGATAACGTCAATGACCTTGGAGTTACGAATGTCTGGGCAGTCTTCTTTAAAGGTAATGCCCTGAATACCCACTTTAGCACCCTTGACCGGTTGGTTGTGCGCGATCATTTCTTTCACAACCTGGCCGGCAAGATACTCGCCCATACCGTCGTTAATGCGTCGGCCAGCAAGAATGACGTCTGGGTGGTAGCCTAGCTTTTCTGCTTTGTGGGTAAGATAGTACGGGTCAACACCAATGCAATGCCCACCAACCAAGCCCGGACGGAACGGTAAGAAGTTCCATTTTGTGCCGGCGGCCTCCAATACCTCAAGCGTATCAATGCCCATATGGTTAAAAATAATCGACAACTCGTTCATCAACGCAATATTCAGGTCACGTTGCGTGTTTTCAATTACTTTCGCTGCTTCGGCTACTTTGATACTGGCGGCCCGATGGACGCCGGGTTTGACGACGGATTCGTAGACTTTCGCGACGATTTCCAGAATTTCAGGCGTTTGGCCGGATACAATTTTCAAAATATTGGTAAACGTCCTTTCTTTATCACCTGGATTAATACGCTCTGGGGAGTAGCCAACAAAGAAATCCTGACCGCATACCAAGCCTGATGTACGCTCTAAAACCGGTACACAGTCCTCTTCCGTGGTGCCAGGGTAGACCGTAGACTCATAAACAACGATATCGCCTTTTTTCAGTTGGGGACCAATAGTTTCAGATGCTTTGATCAGCGGTGTTAAATCTGGTTGTTTTGAATCATTGATCGGTGTTGGAACGCCGATGATGTGAAAATCTGCTTTACGCAGATCTTCGGCATTTGCAGTAAACAGGATATCTGTCGCGGCTAGCTCATCCGCGCTTACTTCCAGGGTATTGTCTATGCCATTACGCAACTCTGCGATGCGTTTTGGGTTGATATCAAAGCCAACCGTTTGCTTTTGCTTGCCAAAGGCAACGGCAACAGGCAGGCCGACATAGCCTAAGCCGATCACAGAGACGGTGCGATTGTGTTGCTGAGTCATAATGTTTCCTTACAAATTAATTCAGGCGAGCCTAACCAATGCGTTTTCCAGATTGGTGTAGGTTTCAGTATTTTGATAGCGGTCTAGGCTTTCGGATAGCGTGCCGAACTGAAAATCGTCAATCAGACGAGTCAGGCGGTGTTCACACTTATCTAAATTGGTGTAGTGGCGGAACCGAGAGAACCAGCTGGCTTCATTAAACCGGGGTTGGTCAGCGTCGATTTCCCAGGGGTGCAAGTAAAAAATCTTTGGGACTGTATTGTTTGCACTTGCCGTTTTGAACAGGTAGCGAAATAGTGGGTAAGGGAATTGGCGGAAGTAGCCGCCGCCTGCTGCTGGCACCGATAAACCCATCACCCTTGCGGATGTGATTGGGAACTCCCGCAACTCACCACCATTTCGTGTTCTGATCAGGTAGGGCTGATCAGGCGTATCAGGAATACCGTAGTTATCGTGGTAGATCGGGAAAATGCTGGAGTCCCAGGTGAAACCCAATTCGCTCAGGATATCCAGCGCCCAAAGTGACTTTTTGGTAATGGAGTAGCTCGCCGCGCGATACCCCAAAACAGGTTTTTGAGTGATATTTTCCAGGATTTCTTTAGATCGGTAAGTTTCTTCCCGAAATACAGCTTGGCTCTGCGAATAAATCAGTTGGTGACTGTAGCCGTGTGACGCGATTTCATGACCTTGCTGGTCAATGTCACGCACCAAGTGCGGAAATTTATCCGCAACCCAGCCCAGAATGAAAAATGTCGCTTTAATGTTTTTTTCATCAAACAGCTTCAATAATCGTTGTGTGTTATTCACTACCCGAGACGGTTGCGAGTCCCATTGTGAAGG
This sequence comes from Reinekea sp., assembly GCA_050293765.1. Taxonomy (GTDB): domain Bacteria; phylum Pseudomonadota; class Gammaproteobacteria; order Pseudomonadales; family Natronospirillaceae; genus Reinekea. The sequence continues at coordinate 131,647 of JBNKNI010000005.1, forward strand.
GCTGACAACTTGGCTGAGTGCAGCAACGTGAAAGTAATCTTCGACGTCAATGGTCATGGCGTGAATAGGCGTGTTCAACGAATCCTTATCCCTGGAATTCAACATCATTTACATCCTGTAACATAGAGGTGATTTGTCTTCTAGCATGATGAGGCCTTACGGCACTGGGAGGAAATTCTACCGCCAAAGGGGATTGTTTGTATAGCGTGTTGATAATACTGCTACTTGTAGTTTTGCTGTTAAAAGCGCAAAATACCGCCCCATAGAAAGTTCTGTAAGGTGACTGGATGCCGTCACCGAACGCAAAAGCAAGGAAGCCATTGTGTCTTATATCCGCATTCGCAAGCACTATTTGCACGTCCCTTATCTGATTCTGGGTTGCCTGGAATTTATCTTACTGTTTGCCAGTTTTTATATTGTGCTCAATATTCAGCAGGCGTTAAATATTGTGCCTGAGTCTCATATTCCAGCTAATCCCCTGCTCGCGCTTACTTACGCTCTGTTATTAAGCTGCGGTTCGTTAGCCATGGGTGTTTACCTTGCATTGATGCGTGAAGGGTTTACCGCCATGTTTTTCCGGACACTGGTCGCCTATTGCTTCCTTGGTGCACTGGGAATCACAGTCTTATCCTATATATGGCCGGTTTTTAATCTTGGTGGCAGTAATCTGTTCTGGGTCGTTATGGTATCCACAGGAATGACATTGACGGCTAGGCAGGTCTTCAGCCGGTTGGTGGATTCAGATCAACTTTCACGGCGGGTCATTGTTCTGGGTACGGGCGAACCTGCGCGAGAGCTTCAACGTGCCTATGAGCGTAATAAGCGAGGTCTCAGTATTCGGGTGCTTGGCTATATAGGTCGGTCTGATGACGCCATTGATGAAAAGCATTGTCTGAATGAGCCCCAGGATTGGCTGAAGTTCTGTAAAGAAAATCGCATCAGTGAAATTATTGTTGCGCAACAGGAAAGGCGCCGTTCGGATGGTGGGAGTTTTCCACTGGATCAGTTTATTCGGTGCAAATTGAGCGGGATCGAAGTGATCAATGCACTTAGTTTCTATGAGCGGGAGCTCAATCAGGTGAAACTGGATATCCTGCAACCCTCTTGGATCGTGTTTTCAGACGGATTTCGCGTATCTAAATCCCGTGATTTTGCGAAGCGTCTTTTTGATTTAGTGGTCAGCGTGCTGCTCGCGGTCATTCTGTTGCCAGCCATTATACTCGCTGCTGCACTTGTCTTTTTTGAAACTGGTCGACCTATTCTCTATTCTCAAATTCGTACCGGTAAAGATGGTAAGCCATTTAAAATATATAAAATTCGCTCCATGCGACAGGATGCGGAAAAAGGTGGTAAAGCTGTTTGGGCTAAAGCGAATGACTCGCGAATCACTAAAGTTGGCGCCTTTATCCGCAATACCCGATTGGATGAAATTCCGCAGCTATGGAATGTTGTTAAAGGTGATATGAGTTTCGTTGGCCCCAGACCTGAACGGCCTGAATTTGTCGATCAGTTGAATGAGGAAATTCCTTTTTATCGCCATCGACATGCAGTGAAGCCAGGACTTATGGGGTGGGCCCAATTGAACTATCCCTATGGCGCTTCCGTTGAAGATGCGAAAGGCAAGTTAGAATACGACCTGTATTACACCAAAAATCACAGTTTTGTTATGGATTTACTCATCATGATTCAAACCGTAGAAGTCGTTTTATTGGGTAAAGGAGTACATTAAATGCGGCACTATGTCAGAGCTTTTGCTTTTGGGCTCGTTTTAACTGTTTTGTCGGGCTGTGCGATGTTTTCTGGTGATGATCGTATTGTTGCGCCTGAACTTACATACAAAAAATTGCCTTATGTTATCGGTGTCTCGGATCAGCTGCGAATTGACGTTTGGCGCAATCAGGATTTATCGCGCCCCGTTCTTGTGCGACCCGATGGGTTCATTACGATGCCGTTAATGGGCGACGTCAAGGCCGAGGGTAAAACACCGGAAGAGCTGGCAGGCATTATTGCCGATGCTCTGCGTTCGGTCATTAAAAACCCAGAAGTCAGTGTGACGGTCGACAATCCAGTAAGCGTTGACTATCAATTCCGAGTACGGGCAATGGGGCAAGTCGGGCAGCCGGTGAGTATTGCTTTTTTTGAGGGAATGACGGTGATGGATCTCGTACTGGCCGCAGGTGGCGTGTCTCCATACGGAGCGGCCAACCGGGCAGTACTGAATCGATTGACCGATGAAGGATATAAAGAATATCCGGTTAAGTTATCGGATATTTTGGAGAATGGCGACATTCGAACAAACTATCTGTTGCAGCCTTCGGACATCATTACTATTCCGGAAAAGCGGATTTGGCGGGGAGAATTCTGATGGACCCAACAAATATTCGTGAGTTTTTACACGCAATAAAAATAGAACTGCTCAGGTACCGGTATGCGATCGCGTTGACCTTTATGGTTTTGTCGGCAGGCGTGTTAACGGCAGGCTACATTCTTCCAAAAACATTCACTTCCAGAGTCGTACTCTACGCCGATGTCACCAACATTATTGGTAATCTACTCGAAGGCAAAGCTGAGATAACGAAAATCGACCGTGCGAAAGAAGCACGGGATATCATCTTTACCGATCGAATTCTGCGGTATGTGGCGACAGAAGCCGAGTTTTCAGATCCCGATGACGCCGTTTTATTGCTGCGTTCCAAAATGAAAATATCCGCAAACGGAGACTATGTGAATATCGCCTATTCTTCGTCTTCGCGGGATCGCGCATTTAATGTCATAAATGCGGTTACACAGGCTTTCTTGGCTGAAACAGCTAGAAAGAAACGCGAAGAGTCGCAAAGTGCTTTTGAGTTTATTGATGCACAGGTGACGAAATATAAAACGCAACTCGAAACTGCCGAGCAGGCTCTGAAAGAGTTCTCCTCTCAAAATATCGATATTACCGAGGCCAGTGTCTCTTCCAGAGTTACGCAGTACAAGAGTGACATCCAGATTCTTGAGCTGGAAATTGAAGACAACATTGCCAGGTTGAAAAGCTATGAAGCAGAGTTGGCAAAAGAACCAGAATTTTTGGAAATTAAATCTGAGCGCCAGCAAAGCTTTGAAGAACGACAATTGGATTCCTTTGAGCGTCAGTTGGCCGATTTACGGTTAAGCTACCTGGATACTCACCCGGACATTGTAAGTCTAAAAGATCAGATAGAATTATTGCGTGAAAAAGTAGCCATCATTCAGGAAGATGCCAAAGTTAACAAGAGTTTCACGCAGGTTGAGAACCCGGCATTCACCAAGTTAAAAGAGGTGATCAACGCCGAACGAGCCGACCTGAAAGCGCGTGAAAACAGACTTACCAGCACTAAGCGATTGCTGGAGGCCGAATTTGCAAACGCTGAAACAGTTGCCGAGAAACAGGCTACTTATCAGGAATTAACGAGAGATTACAAAGTAACCAAAGATGTCTATGAAGACATGTTAAAACGACGGGAAAGCGCCCGACTCTCTATGACTCTGGATATTGAGGGCCAAGGTGTCTCTTATAAGATTCACGAGCCAGCGTCATATCCAGTACGTTTTGATGGTTTGCAAATGATGCATTATGCCTTAATAGGTCCAGCTTTGGGTTTCATTGTTCCGGCGGGTTTGATTATTTTGTTAGTCGTTATGGATCCACGTGTCAGATCGGCCGCCTTCATGGCAGAACATCTGCCTTCACACATTAACCTTATGACAACCATCCCGATGTATAACGGCGCAGTGGCAGAGTTAGCCAGCAAGCGGAGTTTGATTTTGCTGGGGGCTTGCATGTTCCTGTATCTGATAACCTATGCCATGTTCAGTGGTGGGGCGACCGTATTACGAGTCTTGGGAATTAATCTCTAGTGCTATACCTGGGAGTATAAGTGTGGACCAGAGTAAGTTATTTAAAGCCTTTGAGCGCAATAAAGCAGAACGAAAGCTTGTGCAAAAGGACGCTATAGTTCCCGAGTCTGAACCGGTTGAGCTAAAGCCGAAATCCGGTGATCGGGTACTGCAAGATTTAGTACCTTCAAACACGTTAATGAAGCGAACTGCATCTCTGAATGAGATGCGCAACCCGAATCCAATGACACTTGCTGATATGAAAAAGAATAAACTCGTGTATTCCGGCATGAAGAACAGGGCGGTTTTAAACGCTTATCGAGAACTGCGTATTAAGCTGGTTGAATTGAGTGAGTCGAATAATCTGACGGTCATGATGAGTTCGGTCGATACATCGGACAATTCGATTATTACCGCAATGAACTTAGCTATTTCATTCTCACTTGATGTGAACTCATCAGCGTTACTTGTTGACTGCAATCCATATGGCACAGATTTGCAGAGCATTGTCACTTCTAAATTCAATACAGGCATTACCGATTACGTCCTTGATCATAGTTTAGGTTTGGAAAGTATCATTTACCCGAGCGGTATCGAGCGGGTCAGTGTGATTCCTGCGGGTAACAATCCGGCTTCTGCCGTGGAGCAATTCTCTTCGCAAGCGATGCAAGAGCTGTTTTATGAGTTAAAGAATCGATACAGTGATCGGTTTATTGTCGTTAATACACCACCCGTGTTGTCGAGTAGCGAAGCACGAGTATTAGCGAAGTATTGTGATCACAGTGTATTGACCGTGCCATACGGCAGAGCAGATATTGACGCGATTGAAGAAGCTGTGGAAGCGATAGGCGCAGCGAATGTAACCGGTGTCGTATATCAACAATAGTGGAGTCGTTTGATATGCGTAAAGTGTGCATGGTTAGCCTGGCGCTTATGATAGCGGCCGTTCGCTTAGTCCATGCAGAGATTCAGTTTGAACCCGTTTTTTCCGCTGGATTGTCCGGCGACTTAAATACAGTTTTTCTGACAGCTACTCCCTCAGCGACAATTGGTTACCGACATCCACAGGTTTCCTTAGACAGTAGTTTAAGTGTTGGGTTGAGTTCAGACTTTGATAGCTTGCAGTGGGATGGTTGGCAAACATCAAATGTGCTGGAGTTGTGGCCTCGACTTCCATCCTTTTCAACCACAATGTTGTTGTCTCATCAGCAGCAAGGATTGGATGTCATAGCGGCTGAACAATATCAGGATCTGCTCAGGTTGGAGTCTTCCGTGACATCCAGCCCGATGCAGACAGCGATTCATGAGTTTAGGGTTGGAGTCCAATCGAATACGGTTTCGGATTCAACTGGGCTTTCGGTGGGGGAGAGTCGAGCGGATGTCGAATACGGTTTTTCATATCGGATGACCCAAAACATAAGATCTGGTTTTAGTGTGAACGGGCTTCAGACGGACGCTGACAATCAACGGTATCAGGGGAGCCTTCAGACCGACTATTTAAATGAGCATTCGAATTACAGTGTCAAGTTGGGGTGGGTTGCCAGTGCGGGTTCGGCGACAGATTTGAATGGATTGTCTGGACTTATTAACCTGACGTGGCAATATCCCGTGGTGACCGTCAATGTGTCTTATCTTGGAGATATCACGGATAGTCTGAGTGCCATTCAATTGATTAATTCGAGTATTCAATTATCTCAGCAATCATTTGTTCGCTTAGATCAGTTCGGTTTGAGACTTCAGCAGATGCAGTTATCAAAGAGTCTCTCAGCGACCGTTGGATATCAATACAATATGACAACGCGGGAAGATTCGATCAACGATACTACCGCGAAGGTCAAAGATTTAGTTGAAAACCTGAACCTACAGCTTGACGGTCAATTAGGTTCCTCCAAGACCATGCAAATTGTCGTAAATCGAACTTGGCAAAACCAAACGTCGGCGGACCAGTTAAGTATCAGTTACGCAGACGCAGTTTCAACGCATGTTTCTTGGAGTGCGCAACTAAATAGCCGGTTTCAGAATACAGGCAATGATGTTGGTTGGCGTGTGAATTTGGTATTGAGGCCCTGAAAACATCACATTCCGTTTCTTGGGATGTTGATTCGGGGTTGGCAAAAGGAAATTACCATGTGCGGTATCGCAGGGATATTTAATCAGAAGCGAAATCTGTCTCAGAGTGAAACGGCTTTGCTTAGGGAAATGGCTGATGCATTGGTTCATAGGGGGCCAGACGAAGAAGGCTTTTACAGTTCAGGTCCGGTTGGTTTTGCTCACCGTCGGTTAAGTATCATTGATATTCAATCCGGCCAGCAACCTATGGTGCATTCCGAAAGCGGCGTTTGTCTGTTGTATAACGGTGAAGTCTTTAACTACATTGAATTACGCGCTGAGCTTAAACTAAAAGGCCACAGGTTTCATACCGATTCCGATACTGAAGTCGTGTTACAAGCTTATCTCGCATACGGTTTGGAATTTGTTAATCGTCTGAATGGTCAATTCGCATTAGCTATCTGGGATCCCAGAAATATGTCGCTGTTACTGACTCGTGATCGGGTTGGTATCTGTCCTCTTTTTTATTCATTTCAAAATAATCGCTTGTGCTTTGGTAGTGAAATAAAAGCTATTAAGCCGGCACTTGAACGGCGTCCGACGTTGAGTGCCGGTGCGCTGGACCAGATTTTCACTTTCTGGACACCTGTCGGTGCTGAAACGATCTATCAAGAAATTTCAACCGTGCAGCCAGGTGAAATGGTTTTGTTTACACCTGAAAAAGTGGAGCATAAAACTTATTGGAACTGGCTTTACGAACCTGCCGCCGCAGATGCGGTGAGTGAATCTACATTAAGCAGTGAGTTGTATGAGTTGCTGAACGATGCAACCCGCATCAGGCTTCGGTCTGATGTCCCCGTCGGTACTTACCTATCAGGCGGACTGGACTCTTCAGCTATCACTGCTCTGACACAAAAAATTTCTCCGCAATCGCTTCATTCCTTTTCGTTAAGCTTTGAAGAGCAAGAGTATGATGAGTCTGTGTTTCAGCATTCAGTCCAGAGTGCGTTAAATTCCAAACATCACGAAATAAGAGTGTCGGTAAACGATATCGCCAACCAATTGCTTGAATCTCTGCAATATATCGAATGTCCCATTTTAAGAGCAGCGCCAGTGCCAATGGGGTTGCTGTCCGGGTTTGTCGCGCAACAGGGCTTAAAGGTTGTTTTGACGGGAGAAGGTGCCGATGAGGTGTTTGGGGGCTACGACATTTTTAAAGAAACCAAGGTACGAGCATTCTGGTCAAAACAACAGAACTCAAGCTGGCGGCCTTTGTTGCTTAAAAAGTTATATCCCTACATGAGCTTGCCGGCAAGCGGTGGGGCTGAGTACCTGCGGCAATTTTTTGGTATTGCGATTGATCAGCCGGATCATCTCTTTTTCTCGCATTTACCGCGCTGGCTGGCGACCTCAAAATCGAAGCTTTTTTATTCTTCTGAATTTGCTGCTGAGCTTAGCAGTAATGCTGAGGATGTTTTGCGTAAATCCTTCGAGTACCAGATGTCGGGGTTACAGCCATTTAATCGCGCTCAATTCATCGAGTCTAAGCTACTTATGCCTGGTTATCTTTTATCTTCACAGGGTGATCGGATGCTGATGAAAAACTCGATAGAGGGTCGTTTCCCGTTTCTCGATCATCGGGTTATCGATTTTGCGTCGCGACTGCCGAATAGTCTGAAAATGAAGGTATTGAATGAAAAGTATATTTTAAAGCAGGCGGTGAAATCTGTTCTTCCTGAGGCGATTGTTAACCGGTATAAACAACCCTTTCGTGCACCAGACAGTCAGCTTCTGTCGGTACTTGCCCGTAGGGAGGATGTCTTAACATTGTTGTCCGATCAGAATATGAACCGCTTTAATATTTTTGACAGTAAAAAAGTTAACCGCCTGATAGCGAAAGCACGAAAGACAGCGTTGAACACCGCTGAATCGCAAGCCTTCATGGGTATTTTATCCACGCAAGCCATTGCGTATGACAATTTTTAGTTTAAACCGCAGGAATCGAAAACAATGAGTAATGACATGAACAATAAATCCCAACTGAGACAGTTTATTCTGGAAAACTACCTGTTTACCGATGACGAAAGTCAGCTTGACGACAGTCAATCATTCTTGTCTAGCGGTATTCTGGATTCAATGGGGATTTTGGAATTGGTTGCATTTTTGAATGACGACCTTCAAGTTAAAGTTGAGACTCATGAAATGATTCCTGATAATCTCGATTCTATCGATAATTTGATGCGCTTTATCGGCAATAAAAAATCGTAATTTCACCAGGAAATTCGGATGACAGGGGGACGTATGCTTCTGGATCTTTTACCGGAACGTTTTCGAAAGAATACGACCAGTTTTAGCAATTGTCTTGCTGTGACGGATCAGACTGGCACCTGGACCTATGCAGAATTGATGAACTCAATTTCATACATATCTGCTGTGTTGAAGGCAAAAGGTGTGACTTACGGTACTCGAGTTGTTGTCATGGTGGATAATTCTGCAGCCTACATTGCTACGTTTTATGCACTATGGAGCGTGGGCGCGATTGTCGTCGCGATTAACGCAAAGGCAACGAAGACAGAGGCGGTGAATGTTGTTCGGCAATCAGGTGCTTTACTGGTCGTTGGGGATGCCAAATCTTGTTTAGCAATGTTGCACGCAGAAATACCTGAGCATCAACGGCTGCTATTGGAAGACATACCCAAGAATGGTTCCGACATTCCCCCATTAGAATGGCACATGTCGAAACCCGATGACATCGCGCAGATCATTTTCACTTCCGGGACAACCGGGAACCCGAAAGGTGTGTCGCTTAGCCATTACAATCTTGCGGTTAATACCTGGGATATTGTTCGCTACCTGGAGCTGACTGAAGCCGACAGTATTGTGAATGTGTTGCCTTTTCATTTCAGCTATGGCAATTCTGTCATGCATACGCATTTATATGTCGGGGCGCATTTGATCCTGGGGTACTCGATGGCCTATCCACAGTGCGTTGTTGATGCACTGCGAAAAGAAAAGGCAAGCGGTTTTTCAGGAGTGCCAACAACGTTTCGTGCGTTGATGAAGATGACTGATTGGGCGAATAGTCCACCTCCCCTTCGCTATATTACCCAAGCGGGTGGTGCTATGGGTGTCTCCTTAACCGAACAGCTTCTGAACAGTTGCGATCACGGCACCCAAATATTTGTCATGTATGGGCAAACGGAAGCGTCTGCTCGCATAAGCTGGTTGCCCCCAGCTGACCTCCTGCGAAAGATAGGCTCAGCCGGTTTAGCATTGGAGCACCTCTCAATTAGCATTCGTGATGAGCAGGGCAATGAAGTGTCGGCAGGACAGGTCGGAGAAATCTATGTCCGCGGAGACAATATCATGCAGGGATACTGGAATAACGACGTAGAAACCAAACGGGTGCTTTCGACCCATGGACTTAAAACCGGCGATCTCGGATATGTCGATGTTGATGGTTATCTGTTTATTACGGGCAGACAGTCCGAGATGATAAAAGTTGCTGAGAACCGTATTCATCCCCTGGAAATCGAAGAAGTGGTATGTCAGTTGGATTTCGTGCTCGAGGCCGCTGTTGTCGGAGTGCCGGATGATGACTATGGACAGAAACTGGTTCTGTATGTGGTAGGTGAGGCGTCGACTGAACATTCGATGGCTATTAAACGTTACTGCAGCTCGAATCTATCGAAATACAAAATACCTAAACAAATTCACTGGATAAGCGAATTACCAAAAACGCCCAGTGGGAAAATACAACGATTCAAATTATTAACTCAATAGGGAAATTGCCATGTCACGGACTTATGAATTAGACCCTGAACTGAAACTTGATTTCGAAAAAGAAGCTAACCGAATTTGCGAATTCATTAGACAATCTCTCGCGCATAAATTGCATAGAAGGGGATTGGTTGTCGGGTTATCCGGCGGCATTGACAGTTCTGTCTCTGCAGCATTGGCTGTTCGAGCGTTGGGACCAAAAAAGGTTTTTGCGGTATTAATGCCCGAAAAAGACTCATCTGGCACCAGTGTGCAGCTGGCTACGATGTTGGCAGAGTCACTCGGCATTGAGTATTGTGTCGAAAATATCAGTGATTCTTTGGCTGCATTGGGTTGTTATGAGCGTCGAGATGAAGCGTTTGGGCAGGTTTTGCCGGGTTTCAATTCGCAATGGAAAAGTAAAATTGTAATATCAGAATCAAAGAACTCCGGTATTAACCATTTTTTTGCTGTTGCTGAAGATCCCTCCGGGAAATCATACAAAGAAGTTTTACCGGTGAGCGCTTACCTGCAAGTAGTGGCTGCAACCAATTTTAAACAACGCATCCGCAAAACGATGGAATACTACTATGCGGACCAGAAAAACTACGCGGTTATCGGCACCCCAAACCGATTGGAATACGATCAGGGCTTTTTCGTCAAGAATGGCGATGGATCTGCTGATATTAAGCCCATCAGTCATTTGTATAAATCGCAAGTCTATGCCATGGCAAGATTTTTAGGATTGCCGGATCCGGTGTGCTCTACCACGCCAACAACAGACACCTATACGTTAGAACAGGGACAGGATGAATTTTATTTTTCTCTGCCGTATTGGGATATGGATATTGCGTTGCTGTATAAAAATACCCATCGCAGTGCTTCGGATCTGGCAGGGAAGCTTGGGTGTACGGAAACTGAAGCAGAGAATATTTATCAGGACATCGAGCGTAAGCGAAAAACAACGCAATATTTGCATATGAGTCCGCTCACACTATTTGATGAACAACCATAACATGAAGCGAGACCCACTTGCGATTGCACGGCGAACGCTAGCGATGTACCAGCCCATGCTTCGGAGTTCCGTAGATGCTTCGGAACGTGCGGCATTGGTTGATTTTCAACGTCTGGTTTTTGGCCAGCATGCTTATCAACATCGTCAGAGCTTTCATACTTGGTTGTACGAAAGCGGCTTCGCCGAAATCTGTTTTGCAAAAGATGGTGAAGAAGTCGTCGGCCAACAGGGCGCGATTGGTTGCAATGTTCAGGTGGGTGACGAAATATTGAAAGGCTGTTTCGCTATCGACCTGCATGTCCGCGACGACTGGAAAATGAAAGGTTTAGGTGTTGCTCTAACTGCGAGTTTGCTTGAATCCTACGATTTGGTTATGGGTGTGGGTATTTCCGAAGACGCCATTGCCATGTATCGTCGATTGGGTTGGCACGATTTAGGACAGGTCAGTTATTGGATGCTGATCACATCCTTAGCAGGTGTACCGATCAATGCTAATGAGTCGTTATTTCGCAAAATCAAAAAGTATTTATGGACGGCGTTCGCCTTATCCCGGCTCAAATTGACGGGCTATACGCGGGATAAAGCAACATTGGAAAAATGCACTCAGTTTGAGCAGTGGCATGCCGAAGTGTTGAATGCTAATGCTGCCAGTTGTCACGAGCTGTGGACGGTAGAAAAACTCAATTGGCGATACCAATCGAGCCAATATGTCTGTTTTAGCGTTAGGGAAGCCAATGAACTTGCTGGTTTTGTCGTGTTGCGACTTGAGCAAGCTGGGCATCTGCAGATTTGGCACATCTGTGAGTTCGCAGCCATGCAAAGCGAAAATGTCAGTTCAATGGTCGGTGCTCTCAGTCGTCAGGCCTTATTACACGGTATTGCCAGGATCGTGTTTTGTGGTCGTGATATGGGCCTCGAGTCGCACCTCAAGAAGCACACCTTTGTGCACCGCGATCATGGCGGGCGATGGATGATACATTGTCGTAAGTCTGAACTGCATGATATTGTCAGCTCTTCAAATTGCTGGGCCTTGTCTGGTGCGGCCAGCGACAGTGATTTTCACGCCATATTTACGGGGGCAGACCCCGAATAAACTTGCTCTGCCTGTATTATTTATTAATTCCTTTCTGTTATTAAATAGTTAATTCTAATACTTTTCTCGTGTTATAAGCTTTGGGGATGAATCATTTGACCGCTGTTTCGCGCGCTCAAACGCGACAGAATGACGAAATCAGTGAGATGCAAAAAAATATAGCGGTAATAGCTCTGAGCTGACCTTTTCTCAGAAGCCTGATTAGCTTATATTTACTCAGCGATATGTGAATCAGTTAACACTCGGCAAAGGACTGCAGAATGAATGATTTGACAGGTGCAACACTCACCCCACTTCCTAAATACCACTGTCTTGATGGTTTGTTTTTAGCAGCCTTTCTTTCGTTTTCGCCTCGCTTTCGGCTAGCTGGCAGCTCAATTGTTTCCTGGTTGGGCACTGGTACTCAGAACATTAAAAATTCATTGGCAAAACGGATGCAAAGAGCTTTCAAGACCATTGAAGCGCTCGCTAAATGCCATCTTACGCTGATTACTGCTCAGGTATTGTTAATCTGGCAGTCTAAGTGGTCGTTCAACCTCCCAATTGGGATCCAATACAGTCAGTATTTCGTCATTCAGAGTACGCATCAATGAATCAGCTAATTGATAGTCTTGAACGAATCGTCTCGTTAAAGCCGTCTCAAATTGCTATCGTCTCGTTTAGAGAAGAAGTGAGTTATCAGCAACTCTGGCAAGAGTCTGAAGAACTGCTTGTGTTGCTCAAAGCCGGCGGCGTTCATAAAGGCGAAATCGTCGCCATTAATGTAGACGATCGATACAGGGCTATTGTTTCAATCGTTGCACTGTATCGTATGGGATGTGGTTATTTACCGCTGGATCCGGTCTATCCCGTCGAGCGACTCAATTACATGCTAAAAAACTCAGGTGTCCGGTGCCTCGTAGCGGACAATAGTCGATTAGCCGCTGCAGACGTCTCGACGTTTGACCTGGATAGTTCTGTGTGGTCTGGTACAGGACGTATAACTACTGCCGACGTTGTCGACAATCCGGGCTACATAATCTACACCTCAGGCTCAACTGGGCAGCCAAAAGGCGTCAATCTTTCCATGAGCGTGTTGGAGTCATTGCTGAGTTGGCAAAATACGCGCTATGGACAGTCGCCTGCTCCAGTGACCGCCCAGTTTTCTGCACTGAGCTTTGACGTTTCTTTTCAGGAGATTTTTTCAACGCTCCTCATAGGCGGGACACTGATACTGGTACCTGATGATGTTAAGCGCGATTTTAGTCAATTGGTCGATTTTATCGCTGAGAATAAGATACAGCGCATCTTTATGCCTTACATTGCCTTGCTCAACCTGACGCAATGGGCTGTAAGGCTTAACAAATACCCCACTCAACTGAAAGAGGTGATAACAGCTGGTGAGCAATTGCTCACTAATCATGAAATCAAAACTTTTTTTCGACACTGTTCATCGGCACGACTGATTAATCAGTACGGTCCGTCAGAGTCACACGTGGTTTCCGAGTTCATACTACCGGCAAATGTCGAAGAATGGCCTAAAATCCCACCGATTGGGCGACCCGTTTCGGCCGCAGAGTTTTACGTTGTGGATGACCGTATGCTGGAAGTTGATGCCGGAGAAGTCGGTGAGCTGTTGATCAGCGGACCAGTACTGGCGACATCCTATATTAACAATCCCAACGAAACGGAAGCTCGTTTTATCCACCTCGAACTTAATGGACAAAAACGACGTTGTTATCGAACCGGTGATCTCGTCAGTCAGGACGCCCAAGGTCAGTTTCACTACAAAGGACGTACTGACAGCCAAGTGAAAATAAATGGTTACCGAATAGAATTGACCGAAGTTGAATCGGCGTTAATGGAACTCGATTCGGTACACGAAGCGGCAGTTAATGTCATTGGTGAAAAAACGGATGATAGAAAATTGATCGCCTTTGTGACGACTCAAAATTCATCTTCCAGTTTACCTAAAGACATACGGAAAATGCTCTCTGATTCGATTCCCGGCTATATGATTCCGAGCCATATCATGGTCGTCGATGCCCTTTTAAGGACTCCAAGCGGAAAAATTGACCGGAAAACGATGACGCATCAATGGATGCGCGAAAGAGACGCACTATCTCGGCATGATGACAATCCGGCAGATATGTTGTTTGACATCATCAAAAAGTCTTTGATGAATCCAGATGTTTCGATAGCGGATAATCTTATCGATCTTGGCATGGACTCTATTATGGCTAACCAATTGTCAGCCACCTGTCTCGATCAGTTGGGCATTGTTGTACCGGCCTATCAGTTTTTTCAATACAAAAATATTGACGCGTTGCTCAAGTTCGTAAACCGCAAGCAAGCCAGTTTGCCCATTGGTAAGCAAGAGGCGATCGCTGGTGCAGAAAACCACAGTCGAGACATCGCCATTATTGGTATGGCTGTTGATGTACCCGGGGCTGAGAGTGTAAACGAGTTTTGGGAAATCATAAAAACCGGCCGTGAAACCATACATTTTTTTAATGAGCATAATAAAGATGGCCTCGTCAACGCGCGCGGAATATTGAAAGAGCCGACCGGCTTTGACGCTTCATTTTTCCGGGTAACCCCTGGTGAAGCTGAAATGATTGATCCGCAACAGAGAAAATTATTGGAGCTCTCTTGGCACGGGTTGGAAGACAGTGGCTACACACCGGAAAATTTTCATGGTCGGATCGGGGTTTATTGTGGTACTGGGAATAATACCTACTACTTGAACAACGTCCTGAAGAACCGGGAAAAATATGAAGAGTTTGGTGCGTTGCAGAGTATGATCGCCAATGAAAAAGATTATTGTGCTACTCGGGTTGCGCATAAGCTGAATTTAACCGGGCCAGCTGTCAATATTCAATCGGCTTGCTCAACGTCTCTGGTGTCTGTTTGCCATGCTGTTAACGCGTTACGCAACAATGAATGTGACATGGCCATAGCAGGCGGTGCCTCAATTACGTTTCCTCAGCAACAGCCATACCGTTATGAAGAGGGCGCCATTTTTTCAAAAGATGGACACACCCGAACATTCGATGCTGAAAGCAATGGTACAGTTTTTAGCGACGGGGCAGGAGTGGTCGTACTGAAGCGTTTGGACAACGCAATTGATGACGGTGATCACATTTTTGCCGTCATTAAAGGGGTAGCGCTGAACAATGACGGTGGAGAAAAAGGCAGTTTTTCTGCACCAAGTGTTGAAGGTCAAAAGCGAGTTATCCTGTCAGCGCAGCAGGATGCTGGAATTGCACCGCGCGATATTGGCTACCTGGAAGCACACGGTACAGCGACGCCCATTGGAGACCCAATTGAAGTTGCTGCACTGACTGAAGCCTTCAGAACTGGAACGAACGATTCTGGCTTTTGTTACCTTGGTTCCGTAAAAAGTAATCTGGGGCACTTAACTGCCGCTGCGGGTGTTGCCGGCCTGGTGAAAACGGTCATGTCGATTCGATCTGACGTCATTCCGCCGGCGGTAAATTTTTCGAGACCGAATCCGGGTTTGGCTTTGGACAGAACGCCTTTCAGTATTCCGTTGTCTGCACAAACTTGGCAACGGAGTATTCAGAAACGATATGCGGGTATCAGCAGCTTTGGGATTGGTGGAACGAATGCCCATGTTATTGTGTCTGGGTATGATGATCGTTCAGGTCATTCGGTTGACCAAGCCAGTACGGTATTTCCACTTTGTGTCAGTGCGCATTCCGAACAGGCACTACAGGACTATATCGCAAAATATCAACATCTGTTTAAAACCAACCAACAGTTGGATTTAGCCGATGTAACGGCGAGTGCACTTTTTCACCGAGAACCGATGCGCTGGCGCACCAGTTTCTATGCGGATTCTGTACCTGGTTTGCTGCGGTCTATTCAGGACACGCGTAAAGTCCTTAGAAACAAAACGATTGACCGCCCTAACATCGTCATGATGTTTTCGGGGCAAGGTACGCAAATCAGTGGAATGGGAAAAGAGCTATACCAATACGCTCAGGCGTTCCGAACCGCCGTTGACGAGTGCGCTGAAATTGCACACCGGTCAGGCGTAGCCTTGAAAGAATTAATTTTTGACAACCACGACGATCTGACCAAAACAGCCAATACACAAATCGCCTTGTTTACCATCTGCTATGCGTTGTACCGGCAACTCTGCCAATTAGGCGTGCAACCTACGCATCTGTTAGGCCACAGTATTGGAGAGTTGGTCGCTGCGACTGTATCGGGTGTGTTTGATCTGGAAACCGCTGTTAAGGTTGTCTTAACACGTGGTCGTGTAATGCAGACCCAGCCCTCTGGTGCTATGGCCGCTGTGCGCGCCAATCCCAGTGATGTAGCACCTTTATTGCCTGACGACGTGGTTATTGCCGCCGATAACGCCCCAGATTCCTGCACGATATCGGGACCAAGCGCGCAGATCAACGCCGCAATTCAAGCTTTGCAAGCTAAGAAGATAGGTGTAAAACCATTAGTTACATCTCACGCTTTTCATTCCCCAATGATGGATACGGCTGCAGAAGAGTTCGCGCAAGCACTAGAATCTGTATCTCTGCACACACCACGCGTACCGTTCATTTCCTGCGTAACCGGAGATTGGATACGCGATGATCAGGCCGTGGATATTCACTATTGGGCTCAACAGATTCGAGAGCCTGTCCAATTCAGATCTGGTTGTGGAAAGGTGACAGAATTAGGCTCTTACATCGCCATTGAAGTTGGTCCGCAGCAGGTACTGTCTGGTCTGTTGAGCATGACTCAAATAGCGTTAAACGAAGATGATGCCGTTCCTACAGGGGGTGTACAGATGTTACCTGAACCCGCAAAGGCCGGTGAATATGAGCGCTTTATGAGTGCCTTGGGAAGGTTGTGGCAATATGGTGTTAATGTCGATTTTGGTCAATTAGGCACCGTTGGACGATACACACCGGAGTTACCCAAATACCCCTTTCAACATAAAACATTTGAAATTCAACCAGATTCATCATTGCACGCCCAAATGCCAATGCCTGCCGTGAATCCTGTTGCAATTAATAACACAGCCCAAGGAGTTGTGAGTGTGAATAGTGCAATTTTAAAACAACTTAAAGATTTGTTTTCAGAAGCGTCAGGGATGGATCTTGAGTCTGCGTCGAGTACTGAAAGCTTTTTTGAACTGGGTTTCGACTCGCTGTTCTTAACGCAGTCCATCGCCAAGATTAAAAAGAAATTTAAGGTTTCCATTACGTTCCGGCAACTGATGAACGATTGTAACAACTTGCAATCCTTAGCTGACTATCTTGAGAAAGAAGGTGCCGCTGTCGATATGGCAGTAAGTCAACCCGTTCCGAAACCGGTGGATCTGCCATCTGCAACAATGAACTCCGTGCCAGCTGAGGTATCGAACGTTCATTTATCTCAAGCTGGCGATAATAGCTTGGTCGCATTGTTCAGTCAGCAACTTCAGCTTATCAATAATCAGATGGCGATGCTGAATAGTGGTATGTTGCAGGGGCAAATCGGAACCGCTGCTCAGACGACTCAACCGGCGGCGGATGAACCGAAACCAGTCACCTTAGAAAAGGCGACTAAGAAAATTAAACCATTCGGTGCAGGTGTTCGGATAAACGTCAAGCGTACCAATGATCTTACCCCTGAGCAGCAAAAAAATCTTGACACACTGTCAGCGAGGTACATTAACAAGTTTTCTGCGTCGAAGGCATTTGCGCAAAAGAATCGACCACATTTGGCCGATCCCCGGGTCGTATCAGGATTCCGGCCAACGTTAAAAGAGATCATTTTCCCTATTGTCGTCGAGAAATCCCAGGGGGCTTATCTGTGGGATATTGATGGCAACCAATTTATCGATGTCACGTGTGGATTCGGTTCCAATTTTTTTGGCAATTCAGCGCCTTTTATCAAAGATGCCATTTCGGCGCAGCTGGAAAAAGGGTATGAAATCGGACCACAACATCCCCTGGTCGCGCAGGTTGCTGAGAAGTTCTGTGCATTGACTGATTCGCAGCGGGTTGCCTTTTGTAATACCGGATCTGAAGCGGTCTTGGGAGCGGTCAGATTGGCGCGTACCGTGACCGCAAAAGACCATGTTGTCATGTTTGAAAATGATTACCATGGCATAAATGACGAGGTAATTGTGCACCGGGGGGGAGATGGACATGCCAGTCCGGCGGCGGCAGGTATTCCTGAAACCGCTGTTGAAAGAACGATGATGTTGGATTACGGTTCAGATGAATCCTTAGCCTATATCGAAGCTCATGCGGACGAAATCGCAGCGGTGTTGGTGGAACCCGTGCAGTCAAGAAACCCTGAGTTGCAACCAAAGGCATTTCTTCAGGCATTGAGAACCTTATGTGACAAATTGGATATAGCACTCATTTTCGATGAAGTGATCACTGGGTTTCGTATCCATCAGAAAGGTGCTCAGGGCTACTTTGGTATTCAATCTGATCTCGCGACCTACGGTAAGGTTATTGGTGGAGGCTTACCGATTGGTGTGATCGCAGGTAAAGCAAAATTTATGGATGCCCTGGATGGTGGTCAGTGGTCCTTTGGGGACGACTCTGCGCCAGAAGTAGGGGTGACCTATTTTGCTGGTACATTCGTTCGTCATCCTCTGGCCTTAGCTGCCGCTAATGCCGTGCTTGATAAACTGACCGCGAACCCAGGTCTGCAGGAAGAATTGAACAGCAAGACAAAGGCTATGGTTGACGAGATTAACCGTTATATCGATTCAGTTGCCGCGCCAATGCGAATGGTCCGTTGTGGTTCTTTGTTTAGACTCGATATTCCGCAGGATATTGGATATGAAGAACTTATTTACATTTTATTGAGAGAAAAAGGAATTCACGTCTGGGATGCGCGTCCTTGTTTTTTGACGTTGGCGCACAGTCAGTCGGATATAGATCGAGTAGTCAGTGCGTATAAACAATCCATTGATGAAATGCTGGCGTTAAGGTTTTTTGAGCCAACCCGAAAGATCCCAGCTAAAAGTTCCTTACCAACGGAGCCACCAATACCAGGCGCACGGTTGGGAAAAGATCCTGAGGGAAACCCCGCCTGGTACATTGAAGACCCTGATAACCAGGGTAAGTACTTAATGTTGGAAGTTTGATGAGTGTCCACCGAGGAAGATAGATGACAATGGAAACATCGAGTAAGTCTGCATCGTCTGTTAAAACAGTCGAAGTCGACTATGATCCGTTTGCGGAGAAGCCTGTCGTCCGTCAACTGCCATCGACTGCTGCGCAACGCGAAATCTGGACATCTGCGCAGCTGGATGTCAACGCAACCTGTGCCTATAACGAATCAATTCGTTTGACTTTGATGGGGGCTCTCGATGAGGCTGCCCTGCAAAAAGCAGTTTCGCAGTTGGTTCAGCGGCATGAATCGCTGCGGATGACTTTTTCCGATGATGGTCAGATGATCTTTATCCACGATCATTTAACGGTGGACATCGTTCAAGCCGAAGCGTCGGTAGATCAGATAGTTGAAGAAGAAGCTATTACACCATTCAACCTTGAGGCAGGTCCGCTTGTTCGCTTTATTCTGATTCACACGGACTTTCAACACGTCGATCTCATTCTTTCTGCGCACCACATAATCTGCGACGGTTGGTCACTAGCGGTTTTAGTCACTGATTTAGGACACCTCTATAATGCTGCGCGTGATGGTAGTGTCTTTGAAATGCCTGACGTTTATTCATTCACGCAATACGTGGAAGAGATGGCCAACACACCGTCGGATGAAGCCTACTGGTTGGAGAAATTTCGAGAATCTACACCAAGCTTTGATTTACCGATTGACCTGATCAGACCTAACTTCCGACGTTTTGAATCCTCACGCATTGACTATATTGTCGATCTGAACGTCATCGCCGAAGTCAAACAGAAAGCGGCCCAACGCGGTGTCAGTTTGACCGCCTTTATGTTGGCCGCATTTCAGCTGTGCTTACATCGATGGACGTCAGAAGAGTTGCTGGCAGTGGGCATTCCCACAGCCGGTCAGCCAATGACCTCGCCCGATGCTTTGGTGGGCCATTGCGTTAATATGTTGCCGATAGCGTGTCGCTTGAGTTCCGATACACGTTTCAATGAGTTGTTGTCGGTTGTATCTGAAGAGATCGTGCACGCCTTTGATCATCGAAATTTTACTTATGGAAGCTTAGTTGAAAAACTAGCCCTTCCCAGAGACCCGTCACGAATACCACTGGTCCCTGTTTTGTTCAATGTCGATCAGGGTATCCAAGGTAGCGATCTGCACTTTAAAGGGCTGGAAGTTTTTTTCCACTCTAATCCTCGAAAGTTCGAGAATTTTGAAATATTTATCAATGCGTCAGATTATGGTGATCAATTCATCATCGAATGTCAGTATCAAACGGCACTGTTTACAGAAGCGTCAGTTCGTTTGCGGTTAGCTGAATATGTGCATGTGCTAAAGCAGTGCGCTGAGGATGCAACTCGGGCGCTAATTGACTATCAATTATCAAGTGACATTGAGATCGAACAGGCGCTTGTGTGCGGTCAGGGACCACAGCGTCATTGGGAACCAATGTCTTTGCCAGGCTTGTTAAGCCAGCACGTCGCGTCCCGAGGTTCGGAGGTCGCGGTGGTCAGTGGCGTATCGTCACTGACCTATGATGAACTTGAGCAAACGAGTAATCGGTTGGCGCATTATCTGATTCGTCAGGGCGTGGTACCGAACAGCTTGGTCGGCGTCTGTATGAGCCGCTCCAGTGACATGCTGGTTGCGTTGTTGGCGGTCTGGAAAGCGGGTGCGGCGTATGTCCCTTTGGATCCGGATTTCCCGGACGACCGTTTAACCTATATGGCCGACGATGCCCAGTTAAAACTGCTTCTGTGTGACGCTGGCCTGCAAAGCCGTTTTAGCGTGATCGAACGCAGTTACAGTCCGGACAGTTGGCAGCCGGAGCTGGCGCATCAACCCGCCACTTCGCCGGAACTTCCAGATGATGCATCGGCCCCAGCCTATGTGATTTACACATCAGGTTCGACCGGTCGCCCGAAAGGCGTGGTTGTCCCCCGGGGTGCGGTGGTGAACTTTCTGAATGGTATGGCGGAACAGCCTGGGCTTTCACCGGAGGATCGGTTGTTAGCGGTCACCACCTTGTCATTCGACATCGCTGTTCTGGAATTGTATTTGCCGTTAGTGGTCGGTGCCCGGGTTGTCATCAGCAGCCGAGAAGATGCTGTGGATGGTCGACGGTTGTTGTCTGTTATCCAGCAACAGGGCATCACCACAATGCAGGCAACCCCTGCCACGTGGCGACTGTTATTGGGCTCGGGCTGGAGCGGAGAGCCCAAGCTGAAAGCCTTATGTGGTGGCGAAGCGTTACCGAAAGACCTGGCGGCGCAATTGCTGCCGCATTGTGCATCGTTGTGGAACATGTATGGTCCGACCGAAACCACCGTTTGGTCGACTTGTGCAGAAGTGACTCACGAAGACATTGTCAGCCCGTTACCGTTGCCCATTGGCCGTGCTATGGCTAATACCCAGGTGTATGTATTGGATAGCCAAAGTAACCCGGTACCGCAAGGCGTTGCCGGGGAGTTGCTCATTGGCGGAGACGGTGTCACCAGTGGTTACCTGAACCGAGCTGAATTGACGGCAGAGCGCTTTATTGATTGTCCGGCGACATTGCCCCCGGGAAAAGGTAAGTTGTATCGTACGGGCGATAAAGTTCGCTTCCGTCACGATGGTCAGTTGGACTACCTGGGCAGAATGGATCAACAAGTTAAGGTTCGGGGTTACCGAATAGAGCTTGGAGAAATTGAAACGTTACTGCGAACGCATGAGGCGGTCGAGGACTGTGCGGTCTCGGTGAAGGAAGAACGGGCGGGCGATGCGAGATTGATTGCGTATGTTGTATGGCGAGGATCGCCGTTAACGATGACGGATGTGCGTAACTATCTGAAGGTGCAGCTACCGTCTTATATGTTACCTCAGCACGTTGAGACGCTATCGGAACTGCCGCGTACATTGAACGGGAAGTTGGATCGTAACGCGTTGGCCAAGAAAGAAACAGCATCGGCAAACGAATTGGGTGAGCGGCATTTTAATGAGCCAAAAACCAAAACGGAACACGCGCTGCTCGCGATATGGCAAGAGGTTCTGCACACACGTCTGATAGGCACCGAAGATAACTTTTTCGATCTCGGCGGTCACTCCCTGTTAATCGCAAAAATAATTCAACATGTTGAGTATCGGATGGAGGTTCGACTTCAGTTTCGTGACCTCTACAATTTCACCACGATTGAATCGTTAGCGGCACACATTGACCAACAAAAACTAGGTGACTCT
>JBNKNI010000006.1:0-145905 GCA_050293765.1 Reinekea sp.
CGTTCTTCAACGTCTGGCATTTCTTAAGGTTCCGGTCCATTGATGTTGGTTGTCTTTTGGGACTATTTGGATTGGTATTTGGTTGGAAAGCGACCTTATTCGAATGCTCTCTATGATTATTTTTGTATGCTCGTTCCTCGTAGGAGTGGTTTCATTTCTGCTTCTAGTACCAATTCTACTGGTGGGATATTTTAGAAATAAAGGGGCCAGAGTGGTTGATTTTTAAGTCAGCCCGCTAGCCATAACCAAAAGCCCCATCTTCGAATCGGGGCTTTGGTTTTTACACATTTCAATTTTTTATGATCTGGTTATTAGTTTTTAGTAGAGTTTCTGTTTCTTAAGATACTTCTCTAAGTCTGCATAACTTTTTCCGGCGTTGCCGTACTTGACCAAATTGCGTGCCGTTTGAAGCCAGTCTTCTGTTGAAGGGTGAATGTCGTCCAAGGCAGTCAGGAAATCCTCGCGACAAATATTACGTTCAATGCCAGAGTCCATCGCTGCATCTAAGGCTTCGTCTTTCGCTCGTTCCAGTAATGCTTCGACATCCGCACCTGAATAGTTGCGACACGCTTTGGCGATAGATGAATAGTCAATTTTATCGACAGGCAGGTTTAACGTTCTTTGAACGAGCAGTTCGGTGATAGCTTCCTCGTCCAGAGGAGGGACAAAGAGCATGCGGTCGAAACGCCCGGGTCGTTTGGTTGCATCATCGACATCCCAGGGCATATTAGTTGCGCCTAGCACTAACACGTCTTGGTTGTTTTTACCGAGTCCATCAAGCTGCGTTAGTAATTCGTTAACTAAGCGGCGAGAATGTTCAGTCTGGCTTTTACTGCGTGAAAATGCCAATGCATCAAGTTCGTCGATGAATAAGACACTCGGAGCGCTGGAGCGGGCTTGGTCAAAAACAGCGGCGAGGCGAGATTCACTTTCACCATGATAGGCGCTAATCACATCGCTGATACCGACATTGATAAATGTTGCCTTGCATTCGCTGGCGATGGCTTTTGCTATCAGTGTTTTACCACAACCTGGAGGACCATAAAGCATGATCCCTCCACCGGTTTTCTTGTTGAATCGTTGAAATAAGCCTGGGTTCAAAAACGGGTCGATTATCTGGCGCTTTATTTTTTTCTTTACTTCCTTCATACCCACTATGTCAGTAAATCGAACACTCTGGGATTGCTGGCGACTAAAGGCTACCACATTTCTCTTTTCCGGGTTGCCATCTATAACGGATAGGCCGGGCACTTTTTGAGATGTCATAGCGGTTTTTTTGGCGACAATATTTTCGAGCAAGTTTATTTGATCATCGTTTAAACTGGCTTGATGCAAAATAGTTAGCTGTACGTCAAAAGTGTCGTGAAAGCCTTCCGCAAGCAGAGCATTCAGGTAATCGATACGCGTGTCGATGTTAAAAGGATTTTCGCGCAGCGCCTGCTCATAAGATTCAATCATACGGTCCTCAGGAAAGTATTTTTCGTAAAATTGGGCGATGGCTCCAGCTATAAATTACATAAGCCAGATACGTAAAGATGATATATTCTAATCCGGGAATGGTAGTGCTTCTTCCAAGCCCTAGAATCAATATAAATCCAAGCCATATAGCAATAGAACCCATACTTCCGAATTTGTGGATTGGCCACAAAGGGATCGCAGTCCAATGGCACAGCACGCGTAATTCGATAACCACATTTCTGAAATAGTCACTTTGAGGGTTGTAACGTACCAACGACTCAAAGATGACGAGTGCAGCTCGATGCTTATTGCGATTCAATAGTACTTTTCCAAGTTGGTGTAGGTACACAGAGTCTTGTGGTTCTTCGCGCAGTAATTCACCGATGGTGGCTTCGGCACCCCTGGTGTTACCATCAATCACTTGTATCATGCAATGGGTCAGTTTAGTGAGGGGACTTAATTCAGGTTGGATGCGGGCCGCCTCTTTGGCCAGTGATCTAGCTTTGTCTAAGTTGAAACTGTTGAGCATGACCAGGGCATACAGTGCATAAAAGTCTGCCGTTTCGGGACGCAGGTGAATAAGCTGTAATATAACTTCTTCCGCCAATGGCAGTTTATTGAGGTGAAAAGAGATACGAAACTTAAGCAGCAGAAAGTCCTCATCCTGGGGCGATTCAGTTAATAACTGCGCCAGTAACTCTTCGCTCTGTTCATCTTCGTCCAAATAAAAAAAACAGCTTGCTAACCAGAATCGCAGCACTTGGTCCTCTGGATTGTGTTCGAGTTCCGATTGAATCAGTGGCAGAGCTTGGGCGTGGCGATTTTGCTCTAAAAGGTGCCGGATTAGGGTGGTTTGGTCTTCCATGTCAGTTAGCTCCTAGTAATACAAATAGTCCAAAATTGAGTGCAGCTGAACCGAGCAGGCAGATAACAGCGGCTTTCCACGGATTGGCACTTGCGGAATGGTTTTGCGATAGATTGAACGTTCTTCGATGCGCAAGGTAGATAGCACCAAATGTGAGTACCCCTAGAAGGTTGTTACCCCGGCGGCTAACGGTTAATGGCGAAATGCCATCGAACCATTGACCGTATAGGCCTAAATTGCTTAAAACTGTATGGCAGAGGTATAGGGCAACGAAAAATCCAACAATAAGAACCGTCTTGGTTAATTGTTCTTTCATCTTACCCATTTGGTGTAGACCGATTAGGCTAAAAGGTATTACTGCCATCGGACCACCGAAGAAACCGACGAGAAAATGAGCCTGAGTTGAGAAGGTTGGCTTTGGTGGTGGCGTTGTGTTCGAAAGGGAGGGTTCTAGTAGTGTTGATGGCATTGATTTGCGCCGAGCCTGTAAGTAAGGGAATTTCCCATATCTTGCCTCAAACTTGCAAAGTTGACCAGTAATTGAATCAAGGAAAACAACCCCTTACTCCAAACCTCATTCTTAGAACTTTAGTTTCCAGAGCTTTGCATTTCAGGACGGCGACTTAGCACAGAAAGGCATGGTATTCAGCGTTCAGATTGCACCCAGAAATTTGCCACAGGCGTCGCAAATTTTGCGATTGGTCCTTCGCTTTCCAAGACAAAACAGACTGTTTCAACTAGATGTTATCTTTCAGTAATGAGCGATGCGCTTCGACCTAAAGAGGCGAAAGCACTGATCGTCGATTATCAACGTCTGGTGGTAACAAAGCCATGTTATGGTGAGCAGGAGTGAAGTTTATGATCAATCGGAGTACTGGAAAGCTGGCACAAACGTTAGCACGTTTATTTTGTATATCGGTGATGTGTTTGAGTTCATCCTTGGTGTTCGCGGAAGGCTCTGTTGGCATCGACTTGGTGCAAGCGGAAAGAGCCTTGAAGTTTGCCGAGAAAGAAGCGTCTAAAATGAATACAAAAATGAATATTGCTGTGGTGGATGCCGGCGCCAATTTGGTTGCGTTCATTCGAATGGATGGTGCGTTTATTGGCAGCATCGACATTGCCATTAAAAAAGCAAAAACCGCACGATTATTCGACATGCCAACCGACGAACTCGGTGCACTCTCACAACCCGGCGGTGATTTATACAATATTGAATTGTCCAATGAAGGCCTCATCACCTTTGCGGGTGGATTACCCATTCGCAATTCAGCGGGTGAAGTGATTGGTGCAATCGGTGTCAGTGGGGATACTGTCGAAAACGATAAGATTGTCGCGCAAGCGGGCGTGGATGCTGTTAAATAGATTTTTATTAAATCGAAAATCTCAGTGACATTGCTGTCCTTAACGTTCAATGATGATAAACAGAAGCCCCGTCGTTTGATAGGGCTTCGGTCTTTTTGGAAAACTGGAAACCTTGAAAGGCGCTAACTGTTTCGTTATTGCGTGATTCGTCGAAACACACCTTCCAATGGTCCTTGCTTGAAATAACGTGCCCACCCGTTTGCGAAAACAACACCGCCCACTACATATAACGCGGTTGCCAGAAACACCTGGTCGATGCTGGCGCTGTTTAACATGCCCAGGGTCTCCATAATGCCCATACCAACAAAAACATGGGCGACATAAAGCGTTAAGGACTGGCGACCCGCCACCACCAACCACTGTAAGAGCCGCCAATGCGAGCAACGTTCATACAGTTCGATACTCAGGCAGATCATGATGGTACTGGAAGCGATTGCCGACAGAACATAAAGAGGCATGGGCGGTATGACATCGGTGCCGAACAAGAAGCTCAGGGTTTCGGCCTCTGCCGGTGGCAGCGACAGTCCTTGTACCCATTGGTTGCCCAACCAGGCGATGACATGTACGGCGAGCCATAACAGGCTGGCACGCCATAAAAGATGGCGCGTAAAACGAGGTTGGTGAATGGGCTGACGCCCCAACCAGATTCCGGCCAGCAGAAAACTCATCCAGACCAGTACCGGGTGAAAGCCATTGTAAAACCAGTGCCGGAGAAACCCGGAAACGGTCCAAAGATCCACATAGGTCAGGGAATCCCAATCCCACCCTTGGTTGTAATCCAGAATGACCAACAGAACCAGAAAGCCGATATTACCGATAATGGCCAGCCACACCAGGGTGATTGGTTTCGCGTAAATAACCGACGCAGCCAATACGAAGTACAGCCCGTAAAAGTGCAGGATATCGGCGGGCCAAATAGGCAGGAAGGCGGTTCCGGCAACAGCCAAAACAACACCGCGTTTGAGGATATGTCGTTGCGCCTGGTGTCGGCGATGTCTGTCGCTGCTGTCGCGTGCGGAACGGGTCATCAGGCTCAGGCCGACGCCCGCCAACATGACAAAAAGCGGTGCTGCTCTGCCTTCAAACAGGTTGGCGAACAGGGTAAGCCCATGATGAGTGTCGGTGGCGTGAGTGACCAGTTTAAAGTTAACCAGTACCATGCCGAATATGGCGATACTGCGAGCAATGTCGAGGCCTTGAATGCGCATGCCCTTGTTATCTCCTGGATTGAAACGAGAAGACCAAACATAAGGGTTTGCGCGGGGTTTAGGGTCCGGTTTGGCGAATCCGTACTTCTGTCTCTTGCCAATGGAACAACCATTAACTTCGAGACACGCCTAGCTATAGAACTTGAATGGCACGCTGAATTCATGCGAACTTCTGATTCAGGACACTCGTTTGCGGTTGAATCGCTCAAGCGGAGATTTGGTTTTGCCGGTATTGCAGGGGCGTGATGCCCTCGCGTGCTTTGAATTGGGTATAGAAAGTCGACTTCGCGTTGTAGCCACAGCTGAGGGCAATATCCAGCATGTTGAGATGCTGTTGAGTCGCGTCCGCCAACAATTGTTTGGCGTGTTGGATGCGGTAGCCATTCACGTAGCTGAAAAAATTTTCCTGAAATACATCTTTAATCACCATGGAAAGGTGATGTTCGGGTGCCCTAATGAAATCTGCCAGGTCGCGCAGCTTTAACGCGGGGTTTAAAAACAACTGTCTATCGTTCATGGCACTGTCCATACGCTGGGCGATGGATGTGCGGCGTTCCGGAGACAGCTGGAAAGTTGGTTTTTCGGATTCTCGCTCTGTTGGTGCTGCCTCGGTGCGGTCAACGTGGACCTCGACATCGCCGAACATCGCGGCGGGGTTTTTAATCGCAAGATACCCCATAGCATACAGTGCCAACGCATACGCCAGATTAGGCAGGGTAAATGCGAACTCCGAAGGCGACTGTGCCAACAACAGCAGTGACCATTGCATCAGGCCGGACACCCAGATGACCGCAAAGGTGGCGGTGAGCGATACCAACCAACCGACTTTTCGGGTTTGTTGATACGAAATCTGATCCGGCAATTGTTGTTGATACCGGCGAACCATACGCCAGCAGATCACGCTGTACACCAGGCCAGAAAGAATAAGCAGAGCCCACAAAAACAGGGAGTCGGCATCGGCAGCAGGTTGCGCGAACAGCGCTTGCAAATGGGTCGACTTTTCGGCGGCGGATAAGCGGTAGAATGGCCAAAGCAGTACCGCCGTCAGCAGCGCAGGTAACAGCTGCCAGCTGTGCCAGAGGCGAGGGGGCTGCTGACGAGTGGCGGTGTAGCAATACCACCACAACGCGGGGCCATAGAGTAAGTTGATGGGGAATTCCGTCGCCGTCGCGTGCGGTACGGCCAGAATGTCCCGGCTGAAATACAGCGCTTCCACGAACAGGTCATAAGACAGCAAACCCGTTAAGGCCGCTAACGGTAACCGTGCAAACCGGACATCGCGATGGCGCTGCAAAAGCAGAACCACGGTCACGAACAACCCTTGAATGGAACCGGCATACATTAGCGTACTGATCACTGAACCTTTCCTTGGCGCGGTATGGGGCGGACTTTTAACAAGGCAGGCATTGTCCTGTACTGCGCCGGTGGTTTCAACCACTGGTTAGTGTTCTGAGTCGGAAGTTCGAATAGTTTCAGAGCTCCCTTCGGGCGCGTCATTCAAGCTCTCTAGCGTTGTTTTGTCTCTTGGTAATGGAACAACCATTAACTGCGAGACACGCCTAGCTATAGAACTTGAATGGCACGCTGAATTCATACGCACTTCTGACTCAGGACACTAGCGAACAACAGGTTGCAATAACCACCGCTGGCAAAATTGTCAATCTGACCGCAGCGGCGTACTATGCCCGCCTCTTTTATTCCCTCCTTCCGCCGCGACGGTGCGTGCCTGGAACGAGCTATTGAACTAAGGATACGCATGCGCAAGTTTCCGTTACCGGTCTGGGTCATCATGGCCGGTACCCTGATGTTTGGCCTGAGCTATTTTATGACCTGGCCGTTTCTGGCCATTGTTCTGAAACGGGACTTTGGCATGAGTGCCGCGCAAATCGGTGGTGTGTTGTCTATGGCGGCGTTCATCGGCGCCGGTGCGTCCTTGATCTCGGGTAACCTGTCCGATCGCTTTGGCCGTAAGGCGATTATTCTTGGCGCCAATATCACCATTGCGGTCGCCTTTGCCATTATGGCGTCTGCCGACAGCGCGCTGTTTATCATTCTTGGCGCGGTATTGGTGGTGGCGACCCGTCATGTCGTCGATCCACCGACCCGAGCCATACTGACGGATCTGACCACCGACAAAGCCATGCGCGAAATGGCCTTTCACATGAATTACTTTATGGTCAATGTGGGCGCAACCACCGGGCCATTCATTGCCCTGTATCTGGGGATTACGGCGCGGCAGTCTACCTTCTGGGTTACGGCGGCGGTTATTGCGCTTTATACCTGCGCGTTGCTTGTAGCGTTGTGGCGTGTGCCGAACAAACATGTGAATACCGAACAAACGCACTGGCGTGAAGTGATACGTGTATTGCGAGCAGATAAGGTATTCCGCTGGCTGATGATTGGCAGCATTCTGATCGCATACACTTATGCTCAGCAGGACAGTTCCATCGTCCAGTATTTATCCCATTATCTGGATTTTGAACGCGCCGCGTTTATTTTCAGTTTCGTAGTGGCTGGCAATTCGGCCACGGTAGTGCTCGCGCAATTTCCGTTACTGGCGATGATGAAAAACTGGAGTTACGACGCCCGTATCCGCTTTGGTGTGATTGGTTTTCTACTGGGGTTCCTGGTGTATGCCCTGACTCCGGTTGACTGGCTGATTGGTTGGGTGATCGGTACCATCATCCTCAGTATTGGCGAAGCCGTATTGTTCCCGACGCTGAATTTAAAAACCGACCAAATCGCACCGGATCATCTCAAGGGCACCTATTTTGGAGCCAGCAATCTTTACGCGCTTGGCTATGGGTTAGGTCCGCTGTTTGGCGGGTTTTTGATTGCCGCCAATACCGGCAGCACTTTATGGTACATTGCCGGTGGTGTTTGCGTGATCTCTCTGCTGGCGTATGCACACAGCGGCCGCCTCTTTAACCAGCAACAGGAGTCAAAGTGAAAAAAGCAATTCTAATGTGTTGTTTGTTGATGAATGTCGCCATTGCCGATGACACGGCATTCGGCAAGGTGTTCATCGGCACCGTTGATACTTTTAAAGTGAATCAGGATTCCCAGTACGGTGTGGAGTTTCAGTTTGCGCAAGGCAAAACCCGTTACGATTTCAAACCCTTTGTGGGTTTCATGCGCACCCGGGATGCCTCCCATTATCTGTACACCGGTTTCAGTCGCACATCGAAGTTTACCGACTCCGCCACCGGGCTTGCCTTAACCTTCAGTTTTGGTCCTGGTTTGTATTTGCACGGTGGCGGGGAAGATACCGACCTGGGGCACATTTTTGAATTACGTACCAGCGCCGGATTACTCTGGCAGTTTGCCGACGACACTCGCATTGGCGTGCATTTCTCGCATCTGTCGAACGCCAGCATTACCGAGGTCAATCCAGGCACCGAACTGATTACCGTCACCTACGAGCTGCCCTTTTAGTGACCGCAACAACCAATCGCCTTGATCAATGGTTAATGGCGTCGCACCGCACCGAACATGTGCGGGGCTGGCGTCGCTTTGTCCTTGAGTTTTTGTTTTTTGGGTTTAAACAGGCGCGCGCGTGTTTGTTCGCTGGGCTGTTTTTTGTTTCGGTGTTTTTAACGCCAAATGCGGGCATTGCCGGGATCGCCAAGTATGACGTATTGCTGGTGATTGCTATCGCGTTGCAGGCCGCGATGGTGTGGTTGAAACTGGAGACGGTCGACGAACTCAAGGCTATTTCCTTGTTTCACCTGGTGGGGTTTGTTCTGGAAGTGTTTAAAACCCATCCGTCGATTGGCAGTTGGAGTTACCCCGGCGAAGGTGTTACCAAGCTATTGGGTGTGCCGTTATTTTCCGGCTTTATGTACGCCGCAGTGGGCAGCTATATCATTCAGGCGTGGCGATTGTTCCAGTTGCGTATTCATCATCACCCACTGTATTGGATGGCGACACTCATCGCACTGCTGATTTATCTGAACTTTTTTACGCACCATTTCATTGGCGATTACCGTTGGTATTTAACCGCGTTTGTGTTGGGTTTGTACGCGCGCAGTTACGTGACGTATGTGCCCATACAGGCGGTACGGCGCATGCCATTGTTGCTGGCCTTTGTGCTGATTGGTTTCTTTATCTGGCTGGCGGAAAACATCAGCACGCTGATGGGGATCTGGCAATACCCGGATCAACTCGGGGCCTGGAGTGTGGTGCATTTGTCGAAGTGGAGTTCCTGGTCGATGCTGGTGATCATGACCTTTACTATTGTGACGCATCTCAAGCACATAAAGGCGCTCGTGCATGTGGCCCCCTAGGCGGGCTCAGTCAACCTTCAGTTTTGGGTTATATACCGCCAGTTGATTGCGACCCAATTGCTTGGCGCGGTACATCGCTTTGTCGGCATGGTGGATCAGGTTCGTTAACGCACGGCCGTGTTCGGGGTAGAGACTGATGCCGACGCTGGTGGATACCTGGATCACATGACCGTCGATGCCGAACGGTTCGGCAATGCAGTGAATGACCTTCTTGCCGATATGCATGGCATCGTCGGCAAACTGAATATCCTCGGCCAGAATCAGAAACTCATCGCCCCCCAGCCGGCCAAATGTATCGCATTGGCGAAGGATCGATTGAATGCGCATGCTGACCGCTTTCAACAGACGGTCTCCGATACGGTGACCCAGTTCATCGTTAACCTGCTTGAACCGATCCAGGTCCAGAAACAAAAAGGCCATTTTCTTTTTTTGTCGCTGGCAACGGCTCAAGGCGAGATTGGCCCGGTCCTCTAACAGCGAACGATTAATCAGCCCGGTAACCGGGTCGTAATGTGCCAGGCGAATCAGTTTTTCTTCGTGATCACAGCGGTGACTGATGTCGCGGATGGTCAACAACACCTGCGCCGTTTGCGGCCCCAGCTTTAAGCCTTTCGGCAATTGTTTCATGCACACTTCGACTGGGAATTCCGACCCGTCTCTGCGGCGGGCAAACCATTGAAACATGGGGGTGCTGGCGTGGCTGCTGGTATCTGTCCGGAAATAACCGGGCAATGACTCGCTGCCGGATTTCTTACCCATGAAGTGACTAAGCGATTGTTTGTACAGGTCCGTCTTGCTGTAGCCAAACTGCTTAAGGGCGGCGTCGTTAACATCAAGCACGGTGGACTGATGACCAAGGATGAAAATCATGTCCGGAGAGGCGTTAAAAACCGTTTGCAGAAAATGAAGCTGCGCAGCGTCTGTGTCGTCAGCTCGCACACTGTTCGTCTTCGTTGACTTCGCGTTCGGTTGTTTCGTTGCCATTGTTATTTGTCTTGTCCAACGATGCTTCAGCATACCTAGGTTCGTGACAGGGTTAAAGGTATTGTCGGCAGATTTTCCTCGCGCCGTAGTTTTCCTTGCTATATTGAGGTGAGTTATCGGAAAAGTTGTCGTTATGCGTGCGTTAATAGCCTGTTTAACGATGTTCTGTCTGCTTGGCTCTGGCAGTTATGCAGCGGACATTGTTTTTTTCAAACAGAATTCAGAACCGAAATACTTGCCTGACCACAGTGGTCTGTGTGATCAGATTTATGCAGAACTCATACAGCGTTTGAGCCAGCAAGGCATTGAAGCGCAAGTTGACTCCCCGTTTTACCCCGTCAAACGAATTCTGGCGATGTTGGAAGCAGGCCAAGGGCATGCTTTTTGTGGCGCCGGCACGACAGAAGAGCGGAAAAAATTGTTTGTTTATTCAGACATTCCGGTTTACCACGTTTCTAATGTGATCCTCGCGCATAAGGAGGAAACGGTCATCCCGACATCGTTCGCGGAGATCGCAGAAAAGAAACTTGTTATCGGCAGTTTCTATGGCACCAGTTCGTCGACTTGGCTTATGCATCAACCGGGTGTACAAGTCAGTGACAAGCACGTTGAGCTGGATGATGTAGTAAAACTTATTTCAGATCAAAAGGGGCTGCGATATTTCTTTTATCATGACCTGGGATTGAACTACTACGTGCGTAAAAGTGGTCTGCCTCTGCAAGTATTGCCGACCCGCTACCGGACGATTCCCCAGAATATGCTGTACAGCCGTGAGTTGCCGGATGCGTTACGAAACGCTGTCGAAGATGCGCTGCAGGATATGCAAGACGAAGGTGTCATGGAGCAGATACAGCTGCAGTTCCTGACCAACGAATAAATTCACCATGACAGTTAACGATCACCCGAGCCGGGTGATGAATTGAAGGACGGCCGAGAACAAAGATGAGTGCAACCATTCTCGTTGTTGACGACAGCGCCTCGATGCGGTCAATGATCACATCACTTGTTGAATCCTTGGGTTACAAGGCCATCCCCGCCGACTCAGGCGAGCAGGCTTGTGAGTTGTTTGCTGAAAACGAAATCGACATTGCCGTACTGGATGTCACCATGGAAGGCATTGATGGCTTCGAGACCTGCCGTCGGTTACGCAATATTGCCAGAGATGGCTGGTTTCCGGTGATCTATTTGAGTGCTACCAACAGCACTGAGTACATTGTCGAAGGCCTGGACGCCGGTGGCGATGCTTACGTCGCCAAGCCTGTTAATCCCCGAGTGTTGGAAGCCATTCTAAAAGCGATGGGTCGAATTGCCGATATGAAAATGGCGTTGAATCGCGCCAATGAACAACTGCAGCATTACGCCACCTACGACGGTTTGACCAAAATCCCAAACCGCAGAGCCTTTGATGACACTTTGCGTCGTCACGAACTGCAAGCGCGACGTGAAAACACCGACTTAGCCTTGCTGCTGATAGATCTTGATTACTTCAAAGCCTACAACGATCATTACGGTCACGTAGCTGGTGACAGTTGCCTGGTTCAGTTTGCGGAAATGCTGGCCAATAGTTTATTGCGACCGATCGATTTTGTGGCCCGTTATGGCGGCGAAGAGTTTGTGGTGATTCTGCCAAAAACATCGGTTGAAGGTGCTGAAGAAGTGGCCGAGCGGATACACCGTAACCTGGAACTGTTAGCGATTGCGCATGAAAAGTCTCAGATCAGTTCGCGTGTGACCGCCAGTATCGGCATCGCCATCTCACCCAGCGGCGAAGTGATGGCCGACCTGCTGTTGGAACGCGCCGACCAAGCACTGTATCAAGCCAAAAATGACGGGCGAAATCGGTTTGTGGTGGCAGACTGATCGACACAACCGTGTAATCTGAACAGCCTTGTCATAAATTTCATTTAGCCGGTAAATTTAATTGTCGGGCAGACCCTTAGCTAAGTTCACAGAGTGTGAATTGCGGTTGCGGGTCTAATCGGTCTGACGATTCGGTTTTTCATCTAGAAGAATGAATCTATCAGAGTTTTTTATTTTCAAGGGCTCCGCCCCGAATGGTACTTACTTAAGCTTATTAGGCATGGGGATTTTCCATTCGAGAGCTTCCGCGACCTGATTAAACAGAGTATCTCTTGTTGTTAAGAATTAATCAGCACTTAAGACTAGTTTGTAGTTCTTCGCGAAAGAGTCTTTTCAGCGGTTTTTCTTTCCAAGGGGCGATCCCCTTGAACCCCCCTTTGTCGCCCGCTTTGGAAATCTTCCTTAATTGCCACTTACTTCGAACGGTCGCTTGAGCGTGCATCCATGCACGCGCGGCGCTTGCAAGGGCATCCATGCCCTTGAATCCGTTGCGATGTGTCCGTCCTGTCTGCCAAAGCGGATGCGACGAAACGGCTATTTACGCCAGCTCTTGGTACATTGAATTTGGAGGTTGGTTATTGTCATCGAGAAAGTAACTCATGCCACATTTTGCCCACCTCTCAAACGACCACGCCCGAATTGTCGGACCGGTGCGGCCCTTAACGGTGAGAATCTCCCTGTGAAACTATGTCATCGAATGATGCAAAAGCCTCAGATACATCGCAAATAATCTTAAGTGCGTACTATTCGGGATCTCCCCTTGGAAAGAAAAAACCTCTGAAAGATTCTTTCGTTGAGAACTTTAAATGGATCGTCAGACCACTTTTGAAAGCTAAAAATAGTTAAGCCGCAATCTGCACCAGACACGAGTGCTCCCTGTGTTTACAGTCAGTCATTAAAAAACTGAAATGCATGCCAATAACAGACATCGAATTATTCAAACATATCCCGGTAGGCCTTTTCGATTCGCTCCCGGGCCCATTCGTAGTCTGGATTTAAATAGCTGTAAACATACAACTGAAGGCTCTGTTCAGGGCAGATATAAATCTGTTTCATTATGTCGGGATCAACCCCGGCCAGTTGCTCGGGAATCCAAAACGATACGTCGGCGCGTTTGGTGATGACCATTTTTAGCGCATTTTCGATGCCTGGGCTGATTTCCACTCGACCATATTGCGGGTACAACACTTGTTCGAACGTCAGTACCCCGATGACACCGGCAATGGATTGAGAGGCACGATCTGTTTTCGCCGTTTGGCATGACTCTTTTCGGTTGGCTGCCACCAGCATGTTTGCCTTGAATGATCCCACGGCTGGTTGTAACTGAATCAATTGTTGCAAGGCGGGTTCGGAAGTTTCGATGCGTAACATATCCAGAGCCGCTTCGCCGGAGGCGACCATCTGTAATCCTCTACGTGCCGGTAACACCAGAATGTCGGGTGTGAAACCGGCGTTGATCAGTGCGTTGGTAGCCCTGTTCCGCTCTTCTGTCAAAGCTTCTGCGGCCACTGTCGTAATGGTAACCCGCAGTGTTTCGGCCTGTACCCTTGTCGCTATGTTGGTTGAAAACAGAACGACACAGGCGCTCATCAGAATTGCTGACCATCGATTTTGAGACATGAGGGCAACTCTAAAAGTGAGTTCAGCAAAAAGTGTAGTTTAAGACTGCGAATTTAACCCCATTTAAGAGACATCACCGAAACGGGCTCACGGACTGTGGAACCCGTCTTATCGAAGCACAATACGAAGGACGCTATATATGATGACAACGCTGACCGTGCTCAGTAGCTGGCCACGGCTGATTGTTCAGGTATTACAGCAGGAAGGAGAGGATGTCGACGCTCTGTTGAGCAACGCGGGGATCGACAGGACCACGCTGGATGACCCCAATGCTCAGGTATCGACTCTGGAGGTGATCCGGCTCTGGCAAGCAGGCGTTGACCGGTTGGGGGATGACCTGCCGTTGCGGGTTGCACGTAACGTACACGCGGGCACCTTTCACGCCCTGGGTTTTGCCATGGCTACCAGCCAGACTGGATTCGACGCGTTGAAACGGCTCGAGCAGTATTACCCGATGATTACGTCATCCATTTCTCTGCGACTGTTGGAGGACGGCGACGAAGTCACTATCCGTCTTGAATCGTCTGAGCTGATCAATACCCTGCGCAAACAGTTTTCCGTGGAAGCTCTGGCTCTGAGTGTGGCGCAGTTACGTGAATCCGGCGCGCTGGCATTGCTGAGTTTGTGCCGCAGTTTCTTTGGTGTGCAGTTCACCGCTGAACGGATCTATTTGAATCGTAAACTGGGGCATCTGTTCGATGCCTATCAAGCGCATGTGCAATGTGAGTTGATCGATGATGCCGATTTCGTACAGGTTTGCTTCCGTAAAGAGCAATTGCTGAAACCTCTACCGTCGGCGAATCCGACACTGGCAGAATTGCACGATCGTATCGTGCAGTCTTATCTGAATGTTTTAAAAGACGATGTCAGTGCCTTGGTGGTGTCCGCCATTATCCGCCAACTGCCGCGGGGGAACACCACCCAAGAGTCCGTAGCCAAGGCGCTGAATATGTCATCACGCACGTTGCAACGGAAGCTGGCAGACAACGGCAAAAGCTTCCGGCAGTTGTTGGTGAATACCCGTAAAGAGTTGGCATTGCAATATTTACGGCAGGCGTCCATTCCGGTGCTTGAAGTCGGTTACCAGCTCGGCTTCACCGAACCGGCAAACTTTACCCGTGCGTTTAAGCAATGGACGGGGCAGCCGCCTGCGCTTTACCGACAACAAGCACTCGCAGCAAAAGACCCAGACTCAACCAAATAAATGCGTTGCGCCAGCCAACGGTGTAGTCTGGCGTGTGGTGCATGAAGGCGACGTCAATCAACGCGTTTATGCCCCAGGTTGAAGGGATCCAGGGGGCCAGTGTTTGCACCCAAGGCGCCATCGCAAAGCTCGGCCAACTGGCCCCGGCCATCAGCAAGAAGGGGACCGCCAAAGGCAGCAGCCAGATAATGGCTGATTCCTGCTCCCGAAAACCAATACTGAGCACCATCCCGAAACCGATCACAGCCAGTAGGAAGGGTGTCACCACCGACAGTATTTGCAGTCCACTGCCTTCTATGAAAACCCCTTGCCAAGGCAGAATAATCCGGTAAAAAAAGACGATCAGCGCAAGACCACTGAGCAGATAAATGCTGATGTGCGCCAACCACACCATTACCGGGTGACCCAGCGGGCGCTGCATTTCAAAGCGATATCCCCAATGCATTCCGAGTGCAATCATAATCACCTGTTGCACAATCACCAGAAAGACCGCCGGTACCAAATACTGCATATAACTGGCGTTGTCGTTAAACAGTTGCGTGATGTCCAGTTTGATCGGGTCCGCCAGCTGTGCGGCGGTAATACCATTGCCTTCTAATGTCAGAAAGGCCTGTTCTGAATAGCTTTCGTTTAAGGCCTGCAATGTTTGCGCGATGGCACGCATCGCCGTGCTGTAAACCAGAAAGTTATCGGCCTTGCCACCATACGCCATCACGATTTGTTGCTGATGGGCAATGCGCGTGTCGGCGAGGTTCGGAATATGCAGAAAAGCTTGCGCGTCTGTTTGCTGCTGCCAGACGATGTCGTCCGGTTCACCGGGATAGACCGCAATCACCCTCAATTTGGGGTGGGCGTCGAACTGCGCTATCCAGTCACGGCTGGTCGCCGACTGTTGATCATCCCAAACGATCAGTGGAATGTTATCCACTACAGCGTGTTGATACGGCAGCGGGTAAAAGAAGGCGTACAGAATTGGCGCACCCAGTAAAATCAACAACGCGCCACGATGTCGGTTTAGCCAGGAAATTTCTTGGATTAACGTGTTCATAGTTCGTGCCCTGTTAATGCTGATGCCAGAGTTCCTGGCGGGAAACTTTACTGCGCAGCAACATCATGCCGAGTACGCCGAAGCAAAGTGCAAAGACGGCGACGATCGACAGCTGCGGCCATACATCAAACAGATTTTGTTGCCAATGCAGGATGGCGTTCTGACTGCGCACGAGAATACCGATGGGCAGAAACGCCAGCCACAATTGAGAAACCCAATTCATATTGAACGTGGGAAAGGTGACGCCGATAAACGCGAAAGCCGGGGTGGTGTAAAACGCTGCCAAACTCAATGCCTGCCGATAGTTGGCGGTGAGCGCTACCACGAGCAAGCCAGCCGTATGGTAGCAAAACTGAGTCAGCCAACTGGCGGCGAGCAGGCTTGGCAGTGAGGCGTAGCTGCCGGCGTTGTTCTCGGCGAAAATGGCGACGTCAATCAGACCAATCCATAACGCCAATACCAATGCAGGTATCAACAGCTTGGACGTTAAGGCGAGCGACAAATGATTGCCACTGGCGCGGTACCACTGTTCAATGGTGCCGTCTTTGAATTCTTTGCCGAGAGTGATCACAGTCACCACCATCACCAGAACGTGCCATAGGTGTGGCAGCATGGTGGCCAGCAAAAAAGTTCGATAATTCAAATAGCTGTTGCCCAAAACACTGCGCGCGCTTTTGATCGGCAATACATTCGCCAGAGCCTGTTCTTTCATTTGTCCGCCCACCATTAACGCACTGGCGCTGTCGCGAAGACTGCTTTCAATTACCTGGCGCAGTACCTGGCTGCTGATGGTGTTACCCAACATGAAATTCTGTTGATTCACGAAAACGTTAATGTGCACCTGTTCACCGGCGATCAGCTGTCGCTGATAGTCTGCCGGGATAATCAGGTAACCGAATGTGGTTTTATCCTGAGCTCGTTGCAAAGCCCGGTGCGCATCCGGTAACTGGTCTGCAATACTGATCGATGAGCTGGCGTCCAGGCGAAACTG
This sequence comes from Reinekea sp., assembly GCA_050293765.1. Classification (GTDB taxonomy): domain Bacteria; phylum Pseudomonadota; class Gammaproteobacteria; order Pseudomonadales; family Natronospirillaceae; genus Reinekea. The sequence continues at coordinate 16,887 of JBNKNI010000006.1, forward strand.
CAAATCGCGTGAAGCCGCGGAATGATCCAGGTCGACAATATCGAGCGCCACATTGTTCACTGACGGAGTCGATATCACCCCATTAACGGTAAAAAACGCGAGTAAAGGCAGTAAAAAAAGGGACGCCCAATAGGTCGGTTGCGTCAGAATACGCCGCCATTCCCGTTGGACGCCCAGCCAAAAAACGCTCATGAGTGTGACTCAGCCAGATTAATGACCGCGGACATTCCTGCGCGCCAGTTCTGCAAGGGAATCTGTGGTCTTGCGTGAACTTCAAACGTTTTTAAATCGTACTCACCGGGCTTGGTTGCCCGCCAGTTCGCGTAGTCGCCCATGGCCGAAACAAAGTCCACTGTGAAGCGTTCTGTTATATCCAGCGCGGGCAGGTAAGCGTTAAATGAGGCGCCTTTGTTAAAGTCAGACAGTTGATCTTCACTGACATGGAAACGGATGTAGGCATCGTCCAGATTCACCAGCGTTACCACGGGAAATCCTGCTGGGGATATTTCGCCTTCGTGAATCAGAACCGATGTCACTTCACCTGACTTGTTACTGCTGATACGGGTTTCCGCCATCGCCGCATCCACTTCGGCCAGCACGCCTTCGGCGGCGCGCAGATCACTTTCGGCGGCGCTGATCAGCTCTTGATCGGTTCCGTTGGTCGCCATCTGGTAGCGCTGTGTTGCTGCCTGCATGGCAAAGTTTGCTGCGTTGGCCTGTGCCTTGGCTTCGTCTAACTTTTGCTCCGGTACCAATCCGTCGTTGAATAAATTGGTTAACCGGGTCAGAGATTTCTGTGCCAGCTCTGCGGCTGTCTGTGCTTGCAGCATGTTGTCTTTAGCCATGGCGACTTCTTCGTCTCGTGCACCGCGAACCGCGCGATCTTTTAAAGCACTTTTGGCTTCAATCAGCGCCAGAGCCTGTTCACGTTTGGCGATCAGTTCCGGGCTTTCCAATGTGAAAATTAAATCACCGGGTGCAACAGTTTGGCCTTCACGGACTGAAATGGATTCTACGCGGCCAGGGATTTTAGCGCTGATGCGAATTTCAGGCGCTTCAACTGTCGCTTGTAAAAGATGGTCGGCACTGTTGCTCTGCAAAAAATAGCCGTAGCCGATAAAGGCGACCAGCGCTGCAATGTACAACGCCGTTATGATACTGGTGGTTCGTTTCATGTGACTCTCTCGTGTGTGCTAAAAAATTAAAACAATTGAAAAAAGGCGCTTTGCTGGGCGGTCAGAGCCGTGAGTTCAGAAAGTGCGGTGTAATAGTCGTACAGCGCTTTTTGACTTTCCAACTGCAAACCGGTCAGCAACAACTGGGCGTCAATTTCATCGAGCGACGTGGCGATACCTTGGGCAAAAGCAGACTGCCGAAGACGAAGATTTTCTTCGGCCAGGGTGATGCTGGACTGCAGTGCCAGATAACTTTCTTCGGCGTACGCAATGGTCGTCTGTTTCTGTTCGATCAGAATGCGGATGTCTCTGGTCGCCTGCGACCGTTTCAAATCCGCGGCGTCTATGGACGCTTTATAACGGGCACTGGCTTTGAAACGGTTACTCTGACCAAAGAGCTTCCATTGCACATGAATGCCCGCAGCCCACTCCGGGTCCAATTGAGTCAGGTCATCCGTGGCGAGTTCCACATTGGCAAACAACGCCACAGTGGGTAAGAATTCGGCGCGACTGGCCTGCAGGCCGGCTTGCGCTTTAGCCTGTTGTGCATTGATTTGGGCGACACCCGGATGATTCCGAACAGCCCGCAGCGCCAGTGCATTGTCGTTTAAGTGCTGGTAGGTGCGGAAACTGAGCGACTGGTCTGGCAGTGCAACCTGCGATGTAAACAATGCACGATACGCGCTGACTGCCAGCTCATGTTCGGCGTGAGCGTTGCGCCATTCTCGCCGTGCCTTGTCGCGCTCAACCTCTGCCTGCAGGCGTTCGGTGTAGGCAATAGACCCCTCTTCTTGCATGCGGATGGCGCGCTGCAGGTGTTGCTCCAGGTTCTCGAAGGCCAAGCGGCGTATGTGTTCGTTTTCCGCGGTCAGATTCACGCTTAGGAACCGACGGACAAATTGAGTAAACAGTTCGTTCTGCGCCTGCTGTTTAGCCGCGCGCTGTTGGGCAACGTCCGCTTCACTGGCCGCGATGCCAGCGCTGATTTTACCGCCGGTATAGAGTGGCAAAGTCGTGGTGATTTGCGTATCCCAGTAGGTTTGATCCTGAATCGGAAAATACACCGGTTGACCTTGCGGCATCAGGACACTGGTGTCGACCCACAGACCCAGTTCATCGTTGAGCATATTCCACTGGCTGCTGAACTCCACGCCGGGTAAACGTTTGGCTTTTGCGTCGCTGACCTGTGCCTGGGCGGCATCGATGAGAAAATTTTCGGCGGCCAGGCCGGCGTGTTCATTGAGTAGCTGCTGCCAGGCGTCGTGAATGGAGACATCGGCCATGCTGGTACCCACGCTCAGTAACAGCATAGAAAAGAGTAATTTTTTGGGGTGTTTCATGTTGCAAGCCAGTTCTAACCAATGGACGGCACAGTCTACGGAGTGAACCGCAATTGCCCTTATCCTGACGCGCCAAACGCTTATCATTTGCAACAAGTGACTTCTGGCGGGTCCGCGCATGTCTAACGCTGAAAACGGCCGCGATGTTGGTTACTATGCCGGTTTGGTTGAGAAGCAAGCAGAGGTGACGATGATCGGGTTACAGCGGGGAACGGTTCAGTTGCGGCCATACAGCCCCAATTGGGCGGAAAGCTATGGCGTTGAGTGCCAACGGTTAACACAGGCCAGTGGCCGCGCTGATCTGCGCATTGCCCACGTCGGCAGTACCGCGGTACCGGGGTTGGCTGCGAAGCCGATCATCGACATCTCCATCGAAGTGGCTACACTGGCGGACATTGAAGCCCTGGTAGCGCCCTTTAATGAGCTGGGCTATCAATACTTTGGCGAACGCCACATTCGAGGTGATTATTTTTTTGCCAAAGGTGCGGAGCATTGCCGCACCCATTATCTGCACGTTTCTTTGCCGGACAGCCATCGCTTTGAGCATTACCTGATATTCCGTGATGCGCTTCTCAGTGACGTTGCTTTGCGAGAGGCGTATCAACAGCGGAAGGAAAAGTTGGCAAAACAATTTGCGGACGATCGCCGAACATACACGGAGCAAAAAGGAGAATTAATTGAACGCGTACTGGCGCAATTCATGAACAGGGCGAACCAATGAAAAATACGATAGTCGCGCTGCTGTTGAGTCTGTTGACACTGGGTTATCTGCTGCTGAATGCTGCTTTTATTCTTTGGCCATTCCTACCGGGTCTGTTTACCCTGGTGTTTTGGGCCGGTGTTGGTCCGACGCTGGCGAGCATAAGCGTTTGGGTCTTTACCAAACGTGCCATTGCGCAGCCCCGCTCGTGGCTTGTTGTTTCAGGGGTGATGACCGCGTTGTTCATAACCGCTGGATTGATGTCTTTTTATGTGATCGCCCAATTGTGGGCGTCGGTGTGAGCCGCAAACAGCATTGATTTGCTCGGTTCTGTTATCTCGCCGTTAAATTTTAAACTGACTCACCTGGCTGGCCAGATCTCCGGCCAACCGAGCCAGTTCGTCACTGGCGGTGGCGATCTGTGTGGCGCTTTCGCCGGTTTCCGCAGACAGTTGGCTGATTTCATTGGCACGATCACTGATTTCATTGGAAACCGAACTCTGTTCTTCGGTCGCGGTGGCAATCTGCAGGCTCATGTCTGATATCTGGTTAACCGCCACTTGAGATTGGTTAAGGACGTCGGCCAGGTTTTTAATTTTGGATACAATGATGTCCGTCTGTTGGGCACCGTTGGTCATGGCGCTGACGGAGCTGTGCGCTCCCGCCTGCAACTTGGTAATCATCTGTTCGATTTCACCGGCTGAATTTTGCGTATTCTGTGCGAGTGAGCGTACTTCATCCGCAACAACGGCAAAGCCTCGTCCCTGATCTCCGGCGCGCGCAGCTTCAATGGCGGCGTTTAACGCCAGCAAGTTGGTTTGATCTGCGATGCCTTTGATAACGTCGAGAATGCCGCCAATGTCGCTGGCGCCTTTTTCCAATTGCTGAATCAGGTCGACCGCGTTTTTAATCTGCCGTTCCAGTTCCTGCACTTCCGTCACGGTGTCCCGCACGACGGTTGCGCTGCTATCCATCTGGTCGCTGGTGGTTTTTGCTGCGTTGGAGGCTTCCACCGTGTTCTGCGTTACCTCCGCAATACTTGCACTCATTTCAGTAATGGCAGAGGCGACCTGATCGGTGGCCAGTTGCTGGCGATTGACGGTTGCGGTGGTTTGCTCAGTAATGGCTGCCAGCTCTTCTGCCGCAGAGGCTTGCTGGTCAGCTGATGAAGCAATGTGGTTCACCATGGTGTGTAACTTGGACACCATGCTCTTCATGGCTTGCTGCAGTGTGCCGACTTCATCGTGTTGGGTGATGGCGACATTCACGGTTAGATCACCGTCAGCGATGTCACTGGCGGATTGAGATACGGCCATGATGGGTAAACTGATGCTGCGGGCAATGACCATACCGATAAGGACGACAATCACAATGGTAACTGCAAACAAGCCAATCGCGATTTGCCACAACGTTGTGATGGCCGCGAATGCTTCGGCTTCATCCATTTCCGCAATCAGTGCCCAGGTAAAATCACCGATTTCGATCGGCGTAAAGGCTGACAGCACGGCATTACCATTGTAGTCGGTAATAATGCCAGCACCGGCGTTACCGGCAAACACCTGACGGGTCGCTTCAGTCGCGACACCATTGTCGGCCACGGTGCCAGCAAAGGAGGCATGAACAGAACGATTATCGGGGTCCAGAAAGGAGTCTGAACGCATGCGGTTGTCTGGGCCAACCAGGTAAGTTTCTCCGGTTTCGCCCATGCCATCGCGCCGTTGCATGATGGCATCAATTTCATCCAGTGGCAGTTGCATGGCCAGATAGCCGGCTCGTTTGCGAGTGAGCGCATCCACTAATGGCGTTATTAAAAAAGCAGCGGGTTGGTTATCAGAGGGCGGGTAGGGCAGAAAATCGGAAATTGACACCGCGTCGTCTGGTGCGGTCTGAGCAATTTCGAACACATCATAAAATGAAGTGTCTTTCAGCGTATTGCTGTTTAGCGTTTGCCCAAGATCAGATTCACGGGCGGCAGAAAAAACAATGTAACCGTCATTGTCGACCAGAAAGAGATCGTACCAATGGGAGCTGTCGACTATCGAGGTAAAACGCGGTTGATAAATGCTTTCCAGCAATTCCCATTGGCCGTCTTTAATACTGTTCCCGGCGGCTTTGAAGGCCTTGTCGATTTTCGACATAGCCTGAACCGTGGCAGGATCGTCTTTGATGATATTCAGCGTCGAAATCGTGTTCTCGAAAAAGTCGTCGATTTGCTTGTGTTTGATTTCGCGGACGGCTTCAAGTTGATTAAAGGCCTGACGTTCCAGTGCGTCACTGGCCTCGTTCAGAGTAATCCACACCAAAATGACCATGGGGATAATAGACAGAGCCAGGAAAGCGACCAATAATTTCTGGAACAGTTTTTTGAAATGGAACATAAGCGACCTCATTTCACGAACATCAGAGAACAATTTAGTGGCCTACCTAGAGAGGGCTTTTCTGATATCGGCCATGCCACAGAATTGTTGAGACAAATGATGCGGTGTTATTAGGTTTAGCAGAAAACGATCAAGCGCGAAGAACTTTTTTCTTTCGTTGAATTATTCCGTTCATAATGAATAGTTGCTTGAACATCGAACCAAACCGTGAATTTGCGTCACTGGAAAACCGACCAAAAAAAACCGGGCAAAGCCCGGCGAAGTAACACACGACTACCCCAAGATTTATCGTTAGGTTGCTGCTCTGGCGGCCAAGAACGCCTGCCAGAACTGCCCTGATTTTTTTATCGTCCGTTGTTGCGTTGCGTAATCCACATGCACGATGCCAAAACGCTGCGAATAACCATAGGCCCATTCAAAATTGTCCATCAGGCTCCAGGCAAAATAACCGCGAACATCCGCGCCTTCCGCGAGTGCGTTATGCACGGCAAGCAGATGTTGTTGATAATAATCGGTGCGCATGTCGTCATTGATTTGCCCGTCAACCTTTTCTGTATTGTCTGCGGCGCCATTCTCGGTGATGAAAACAGGGGGCAGGTTCGGATAGTGAGTTTTCATATCGGACAACAGGCGCGAGAGCGCATCCGGGTATATTTCCCAACCGATGTCAGTCTTCGGACTGGACTGTTCGACGACGTTTGGTTTGCCATTTTCTCCGGCTTTTATCACACAGCGCGTGTAATAGTTGACGCCGATAAAATCGATCGGTCGCGCAATAATGGCCAGATCGCCCGGCATTTGCGTGGGCATGAATTCAGCGTGCGCCGCGACGACTTCAGGCGGGTATTCTGCCGTCATCAGCGGGTGTAAAAACCAATCGCCGCCATCCAATTCCGAAAAACGAGCGGCCTGCTTATCCGCGTCAGAGTTTGTCAATGGATAAGCCGGCGTAAAATTCAGAACGATGCCATGTTGTGCGTTGGGCGCGTTTTTCCGCATGGATGGCAAGGCCAAACCGTGTGCCAACAAAAGGTGATGGGCGGCCTGATAGGCCAATCGTTCATCTTGGTATCCCGGCGCATGACTGCCCCAGCGATAGCCAACAAATGCGGAGCACAGTGGTTCGTTAAAGGTGGCGTAAGAGACAACTTTATCGCCAAAGCGCTCGGTCACTTTATCGGCATAGGTCGCAAAGGCATAGGCTGTTTCGCGGTTAATCCAACCGCCCTTGTCTTCCAGATACTGCGGCAGATCCCAATGATAGAGCGTCAGGTAAGGTTGAATACCGCGTGCAATTAAGCCATCGATCAAGCGTTCGTAAAACCGAAACCCAGCCTCGTTCCATTGTCCTGGCTTAGGTTCTATGCGCGGCCAGGCAATTGAAAAGCGATACGCGTCAACACCCAGTTCTTGAATCAGGTCCAGGTCCTGTTCGAGTCGGTTATAGTGATCACAGGCAACGGCACCGTCATCACCATTCAGCACTTTTCCGGGCGTGGCACAGAAGCGATCCCATATGGATTCACAGCGACCGTCAACGGTGTTCGCGCCTTCAATCTGAAACGATGCAGTCGCCACGCCGAAGACAAATGGCTTCTGTCGCAACGTACTGTCACTGGGTAAAACAAACATGAATGACTGCCTTTGTTTTGTTTGCGGTGGGTTGCCATTGTCCCGTCCGGTCTATGCCGGTCGGGACAAGGTGGACATCAGGACGCGAGGGTTACTTCACCGCACCGGCGGTTAACCCTGCAATCATCTGTTTGCTGGCGGTTAAATACAGCGCGACCAACGGTAAAATAGAAATGGTTGTGCCGAGCATGACGGCGCCCCAAGGCGTGTTTGGCACGCCCTGTACACCGCGCAACATTTGCGTGATAACCATTTTGTCTGGACTGTTAAGTACCACCAGCGGTTGCAGGAAGTTGTTCCACAGGAAGACGAATTGCACGATAGCCAGTGTGGCCAGACCTGGACGCAGCAGCGGTAACACAACACTCCAGTAGGTGCGCAATTCACTCGCTCCGTCAAGCTTGGACGCTTCCAGCAAATCTTTCGGGACTGACGCCACCACGTATTGGCGAATCAGGAAAATACCGAATGGATTGATGGTGAACGGTAACCAAACTGCCAGGTGGGTATTCGCCAGACCGAGCGCAGAAATCACCATGTAATAGGGGATCAGCGTCAGAACCGGTGGAATCATCATGGAGCCGACCATAATGCCGAAAATGGCGTTCTTGCCTTTGAACTGATACGTCGCCAGCGCGTAACCTGCCATACTGCAGAACAGCAGAGACACAGCGGTGCCGATGACGGAAATCGAGAAGCTGTTCATCATGCCCGTCCAGAAATCCATGATTTTCAACAGATTGCCGTAGTTCTGAACGATCTTGTCACCGAGAGCAAAGTTGATCCCACCGCTGAACATCGTGGTGCGGTCGTGTGTCGCCAATATGGCCGACCAGACGAATGGAAAGACGGTAATAAAAACAAACACAGCCAGGAAAACATTGACCACGCCCTTGCCGAGCTTGCGGTACAGATTCACGATAAAAGTCGCTTGATTAAGAGTCATGTTATTCGCCCCCCAGACCTTGGCGGCCGAAGAAATAAAAGTAAATCGCGGTGAAAATGCCGATCACGACAAAGAGGATCCAGGACACGGCCGCAGCGGCACCCATATCCAACCATTCCCAAGCGATCTGATAGAGGTAGTTGGAAATCGTTTTACCGGCGGTTTGCGCAAATTGGCCGCCGACGGTCAATACGAAGGGTTCGTCGAACAGGTTCATGTTACCGATAATGGTTAAGGTGACGCCGAAGAAAATAAAGGGTTTTAGCAATGGCAATGACACATGGCGGAATCGCTGCCAGGAGTTCGCACCATCAATTTTCGCAGCTTCATACAGATCGTGACTGATGGTGGCTAAACCGGCGGTATAAATGACGGTGTTGAAGCCAACGTATTTCCACCAGACGACAAAAGAGACGGAATAACGGATCAGGCTGTTTTCCTGTACCCAACCCAGCGGAAGGACGTCTTTCAGCCCGCCGAACAACCAACTGCTCCATCCCGCGTCGGCCAGGTAAGCCAAGACGGCGTTAATAATGCCGCTGTCTTTTGAATACATTACATAGAAGATCATCGATACGGCGACAGTTGACGTGATGTACGGTAAAAAATACGCAGTAGTCAGCCAGTGACGAACTTTAGGGCCCATCATCACCAGAAAATAGGCCAGTGGCAGGGCGAATAAATGCTGGGGTACACCCGACAGGATGGCCATGACCAGCGTGTTCCACATGGTTTGCCACAATTGCGGGTCGGTCAGTGACAGAACATAGTTCTCGAAACCGACGTATTCCATGGAGCTCAACCCTTCAACCGGGTTCCACAAATGGAAAGACAGATAAATCATAAAAAATACGGGGAAGATGCCAAATACGCCGTAGATCAAAATGTACGGTGACAAAAATCCATAGGGTGTGAACTTGGTTAAGAACCGTTCTCTTTTTTGAGTACCCGTTTCTTCAAGCTGGGTTAAATCATGTGGGGATGCTATATCACTGTTCATAACAGTTCTCGCTCACAGGTTTGCGGTTAATTAAAGATAGTGGGTTATTGCGATCAGTCGACGTCTGCCATGAAAAAGATAGGCCGATTGATTAAGAAGCGTGCTGTATCCGAGAGGATTGTCGTTTCATTGCGACACACCCGAAGGTGTGTCGCATAATGCAGAAGTGCTATAGCGGTTCTGCGAACGTTCGATTAACGAACACGACGCTTGATTTGCTTCTCAGCATCTTTCAGCGCTTTCTCGATAGACACACCATCGTTCAACACTTTATCCAATGCTTGGTTGACCAGGTCTTCTGCGATCAGGTCGCCGTTCATTGGCGTAACAGGCGTAATGTTGTTCGCGATGTTGGCAAACATCTGTCGAGCTTTCTGGCCACGCAGGAACTCAATTGACTCATTGAACGATGGGTCAGAGTAGGTGCCTGTGTGTGCAGGGAACGCGGCGATGTTTTTGAAGCCAGCTAACTGAATGTCTTCAGAGATCATGTACTGGATCAGGTCCCAGGCAGCGGCAGGGTTTTTCGCTTGCTTAGGAATCGCCAGGTAAGAACCACCCCAAGTACCGTAGGTACCTGCTGGCAGGTTGCTCACGCCCCACAGACCGGAAGTGTCTGGAGCAATCCAGTTTTTCAGGTGACCCAGCAACCAGGCACCAGACATCTGAGTCGCAAACTTGCCTTCACGGAAGCCTGCGTACCAGTCTTCAGTCCACTCGCTGATGTTGCCGTCCATACCGCCATCACGAACCGCTTTCGCCAATTCGAAACCACGAACGAAACGCTCAGAAGTGACCAGAGAGTTACCATCGGCGTCGAAGTACAAACCTTCACCTTCACCGACGTTGAAACGATAGTAAGCGTTAGCAATCGCGCTGGCGTTACCGATCAACAAAATACCTTTCTTCTTCAGTTCCGCACCGTATGCGACATAAGTGTCCCAATCGGTCATCACTTCATTCAGGTCAAAGCCCATGTCTTCCATGTAGTCACGACGGTAGTACATAACGCCAGGACCTAAGTCGACAGGAACCGCATATTGCTTACCGTCGTTACCTTTACCGGCTTCAACCGCGTAGCTTGCGTAGTCGCCTGCCATGCCTTTGTAGAAGTCAGTCAGGTCAACGAAACCACCGGCATTCACGAAAGAGCCGATAAAGCCTACGTCGATCAACACAACGTCACCCGCACCAGAACCTGTCGCCAGGTTGGTTTTCAGTTTGTTGTGGTGGTCGCCGTGGTTGTTTTTCAGCATTTCAATGTTGTGCTGTGGTAAACCATCTTTGATTGCGTTGATCTGTGTATCGTAATCTGGGAATCCGTCGATTCGGATATCGGCTGCAAAGGTCGCAGCTGCCAGAAGTGACAGTGCAGCAACACCCGCTTTCAGTTGGGTTTTCATAGAGTTATCTCCGCGTTGTTGTTTTTATTGCTGTTGGTAGGTGCGCTGAGCACCCGAATTAGGAAACGGCTGTGAAACAGCCTGTAACCGATTACAGGAAAGATTAAGAATTACCGTGCAAGCTGTCAACCGTTAATAAAAGAAAAAACTGATCTCAGTCACACAGATTGCCCGCAATCCGTTGCAATTCCTTATATATCAAGCAGTTACTCCATTGGGGTTAAATCAATGCATTTTAAGCATTGACAGCTAAGACCTGTAAACGGTTACAATTCAAGCGATAAAACAAAAACAATGGACTCAAACCATGAAAACGCTTCTCGCCTGTATGTTTTTATGTACCTCAATTGCTGCGCAACCGTTGCAGTACTCTTTGGAATTCTTTGCCGATCCGGTACCGGGTTGGAGTAAAAATCGACTCGCAGGTCAGGTATTACCTGGGAATGGCGGTTTTCGAATCTATGACCTGCGTCCGCAAGACGCACCGTTTGACGATGCCGAAACTTTCAAAGTGGATGCGCCGTTAACCCTGCCGTATGGCGAAAAAAAAATCGCGTTGGATATGGTTGTTGGCGAAGGCATCAAGCCGCTTTGGGGTAACCGGTTAATGCAGTTTCAGGTCAATGGCCGGGAGCTGGATGTTGCCGTTTCGGCAGAGGGTGTCGCCAGTTTTGAAAAAGAATTTGGTGATGATGGCAAAGGTTTTGTGCCAGCTGTTTCCGGTCACTATGAGTTTGCGCTGGAAAAAGACTTAACCGATGTGCAGTTTATTTCGTTCATGACCGCTGGCGCCAGCGGTTACGACATGACCGTTAAAAATGTGGTGATCAGTGTGCAACCCGAAGAAGACTTACGCCCCCGACCGTATCTGCTGCGCTTTAACCGGTTGGGTTACCTGAACGATCAGCCCCAGCCGGTGCTGCTTGAATGGCAAGCAGACCTGACCACCGATAAATTACCGTTAACGGTGCGTCAGGCCAGTCATGACGAAACACAACTCGACCTGAAACGTGGTGCATTGAACAGCGATTCCGGTATGGCGTTGACCGTGCTGGACCTGGCATTGCCGAAACCGGATTACACCACGTTGATCATTCCGGAAACGGTCAAGCGTACGAAACACACGTCTGCGTTGCTGCGTATTCGTGATTCACTGAGTGAATACGAGAAAGTACGCGATCAGGCCTTAGGCGCATTTCACTGGTTTGACATGCGCACCTATCCCGGCGCGCATGCGCAAGATCATAACGCCACGGTGTTTGGTACCGGTGAGCGCAAAGATGTGTATGGCGGTTGGTACGATGCCGGCGATTACGGTCGCTACAGCGTCAACGGTGCCTGGTCTGTTTACGTGATACTGCTTTCATACGTGGCGGATCCGGCAGCCTTTGATGTCGCCATTTCTCCGCTGCAGCGCACCGAACCTGCCCGCCGGGATGTTCTCGATTTGCTGGTACCAGAGCTGAACTTTTTGGCGGCTATGCAACGTGACGACGGCGCCGTTTATCACAAAGTCAATTCGCGGGACTGGCCCGCACTGACCGTGGCACCGGTGGATGATACCGAGGAAAAATTCATCATGCCGATATCGACCACCGCTACCGCCGACGTCGCAGCGGTAATGAACCTGGCGGCGTACGTGTTCGGTCAAAGTGAATTGGCCGCCGATAAAAAACTGGCCGCGAATTATCGTTCCGTAGCGCAAAAGGCCAATGCATTTCTTGACGCGAACCCGCAACGGATCATGATCGAAGATCGCTATGATGGTTATGAATATGGCGGTCCCTATACCGATGCCAACGATGACGACGAGCGTCTACTGGCGCGCGTGTCACGCGGCTGGCAAGGTGAACGTTTGTCACCAGCCGATAGGGAACTGCTGTTGGCACTGGCCGCGCAATCGCGTTTCGGCGATGAAACCCCAGATTGGATGAACGTACGTTTCCTGGTGCTGTTTTCGGCCCTGATGCAACCGTCCGATGGCACCGGATTCTCTGACCAATTGCTGGCGCGGGTTGAATCTCAGTTTGAGACGCTTCTTCAACAGCAGGCACAAAACCCTTATGGAATTCTCTACGCCGGTCCCGAGAAAGCGTTTAGCTGGGGCAGTAATGGCATCATTGCAACCGTGGGCACGCAACTGCTGTGGTTGCATCGATTGACCGGTAATGAACGTTATTGGCAGGCAGCGTATCGCTCCAGTCATTGGTTTTTCGGGTTGAATCCGCATGGAGTGATTTTCGCCACCGGAAACAGCCGCTTCCATGTTCAGCGGCCGCATTTCCGGCCACTCGTGTCGCAGGAGGCCCCACAACCTTACGGCCTACTGGCTGGCGGACCAAATTCTGTTGAACTGAAAGGCGACACTGCGGCAGCGCCTCTGTTCAACAAAGCACCAATGCAGGTGTACATCGATCATCAGGACTCTTGGGCCACCAACGAAGTGGCCATCAACTGGCAGTCTGCGTGGGCGAGCTATCTCAGTTTGCTGACACAGCGCCAATAGAGGGATTTTCATACAGCCGCTGTTTCGGCAGCGGCGTGATAACCAATTAAAAAAACAAAGAGACATTTCCCATGTTAAAACAATGCTTGATTACGGCAGGGCTGGTTGCATCCAGTGTATTTGCCAGTACCGATCTGACCTTGGTACCCACTCATACCTTCAGTTACGAACGGAATTTTAATCCGTTCGATGCGACGGTCGGTTCCGGTTACGCCACAGATTTCATTTACGAACCGTTGTGGATATTCAACGTGTGGCACCCTGAAAATGACTATCCTCGGTTAGCGGAATCGGTTGAACTGAGCCGGGATTTTCGCAGTGTAACCTATCAGTTGCGCAAAGGTGTGAAATGGTCCGATGGCAAAGCTTTCACGGCCAAAGACGTTGTCTTTACCGTTGAGTATGCGAAGGCGCACCCTGAGTATCCGATAAACATCGACCTGTACAATGCGCAGAAGCAAACGGGGTTGGTGACGGATGTCGTGGCCAACAATGATTACAGTGTGACGTTTTTTCTGGCGCAACCCAATGCGCTAGCCCATCAGTCTATTGGTCGGTTGTATCCGCTGCCACAGCACATCTTTGCCGACATTGCGGACCCACTGAATTACCCGAATAACAATCCGGTGGGTACCGGTCCTTTTTCAGAGGTCGACGCCTTTACCACCACCTATTTTAAAATCTGCCGCAATCCTTTTTATTACGATGCAGCGAATCTGCACATAGATTGTCTGCGCTTTCCGCACTACTCCGGAAATGAACAATTATGGGCTGCGGCGCGGCGCGGGAAAATTGACTGGATGGGTGAAGGCATTAACCAACCCGGCGAGCAATACACCGATCACCTGGACACAAACAAAGTTTGGCTGGCTCCGGGTGCGAACACCAACCTGCAATTTAACACCACGAAAGCGCCATTCAATGACGGAAAATTCCGTACAGCTTTGAGTATGGCTATCGACCGGCAGCAACTGAGAGACGTTGATACCTTTGGTCTGACCAGCCCAACATTGTGGCCGGTGGGTACCGGGCCCCTGTATGCCTCATGGTACGATGAACAGGCTCTGCAACCGTACAAAAAACTCATGCAGTATGACCCGAAAGCGACCGAAGCCGCGCTTGCCGCTGCCGGGTATGTTGACAGTGATGGTGACGGTTGGCGCGATCAGCCGAATGGGCAACCGCTGACGTTTAACGTTTCTGTGCCCAGCGGTTGGACAGATTGGTATAACGCGGTTTTAACCATTGTTGAGAATTTCCGAGCAGTGGGTTTGGACGCGAATGTCGAGGCCATGGATGAAAACAAATGGTTCGGCCGTATTCCAACGGGAGAGTTTGATATTTACGTGATGTGGACCAGTCCGGGTATTACACCGTGGAAAGTGTATAACGACATGTTTTCACCCAACAATATGGTCAAGGGCCGAGTATTGGATCAAGCGATGCATCAGTGGCAGTCGGAATCCATTCAGCGTTGGCTGGCTGAATTCGCGCTGACCGATGATGTTGCAAGGCAGCATGTACTCATGACCAGCATCCAAAAAACCGTGGCAGATAACATGCCGGTTATCCCCTTGTTTGCCAACCCTATCTGGTATGAATATTCAACACGGCGGTTTACCGGCTGGGTGACCGAGGATAACCCGTTTGTCCGACCCCAGGTACACAACGGCATTCCGGAACGATTGATCCATCTGTTGAACTTGCGTCCGATTAAACCCTAGAATAATGCCGCAACACGGGCGACCTGCAGGCTATTGCGTTAATAGGTCGCTTGCGGCGGTCGGCGATCGCCAATGCTCGGAAAAGTCTTTGGCGGAAACAGCTTGTCCCATCAGGAAACCCTGAATCAGGTCACAGTCAAATTCCAGTAATAACATGGCCTGTTCTGCGGTTTCCACACCCTCGGCGAGCACTTTAAGTTGCAGGCTGTGTGCCATGCTGATGATGGCTTTCACCAGTTCGCGCGAATGGTCAGACGTGGTCATGTTGCTGACAAACGAGCGGTCGATTTTTACCATATCGAATGGATAATCCTGCAGGTAACTCAATGACGAATAGCCGGTACCGAAGTCGTCCATGGAAATGGATATGCCTTGTTCATGCAGGCCGGTGAGTACGTCGTTTACGGTATCGTAGCCGCGCAGTAACACCCCTTCGGTGACTTCAAATTCAAGATGGTGACCCGCCAATTGATGCTTGGCCATGCATTGACTGACAACCTTCAGGACATCCTTATCCCGGAACTGGCGCGGCGACAGATTGACGGCGATACGAAACTCTGGGGTAAGCCTGTCAACCCATTCGGCACACTGCGCCACCGCCTGTTCAATAACGAAATGACCGATGGCGATGATCTTGCCATTTTGTTCCGCAATGGGAATAAATTCAGCCGGAGACACCAAACCCAGCTCCGGCGAATGCCAACGCAGCAATGCTTCGGCACCCACCAGTCTGCGTTGGCGCAGGTCAAATTGCGGCTGGTAGTAGACTTCATATTCCTGGTTTTCCAACGCGCGTACCATGCATTCCTCAATGCGCAATCGCCGACTCATGTTGGCGTTCATGTCACTGGTGAAAAAGGAATACTGATTCTTACCATGCGCTTTAGAGTGGTACATCGCGGTATCCGCGTTGCGCAACAGATCGGTCGCGGTTTCCCCATCGCCGGGGTAAATGGATACGCCCATGCTGGTGGCGATCAGCAGATCGCGGTTTTCACTCTGAATGGGTTGATGCAATTCAAAACTGATTTGTTTTACGGTTTGTAACAGGTGTTGAGGCGAGTCGACCTGGTTGAATAGAATGACAAATTCATCTCCCCCTAAACGCGCGACCGTGTCCTTGTCACTGACACAGCGGGTCAGCCGTTGCGCCGTTTCAATCAGCACCTCATCGCCTGCGGTGTGACCCAAGGTATCGTTGATTTTTTTAAAGTCATCCAGGTCGAGAAATAACACCGCAATCGATCCTTGGCCCTGTTTTGCCGCAGCCATCAATTCTTCCAGACGCGTCAGTGCAAGGTAGCGATTCGGCAGATCTGTTAAGGCGTCATAGTGCGCCTGATGTAATATCAGTAACTCATTTTGTTTTTGTTGCGTCACGTCACGTACGACGATGACGACTTGATCGACATGCGGGACCGGTGCCATTCGGGCTTCAAAATACAGGTCTTGTCCATCTTTCGGGAGCAGATAGTCGAATGTCACCACACGGTTGGTGGTCATAACCTTCGAGAAACTGTCGACAAATTGTTTGCCTATGTGTGCGGGCAGCACATCGGACATACGCCGATGCAGAAATTTTTCCGGTGGGACATAGAGGTTGTCTGCTGCCATCGCCCGATAATCAATGATCGTCTCGTTCGCATCCAACAAAAAATAGAGATCGGGCAGTAGTAAAAACAGAGAGTCAAAAATCGAGTTTCGTTGGTTGACTTCGAACTGAGCATCTTTGCGTTGACTGTCTAATTGCACAATGTCTGCGGACATTTGGCGTACGGCGTCGGCTATTTCGCGCAGTTCGCCATGGCCAGAAATATTGGGGTCGATTTCAGAACGTGACTTGGAAAACTCCTGTACCGATGTAATGATTTGTTGCGCTGGTTGTTGAATGAATTGTCGGTATACCCATAGGAATATCAGTGTGACCAACACAAAAACAGCGGCAAAATAAATACTTTGTTGATACGCCCTTCGGGTAATGCGAGCCAGATCTTCCTCAAGGTTATACCGGGCGATGAGCACACCGTCGCGGTCATCCACATTGTTAATGTGCAATGGCAGCGAAAAATACGCGTTAATCAACAGGGTTTCTTCATTAAAGGCAACCTGTGCAATTTTTGTTTTTTTAAGGTCACTCAAATACGCCTTATCGAATGCGTCGACGTTCTGGAATTTGCGGATCAGTGGCGATTGAATGCCTGCAATTTCCAGTTGACCGGTGACCAGGTTAACAATGAAAATGGAGCGGTATTTAGTATTGACGCTTCGTGCCATCAAGCTGCTGGCCACTCTTTCTCGATCTTTTTGTTGCAGCAACTGTTCCACTTCACGTGCCAGCGTCGCCATGTCAAACTGCACTACTTCCAGGCGAGATGACACGAGTGCTTGCCGATCTTGCCGCCAGTCGAACAGTAATGTTCCTGTTAACAATAAAAACATGAGAAACATAATGCCGAAGGGCAGCCAGAATTTAATTTTGATGGTTACAATCGTTTTCATGGCGTTACATCTATGTGGCTGTGGTCGATAATCGGACGTGCCATGTGGTCGTTTTGCACCAGTCCTTGATCACGTAAAACCTCGGTTGTGTGGTCTATCAACTGTGCCAGCGGTGATGGTTGCCCACTCATTAATGTCTTTGCTTGTAACGCCGTGGGCAACTCAATGCATTCATAGGCGCGGTCCAGTTCATCGATGGTTAAGCCGGTAAATTCTGCCAGGGTTGCATGCGCGAAGTTGTTATCCGCGTTCAGGCTGGCAACAGTTTGGTAATAGTCGGCGACCATCGAGTTGATGGTAGTCGATAAGGCCGGGTAGGCCGATTCCGTGACGGCGAGAACATCCAATATTTCGTTTGGCATATCCTGGCTGTCAAACAGTATGTGCGCACCCAAGTTCTGAATTTTCGATTTCATGGGCTCAAAGGTGACAATAGCATCGGCTTCGTTGAAGCAAGTCAGGTGGTTCTGAAGCGGGCAATACAGCAGTTCAATATCTTTTTCAGTTAATTGTGCGGTTTCCATGGCCCGACGCAGTACCAACGCACTCACCGTGGAATTTTCAACGGCAACGGTACGATTGCGTAAATCTGTCAATGATTTGATAAAGGGTTTGCCGAGAATGGCGTCGCCGCCCATAGAAATATCGAATATCAGTACAATGCGCAACGCGATACCGTCGTTCGCTAACGTAATGACTTCATCGAGGGTTAAGGCGCCGGCTTCCAGAGTGCCACTGCGAATGCCATGCATAACATCGGCCGATGATGCCATGGGGATCAGCTGAAAATCGGACGCGGAAGCGGGGTTGAGTAAACTGCTCAGGTACAGTGGCGCATAGCCTGGCCAGTTATTTAAACCCACCCGGAAAGGTGGCGCGTGATCGGGTGCGCAACCGCTGGCGATGAACAATACAAAAAAAACGGCAGCGACAAACCGCCAATACAGCGGTGGCATGTTTGAAACCGTAAGGCGAAGCGTTGCGTCTTGGTGCATGCGCAGTTAACTTGAAGCAGTCGTTAACTGGCAGTATAGACAGCGCCACACAATGTGCGAACGCTAAACGAACGTGCTTAACTGTGGTTTACTGCTCATTCGGCGTGCACAGCAGAACGCTATGGCTTCGTGAGGTTCGAAACAGATTCATGAAAAAATTATTGCTGATAGCGGCACTGGCGGTGATCGCCTTGCAATTTATGCCTGCCAAGACCGTGACGCTGGGGCCGGGTGTGGTGGCTTCGCAGGTGCCAATGCAGCAACCGCTCGTAAATGGAAAGTCCTTCAACCTGGGAGACTATCGCATTACCCCCTTGGCGGATTTTGATATTGAGGCAAAAATTCTTGCCAAAAAACGTTACCGAACGGGTCGGGAAGCTGATTTGTCGCCGTACGATCTGGCGTTAGGGTGGGGGCGCATGTCCGATGAAACGGTATTGGCCAATATCGACATATCTCAATCGGGGCGCTGGTATCGTTGGTCGACCAAGGATTTTCCGATTCCACGACGAGAAATTGAGCAGTCCAGTGCCAACATGCATATGATCCCTGGTGATGACTTCATACAATCTCAGCTCGACGATCTTGTTGAAGGGCAGCACATTCGCCTGTCGGGCTTTCTGGTGCGGGTAGACGCATCCGACGGGTGGCATTGGCAGAGTTCACTGACCCGTGACGACGTTGGCGGTGGCGCATGTGAACTGGTCTATGTGCGCAGTGTTACTGTGCTTTAGAGGAGTCCCGGCTGACCGGCAGTCGGTGAGCGGTCCACGACACCAGAACCAATATGGCCGTAATCGCCAGCAGCAGCCACGGGTACAGCGTCAGCGAGGTATGGGCGGCAATCCAGCCGATCAGTCCGGGCAACAGGGCAATACCCAAACTGGCACCGGTCACCTGTAAGCCCATGGCATTATTGAAATGCTCAATACCAACGCGACGCAGGGTCGTCGACACCATGGCAGGATAAAGCGGCGCATAGGCAAATCCGATGATGATAATTGCGAGCAGGTTGATATAAACGTCGGTGCTGATGGCAAACAGGGCGGTGCCTAATGCAGCGGAAATCAAGCCGAACACGATCATCCGGGTTGGGGCAAGCTTGTGCGCAATGGTACCCATCACCATGCGACCCACGGTAAACATCCCCCAGTAAATACTGACCCAGAGACCCGCTTGCGCGGTGCTGACACCGCGGTTTTCGGTGAGCAAACTAAAGGTCCATAAACCAACTGAATATTCCAGCCCGCAATAGAAAAAGAAGCTGGCCATCGCTAACCAAATGCGGATGTCTGTCAGTGAACGCAACATCGTGGTGTCGTGATGGTCAGCGGCATGTTTGTCCTGTTGCGGCGTGGCAGATGATTTTTTCCCGGCGAGCCAGATTCCGGCCGTCACAAAAAACAGGAGCGCCAGAATTAACTGCAACCCGGCATGAATGGTGTAGCCTAACTGCCAGGATAATTGCTGGGCCAGAATGAGTGTCATGACGACTGGGCCAATGGTGATGCCAACGCCAAAACTGGCGTGCAGCCATTGCATGAGTCGGTCGCCAAAATTTTTCGCAACGTAGCCATTTACCGTCGCGTCTGTCGCACCAGCGGCGATACCGATGATGATGGCGCAGATGAGAATAACGCCAAGGCTCGGCGCCAGCGCATAGCCGATCAACGCGATGCCGGTCAGAGCACAACTTAAAGCCAATAAGCGACCTATTCCCAAATGCCGCCCCAGCCAACTGCTGAAAAAACCGCTTAACGCCGCCCCAAGTGTTCCCGACAGCACAATCAGTCCGCTGGCCTCCAATGGTTGTTCAATCGCCGTACGCATGAACGGCCAGGCGAGACCGAGTAACGCATCCGGCAGACCCAAAGCGATGAACGCGATAAAACCAAGAATGAGCGTCAACGTGCGGCGAGACATAAACTACCTTTTACAACGGACTGGAATGAAAGCCCATAATGGGGGCCGCAAGGTTAACTCAAATCACCGTAGTGCGGAATTTTTTTCAAGTTTGGCCGCAGGCCAGTTGCAGTTTCCTCTATACTGATTGGGACGTTGCCCGCTGCCCTGAATCTTAGAACATCTCAACGGTGGCGGTTATTAATGTGTTTTTCTTGGGTTCTACGGATGAAGTTGTTTTTGTTGCGGTATTTGACGTTTGTTCGGCGGTTCATGGGTTTCAACCAGGTCTTACATCGCCCTGGTTACTCGCTGCTGTGCCTGTTTATGGCCATGTCACACAGCAGTATTTTTGCCGAAGAGCCGTTGGTGAGGCTGGTGATTGCTTATGAAAACAAAACTCAGTTTCCGTACTATTTAGGCGATTCTCAACGCGTGTTAGACGAGCCCGGCGCCGCCGTCGATATGGTTAAACTCTTGCCGCAACGAATTCCCGGCATTGAAATTGAACTGGTGCGTTACCCCTGGAGCCGATGTTTAGCGTTATTGGCCGCCGGTCAGGTGGATGCCATCTTTAACGCATCGTACAGCGAAAGCAGAGCTGAATACGGGGTATATCCGCATACCGTTGACAATAAGCTGGATGATACTCGCCGGTTAACCACCATCAGCTACAGTTGGTATGCGCTGAAGGGGAGTGAAAAGCAGATTGTTGATAAAGTGGTCGCGCCACAAGGTTACTCGATCAACGAACAGATGCGGGCGCGCGGCTATACTCTGTACGAAGCCCCGCAGTCGTCATCGGCGTTGCGAATGTTGCAGGCGGGTCACGTAGACCGCGCCGCTTTACAAACCGTGACCGGAGACTATCTGCTTGCTAATGATCGCAGCTTGGACAACATTGTCCGGCTGGACCCGCCGCTGGTTATCAAACCCTATTTTCTATTGTTTTCGCGTCATTTTTACGAACAACACCCCAGTCTGACGGAAGCGATCTGGACGGAACTGGCGCTGTTGCGTGAAACGCAGTTGCCCGAACGGATCGAGCATTATCTGCAAACAGAAGGGCGTTAAGTTGCGCGTTTTCACGCAGCGTAATCGTAGGGTCCGCCTTTCTCTAACCCCCGCTGGTAGGCTGGTAGTGCGTGAATCCGTCTGAGGTAGCCTTCAATATTTGGGTAGCGTCGATCAATTAACCCACGTGCCTGCGCGGCTTCCAGCGGAAAACTCATTTGGAAGTCTGCGCCCGACAGCGCGTCACCGGCAAACCAACTGTGTTGTGCCAGGTGCTGGTCAATAAAGGTCAAGAGTCGTTTTACGTTGGGTTGTACAAAAGCACTGCCTACCTGCTGGCTGATACCTTTGGCAATTGGCTTCGCAAAAAAAGGCATCGGACTGGTGCGAATTTTATCGAGAACCAATGTGAGCAACAGAGGCGGCATCAGGCTTCCTTCGGCGAAATGTAACCAATACAAATATTGGCCGTGAGCCGGGGTAGTTTTATCCGGCACATAGGCAGGGCCATAGCGATCCAACAGATATTCAATAATGGCACCCGACTCGGCCATGACGACCTCTCCGTCGGTAATCACCGGTGCTTTCCCCAGTGGATGAATCTGTTCCAGCTCAGGCGGGGCCAGCATCGTTTTTGGGTTACGTAGGTAGTACTTGATCTCGTATTCGAGCCCCAACTCTTCCAGCAGCCAAAGCAGCCGTTGCGAACGGGAATTATTCAAATGGTGCAGGGTGATCATGGTGCAGGCTCCTTTGATTAAGTTCGGGTATCCAGTGTCCTGAGCCGGAAGTTCGTATCGTTTCAGAGCGAATAGGAAGTACTAGTGCAAGGCGCTCTTCATAGAGAATATCGCGATCTTTTTGCGAAGAGCAACGCCGTCATAGTGTTTTCCATTCGCTCCCTTCGGGCGCGACATTCAAGCTCTCTTGCGTCGTTCTGTCTAAAGTCAATGGCATAACCATTGATGGCGAGGCTCGCCTGGGTATAGAACTTGAACGGCGCGCTGAATTCATGCGAACGTCTGATTCAGGACACTAGCGACATTTGTACTGAAAAACACGGGAATTGGATTCATCGTGTTCTGATAGGACGGAGGTGATTTGAATTAACCAGAGTTGCCCTAGTTTTACATTTACAGCAAAAGTTTCACCTGACATAGCCGATACCATCTACTCTAGTAATATTGACCAGTATTGGAGTTTCCACGGTGAACCCAAGTCAGAGCATTCTCGCCCGAACCTTCCTCTCCTTTGTGGCGTTTGGCGCCACCATCGGGCTCATTTTTCCAGTGTTTGCCTCGTTATTTGTCGTTTATAAAGAGGGGCTGTTGTTTTGGTTCTGGCTGTTGTGTGTCGCGGCAGGCGTCAGCATAGGGCTCATGGCCTATTGGATTATGAAAGTGATATTGCTGGCTAAACTCAAGGCGATTGCCGACGTCGCGCAACACATCAGCCAGAAGGATTTAAGTCACACATGTGATATTCACAGTCAGGACATGGTCGGGGATATCGTGGCCAGTTTTAATCGGATGGCCGCTGAACTGAGAACGCTGATGACGACACTGTCGGAATCGGTCAGTCGTGCCGATTCAACGGCAGAGGCTTTGCAGACCGGCAGTACCCAACTGGCGGAGGACATCGGCAATCAGCAACAGAACATCGCCGGTTTGCATCAATTACTGAGCGACGTTGAGTCCCACTCTAACCTGATCGGTGACACCCTGGCCAACTGTTCGGTGTCCATTGCCTCTGCTGATTCGACGACGGAGCAGGCCAGTACGCAAATTCGCAGTATGCTCGACAGTAACCGGATACTGGTCAGTAACACCACCGAATCCATGCAGGTTATGAATCAGTTGGCGACAGACGTCGAAGCCATTCATCAGGTGATGGCGATGATTAACAGCATTGCCGAACAGACCAACTTACTGGCGTTAAACGCGGCGATTGAAGCCGCCCGTGCGGGTGAACAGGGACGGGGTTTCGCCGTTGTCGCCGATGAAGTGCGCAACCTGGCCGCTCGTACTCAACAATCCACGCTGGAAATAGAAAACACTCTGGGTCAGCTTCAGCAACGCACGAAAACGGCGGTAACGTTGATGAATGAGACCCAAACCCATGTTACCTCGACTCAAGAGAATATGGACGGTGTCAACAGCGCTTTGGTTCAGATCCGTGACACGATGTCCGACGTCGTCATGCAATCCCGTGACATTGTTGGTTTAATGAATGAACAAGCCGAAAAAATTGTAGAGACTAACCGGCGGGCGAGTAACATTGACGAGTTCAGCCAGAAATTATTTGCCTCTGGTACGGCGCGTCAACAATTTTCCGAACAGTTGCATCAATTGATCTCCGATCTGAATTCGATCATCGCGCACTACCGCTTGTAGCGGTGAATCGCTTGTATTCAAGATTGCCCGTTGTAAAGTGATGCCGGTGGGAAGCGGAAAAGGCGGAATAGGGTGGAAGCAGAACCGGTATATCGATTGCGGCAAATGTTGTCAGCGATTCACCCCTTAACCGATGCGCAATGGCAGCTTTTTCGAACTCAACTGCGCGTTCGCCACCTAGAAAAGAACAGTTACTTTCTGCGCGCGGGCGATATTTCCTGCGACCTCGCGTTTATTTGTTCTGGTTTGATGCGCATGTATTACCTGACGCCACAGGGGGTTGAGTTCAACCGCAGTTTTGCGTTGGAAAATCATTTTTACGGAGCTTATCGCAGTGCTCTGTTGCAAGAGCCGGCCATGTTTTCCATACAGGCTCTGGAACCCACCGAGTTACTGCTGTTTGACTATCAGTTCATCAATCAGGACCCGCTATGGCAACCCTTTTCCTATGTGTTTGCGCAGCAATTATTGCTGGTTAAAGAAAAACGCGAAGCGCAGTTTTTGCTGCTGACGCCGGAACAGCGCTATCAGGCTTTTCTGGAAGACTACCCGACCCTGGCCAGCCGTTTGTCTGATCGACACATCGCTTCCTACCTGGGCATCACCGCCGTATCGCTGAGCCGGATAAAACAAAAGCATAAACACCGCCATTGAATACACGTGCTCAGAAAACGCATTTTTTAACTTTGTTAACAAACGTTAATGCCTCTGGTTCGCTCGCTATCTACTGTCATCGAATCGTCCGGTGGGACATTCAATGTACAGAGGTAATTTTTATGACACTCCAACGACAAGCGGCGGCCACTTTGATCCTGTATGCGATGCTGACTCTGGTTGCCTACTCACTACTCAGTGTGGTGTTTCATTTCCCGGATATTCTACGCGAACCGATCGCTGACCGGTTTACGCTATTTCAGGACAACGCCCGAGTTATCGTTCCGACCTATTATGCTTTTGCACTGACCGGACTGCTGCAGATCACCTTCAGTGTGTTGTTGTTCAGCCTGTTTAACCAGACCCGACCGAACGCCCTGCTTGCCTTGGTTTTTGGCGTACTGAGCGGCCTGACACAGATGCTGGGGTATTTGCGCTGGGTGGCCGCACTGCCTTTTTTGGCCAGCCAATCCGCGGTTGCAGATATGTCGATTTTTGAAGGAGTGCTCAATACCTATCTGGGCATGACCGTGGGCGAGCATTTAGGCAATCTTTTTCTGGCCGGTTGGTTATGGAATCTCCGTGGTGTATTGAAGCCAGTTCGAGCGTTGGATTCGCGGCTGTCGGCAATGGCAGGCATCGCTGGGGTATTGATGTTGGCGGTGGCTTTTGAACCGCTGGGTGGACCGTTTTCGGTGTTGAGTCAGCTGACTTTACCGGTCTGGGGTTTGGTGGTCACCTGGATGTTACTGCTGGCCTACGCGTTGCTCCGCCGTCGCGACGCCAGCCCCCGGTTGCCTAACTGGGCTTGGGGTGCCGCGATGCTGTTTTGGCTGGTGAACGTGGTACCGGCTTTCATCTGAGGCGTGATGGTTAACCGTCGACAGGTTGGTAGTCGCCGTAACGGATTGATGATTCAACATCGATCTTTTTCATGCCAGCGACCTTGCCCTGAAACGAGAACAGATAGTGCTCGGGCAGGGTTTGCCCCAGAAAAGTGGCGAATTCGAATTGGATGGTCAACCGAGCAATGGAAACCCCAAAGGAAGGTGAAAACTGGTCGATGCTGAAGATGCGCAATGACAGCAGCCGCAAGGTTTGCGGGTCTACCTCGGCTTCGCCGCGCATAAAAGCCTGACTGTCTTCTGCGCTCATATCTTTCAGGTAAGGTGCAAAGGTCAGCAGGACACGCGAGTCGGTCACGTCTGCGACAGTAACGGTGCCGGGGGTGATCAAATCCGCAAAGCGGTCTTCACCCCGGCGCTCGCTGGCCCGTTCACGTTCTTTCAGGAATTTACTTTGCTCTTTGTCCGTGGGCGCGCGATCATCCACACTGATTAACTGCCATTGCGGCTCGCGTTTTGGCGTAAAGCTGGCAACCTGACGTTCGTTATCCTGATTGGTCGTGCTTTGAGAAAACGCAAATCGCTGGTGGGTGTCGAGCTCAGCCTCAGCCAACTGAGATTGCAGCAGCTGCTCCCAGTTGGTGTCTTGGGCAGTGGTCCACGGTGCCGCGAATAAAAACAGTAAGGCGAACAGTGATTTCCGTATCATGACTCATGTCTTCAGTTTGGTGGGAGATGGCTTTCAAGCGCGATACCATACGCGAATCTTGAAGGCAGAACTCATCCAAAAGTCACAAAGCGCGCTGCGGTTAGTGGAATTTGGCCATTAGTCATCCCAAAGGTTCCTGTTTTTTGTGACTTTTCCCTATTCCATGATCGTCAATGCTCTGTAAACTGAATCGGATCGCAGCCACTCGCAGAGGATTTCAATGTGAATATACCAACAATGATTGTCGCTATTGTGTTCCTACTTATTGTCGGAACGTTGTTGATTCTGCAACAGGTGAAGGGGTTGCGACGAAAATCGACACCGTCTGAAGAAGAGCTTAAACTGCGCTCACATGTGGCTAATCTGGAACAGCGTGTCCGTACACTGGAACGGATTGCGACGGATAAATCTGCATCATTAAAAGAAGAAATCAACACGCTTTAGGAGTCACTCATGGAATGGATATGGTTTGTCGTTGCTATCGTGGGTATTACCACACTGGGCGACCTCGGAAAAAAATGGCTCGCACTGAAAGCGAAGGATACCAAACCCGATACCGCACAGGATCAACGCATCCGGCAGTTAGAAGAACGAGTGGCAACGCTTGAACGTATTGCCACCGATGAAAAAACACATTTAAAAAACACGATTGACGCGTTGTAAGGACAGGACATGGATGTATTCGTATTTGTAATCGCTATTGTGGGTATCGCGACTTTCGGTTCGATTGTCCGCGAGATTATCAAACAGGGTGAAAAAAAATCCGCTCAGCAAATGAATGCCGATGTTGATCAGCGTTTTCAGGCCATGGAAGACCGCATTCGTACGCTCGAACGAATTGTTACGGATCAGAAATCTCAATTAAGGGATAAGATCGATTCGTTGAATTAACGCTCGTGCGTCAGCGAATTTACCGTTATTTCCTTCCATTCTAGAAACGGCGGCCGAACCACTTCCTCGGCTGCCGACGCAAACATAAGCCAATTCAAGTTTAACTTATTGGTATTTTGATACTTCGCTGATTTTTCACAAAGCCACTTTCTTTTCACGCAGGTTAATTTTTTCCAATCATTCTCTGGCGCACTTTTTTAGTCTTTCACCTTCTGCAACAACAAGGTAAGGCTTATGAGAAAGGTCATTTATTATATTGCGACGTCTGCGGATGGTTTCATCGCGTCCCAGGACGGGGGTGTGGATAAGTTCTTGATGGAAGGTCCTCATGTCGATGACTTTCAACAGGAACTGCAGCAATTTTCAGATGTGATCATGGGCGCAAATACGTATCGCTTTGGTTTTCAATATGGCATTCAACCTGGCCAGCCTGCTTACCCAGGATTAAAACACTGGGTGGTCTCGACGCATCTGAAATTTCCGTCGAGCCAAGAGGTTGTCTGCCTGTCGGACGATGTCCTCTCAACACTGCAGTCACTCAAAGAGTCAGGCGGCCCCTCTATTTGGCTATGCGGTGGCGGAGAGCTGGCGGGTTGGATGATGGCGCAAGGACTGATCGACGAAGTGAAGCTGAAAGTGAACCCGTTCTTTCTGGGCCAGGGCATACCGCTGTTCGGGCGCGGTTCCGCATTGCCAGCGCGAGCGACGCTAAAAACCTCGCGGCAATATTCCAATGGTGTGGTTATTCTGCATTACACTGTTGAGGCATCAGGGTAACGTCGTTTATTGGACAGCGACCGGAGGGCGCATGGAGATCTATCAATACAGGCCAGAAGGCCTGCTCAGGAATTGGGTCCATTGCATTATCTTTTACCGGGGGTATTCGTCTGAATGTCCGGTGGAGCGTGTTCTTCCCGGTAATTACAGCCAATTAGTGATCCCGCTGGATTATCAGGTTCGCCGGGTCAGACGGCATCAGCAGCTCGGCGCCTGCGAATTCAGACAAGGTTGGCTCATGGGAATTCAAACCCACCCGGTCGATTATGAGTCCGAGCAAAATGCCACGACCGTCGTCGTGCAGTTTAACGCGTTGGCACTGAGTCCTCTTTGCCAACTGGCCAGTCATGAGTTGACGAACCAGATGATTGCATTGGAGAGTCTGGGAACGACTTTCGTTCAATTACGTGAGCGACTCTGTCGCTTGTCTGAGGCCGAAGATATTTTGCAGTTACTTGAATCATCATTGACTCAGTTGTTGGCCCGTTCGTCGCCGGATGATCGAGTTGCCCGTTATTTGCAAGCCGGCCGCATGAGTGATTGTCTATCTCTGCGCGACATTTCGGAAGCCATGGGCTTTAGTCACAAACACTTCATTGACAAATTTAAACAGGCCACCGGTATTACCCCAAAACTGTATCAACGTCTCATGCGCTTGAATCAGGCATTACTGGGGGGCGGTGGCGGCGAAGCACCGAGAGGTCTGACCGACTTCGGTGATTTTTTTGATCAGTCCCACGCGATCCACGAAATCAAATCCTTTACCGGGCTGACCCCCCGCCAATTGCAGCAATCCCGTCGGCCTTACCCGAACGTTATCGAGTTATTTCATGACAGCCCGGAACTTTCTGAGGCGAAGTAACGGTTTACATTTTACCGGTCGCCATCAGCCATTGCAGACAATCCGCTAAGGGTTCTTTCACCGGAATCGAGGCGTTATAACCCAGTTCCTGTTGTGCTTTAGCACTGCTCACTCGCAGTTTGTCACTGACAATAAAAGCTTTTTCTGGGGTAACATCCGGCTCTTTTCCAGTGACGTTGGCCCAGAGCGCAGACAGCTGACCGACCAGCTGCAGCACCCAGGCGGGCATTGCTTTTGACGGTGTCGTTTCGCCAACCAGCGCACCAATTTCCTGAATGAATTGTACGAAGCTCATGTCGTCGCCCGACAAGATGTAATTCTCGCCTCGGCGCCCTGAGTCGTAAGCACGAATATGCGCTTTGGCGACTTCCTTAATGTCGCAGAAGCTGCCAACACCCGGTGGCACGCCAGGCAGGGTTTTGTTTTTAACCATTCGCATCATCTGCGACCAGTTGTGATAATCCGGTGCGCCAACGAGGTGACAGGGGTTGAGAATGACCGCATCGAGTTGGCGGTGTTGGACGGCGTCTCTGACCAACTTTTCAGACAAATGCTTGGTCCGGTAGTAATTGCAGAAAGACATTTCACCCAGCTGCAATGAGGCTTCGGTGATGGTGTCCTCGTGAACGCCGTATGCGGCAATACTGGACGTATGAACGAAGCGCTTGGTGTGTTTTTGCAGCGCGGTGGTAATGGCGTTTTCGGTTCCGGTTAGGTTGATCCGATCTTGTTGGGCGTTTTTCTTGCGCCACAGGCTGGTGTCCGCTGCCACGTGAAAAAAAGCATCAACCTTGTCTGGGCAGCCCGCCAGCAGCGTTTCCTGTTGGGTGACATCGCCGTTGTGCCAATGGATGTCCAGACCATCAAATTCAGCGGTGTTCGATGTTGCCCGCTTTAATGCGTGAACCGTCACGCCGGAAGCCGCCAGCTGACGAACGAGGTTGGTACCCAGGAAGCCAGTGGCGCCGGTAACGAAGGCGGTTTTTAAAGTCGACATGTTTTTACGTTGCCCTTAACCCAAAACGTTGGCTACCATCTAAGCATAAGCCTTCGGTGAAATCTAACCATCGATTGCAAAACTCTCGAGGAACGCGGAGTAAAGGATATGACTCAGACTTCTCCCGGTACGGTGCTGTTCGACATGGATGGCGTTCTGATTGACTCTCATCACTGTGCCCATAAAATTTTAGCCAAGGTTGCCGCGACGTATGGAATTACGCTGTCCGTCGCTGATATTCGGGCCATGGGCAGCCTCAGCGGCGCGCAGTTTTGGCGTACCCTGAAACAACGCTATGGTTTGACTCCAACGGTAGACGAGTTGCAGGCCAGCTACCCTGTGGCCGACGAAATCGCGCAGTATGCACAATTGGGGTTGATGCCCGGTATAGAACAGCAACTGCAGCAACTGAAGAATAAGGGCTATCAGCTGGGTCTGGTGACCAGTGCAACACGTGAACGGGTTGACGCCGTTCTGGCTCTGTTGACTGACGCTGACGTGTTCGAGGTGGTGATCAGCGCCGAAGATGTCAGTCGCCATAAACCCGAACCACATTGCTATCATCTGGCGCTGGAGCTCATGTCAGCCAGTTCGGCCCGCAGTGTGGCCGTTGAGGACTCCGCCAACGGTGCCATGGCTGCCTGTCTGGCCGGATGCAAAGTCATTGGTTTTAAGTCGCCGCAATGGGCGGACGACCCCTTCGCTGCGAACGCCTTTGTGGACGATTTTCGCCATCATGATTTGTTAAGCACAGTTGAGGTTGTCTTAAGGGCATGAGCCGCATTGATATCCTGTTTCAGATGACACAAATCATTCGTAGCCGACCCTACACCACCGCAGCATACCTGGCTGACCGTTTAAACATTTCGGTGCGCTCGGTTTACCGTTATGTGAACGACCTGACGCTGGCAGGTGTACCCATCATCAGTCAAACCGGCAAGGGCTATTGGATCGACAAAGATTTCGATATGCCACCACTGCATCTTTCCCCGGAAGAATTGTTGGCGTTGTCTCTGGGCAGCCGATTGGTTCAGGCCGTCGCAGACCCGTTTCTGGCAGACGCGGCACAGCAGTTGCTGGACAAGGTTGATGCCGTGGTTCCTCATAACCACCGTAAATTGTTGTGGCAAACCCGAATTCACGCACCCGCCGCAATTATTGATGAGCCAACCGCTGCGCGGCTGGGTTGCGTGCGACAGGCGGTTGAACAGAAGCAAAAGTTGAGTATTCATTATCTGGACGCTAATGACCAAACGTCTGAGCGCGTTATCTGGCCACTGGCGTTGGCATTTTGGGGGCACGCCTGGACCATCGCTGCCTGGTGTGAGCAACGCACTGCGTTCCGCGCTTTTCGAGTCGACCGCATTCGCCAGGCCGATCGCCTTGACCAGGTGTTTCCAGATCAGCCAGGAAGGACACTGGCTGATTTTGTTGAACAGCAGAAAGCAGGCTAAGCCGCAACGAAAGCGCCTTGAGAGCGGTCGGTTGATGCCCATTGAGTGCCCAGTTGAGCACTGACCCGCTCGACGTACAGTTTCAGATTCGGAAATTCTGCCGCGACGTCAGTTAATTGAATTTTCAGCTCGCAATTCACCAATTGACTGAGCACTGCCCATATCGAGCAATCGTAATGCGTCATGTGCTGTCCGCAAACGAAGGGTTGCGCTGTCAGACGCTGGCTCAGAGCACTCAGGTCGGCTCGGGCACGCTCCAGAATAAATGATTCTGGCAACCGGCCGAGCCCCTGGCCATAGAGTGCGTTTCTGGCTTGTTTACGGGCTTTGCTCACAATGAATGGCCGTACCGGGAACGGGATTTGACCGAAAAAAGCGTCTCGCAAAATCGGCCAGGCGCGGTTGTCCATCCAGCGGAAATAAACCATTGCCCAGTACAGATGGTCTTCCGTTAAACGCTGAAATGCGTGACCGATAGACATGTCCAATCCTTCGGGATAGCGGATGTTCTTGTCTTGGATCAGACGGTCGATAATCAGGCTCGAATCGCCCAGCCGTTCACCGTTGTAGTCGACAAAAGGCACCTTGTTGAATGGTCCCTGAAACGGCAGACCTTCCTGAATGGTAAATGGAATATCCTGCCAGCGCAGAAACGCCTCCAGTTTTAAGCAATAAGGACTGGCATTGGGCAGGCCAAACATCGGTTTTGGTTGGAACAGGGTAATCATATGCGCTCTCCTTGGTTGATTTGGCGAAAGCATACCAAGAGGCTACTGCCAACAGGCTGGCAGTAAGTCGTGACGGAAGTTGATGGTTCTTTCAAAAACCGAATTTACTCAATTAGCCGTTTGCGAAATTCCTGCGTGAAGAATCAAAAGGGTCTTAGGATTCAGGCTTGGCCATTAACAATCCCAGATGCCACAAGCGACTGATCATACTTCTCAATTTCGTCTTCGGCAGGTCGTATGCGACGGCCATCCTTGGCCTGCTCACTTGTCCAAGCATCCCTGCTTGACCAACCTGTGAGACGGAAATTGCTTCGCGTGGTCGTTTGAAAGGCGGTGAACCAGTGGCATGAGTTACTCTCTCGCTAAGTAAATAGAACCCAACCCAAGTGTTTATTTGCTAAAGACTGGTGTAAATAACGATTTCGTCGCATCTGCTTTGGCTGACTTAATTGACACGTCGCAACGGATTCAAGGGCATGGATGCCCATGTAAGCGCCGCGCGTGCAGGGATGCACGCTCAAGCGACCGTTCGAAGAAAGTGGCAATGAAGGCAGAATACCAAAGCGGGCGACAAAGGGGGGTGCAAGGGGGTCTCCCCTTGGAAAGAAAAAAATTCCAAGAAATCCATTGGTTATGAACCGAACCTTAGTCATCGGACAAGATTGGATCTTACCGAAAAGGAACATACATTTGTTAAAGCAAATTGCCAGTGCACCCGGAATAAAATTATATGCAGGCCAAGAAAGCTTAAGTATGTACCATTCGGGTTGCCCCCTTTGCACGAAAAAACTTCCGAAAGATTATTTCGTTAAGAATCACAAACGAACGTTCAGATCTGACGGGTTCTTCACAACAAAGAACGCCGATATTGACAGCCGAAATCGGCAGAGTTACTTAGGTGCGGGGCCGGACGAACCCCGGACCACCAGCTCCGGTTGGAAATGCTGAAAGATCTTGCCGGTTTTCTCGCCGAGTCGACTCAGTGCCAGGTTCGCGGCCTGTTGACCGAATTGGGCGACCGGGATATTCACGGTCGTTAATCCCGGCTCTGTGTAGCGCGCCATCACCATGTCGTCGTAGCCGACCACACTGACATCATCGGGTACCGACAGCCCGTGCATTTTCAAGGCGTTCATGGCACCGATGGCCATATGGTCGTTCTGTGCGACCACACCTGTGAAACGCATATTACGACGGCGTAACCGTTCTATGGACGCCTTACCACCGGCTTCCTGGTAGTCCGACTCAATGACCAATCGCTCATCGTATTCCATACCTGCCTGCTCAATGGCGCGGCGATACCCTGCCAAGCGAGATCGGGCATCGGCTTTAAACAGCGGACCGGTAATGCAGGCAATGTTGGTGTGACCCAGCTCGATAAGATGTTGCGTGGCCAGATAACCGCCCATGTCGTTATCCAGTGAAATACATTGGTCCGGCAGTTCCGGAATCAGGCGGTTCATCAGAATGATCGGGATATTCGCGGTGTCGCTGAGTTTTATGATGTCTTCATCGGGGATGGAGTCGAGATGCAACAGCAGTGCATCGACGCGGCGTTGCATCAGGAACTCGATGGCATCCTGCTCACTGTCGAGGGTGTCATGGCCACTGGTGATGATCAGATGTTTGCCGAGTTTGCGCACTTCATCTTCCGCGGCACGCATCATATCCCCGAAAAAGGGACCACCAAGATCACTGACCACCATACCGACCGTATCAGATTTGTTGGTGGCTAATGCTTTGGCAAATGAGTTGGGTTGATAACCCAGTTCTTTCATAGCGGCGAGAACTTTTTCGCGCGTCGAATCTGACACCCATTTGTTGCCATTCACGACTCGACTGACCGTCGCCACTGAGACATTTGCGTGTTTTGAGACTTCGCGGATAGTTGCCATAGCAGTCAGGATCTAAGAATAGAGGTTTAATGTAACCGGTTACAGTGAGCTTGCCAAGCACATTTTAGGGTTTTATCGGACGAAAGTCCCTTCCAAAGTCAAAAAGTGGTGCAGAAATCTGATGGTTGTTTCAGGTTTTTGCGGCGTGTTGCGGTGCTGTTTCAGAAAAAGCGCCCGCTGGACCGCTATCCGCGGTTGGCGGGCGATCCGGCAAGGTTACAGAATTTTAAAACGCGAGACTTTTTCCGCTAAGGTTGAGGCTTCGTCTGCCAACTGGTGGCTGCCAGCTTGCATGGCTTGCGCCGACTGTTGTGTCTGTTCGGCGAGGTTAGACACCTGCAGCACATTGTTATTGATTTCATTGACGGTAGCCGCCTGCTCTTCGGATGCGGTGGCAATCAGGTGGCTGAGGTCCTGTACCTCCTCCATGATTCCGGTAAAGCCCGCAATGGTGGTGTCGGCGCGTTGCGTGCTTTCGAGACTTTTCGCCACCAGTTCACTGCTTTGCTGCATGACGCTGACAGCACTGGATGACTCTTTCAACATGGTGTCGGTCATCTGCTGGATTTCCAGCGTCGATGCCTGTGTGCGACTGGCCAGCGCGCGGACTTCATCGGCAACCACCGCGAATCCGCGCCCCTGTTCGCCAGCGCGCGCAGCTTCAATAGCCGCGTTCAGTGCCAGCAAGTTGGTTTGTTCGGCGATTCCGCCAATGGTGGTCAGAATCGACTCAATCCCCTGAACGCCATTATTCAATGAATGAATGACATTCTGTGCTTCCGCCGTTTGTGCACTGACCTGTTCCACCAGTGTGCGGCATTCGCCAACTTCCTGCCGACCTTGCCCGGCAACTTTTCCGGCGTCGTTGACTTTCTTCAGTGTGTCACTGGCGTGCTGGGCCACCTCATGTGCCGTAGCGGACATTTCGGTGAGTGCGGTGGCCACCATGTCCAGCTCGTTTTTCTGCCCGGCAACAAACGACAGCGTGTTTTCAGACTGTTTACTGACAGTATCGACGCTGTCGTTAATCTGGACCTGTGCCTGCCCAATACCACTGACGATATCGCGCAGACCGTCACTGACGTCGGTCACGGCCGTCTGAATGCGGCCAAACTCATCGGCTTTCGCCTTTTCGTGCGTCGAATGCAATTCCCCGAGTGCGAGTTTGTGCAGCGGTCGTTGGATTTTTGCGATAGCCGTCTTGAAGTAGCGGGTCAGATAAACCGAAATCGCCAACACAAAGCTCAACGCAATTAACCCGCTGACCAGACCAACCCATATCTGTGTTTTTAAGGCCGTCTTGGTGGTGTTGGCTGACCGTTGCAAGTCGTCAAAACTTAACCGAACAATCGCGTCTGTGGTATCGAGAATAGCGGTCATTTGTTCGCGGAAAGTCTGCAGAGCTTGGGTTTGCTGTTGCGCCAAACCCACCTGCGTTTGCTTTATGGTGACCAATCCGTTGGCGTAGTCGTTGGTATCGGTGTTGTATTCACCTTGCGCCGTGATTTTAATCTGCGAGTTGGTGGCACTGAAGGTTTTCAGGAAATCCCGGTACAGGGCTGGGTCGTCGCCCGCCACACTGGGGAGCATGCCAAAAAAGGAATCGAAATCCTGTATCCAGCCGGAAAGCTCAGTTTGCAATTCATCTACGCGTTGAGGGTCATTGGCCGACTTCAGTTTTTCAATGATTAACATGCCGTAGTTGGCTGAGGCCGCCAGTTCCTGAATCAAACTGATGACATAGTCGTCTGTTAATTCGTAAACAAAATCACCGATCAATGGTGTCAGGATATTTTCTGCTTCGTTTAAGGTTTGACTGGCGGAATTGAATTTTGAAATGGTACTGATCAACTCGGTTTGCTGGGTTGACAAGGTATCGATGCCGGAACCGATTGCCGTGATTTGACCATCCAAGGTTTGCAGCAGTTGCCGTACTTTCGTGGCCAGAGGTTCACTGATGTCAACCGTTTGCATGCGCGTAATTTCATTCAGAATATCACTGGCTAACGATTGGTAGCTTAGCTGCTCAGCTGCAAACTCAGCGTTCGATTTTGATTCCAGAATGGCGAGCACCACCGGTTCCAGTTTCTGCACATCCGAGGCCAGGTTTGCCGCCGAGGAAAATATCGGTAATGCCTCATCGGTCATGCGCGTCAACAGAGACTGAGTACGCTGTGCATCGAAGTAGCTTTTCCCCACGTTGGCAAAAAATATCAGCGCAATGACGCTGAACGCGAGGGTGATTTTAAACACCATGCTTTGACTCAGGCGAGTCGGGATTTGAGCGGTCACTGTGATTTTTCTCCAAAAACAGCGTCTTTGTATTCGACAAATGAAGAAAATCCTTCTCGCTACCTCTTTGTGGGTAGTTGGTCTGTGCCGCGTTACACGGCACAACGTAATTCCATCGATTGTGGTCGAATGCGCGCTGGGTTTTTTAATACATTTCTATCGGCCCCGCGCGCACTTTCTTTAACCCAGAGTGACGGTCACCTGGCACGATTGACCGGCTTCAATAATGGGCAATACATTGCCGTCAATAGTGGTGCCATCGACGTCCACCGAGGCCACCCCTTTGCACACACCGTTAGGGTTTTCCACACGGATGTGATAGATGGCGCCACGGAATTCGCGGGTTACTTCATAGCCTTTCCAACCGGCCGGAATACAGGGGTCAACCTGCAGTCCCTGGTACTGTGGTTTGATACCCAGAATATGCTGGGTAATGGCAACATAGTTCCAGGCAGCTGTCCCAGTGAGCCAAGAGTTTTTCGCTTGACCTGGAGTCGCTGCTTCTTTGCCGGCAATCATCTGAGCATAGACGTATGGCTCGGTTTTGTGCAGTTTAACTTTGTCATCCTGATACGCGGGCGCGATTTTCGTGTAGTACTCAAATGCGCGATCGCCATTGCCCTGAACGGTTTCGCCGATCATGATCCACGGGTTGTTGTGGCAGAAAATACCGCCATTTTCCTTGTAACCTTGTGGGTAGGTGGATATCTCACCGTATTCCACGTAGTAACGGGTAAAGGCTGGGTAATTCAGCACAATGCCGTAGTCGCAGGCGAGGTATTGGTTGACAGCATCCAGAGATTTTTTCACCAGCCCGTCTTCCAAACCGACACCGGCCATGGTGCAGAATCCCTGTGACTCAATAAAGATTTTAGATTCTTCGGCTTCATGGGTACCGACCTTGTTACCGGCAGCGTCGTAGGCACGCAGGAACCATTCGCCATCCCATGCGTGGGTTTTAATGGCGTCCTCCATCGCGCGGATATGACCCCGGGCACGTTCGGCTTCGTCCGGTTTACCCAGCTGTTCACAGAGCTCGACATAGTCATTGCCGAACAGAACGAACTGACCGGCAATCATGACCGATTCCGCGCGTCCGCCTTCTTTGTTTTCAGTAGTTTGGAAACTTTCGTTCGGTTCCATTGAAAAGCAGTTTAGGTTCAAACAGTCGTTCCAGTCCGCGCGTCCGATCAATGGCAGACCATGTTCTCCCAAATTGCGGGTGACAAAGTTGAATGATCGTGTCAGGTGATCGAACAGGCTGGTGGCTTTGCTGACATCGTTATCGAAGGCAACCGGTTCTTCCAGAATCGAGAAGTCGCCGGTTTCTTTCACGTACACGGTGACCGACTGGACCAGCCACATTGGGTCGTCATTGAAGTTGCCGCCCACCGCTGCGTTACCGCGTTTGGTCAACGGTTGGTATTGGTGGTAAGCCGAACCATCTTCAAACTGGGTTGCGGCGATATCCAGAATGCGTTCACGCGCACGTTCCGGTACCAGGTGAACGAACCCGATCAAGTCCTGGTTGGAGTCCCGGAACCCCATACCACGACCAATACCGGATTCAAAAAACGATGCCGAACGTGACATATTGAACGTCACCATGTTCTGGTATTGGTTCCAGATGTTCACGCCGCGGTTTAACCGTTCATCGTCCGATTTAACCACGTATTTACTGAGCAGGTTTTCCCAGTAACTGTTTAGTGCGGCGAAAGCCTTT
This sequence comes from Reinekea sp., assembly GCA_050293765.1. GTDB lineage: Bacteria > Pseudomonadota > Gammaproteobacteria > Pseudomonadales > Natronospirillaceae > Reinekea. The sequence goes on from JBNKNI010000006.1 coordinate 54,321, forward strand.
TGCACTTTCTCGACGCTGTCGAATCGTTCGATGGCGGCGAGTGCTTTGCTCTTGTTGATAACAGCCGGAGCTTCCCATTTGTCATCAAGTGGCATTTCCACATAGCCCAATGTGAAGACGAGATCTTTGCTTTCACCCGGCGCCAGTGTGACTTCAATATAGTGCGAGGCGATAGGTGACCAACCATGCGCGATGGAATTTTTCGGGGCGCCGTTGCTGACAACATCGGGAGTGTCAAAGCTGTTATAGTCGCCCAGGAAGACATCGCGGTCGGTATCGAAGCCATGGATGTCCGTATTCACCGAGTAGAACGCGAAATGATCGCGGCGCTCACGGTATTCGGTTTTGTGATAGATAACCGAGTCTTTCACTTCGACCTGACCGGTAGAAAAATTCCGCTGGAAATTGGTCATGTCGTCTTCTGCGTTCCACAGGCACCATTCTACAAACGAAAATAACTTCAAGGTTTTTGGTGCATCGCTGTGGTTGGTCAGCGTCATTTGTTGCACTTCCAGGTTTTCACCCTGCGGTACAAAAAATAACACCGAACTTTCAACATCGTTCTTGCGTCCGGTAATGCGACTGTAGCCCATGCCATGGCGGCATTCGTAATGGTCTAAATCGGTCTTAAGTGGTTTCCAGCTTGGCGACCAGGCGACATCGCCATCTTTGATGTAGAAATAACGACCCCCGGTATCCACCGGTACGTTGTTGTAACGGTAACGGGTTAAACGGCGGAACTTGGCATCTTTGTAAAAGCTATAGCCGCCAGCGGTGTTGGAAATCAACGAAAAGAACGCGGTATCACCCAAATAGTTGATCCATGGGTACGGTGTTTTTGGCTCCGTAATGACGTACTCTTTGTTGGCGTCATCGAAATAACCGTATTCTTGTTCAGTTTCATGCGCAGTCATAATTGCCCCTTTAGTGCTTTTATCAGAAGCCGATCAGTGACGGTGCAACGGCAGCCGTGAACGCGTCGGTTTCATTGTTTTTAATGGGTGTCAGTAACGCGTCTTCCCCACGGGACAACGCAAAACAGGCGCGGGTACTGTGATAAACGCAGCGCCATAAATCGGCCTTATTGAGATTACCGGTCGGTCGCAGATGTAAGTCGAGGTCGGTAAACCATTCGTCATTTTCAGTGTCGACCCAATGCGCTTTTATGTCCTGCCACAGTTGGGACAGTGCATTGAGATAACGTTCATCTTGAGTAAAGCGATAAACGTGTTGCAGTGCGTTGCTGGCTTCAGCCTGACCCCACCAGGTTAATGTGCCGGTGGGTTGTCCGGCGGAATCAAGGCCGTACAAAAAACCCCCTTCGCTGTGCAGACCTTCTTCCAGGGTTAGGTCCACCAAGCGTTTCATCTCATGATCCACACAAAGTCCGCGCTCCTTATCTTGAATGGCCTGGCACGCCAGGCTGAGCAGCCACGGAGCTTCGAAGTTGTGGCCATAGGAACGGGCAGGATTCAGTACTTGCCATTGCCGGTCGAACAGCATGGGCAGGTGCTTTTCAGCCGGGAAGATCCGCACCAGAAACAAATCGATAATGTGCGTCAGCGATTGCTTGATTGCGTCCGTTGGTTGTACCAGATACAACTGGGTTAAGGCCTCCAGCACATGTAGCTGGTGACAGCTGTCAGTTTCATTTTCGATCTCTGGGGTGCTTGCCGAAAAATCACGCGCAAATTCACTGGCGTAGGTACCGTCCGATCGCAGGTATCGCGTTTCGATCAGTTGGGCAAGTCGGTTAGCGCGCAGTAACGCGGTGCTGTCTCCGCTGGCGGCATGGTATTGTGCAAAGGCATACAGGGCATAGGTTTGCGCCAACAGGGCTTTGCTGTCATCAATTGGCCGCCCGGCGCTGTCGACGGTCCAATACATGCCACCGTATTCGCGGTCTTCGAACTGGTCGATAAAGCCGTCATAACAATGCGCTGCGGCCAAAAACAGCCGGGGGTTTCGGGTTTGACGGTAAGCGAACGCGAAACTCCACAACGCACGTGCATTCATCACTGCCCCTTTGGGACCATTCACAACGGGCTGGCCTGTGGCTGACATGGCACCCATTACGCCTTCTTTCTGACGCATGGCGTGTTTGACCCACACAGGTAAGATCTGTTTGGTGACCTGATTTTCAGCGTACTGCGCTAAGAACGAGGGGATATTGGAATTCAATTCTGTCACAGGGAAGTCGCTTTTTGTTTGGTTTATGTAATCGGTTACAGGTTGTTTCCCAAAAAAAGCCCACATAAACATTGCAGATTGGGCCTTTCAGGAACAATTAATACCAAAATGGGTCTATTTTCATCGAAATATGCTTAATTTCGGACAAAATAACTGAAAGTAGACGGTTATCTGTTTTTGTTGTGTCCTGTAACCGGTTACAATACGGATTTACAGGTCGCCATGCAACTGCAAGCTGAGGTTTTTTTGACCGAAGTCTAAAAATTCAGGAAAACAGCGATATCTACAGGTCTCTTTGGCCGAACCCCGGCGCAATTGGAGCGTCGGCCGAGTTTGGCAATCACGGATTGAGAGTTTGGAAGCGCAAAATGGTGTTGAGTTTCTCCGGTGCCACCTTGCGCGCGTCGCTTAAGTAGATTTCCCTGTGTACTTTGCTTTTACGTTGCAAGCCCTGAGCTGAGCAGAAGGCTTCCATGCGACTGAAACTGGCGGGTTCGTCATCGTAAGAACCGATATGCAGCATCTGAATGCAACGCCCTTCCGTCATGGTCCTAAATGTCAGGTTGCGGATAAAGTCGTTTTTCTTTTTGACCGCAGCCGCCTCAATGAATTCATGAGCTCGGGCCTCGGTAAGAAAATCCGGTTGCCGGATCATCAGCTGGTATTTGAAGTTGTTTTTGTCGAGTGGTCCTTTACTGGGGTCGATCAGGTCCCAAACGCCTTCCAGCGGATAAACCGTGTACTCGAAATAGCCGGGCAACGGATTCTGCCCTTTGTGAGACATGCGCACCGCGTAACTGGCAGCATAGAGCGCTTCCAGACTGTTTCTGAACTGATCCGACTCAGGGTGCCCCTCGCCATCAATACAGAAAAAATTCAGTGATGGGATGTCGATGACTTCCGGTTCGGTTTTTGGTGCGTAGAGCGCTTTTTCGTGTTTTTTCCATTCGTGTTTCATGATAATCCTCCTGACTTTGCTGGTCTTGAGTTTATCTTACGTCTCGTCAAATGATGTCAGCTGGCTCCAGAAAAAGCCCGGTCGATGCCGGGCCTGTTTTCAATACGGAGCAGTATCAGGCTGCATGAATTCCATTATGTCTTAGCAGAGCATCGACACTCGGTTCCCGTCCACGGAACTCTTTGAACAGTTCAGCCGCGGGCTTACTGCCGCCATTGGCCAGTATGATGTTGCGGAAGTCTGCGCCGGTTGCTTCGTTAAAAATCCCTTCGTCTTCAAAGCGGCTGAAGGCATCGGCGCTGAGTACTTCGGCCCATTTATAACTGTAATAACCCGCCGCATAGCCACCACCGAAAATATGGCCGAATCCATTTTGGAATTTGTTCTCGGCAATGGCGGGTACCACTGCCACTTGCTCGCGCACTGAGTTCAGAATCTGCTGAATGCTGTCGGTGTCGAAACCATCGGACTTCATGTGCAGATGCATGTCGAACAATGAAAATTCCAGTTGGCGTACTTTGGCCATCGCGCTCTGGAAATTTTTCGCCGCCAGCAATTTGTCGAGCAGGTCTTTTGGCAGGGGTTTGCCTGTTTCAACATGGCCGGAAATAAACGCCAGCGCTTCTTCCTGCCAACACCAGTTCTCCAAAAACTGGCTGGGCAGCTCGACGGCATCCCAGGCGACGCCATTGATGCCACTGACTGGTTTTACATCTATTTTGGTGAGCATGTGATGCAAACCATGACCGAATTCGTGGTACAGGGTGGTCAGCTCATCATGTGTCAGCAAGGATGGTTTGCCGTCGATCGGTGGTGTGAAGTTACAAGCCAGATAGGCGACGGGAATCTGCGTTTGCTCGTCGTCGAGTTTCATCCGGGTGCGGCATTCATCCATCCACGCGCCGCCACGTTTGCCTTCGCGAGCGTACAGGTCCAGGTAGAACCGTGCGATGAGTTTGCCGTTCTCATATACGTTGTGCAGCTGAACGTCGGGGTGATAGGTTTCGTAGCCTTCGGCGGGTTCGAAGGTCACATTAAACAGGCGAGTTGCGGTTTCAAACAAACCGACAACGGCTTTCGGTGCCGGGAAATAGGCACGTAATTCTTCCTGCGAAATGCTGTAGCGTTTTTGCTTTAATTTTTCAGATGCATAGCTGACATCCCAGGGTTGCAGATCGGGTAACCCCAGTTCCGTCGCGGCAAACTCGGCCAGTTCAGAAAATTCCTGTTTTGCTTGTGGGTAGGCTTTGTCGGCCAATTCATCCAGAAACGCGATGACGTCTTCGGGCGATTCTGCCATTTTGGTCGCCAGTGATACTTCCGCGTGATTCCGATAACCCAATAACTCGGCTACCTGTTGGCGTTTTTCGAGGATCTGCGTCATTACTGGACCGTTATCGAATTTACCGGCGTCGGGTCCTTGATCGGAGGCTTTGGAAACATTGGCGCGATAGACTTCTTCGCGAATCGCCCGGTTATCGGCATAGGTTAACACCGGTATCACGGAGGGCATCTCCAGCGTAATCAACCAGCCGCTCTTGTCTTTCTGTTTCGCGTATTGCGCTAATGTCGCCTTGGCGGAGTCCGGCAAGCCGGCTAAGTCTGCTTCGTCGGTAATGTGCTTGCTCCAACTTTGGGTTGCATCCAGTACCTGCTCTGAAAACTTCTGTTGTAGTTGCGCCAGTTCGTTCGCTAAGGTGGCGTATTCTTTCTTTTGGGCTTCGGGTAGATCGATACCGCTCAAGCGGAAATCGAGCAATGCTTTGCGAACCGCTTCCTGTTGCGGTTGCGATAGTTCACTGAAATCGTCGCGATCGTGAATTGCCTGATACGCCTTGAATAACCCTTCATGCTGGCCCACCCAAGTGGAAAATTCCGTGACCATTCCCAACGCCTTGCCGTAGGCTTCGCGTAATTCCGGCGAGTCTTTTACGCCGTTCAGATGGCCGAAAACCGCCCAAGCGTTGTCGAGTAACCGTTCTTTCTGTTCGATTGGAGCGATAACCGACTCCCAGGTTGCGGCAGCGGGGTTCGCCAGCACCTGTTCAATAGTCGCTTTGATGTCTTCGATTAACTGTGAAATGGCCGGTTCTATTTCGCTTGGTGAAAATTGGTCAAATGCGGGTAATTCGTGATTCTGTAACAGGGAATTTTGTTCACTCATAAATCGGGTTCCTTTTTCGTTACTCAAAACTATAAGGGCAAAGCGCGCGTCTGCAAGGGAGCGGGGGCAAATTGACCAAACCGTGAAACTAGGTAGCGCTGTCATCTGTTCGACATACCGGTGTGCTATACAGCCTGTTTTTGCTGTGAATACGATGGTGGTTATGGCTTGGCACCGGCGGCGACTGTTCTGGGGCGTCTTGTTGCTCTTTGTGGGATGGCTGATCGGCGTGGCGGTATTGTCGCAAGGGCAGCCACGACAGGTGACGCTGACTTGGCGAGAGCCGTCGTACCGCGTCAGTGCGGATTATCTGGGTGTTGCGATCGATGCGGCGATGCTCACCGAAGGAGAATGGTGGGCTAACTCGGATTCACCGCCACGGCCATTGGATTTCAGCGACCCCGGCCTGCGCGTTTGGACGACTTTGTTGCAACCCGCCTGGTTGCGTCTTGGCGGCACCGAAGCCGATAAACTGTGGTTGGCTGAGACAGGTGACGAACCGATTGGGCCTCATTTGAATCGCGAACAGATCACGGAATTTCTGAGTTTTGCGCAGGTGATTGGTGCCAAACCGTTTATAACCGCGAATGCCGGACCTTTAACGCGTGTCGATAATCAATGGCAGCCCGCCCAGTTGCAGCGGTTGCTGAGTTGGTTGCCTCAGGACTACCCAGGCGCGCTGGAGTGGGGCAACGAACCCGGTGCGTATTGGTTGATATTTGGGCGTGCCCATCAAATACCGTTCGCGCAATTGGCCGATGAATATCGGGACGCCCGACAATGGACTCAGCGGCGGAGTATTCCGCTCGCTGGGCCGGCGAATGCCTTCTGGCCAGAAATTGGTGAGCCGCTTAAGCAGGTGTTTGGTTCGTCGAAAGACTTTTTGGCCGCCGGTGCGAAGCCGGATATTTTTACCTGGCACTATTACCCGACTCAGTCGAGCCGGTGTGGCGTGAAAACCGAAGGCGCCGATTGGGATGGACTGCTCGATACCGAAACCGTGGCGGAATTTGAAAAGCGGTCGCGCATTATTCAGCGTTGGTTAACGCAATATTCACCGGATTCAAGGCAATGGCTGGGTGAGACCGGCCCGGCGCAGTGTGGTGGCAAAGCCAAACTGACCGACCGTTTTGGAGCGTCGTTGTGGTGGCTAACCCATCTGGGTATCGCCGCTAAAACGGGCAACGAAACCGTTATTCGTCAGAGTTTGGTTGGGGGCGACTATGCGCTGTTGCGGTATCACCAACAATACTCGCCAAACCCGGACTTCTGGGCCAGCGTACTCTGGCAGCAGAACATGGGCCCTGTTGGCGTGCCCGTGCAGGGTGCCCGCGGCACACTGCAAGCTTTCGCGCATTGTCACGCACGGTTGCCTGGGACACTGGCGCTGGTGGTGATCAACGCCGGTAAGCAATCGGTGGAAATTACCCTACCCAACGCCGCGTCTTTGACCTTCATGGACGTAACCTCACTGCAATTGGACAGCCGCTTCACCTTTGTTGAGCGTCAACTGGCTGAAACCCTGAATTGGAACACACCCGCCAACTTGCCCTGGCAAGCAAAAGCGCAGTGGCGCGCATTACCGGGTTACAGTTACCGTTGGGTCTTGATCCCAAATGTTCCCCAATGTGGTGATTAGCTGGGTAGGTCTATATAATCGTGCGCTTCTTTTACCTTAACGAGGAGCCACCATGCGTCCAAGCGGCCGTCAAAATGATCAACTGCGCGAGATCTCCATAGTTCGTCAATTCACCAAACATGCGGAAGGTTCGGTGCTGGTGAGCTTCGGCGATACCAAAGTGATCTGTACCGCCAGTGTGGAAAGTGGTGTCCCCCGCTTCATGAAAGGTCAGGGCAAAGGCTGGGTTACCGGCGAGTACGGCATGTTGCCGCGCGCGACAGGAACCCGTAACGGTCGTGAAGCTGCCCGGGGTAAACAGTCTGGTCGTACCGTTGAAATTGGCCGGTTAATTGGCCGCTCGCTGCGCGCTTGTATCGACATGGAACTGCTCGGTGAGAACACCATTACCATTGACTGTGACGTGATCCAGGCCGATGGGGGAACTCGTACCGCTTCCATCACTGGCGCGTATGTTGCCCTTGCCGACGCCGTTAACCAAATGCTGGCCGATGGCGTTCTGAAAAAGAACCCGATAAAACACAACCTGGCTGCCGTGTCCGTGGGCATCTGGAATGACATTGCCGTGTTGGATTTAGACTACGCCGAAGACAGCACCGCCGAAACCGACTTGAATGTGGTGATGGCAGGCAATGGTGGCTTTGTCGAAATTCAAGGCACCGCAGAAGGCGAACCGTTCCAGCCGGACCAGTTACAGGCCATGTTGGCGTTAGCCGAAAAAGGCGCAAAAGAATTGTTTGAGATTCAAAACAACGCATTAGCGGTGTGATAAGGAACCCACATGACCTATTCCATGACTGCCTTCGCGCGTAAAGAACAAAGTTACGACTTCGGCACACTGCAGATTGAAATTAAATCGGTGAATCAACGGTATCTGGAACCTACTTTTCGGTTGCATGAGACTGTTCGTCCGGCGGAAATGAAACTGCGCGAATTGCTCAAACAAAAAGTGAAACGCGGCAAGCTCGAAGTTAACGTGCGTTTCCATTTAGCGCATGGCGAGCAAAGCCTGGGCATCGATCAAGCCCGTTTAAATGCCGTAACCAAAGCGTTGGAAAAAATTCAGGCCACCGTGGATAACACCTCTTCCATCAACCCGGTTGAGTTACTGCAATACCCCGGTGTATTGATCGATGCCGAGCTAGATGTGGAGGCGGTCAACAAGGAACTGATCAACCTTTATAACGAAGCGTTGGATGACTTCCTGGCAGGTCGTGAACGCGAAGGTGCTGTTCTGGCTGCTGCCATTAAAGAACGTTTGGATGACATCACAACCATTGTCGCCGAGATCCGCAAAGAGGTCCCCGAATGGGTACAGACGTTCCGCGACAACCTGCGTGAAAAAGCCAAGAATCTGGGTGTCGACCTGGACGCCGATCGTTTGGAGCAGGAAGTGGTGTTGTTGGCGCAAAAAGCCGACGTTGCTGAAGAGTTGGACCGCCTCGACGGTCACGTAAAAGAATGCTATAGCATTTTAAAACAGAAAGGCGCGGTTGGCCGTAAGCTGGATTTCTTAATGCAGGAATTCAATCGAGAAGCCAATACCTTGGGTAGCAAGGCCACTAAAGAAAGCATTACCCGGAATGCAGTTCAGTTAAAAGTGTTGATCGAACAAATGCGCGAGCAAGTTCAGAACATCGAGTAATCGCAGTTTTTCAGGTTAATGAAGCTACGACAGTTTTTTGAGATTGTCGTAGCTTTTTTTTACTCTACGTTTTAGCTTTCACACTTCTCCATGTTTCACCACTGCCTGCAGCGGAGCGTTCTTAATTACTCACGGTAAAATTCACGGTACGGTGTTGAATGCTTTCTATTTTGCTGCCTCGGTCAAGGTTTGGGTCAACATCGCCAAATTGTCGACGTTCCAGAGTAACGAAACCCTCACAAACACCCGAAGGCGTTGTCTCAAACAGGGTTAACATGTCTGTAACTTTTACGGTATGTTCGCCGTCGTCCTCTACCGATACCGTAAACCCGAATTCCGTTTCGCTTCCGCACGCAAGCTCCCATGTAACATCCATGGCGTAACCATCGCCTAAGGCAGGCGACCAGGAAATTTCCAGGTTCTGATCCGCGACCAGATCGGCATTTACGACACTGGCCGTGTAAGGTGCTGGCAACATAACCGTAGAGGAGGGCGCGCTAACTCTTTCCTCCCGTATGAGGGCAACGACGAACTGCGCGTTAATTCTGGAGGAATTAACAGGCGTTTCGTAGTGAATAGCACCTAAGATACGCTTTTTGCGCAGTGTCCGCTCTATACCATTGATATAAACCGTCAACGTATCCGACCGCGCCAAGTCAATATCGGGCGCATCGAGTCCTGTGCCATCACTAAGCCAAGCTTTTACCGTGGACCAGCCATCGCCCTGTGTGCTTACTTCAAATCTTGCATGAATATCTGCAGTGGCGATATTGCTGGAGTCTACAACAGAGCAACCACTGAGTGCTGCCAAAAATAAAAACGCGAAAAGTGCTGTCAGGTGTATTGAAACAGTTCTCATCTATATTCCTTCATAGTGATAGGGTGACTCTTAAACACTGATAAAGGTTGCAGCAAGCGAGAATTTTAACACCCAATCGTAAGTGTTTGGAGATATTCACTCAGGCCCCAAACGTTTGGCCATTTTAACGTAGGGAATATCGCCTTTGAAGAACCGATTGCCTTCCGGCTCGAAACCAAATTTACGATAGAAGCCAAGGGCAGATTCTCTGGCATCAAACCAAAACAAGGACACCGTTTGTTTTGTGAGCTCTTCGAGAATATGGTTCAGCATCGTACTGCCAATACCTTGATGCTGGTGGCTTTCGAGTGTTGCAAATTTCCGCAAACGTGCTTGATTATCGTTCACAAAAACAGACGCCACACAAACCAGCTTTGCTTCAACAAAACAACCGTAATGCGCGGCCTGTTCGTCACCCTCTACCTGGCAAAAAGTGCGCGGCTTGTCAGGCCATAACATTTCATGGCGGATGTCGATGGTTTGTTCCCAAGGTATACGAGCTATTTTCATGTCAGTATTTCAATGTTCTTGCGAAAAGGGAACGAGTTTAACCCAAAATAAGAATAGACGCTCTTTGATTAAACTTTATTGCATCCTAATGGGCCGATGGATCTACTTGGCCGATTCGACTAGGTTAATGGTGTGATCCAGAAGATCGGAATGACCAACGGCGCCGTGACCAGGAACGACGATTTCAATAGCGAAATTCTTCAATTTAATTCTAGCGATGGACTGAGCCCAATCGTCGATAGAAGCATCTCCGATGAACCCCAGGTTTTTCGTTTCGTGGCTTTTAATAATGCAACCTCCAAAGAGTATTTTGCTTTGCGGTAACCAGGCAACAATATTGTCTGCTGTGTGCCCTGCACCAGGATAAAACAGTTCTATCAGCCCATTGCCTAAAGAGTAGTGGTCACCTTTGAACGTATGCGTAGGTACGGGTTTTTGTTGCAGTACAAGAAGCGAATGCGTTAATTCGGATGTATAGGTCGGGATGGATTTTGAATTCAGTAGTTCAATACCTGCGGTACGGTCGTCATGAGAGTGCGTTGAAACACTGGCGGCAGCTGTGTAGCCTTGATTGGAAATCCAGGTTAGGAGAGACACCGTAGCTTCTTCTGACCATGGAGTATCAATAATGTAAGCTTGGTTATCATCGATAACGATTAATCCATTTGAATCGACAAGCCCATAACCTTCAAATTGCTTATACGAGGTATGTAAATAGACACTTTCGGTTAGCTGCATAATCTCTAACGGTTTGTCGGCCAACGCCAGTGCCGGTAAGGTCAACACAGTAAATAGGGCAATTAATTTTCTGTTCATCATTAACTCTGACTTATATCCCAGGCTTATGTGACCCCGTATTGAGTGCTTGAAACGGATTCATTAGTAAGTGGTGATACGCTCAAGGGCAGACTTGCATTAACTCACACCTTTGATGTGACCTGGAAATTCCAACTTATTTCTAAGATGCATTCATTGATACACGGCAGCAAAGCACCAGCTTGTGTTTGGTATTTACTTTTTAGTCAGATGGATTCTAACCGTTGCATCCGACAGTTGCTCGTGATACATGTTCTCAGAAAGAGGGATCAATTAGCTGTTACTTCTAATAGGGTAGTGCTGGATTACCAAAGATAGACTTTTCAGTATTCCGGAAAAGTCGGTTCAAATGATGTTGGAAGGCGATGCTCAATTTTGCATTCAGTCGCTAAAGTTGTTAATAACTACATACCGGTTACACCTTACCATTGAGCATTCTTGTTATGAGGCGCTATGAACTCAATGTCGCTCACTGGTCCCTCCATACTTCTCAACTTTCAAAATAGCATTACCAACATGTGATATCCGATAAATGTTGCCTTCCTCAATAACACCACCTTGTCCTTGTGGTATGTCGTAACAAATGTCTGAAGTATGAAGGCTAGGCGAGTATGAAAAGTGTTGATCGCCTATGGAAAAGGATTCGACTCCCGGTCCCCCTCCTGGTCTTGCTTGAAACGTATGAACCTCGCCTTCCGCTATCTGGAGTTGGTCAGAATTTAGCATCGAATTACAACTAATATGGTAAGCCTGTGTAGTTACCACAAACCCAATGAATACTATACAAACAGCACCTAATAGTAATTGCAGGAATCTGTTTGTAACTGAAGCCAAGTATTTCCGTAGTGATATTATTAGCACGACGGGAACTAAAAATATTAATGGAAATAATGGTGGCGACTTATCGCTATAGTTAAATACTTCGATCCACTCAAACATGAATTTATTTTCCTTAACTCAAAACACGTGCCAATGCGGTCAAAACCTTCTAGTCCAAATTCAGGCACGGGGCAAGATTCTGGCTGTTTTTAGTATACATAGCAATCTTGATAGGTATCTCTGGTTTCAGAACCCATTAGTTTTCCACGATCAAAAGAAAAATACTTTGTTGTGCACTTGTACCAAACGTCCAGATCTTCTCCATCTATTGTAACGTCTTCAACAAAGAGTAAATCGGATACTTGAACGGGTACTTCCCCAGAATACCACTCAGCAAAAATTGGATAATTCTTATCAGGAAAAAGTACATAAGAGCTGATGAGTTTGGGTTCATCATTGCATGGGTCGCCAAATATTGCATCCATGTAGAGTTTGCTATTCTTTATAGACCATTGAACATAAAAGCCACGCCAACTGGCAGAACATTCAAATTGAGGAACTACGACAAACCAGACCTCTTCAAGCCAAACTTTGCCTTTATCAGAAAATATGGGGGCTAATGGGCTGTTTAGTATTTGCAGATTTTCACCTTCTACATTCATACGATCCATTATCTGTGGCGTGGCAGCGACAAAGCCTGAACAGATAGACATTAGAACGATGACAAGATATTTCATAGAATTCCTACGCATGCCGTTGCATCGCCAACAGTGATTGTGATTAATAGATCCAGGTGAACTTTATTGTCTATATTGGTCAAGCTTAACATGGCGTTTTTTTATCTTTCCCGTCGAATGACAGAAATGGCTATAGAGTAAACCGTTCAACGGTAAACTCATCACCTTCGTGTTTCGAATTAACTACCGCTATCTGGAAGTCATCTTCATATATTACTTCGCCGGGAACCTTTGATACTGATGTCTTATATAGGGTTAAACCGTACTTGTTAGCCATATCAAAATAGAAACTCATTTTTCTGGCGACTTCATTTCCTGCAGAGGTATTTTTAAACCAGGTTATCGCTTTATCTGGGTTGCCGGTATCGTAGAATGGCGGTACTGGAAGGATCCGTTCAAAATACGCTTTGTTTTTATAGTAGGTTTCTTTTTCTGCTTCTGTGAAAAGACCCTGTTCTAGCAGTTTCCAGATGGCCACAAAAACTCCGCGTGGCTTACCAGTCGCCCAGGCAACCTCTGTTTCGTGTATACGATAGTATTTCATCCGTTCCCAGTTACCGTGTTGTTCATAAGAAGAGTTATATATGCCAAAATTTTGTCTACTTTAGTGACTTTGTAGCTTGCCTATTGGTTTATAGTTAGACACCAAAACGAAGGTTTTTAACTCGCAGTTTTCTGTTGTCAATGTTTTTACGTTAACTCCTGCCGTAGCGTTATCTAGGAATTTCCTCTCAAACGAGAGTAGCTTTTTAGTCAGACTGCCGCGCTTGTTATGTGATTTTAGTAAGACGTTTTAAAATCTTTTTTGATCCAGTGTACAGTAAAAACTCCATATCTTGTTCGTTGAAAGCCCGCTTAAAAAAAAATAAAGGCTCCTGAAAGAAATACTCTTTTAAAGTATTCCGGAAATGTCATTTTTTCGCAGACGGATATTTGACTAAGGGTTTTCTTGTCGGCTACTCGATATAGCCTGGCGGTTATTCTAACCTTAGGTCTCCACAAGAAAGGAATAGTATATGGAAGTACCTGGGCTACTCCTGCGAAACCCAAGCTGTAGTTGGATACGACTATTTGTAGAGCTCTATCAGAATACTTTAACTCGGATGCCTCATGAAGAAGCGGTAAGCTATAAATTCGTTCTAAGTTATTGATAATATCTTGGTCTATGCCGCCAGACCTATCGAATGCGGATGCCAAGGTTCCTATAACTCCCCTCTCAGTGACTGCAATATAGTCAAGAAAAACTCTTGGTTTCTGTTGCTTAAGAAAACGACTTATTACCATAGAATATTTGCCTATCCTGTAGCAGCATTATTGGACGCACTAATCTTCATATTCACTCGAAAATTCGAGGGCATGCATTTTAAAACCTGCAGCTATGAACAACTTAGCAAGAAACACTGCAGTTATCGGTGCTTGTATATCATGCAAGTAATCAAATTCAATTTTATAGCTATCACGCTTAGTACTAACAGTGATTCCGTCATTGGGAAGCAGTGCCTCGCATAAATTTGCACACCATTCTGGGTACCAATACTGGTTACTTACACCAGGGATGCCTGCTGCCGTTACCCATGCCAGGTCAAATCCTGGGATTTCAATTGGTACGTCGCTCATAAGCAATTTTTGATGTTCATCCGAATTGCAGTCTGCTTTTAAAAGCTCACTCGCTTGCTCAGAGTGCTTTCCAAACCAGGAAATTATGTCTCTATCGCTGGCCTTATTCTTTAATAGATCATAGAGATCAAGTATCGATTTAGCTTGTTCGACGGTTTCTGCTTTTATAGTCAATCCAAAATATTCTTCAGACATTTCTAAGAGTCTCCTTGCACTAGCCAGCTGTGGTAAATAACGAGCCTGTAGAATTTCATTTTTAGAGAACGAGTAGCTTTTTTGCCTATGCCTTTGCATAAATTCCAGTTTTCCCCTAAAAGATGCTCGGCAACCTCATTTGTTTTCCCGCCAGCAAACTATTTTTTCTTACATTTCACCTTCGTAATTTTGGGGAATAACGTTTTCGTGTTGGCGTGAACGATAGCGAGTCGAAGGCCCGCCCGCAGCAGCGGGTTGTTTCAGCTACTCGTTGTTAGGTGTTGGTCTATTGCCAAAAGCTTTGCCCCTTCTGTAGTGAATGGCTCCAACCCGAATTAATAAACTTACCTTCCAATGCGTCATTAAGGATTGCACCTTCAAAGGTACCTAAATCCGGAACATCAAAGGAAACTTTATCCTTTGAGCAATGGCAGCAATCAACTAAATAGGGCTTTTTAAGCCATCCTTCAGCGACCTGTACAAGAACGGAGTCTCCACATTCACCCGTACTTCCATTGTGAATAATGAACAGCTCCATACCACCAATATCGCCTGACTGTTGATTGACTTCAAGGCTCGAATATACACCATAAATTCGATCTTCTGCGTGAGCCGTACAAACTAACAGAAATAGGAGAATTAGCTTTTTCATAAACACCTGACAGCTTTTTCTACCGCCGCAGCGGTTTTTTACGCATTTGGCATGTGCACACTTCTGTTAGCGACCAAAGCCCCTTCATGGCCAGTCATACTGCGCACTCCAGTCTGCTTTGTCAATTTGATTATGTTGAGAAAAACCGCTGCGCTTTTACTATTACGGTTGTTCTGATGTTTGGCCGATGATTTGCCCATGCGTGGCAGCTGTTCACTGGATAGGTATTCGTTCAGTTTCTGGCTTGGAAAACAACGAACGTTATATTGCTTTCTAGTAGGGCTTTTATTGTTATATTGGGGCTAGAGCTCAGGCCGAACGGTAGAGGTTAATCGTTGTCGGGCTGAAGCCCAACCCACACAGATATCGCCTCTCCGAGTTGCTCCGAAGGCTCCTACAAAACGAATGCATATTCGATTTCGGTAAAAGGCGTAAATAACGGTAGGTTGTAATGAATATGCGACGCTTTCATTTAACGTGGGCTTTTCAGAGTTATTCAGGTAAGTACCATACTTTTTGCTCTGAATCGTATTCGATTCGTTCTGCGTATTGCGCGAGTTGCCGAATATCAAAGTTTTTGGCGAGCCCTGATATGTTACGCGCAAGGAATTGTCTGTCTTCGACTTGTGATGTTTCGTACAGTCGGGCCAATTCATGGATAGCGTCGCGTTCGCCCAAGTATCGAGAGGCTATATAGGCGGCTTCAACCTGCCCATATATAGTCTGTTCGTTTTCGTAACTTTGCCAAATCGTTTCGGCCAGGGCGCTTACATCGAATTGTTCTGAATGTTCAAGCTCTGTGAGTATTCTGTTGCGGTCTATACCGTGAATTGCTGCTTCTTCGATAATGCCATAGGCTCCTTTCGCATTGTTTTTAATGGCAGGCAGAAGCAGCGCTACTGGAACAGAACCAGGATCTCCAGACCATTCATATAATGCGTTTTCAAAGGTAGTCGGGTGAGAAATGTGTAGATTACGTTGATAGGCAGTCTCAGCTAAATTTGGGTATTTACCAATAAATGGTAACAGTAACTCAACATGCTTCGATGGTATTTCATCTAACACCATTAACAGGTAAGGGTTATCAAATCCAGCGGTTGCCAACTGTATGAATGCCGCAGGGTTCTCACGCATTTTTTTATGAAACACGGCATACATTTCATCGTTCGTGCTATTTGTAATGTTTGTTTGGTCATGCTGGATCGGTGGTAGCGCGAAATACCATCGCAGCAACTCAACGTCGATATTCTTGGACTTAGCGATTGACTGAATTTTTTCGGCGGACGTTATTTCCGGCGCATTCAGAAACGGTTTCGCGAAAACATCTGGTACGGTCGGTATTAAGGGGGCAGGTTCAACCACTTCGGCGTCTGTCAGTGCATTGTATTCGTTTGCAGTTTTTTTTGCACTCAGTGTGAAAATGCCATAGAGAACCGCGCTTAAAAATGCGAGTGAAATAAGCATGAGCTTCATAGGTTCAATCCTTTTTATCGCCTATCGGTAATCATTAATCCACAGAAACCTTGAACAAGATAGTGTGTTGAGTCTCTGGGTTTGCTTAATTCTTAAAAGCCTCGTATAAAAAAGACTACTACTTTTGTTTGCAAGGCTGTTACGAGGTTACTATCCATATGCGTGTTCCTGTTTTTGCCATTGGTCTGCTGTGGTTTAAAAAGCTTTTTGAGTGAGTGAAGATTTAGCCTGCACATAAGGCAGGCTAGATATTACGGTCAAATTGGGAATATGCAAATTCTATGGCGTTGCTGATGAATGCAAAGATTGCGTCCAACAGTTGAGCGATTACCGCTTTGCAAGGCATGGCTCTGTATTTGAATGCGCCTGTTCTGTTAAAGCTAAGGGGATAGTTAAAACGTTACTTGATGCACTACCACTGAATCCCTCTGGCCATGAGTACCGCCAGCAGGGGAATGAACATCAGTAACGCGAGTTCCAGTCGTTTTATGCCAATAAGAATACTCGGGATGTCGATAAACTCGCGGGTACTTTTTCGCTGCCGTATGAAGAACAGGGTGGGCACAGCAGACAGCAAGCCGACCACGACGAACAGTCCGAACTTAAGTAAAAAAAGGTTGTTCTGCGTGTAAAACATGCTGGGTTTGCCGACCCAGAGCCACATGGTCAGGCCGGTAAGTATTACCACGGCGGCGCTTGCGCCATACACCCCATCGATGGTGACTAATTTCCGGAACAGGTGTTTCTCTACGCGCGAACCCAACCATAAATTCTGGGTGATCAACGTAGCGGCGAGCAGGAATATTCCCAAGAAATGCACGTATCGGATGCTCAGTTCGAGTGTCATGCTGCGCTCTCCGTTGCCAGCCATTGCGCTAAGGTGGTGTTGGTACGAATGGCGTCGGCGACTGCTTTTTCACCGTGCCGATCATAGTGTTCCAGTAAGTCGGCGACATCCATTAACGGTTCGTCGCGCAGCAGCCAGCCCAGCGATTTTGCGACCCAAACGGGTAGTTTCTGCACGCGCAGTTGTTTGTGCTGCGCGTATTGCTGTATCGCGTCGGCCATGGTGATGGGTTCCGGGCCATAGAGCGTTAAGGTTTTATTGCGCAGGGTGGCGTCCTGAATCACCTTGCTGACCAGTTCGGCATAGTCTTGCGCGGTCAACCAATGAATCGGTTTCGTGGAAGGGCCGATGTGCATGAGTTTTTGCTTTTGTTGAAACAGCGGTAAGGTTTCCATAAACCAACTGGGGCGGAAGATCAGGTAAGGTACACCGCTGGCTTTCAGTTGATTTTCAGCGGCCAGTTTGTAGCGGTTGTCTGCACGGTCACTGTATTCGGGGTCGGCGGTCGCTACCGAAATCATGCTGATGAATGCCATGTTCATCGATTTGATCGCCTCCAGAATATGTTGCGTCCCCACCACATGGTGTTGGTAATAGCTGCGTTCGCTGTGGCCACTGAGGTTGATGTGTACACCTTCTGCGCCCGCGAGTGCGGTGGTTAAGGAAGCGCTGTCGAGTATGTCCGCCTCGCGGTAGTCAAAGCCTGGGCCTAGTACGGCGTATGCGCGGGCAGAGTTGCGGGTAACGATGCGTACCGAATGACCGTTCCGTCGCAGTTGTTTGGCAACCGGGGCACCGAGCATGCCCGTGCCGCCGATTATGGCGATGTTCTTCATAGTTCACTCCTCACAGAATATGGTCATTACCCTAACGGAATAACAAATCGCTTATTAGTGGGTTAATATGACTTTCATTAAGTCATAAATGGGCTAATTAGATGGATTTGGAAGCGGTTTGTTGGTTTGTGGATGTCGTGGAGCAAGGCTCGTTTGCCGCAGCTGCGCGCCGGTTGAAGCAACCGAGCAGTAACGTCAGTCGACGGGTCAGTGCGTTGGAAACCGAGATTGGCGTGCCGTTGTTGTTACGGACGACGCGCTCACTCGCGCTTACACCCGAAGGCCAGGCTTTTTTGCCGCTGGCGACTCAGTTGCGGCAGGAAAAAATTCAATTGGAAAGCTGGGCCGATACATTGCGCAGCGAACCCAGTGGGCGTTTGCGCATTACCGCGCCGAGCAGCTTTGCGCGCGGTCCGTTAACGAATTGGCTGATTCGCTATCGGGCGGCGTACCCTAAGGTCGACATCGAATTGATCCACAGTAACGACTACCTGGACTTCCAGACGCACCAACTGGATTTCGCGTTTCGGCAGGGTCCGTTGCCCGACTCGGGTTTGGTTGCCCAACGAATGTTCAGTATTGAATACGGTGTGTTTGCGTCGCCGGCCAGGCTCGCGGCCGCGAGTGATCTCACGCACCCAGACCAACTGACCACTCTGCCGATTATCAGCCCGGGTGCCCGCCAGCAGATTCTGCCCTGGCGTTTCAAACATCAGATTTGGGTTCCGAAAGGTGCCACCATGTTGTTTGAAGATATGGAGCAATGTTTACAGGCTGCTGCTGCGGGTCATGGGTTTACCTACGCGAGCCGTTATGAGGCGACGCCTTTTCTGCGCAGCGGCGAATTGCAGGAAACGTTGATTGACCATCGGCCAGAACCGGTTGGTTTTTATTTGGTGTCGCCACATCGGCAGTATCGGTCATTAAAAAGTGAGACGTTTCTGCAACACGTTTTGCAGGAACGTGATGCGTTCGGCTTGGCAGATGGTTTGGTATTTTAAATTTTTCCCCTTTTCATATGGCTTAAAAAAGCTCATAAAATTTTTTGAAACGGCCCCTGCCAGACAATGTTATTTCGTTAAATAAGCATACCTCTTTAGAGGTATGTCGTTTCAAAGTTTTGTGACGTTGTAAATAAATTTGAAACGTCGTACTCATTTATTTGTATCCCTTTTGATCTGAATCAATTTGTTTGTAAGCGAAGCGTCAGGAAAGACCTTAGTATTTCAGGGTTATTTGCTCGAACCCAAAACAAACACGTGTCATACCATTCAGAAAGGAAACTCGACATGAAAATAATAAGAAATGTGCTTGCGCTGTTCGCGTTCGCCGTCCTCGCCTTTTTTGGCTCAGGGCAAAGTTACGCGGAGTCGCAGGCGCTCATGCTCAAGCCATTTGCCAGCTTGAGTGAAGAAAGTAAGGTCTGTGCTTCGTGCCATAAGGAAGAAAACCCAAGTTTGTACAACCAGTGGGGTCATTCCAAACATTACGGTGCGAATGTCGGCTGTTACGAGTGTCACCAGGCCAATGAGTCGGATGTTGATGCGATTCGCCACGAAAATTTTACGATTTCAGTCATCGTGTCACCGAAAGACTGTTCAAGTTGTCACAACGCAGAAGTTGAAGAGTTCGCTAAGAGTCACCACGCCAGTGCCGGACGCATTATTGGTTCGTTGGATAACATGTTGGCAGAAGTGATTGAAGGTGCGCTCACCATGAACGGGCAATCCCCCGCGGCGGTTAATGGTTGTTGGCAGTGTCATGGTTCGGAAGTCAAAGTGATGGCCAATGGCGACCTAGACCCAACGACCTGGCCGAATACCGGTATCGGTCGGTTGAATCCGGATGGCTCAGTGGGGGCGTGTACAGCCTGTCACCAACGGCACGAATTCTCTTTGGCGCAAGCGCGTCGACCCGAGGCATGCGGTAAGTGTCATTTAGGACCGGACCACCCACAAAAAGAAATTTACGAAGAATCCAAGCACGGTATTAACTTCCAGGCGAATGTCGACCGGTTGAATTTAAATTCGTCTAAATGGATTGTCGGCGAAGATTACGATGCAGCACCCACCTGTGCGACGTGCCATATGTCGGCGACATCTGAATTGCCGGTTACGCATGATGTTGGTGATCGCATTTCCTGGACTTTGCGCCCGGCTATATCTGAAAAGATCGACGCGCAGGCCATCAAGGCAGGCAAGGAAACGAAGAGTTGGCAAGATCGCCGAGCGGATATGCAAGCGGTTTGCTCCGCCTGTCACACCAGTTCAATGATCGATAACTTCTATCAGCAGTTTGATAGCCTGGTTGAGTTGTATAACGATAAGTTTGCCCGGCCCGGTAAGAAATTGATGGATACATTGAACGCCCAGGGTGTGATGACGCCGGTGGCCTTTGATGAAAAAATTGAGTGGACCTGGTTCTATCTGTGGCATCACGAAGGACGTCGTGCCCGACACGGGGCTGCGATGATGGCACCGGATTATACGCAATGGCATGGTATGTATGAAGTGGCAGGACGCTTCTACATGGAACTGATCCCCGAGTACAACGAGTACATTGAAAAAGCCGAGCATGATGGTAAAACCGAAGTTGCTGAGGCGCTGAAAGCGGTGCTGCAAGACATTCTGGAAAGCCCAGAACATCTTTGGTTTACCGGTAATGAACCACAGGATGTGAAGGACGCCCGCAAAAAAGCGCAGGCTGAATTTCAATCTCGCTACGCTAACCAGTAAGCGCGTTTACCATGTTAAAACCTGCCTTCGGCAGGTTTTTTAATCGAGGCTATTATGGAAAACGAAAAAACATTCTGGCAGCGCTTGTGGACGCCGACAAAATGGAAGTGGTTACTGGGTATCCCAGTCGGTGGTTTTGTCGCGGTGATTGTCGGCGTGGTTGGGCTCGTGAGTTTTAATACGGTGATGCACGCGACGAACGAAAATGAATTCTGCTACAGCTGCCATATTGGTATGGATACCATTGTTGAGGAGTATCAGCAGTCTATTCATTTCAGAAATGAAAAAGGTATTCGCGCCGGTTGTTCCGATTGTCACGTACCGCATGAATTTGTCCCGAAGATGAAGGTGAAAATTGTTGCCTTGAAAGATGTTTATCACATGGCGGTCGGCACCTACAATCTGGATAATTTTGAAGAGCACCGTAACGATTTAGCGGAACATGTTTATGAGACGATGAAAGCAAGAGATTCGCAAGAATGTCGACAGTGTCATCGGGTTGAAAATATGGATCTGGCGATGCAACCGCAGCGTGCTTCGTCAAAACACTCGGCAGAGTACATGGCTAAATATGATGTGACCTGTGTGGATTGTCACCAGGGCATTGCGCATAAGCGGCCGGTTATTGAATAGTTCGGTTGTAGTGAAAGAGGCTTCGACCTCTTTTTTAGGAGCCGAAAACTTTCATGGCAGGAAAAAGCCCGCATTGTCATGCGGGCTTTTTTGTTGAGTTACGGAATCACTCGAATACCAATCGATCGAGTGATGGCGTAGGTGCCATCACTCGCCGTGATGGTGAGTTCATATTGGTTGTCGCTGTTTTCATCAAGCGGAGTGTCGCCGTTTAATGGCGCTTTGGACGCCAGTAAGCCTGTCTCACTGTTCAGCGTGAAGAATGCCGCGTCGTAACCGCTTTGCAGTTCAAACTGCAGGGCATTGCCGTCCGCGTCTTCGGCGCTGGCCTGAAAGCGAAATGTTTCGCCGCTCAGTGTAAACATCTGATGATCCAGGTGGCTGGGAATGTAGGCCTGAAGACCGTTTGCATCGCTGTTGACGAGCAGATCGATGTTGCCGTCTTTATCCCAATCTTTGAACATCAGGTTGGCCGTGCTCGATAAGCCAACCGCCAGCGTTTTTGATTGATACTCGCTGCTCGTAGCAGTGCGTTGCAGCACAATCAGGTTACCGCTGATGTCCGAACTGTAGGCGATTTCCGGAATCGCATCACCGTTCACATCGGCAATGGCCGCATGCCTGACTTGTTGACCCTCGGCAAGTGTGATCGATGGAGTGTATTGGCTTGGGTCACCATACAAAGCACTATAAATGGCAAGGTGATTCCCGGTCATAATCATTTCAGGTGTGCCGGATCCATTCAGGTCGGTCACGTGCAACTCCACGGGTTGAAAGCCTGGACCAGTACTGACAAGGTTGCTTTGATTGTAACGCGAGCATCGAACCACGGTCCCGGTGTTACTGGTGACCAGTGTTTTAGGAAGGCTGCTGTTCTGGAATGTGGCAACGTGCATGCTGTTATCGGCTGAACCGCAACCATAATTTGATTGATAACTGGAGCGTTCGTGAAAATACGCGCTTGAAGATTGCTTGGCAATGATCTCTGCGTAGCCGTTGTCATCTGTGTCCACGACAGCAAACACTGGATTACCACTTGAGAAGGTTCTGATGTCCGTACCTGTCCAGCTGTAGTTGCTGGCGTTGTCGCCACTGAGGTCGTAACGCTCAATCTTGCGTGTGGCTTGGCTGAAAGTGACTACTTCCAGGAAACCATCTTCGTCCAGATTGCCCAAACGAAATTCGGTGAGCAATCCGTTCGTGTTGATCAGCGACTCTTCGAAGTTGCCATCGTTTTGCTGCACTAACACAAGCAATTCAGTGTCGGTTAACAGGGTGATGTCGAGCAGACCGTCCTGGTCTAAATCCTCAACCTCGAATTGACGAACGGTTTGATTATGCCGATACACATTGACGATATCCCACGGTGCATTCGCCGTGAACTGCCAACTCGGGGCGGTGCTTTGATTTGCGTTGAGCGGTTCGAGGTCGTCAGTGTCCTTTACGCCGTCATTGTCGTCATCGTCGTCGCTGTTATTGCCGATGCCGTCGCCATCAGTATCGATACTTTCATGGCGATGTAATGGAAAGGCGTCCAGGGTATCGGGTACACCGTCGTTGTCGTCATCGGTATCTTCGTTATTGCCGATGGCATCGTCATCATTGTTTCGTTGTTCTGCCGGGTTAAGTGGGAAACTGTCGGTGTAATCGGGCTCGCCATCGTTGTCGTCATCGGTATCGGCGTTATTACCGATGCCGTCGCCGTCGGTATCGATCTGCTCGGAGGCGTCAAATGGGAACGCGTCATCGAGGTCCTCCACGCCATCGTTGTCGTCATCGGGGTCGAAATTATCCCCTAAGGCATCGCCGTCGTGGTTTGCCCATTCACCAGAGTTGAACGGATACACGTCTTTGGCGTCGTCTACGCCGTCGTTGTCGTCATCGGTGTCTTTATTATTGCCGATGCCGTCGTGGTCAGTATCGACAGATTCACTCGGGTCGAGCGGAAAATCGTCGTCTTTATCTGCGATACCGTCATTGTCATCGTCGTCATCGTTAATGTTGTCAATGCCATCCCCATCGGTGTCTGGGTCCAATGCGTTTTCGATGCCATCTTGGTCCATATCCAGAAATTCAGGGGTGTCTGGCAGATCTGGCTGGCAAGCGGCCAGCATTAGTACCGTGGCAACTCCGGCCGCGGTTGCTCGAAAAAGGGCCATGCGTATCTTCCTTCAAGATTGTTTTTGTTGTGTTCGTTAATGGTCGTGCCAGCGGCGTCCTTTGGCATCCCGTGAGTATTCCAGCATTGGTCCGGTTAAACAGTCGGAATTTTTACGCTGGTTGATCTTCTGCTCAGCGTGGGCAGGTAGCCTCACGGCTTTCACATCCTGACCCGAACGCCGATCCAATATTAATGTAAGCGTTTACATATATCGTCAAATTGACCTGAAAGCAAATGGAAGATGGTTTAACTGGCGTTAACCTGACACGGATCTGTTACAAACCGGTTTTCGTATTGGGACGGGGTGGTCGTAAAAAACACCACAAGGCTGGTGATATGTTTTACCATCGTCGACCGTGATTAACAAAGCAACGAAACAGAAGGACACAGGTTTGGATAAAAACGAAAAGCACAAGGCGGCCATGCAAAAGCAAAAAGCCAATGTGGATGCCTCCATTGAGCGTGCCGATGTTGAGCGGGGTGTTGCCGTTTTACTCACCGGAAATGGCAAGGGTAAGTCCAGCTCGGCGTTTGGTATGGTAATGCGCGCCCTGGGCTATGGCCATAAGGTCGGTGTGGTCCAGTTTATTAAGGGGCAGCAATTGTCGGGTGAAGAGATTTATATCCGCGAACATTGCCCGCAGGTTGACTTCTACCAGATGGGAACAGGCTTTACCTGGAACACGCAGGACCGAACCGCGGATATTGAAGCCGCCGAAGCTACTTGGGCCAAGGTAAAGCCCATGTTGGCCGATCCAGCCTATAACCTGGTGGTGCTTGATGAGCTGACGTATATGCTGGGTTATAAATATCTGGATGAAGCGGAAGTCTTAGCTGCGCTGAAGAATCGGCCGGTCGAACAAAGCGTGGTGGTCACGGGTCGCGGCGGTGGCGCTGCCTTACAGGAGATCATGGATACCGTCTCGGAAGTGAAAGACGTAAAGCACGCGTTTACGGCAGGTATTAAAGCGCGGCAAGGTGTGGATTATTAGCCGATCGTTTTTCAACTCGCCGTCAGCGAGGTTGCAGAGCTAAAGCGCGTGGGTCACACGCGCTTTAGCCCGACCCATTTTTCTTTCTGCCAGCGGGTAATCATGATGAAGCCCCGCGTCCATTCATCCATGGCAACCCCGAGCCAGACACCAACCAAGCCCCATGCCCAATGAATGCCAAGCAGGTAGGCAAACAAAACACCGACCCCCCACATGCTGATAATGCCCATTTTCACCGGGAAAACGACATCGCCGGCGCCTTTCAGTGCCTGAATCACAATCAGGTTAATGGCTCGGCCGGGTTCCAGCAGTACAGATACCATGATCAATAAACCAATCAGCGCTTGCGTGTCTGGGTCAGTGCTGAAAAAAGCGGCCAGCGGGGTACGGGCCAGCATCATGATGAAGGCAACGGAAAACGACACGGTGACACCCGCTATCCAATATTTATGGACGCGATTCTTCAGCTCCGATTGTCGATTTTGCCCGACAAAATAGGACGATAGAATTTGCGTGCCGTTACCAACTGACATGGAAAAGACAAACATAAACCGGGACAGCGTTTGGGCAATGGCGGTCGCCGCCAATGCGGCCGTGCCGAGTTGTGCGACGAAAAACAAAATGGTGATTTGCGCGAAGTTATAACTGAGACCTTCGCCCGCATTAGGCAAACCGAGTTTCAGGATGGCTTTTAAATGGACCAGCTCTGAGCGCAGAGACTGACGCACCGAAAAAGCAATGTGATGACGTTTGATCAGCACAATGCTGACCATGGCCGCTGCAAACTGGCTGGTGACCGTGGCAATACCCACACCGATAACGCCGGTTTGAGGCAGACCAAAAGGCGGGAACAGGGCAATGTAATTGCCCAACATATTTACCACGCCCGCCATCATCTGAATCATCATCGGAGACTTACTGAAGCCGTGTGCTCTGAGAATGGTCGATAACAGAATGCTCAGCGACATTCCGATCGATAGTGTACCGACGACGGTGGCGTATTGAATGGCGTAGATTTCTACCTGCGGTTCCAGATCGTAAAAACCGATGAAATATTTCACGCCAAAGAAGAACAGAATACTGACGAACCCAGACATGATGACGGCCAATAAAAAACCGGCCTGAGCGTATTGTTGGGCCAGTGGTTTGTTGCGCGCGCCAAGACTTTGGCCGGTCAGAATAGCGGTACCTGAGGAGACAATCATGTAGGTCAGCATCAGGAAAAAAATGAAGTTACCGGTTAAACCGACAGCG
This sequence comes from Reinekea sp., assembly GCA_050293765.1. Lineage (GTDB taxonomy): Bacteria > Pseudomonadota > Gammaproteobacteria > Pseudomonadales > Natronospirillaceae > Reinekea. The sequence goes on from JBNKNI010000006.1 coordinate 80,053, forward strand.
GCCACGGCGTCATCCGAATAACGGGCGAGCATGAAGACATCGACCGTCATTAAACTCATGCGAACCACGCTTTCCAGGAAGATGGGCCAGACAATGGTGCGGATATTCATTTTGTCATCGAGGGACGCAGACAGCGGCATAAGAACAGGTCACGGAAAAAACGGAGCGCAATTGTAAGCGGTTACAATCTGCTTGGGTAGTGCCGTTTAACGGCTTTAAAAGGCAACTTGAAAAATGTTTGATCTGGCCACGGAATGCCGCTGATTTTCAGCGCAAAGAAGGCACTTGAACTATACTGGATAAGGTCAGCGATAGAGGAGTATCTATCATGCATCAAACGAAACCCGTTTACAGTGAAGAGTTCTGTCTGACAGTCATCAAACAATCCGATCGTAAGTTCAGCACCCTGGTTACTCTGGCTCATCAGTTGGGCGTCAGCGTGAAGCAGGTTCAACAGTGGTGTCTTGAGCTGCGAGAACAGTAGCGTTTAACCAAACAGGGAGGCATGGCCTCCCTGTTTTGCGTTGGGTAGCGACGTTTACTTTACCGTCACGTTGAGCTGATAAACAGCCAGCGTGCCTGAGACTTCATTGGCCACCAGAACCAGCGGTTTGCCATTCGGGCTCTCTTGTGCCGCGACAAACGCCATGCCTTCCGGTGCCAGGTCCCCGGCTGCGGGAGATTCTGGGTCGGCTGTGTAGTCACGGTGATTCACGTACTGCAGGAACTCGACGTTTTCCGGGTCAGTGATGTCGTACATCATTAAACCGCCCATCCGTTCCAGACCGATAATGGCCAAGGTGTGACCTTCGACATAGGCGAGCGTCAGGGCTTCCGGCTCCGGTCCTTTATTGTCGCTGCGGTCGTCCAGCTTGGTTTTATTGTCGGTGGTGTTAAAAAATTCAGGGTACGCTTCGGCGGTGATACGTTCAAAGTCCGAACCCGAGTCGAACACCAGCTCACCAGTGTCGCTGAAAATGGAGAAAGAGCGCGCGCCAAAGCTGTACAGGCTGTCATATCGGTTGGCCAAAGCGTTGTAACCCAAGTCCGGTGAAACCGCCAAATCTTCAACGTCATTCAACAGCGCAGACGTTGCGTTGGAGAAGCTGGCCGTCGCGTGTGGTGCGCTGGAGTCGTTCAGGTCTTTTATTTTCCATTCGTCTTTGTACACGATACACGCGTCATCCCACAGGTACGTGGTGTTGCTGCGCATATCATTTTGAGCGGCCGCGTTGCAATCTGCCTCCGCAATGCGGTCATCGATGTATTCACGAGCGTCGCCTTCATTGGCTGTCACAATATATTGTTTGTTGTTGACACTGTAGCTGGCAATCGAGTCCGGCTGGTATCGGCCAAACAGGTTGGCGTGTGTTTTCAGCAGGGCGATTTTGTCGTCTTTGTCGGCGTCCAGAGCATTGCTTTCTTGACTATGGTCTTTGAAGCCCAAACCGTAAACACCGGTAATCTCATAGTCACCGGTTAACTTGATTTTCGCGATAGCGTTGTTTTCCTGTAGTGAAACAAACGCCCATTTGTTGTCTTTGCTGACGGTGATGTATTCCGGTTCAAAATCTTGCGCATGCGTGGTGCTTTCCGGAGCAGGGTTGTTGCCAACCAAAACACCATTGGGCAAAGTGCCATTGAACTCGGCAAAGGTCAGTTGCGTTGCCGTGTCCGCCGGCATGTTGTTGCGTACTTCAACAATACTGATGCTGCCTTCCGGATCAATGGTGTAGTTGTCGTTCGGTTCTCCTTCATTGGCCACCAGCACCAATTTTCCATTCGGGCTGAACGTGACCATGTCCGGTAAGGCCCCGGCTTTCACCGCCTTCAGAAAGACCGGTGTCCCGGTTTGGTCTAAGCTGTAAAACAGCACGGCACCGGCGTCCTGTTTGACTTTAGCCTGTACGGCCACCGCCATCAGGTTGGTGGCAATGGCCACGCTGTTGGCACCGCCGACCTGTATGGTTTCGCCCGACGTAAAGGTGACGGTTTCGGGTAGCGGCAGGCTAGATGACTTTAGGTTCGCCACGCTATAAGGCGTTATCGGTGCTTCGGAAGGTAAGTTGGACAGATCGATTTGATCCAGCGTGCCGTCGTTTGCATTGGTGACGAAGGCCGAGCCGGATGCCGCGTGAAAAGCCACGATTTCTGCGGCACCTTCGTCAAACAGTCCGGACGCATGGCGGTCGACCAATTCTAATGTTGCCTCGATGGGTTTTACCTCGTTACATGCCGTTAGTGACACGGCAATCGCCAGGGCGGAGATCGTCAAACGCATGGTGATGCTCTCTTTATTTTGTGATTGAATTTTTTAGACGCATGCACGATACGGCCGGAGTGTGACAGTTTGGTGACCTTCCTTTTAAGCAGTGCACTCGGCCTTTTCGCTGAAATCAAGCGCGTTCTGTCGGTCAACTCACGCACGCGCCTGCGTTGGTTATTTAAAATGAGAATTATTCCTCATTTCTGAATATTCATAATGGCTAATATTTCAGCCGCAGTGCATGCTGACCAACCATTCAACAACACATGGAAGAATTACGATGAAACGGACACTTCTAATAAGCATTTTAAGCGCAACATGGTTGCAAGGTTGTCTTCCTGAGACGGTCGAGCCGGATAACCAGAACACCCCGCCCGAGGCTGGCGATGATATTCGCATTTGTAGTTTTTCCGACGGAAATGGGGATGAACTGGTTGCACACAAATCGGCGAACTCCGCCGAGGAGTGGTTATTCATCGACAGTATGTCCGGCGCCAGTGCGGATATAGAGCTGGATGACGATGACCTTGTGGGCGCGTTCGCCGTGACTTCTTTTATCGGCCCTTCTCTGACCGATGCGTTCTCCGGGTTAAACGTCTTCTACGCCTGCACGTCAGATGTGTACGCATTGAACCAATGTAATTGGGAGCAGGTTGATACCGAAAATAACGAAACGCTGAAAGTCGAAACAGTCCTGGGTGGCGGTGATGCATACACCACGACAGTTTCTTTAGATGAGGGCGACGGATTTGAAACGCAGATCGTTTTGGATGGCGTGCTCACAGACTTGGGCAACCTGACCATCATGTTTTATGACAATGGCGTGGTCGATGTAACGCGAACGGCAACCCGAAGCAGTAACGGAACAGAAACCGTTACTTACGCCAGCGCAGAAACAAACTGGACTGCGACAGAAACAGCGGGCTGTTCCGGTTCAATTGATTTTGACTCGAGCGAAGATGGTGAAACAGTAACTTTGGATGCGAGCTGGTCATTATCGGGCACAACAACCAGTGGCTCGCTGGAGTACTTTAAAACCGGGTTAGACAGCACCTACCATTTAACGTGGTAGTTGCAGCGGAAAGCTAATCATTATCATGGCAAAGGACTTAACAACGAAATTTGCCATTTCAGCCCCACCCTCCGGGATCTTCAGGTCGATGACTGAGCTTTGTTGTGTGCTTTGAAAAGGACTTGCCATTCCCGGCAACACACGCCTCGCTCCCCCTTCGATCTGATAGGTCTGAGGTGATTTGAATGGGGTCAACATGTTAGGTTGACCCAACATCTCAGACCACCTCAACCCCTTTCCAAAACGCCACATAGCCTTCAATGTTCTTCGCCTTATCTTTCGCGTTCGGGTAAACCCATGCCGCATTTTCGTTGATTTGCCCATCTACGGTGATGGAATAATATTCCGCCGTGCCTTTCCAAGGGCAGACACTGGTGTGGCTGGTTTTCTCGAAGAAGGCCTCATTGAGGCTGGTGGGCGGGAAGTAGTGGTTACCTTCAACGACAATCGTTTCGTCGCTGTCTGCTAAGACCTGATTGTGCCATATTGCTTTCATAGACCCTCCTGTGGATAGTCAAAAGCAGACGATTTCAGATGCGCCTGCTATCATTGTGCAATTCTTACGTCGTCTTATCACTTTAGGTTCATTCATGCCGAAAACAATACCCGGAACCCTTTATATCGTTGCAGCGCCCAGCGGGGCCGGTAAAAGCAGTCTGGTTAATGCGCTGATTGCGCGTTTGCCCTTTGTTTACCTGTCTATCTCTCACACCACCCGGGCAATGCGTCCAGGCGAAGAAGACGGTGAACACTATCATTTCACCACGACCGAAGACTTCCTTGAGCGGGTCGGGGAAGGTGAATTCCTGGAACACGCGCAGGTATTTGATAATTACTACGGGACATCGCAGAAATACGTACAGAATCAGCTGGATGCGGGTCACGATGTGATTCTCGAGATCGACTGGCAAGGCGCACAACAGGTGCGCCGGCTGATGCCAGGCTGCCAAAGCATCTTTATTCTGCCGCCCTCTAAAGAAGCCTTGCAGGAGCGTCTGGAAAAACGCCAGCAAGACAGTGCAGAAGTCATTGCACGGCGTATGAAAGACGCGGTGTCTGAAATGTCCCACTACGCTGAATTCGATTACCTGATCATTAATGATGACTTCTATAAGGCGCTCGACGAGATGTGTACCATTTTCACCGCGCATCGGGTCACCATCGGCCAGCAACAGGCCCGTTATGAGCGGTTGATAGAACAGTTGTTGAATTAGCGATAAACCCCGACAACCCTTGCCAAGCCGGCCAATATCCGTACAATTGCGCGGCTTGCAATGCTATGCACACAGGAGAACACCATGGCTCGCGTTACCGTTGAAGATTGTTTAGATAAGGTTGATAACCGTTTTGAGTTGATCATGGTTGCCAGCAAGCGTGCTCGCCAGATTGCGAACGATGGTTATGACGCCCTGGTTGAAGAAGACAACGACAAGCCAACTGTTATTGCCTTACGTGAAATCGCCGAAGGCAAAATCAACGCATCTATCCTCGAAAATATCGACGATTAATGTGCCTGACCGTGTCACGGTCGACCGTATTATAAAAAAACCGAGCCCTGGCTCGGTTTTTTTATTGCCGTTTGAAGCTCAGTGAATACACTAATTGACAGATATATTCACTTTGCTGCTTTGGAATCGCTTTGCCAACTGTCCATAATCTCGCTGAACGACTTGACGAATACCTATCGAAAGAGAAGGTCGCACGCATCAAGCGAGCTTATTTTTACGCAGAGCAGGCTCATGAAGGGCAAATGCGACGCAGTGGCGAACGCTACATCACACACCCGCTTGCGGTTGCAAACATTCTCTCTGAAATGCACATGGACCATCAAAGTTTGATGGCCGCGATGCTGCACGACGTACTGGAAGACACCGCAGTCTCAAAAGAAGCTATTGTTGAACAATTCGGTGAAGGTGTTGCCGAACTGGTGGACGGCGTGTCCAAACTGACCCATCTGGAGTTTGAATCCAAACTGGAAGAGCAGGCGGAGAACTTCCAGAAAATGGTGTTGGCGATGTCGAAAGACATTCGTGTGATTCTCGTCAAGCTGGCCGACCGGCTGCATAACATGCGCACCATGGGCTCTATGCCGCCGGAGAAAAAACGCCGAAAATCCCGCGAAACTCTGGAAATTTATGCCCCGATTGCGTTGCGACTGGGCATTAACGATCTGCGGGTTGAGCTTGAAAACCTGTCGTTTGAATCAATGTATCCGCTGCGGGCGAGCCGTATTCGTTCGGCCATGCGCAAGCAGTTAGGTCACCGAAAGGAAGTTGTTAACCATATTGAAGCCGCTTTGGCAGAACGGCTGAAACAGGAAGGCATCAACGCGGATGTGAAAGGCCGCGAAAAGCACCTTTACTCCATATACAAAAAAATGCGGGAAAAGCGCAAATCGCTGAAAGAAATTCTCGATGTTTACGCGTTTCGCATTCTGACCGATTCGGTCGATTCCTGTTACCGGATTCTCGGTGTCGTTCATAATCTCTATAAGCCTGTGCCGAATCGTTTCAAAGACTACATCGCGGTACCTAAAACCAACGGTTATCAGTCGTTGCATACCACGTTGATCGGCTCCAACGGTGTGCCTATCGAAATTCAGATCCGTACCCGCGATATGGAAGACATGGCCAACCACGGTATTGCCGCACACTGGCTCTATAAGACCGATGAAACACAGAGTAACCAAACCCACGCACGCGCACGTCGGTGGGTGAAGAATCTGTTGGAAATGCAGGAACGTGCCGGTGACTCCATGGAGTTCATCGAAAACGTTAAAATCGACTTGTTCCCGGACGAAATTTACGTGTTCACCCCGAAAGGGCAAATCATGGAAATGGCCAAGGGCGCCACGCCGGTCGACTTTGCCTACGCCGTGCATACTGACGTAGGCAATTCCTGTGTCGGTTGTCTGGTAAACCGGAAACTGGCCCCGCTCAGTCAACCGTTGACCAGTGGTGACTCCATCAAAATCATCACCGCGCCCGGAGCAAGGCCGAACCCTGCCTGGCTGAATTTTGTCTTTACCGCGAAAGCGCGCTCTAATATTCGTCATTTTCTGGCTCACATGGAGCGGCAGGAAGCCATTGCGCTGGGCAAAAAACTGCTCGACAGCCAATTACGGAACTTCGACCGGGATATCGACAGTCTGTTGCCGGACGCGTTCGAAACTGTATTGAGTGAGTCCAACCTGAAAGATCGCGATAGCCTGTTTGAAGAAATCGGTACCGGTCACAAGGCGGTCTATATCGTTGCTCGTCGGCTATTGCAGCTGTCCAGCAGCGAAGAAGTGGTCACGGAACAAAGTTCGTTGACCATTCAGGGTACGGAAGGATTACTGATCAACTACGCAAAATGCTGCCGACCGATTCCGGGTGACGCCATCGTCGGTGTCATGTCGAAAGGCAAAGGCATGGTCGTGCACGTTGAGCACTGCCGTAATATCTCGGATATCCGAGACAACACCGACCGTTGTGTACACCTGCATTGGGATAAGGCGATGGAAGGTGAATTCCTGGTCGATATCCGGGTCGATTTAAGCAATGCCCGAGGTGTGCTGGCCAGTGTCGCTAATGCGGTGTCCCACGCAGAAGCCAATATCGAGAGCATTCAGATGCAGGACATGGACGCCACCACCTCACGCCTGAACATCACCGTGTCGGTGACCAGTCGCACGCATTTGGGACGCGTATTCAAGCGGCTTCACAGCCTGCCGGCGGTCTCCAAAATTGAGCGGGTCTGAGCCGTTCGACGCCCACCACAAGCGGATTCCGCAACGCCATCGCAATTCATTGCTACACTGATTGCGTGCCACTGAGGTCAATCATATGACCCTGTTCGAAGCGTCCTTTTACAATGATGAAGCAGCCTTGCTGTTGTTTGATCAACACAAACTGATTGCCGTGAATCAGGCGGCCGAGTCGTTTCTCGGCACCCCAGCCGATGATTTGATCGGACGAGATTACCAAGACTTTTTCCCGAATGCCGACTTTGATGACCACGCTGTTGTGCAGGGCATGAAGCTGCCTTCTGGTAAACACTTGTCTGTGGTCAGCCGCCGTCAAACGCTGGGAACTGGTCAGATGGTGGTGAAAATCCGCAGTCCGTTGGTGGAGGAACACCATTTGGCGTCAGAGGAACTGGTCGCCGATACCCATCACTTTCGGCTTTTGCTGGAAAAACTGAACGACGTCATGCAGGAACTAACCCACTGTAAGAGCCTGAATGATTTGTATCGCGAAGCCGTGGCTCTCGGACAAAAACATCTTGGATTCGATCGGCTCGGTATATTGTTAATCGATCCTGCAACTCAGGAGCAGGTCGGCACGTGGGGCATCGATACGCATGGTCAGCTGGTTGATGAAAGCCGGTGGCGAGGCCCCCTGGAAAACACAGCCTGGCTGGCGGAAGCGATCCGAAATCCGAAATTCTGCCATTTCTGGGACGATGTTGACTTGGTTAACTGGGGGGAATTTGTTGGCCGGGGTTGGAATGGTATGGCCAATCTGTGGGACGGCGAACGTGTGTTCGGTTGGGTTTCGGCAGATAATCTGATTCATCAGAAGCCGCTGACACCCGCCCAACAACAGGTGTTTCGATTGTTTGCGTTGAATATCGGTCAACTGATCGTTCGTAAGCGGGCGGAACTGGCGCTGCAGCAGGCGAATGCGGAACTGGAAAATCGCATTGCACTGAAGACGCAGGATTTGAATGATCGTTTGCGTGAACTGGAATCGGTGCAACAGCAACTGATCGAACAGGAAAAGCATGCTTCTTTGGGCAATCTGGTGGCAGGCGTTGCGCATGAAATCAATACGCCATTGGGCAACTCGCAAATGGCGGTTTCGCATTTGCAGTATCTCAGTGGTCATTTGCAAAAGCAGTTCGCATTGGGGGCATTGACCAAAACCGAACTAACGCAATCCATCGCGGAGATCTCCGAAGCCGCCAGCTTGCTGGAGTCGAACTTTCGTCGCGCCGTTGAACTGGTGCGTTCATTCAAACAGCTGGCCACCGACCAAACGGATGAACAGGTGATGCTGGTGAATCTTCACGACATTATCGCCAACGTGCTGAGCAGCTTTTATAACCAGTACAAAAACCGGCCCCTTTCTTGTTTTAACCAAGTCGCCAGTGACATCCGGTTCTTCTGTGCGCCAGCGAAGTTAACGCAGATCATCACCAACCTGTTGGACAATGGTTTGCGTCATGCGTTTCCAGCCGACCTTGCCTACAAGGGCCGAATCGGGTTCAGTGCGGAGTTGATCGGTCAACAGCTGAGGTTGGTTTACGCCGACAATGGCGTGGGTATTCATCCGGATCTGATCGACAAAGTTTTTGAGCCTTTACGCACGTCACAGAGGATGGCAACCGTGGGTCTGGGACTGACCATTATCTATCAGTTCGTGACGCAGGATTTTGGCGGTCAGGTGCGCTGTGAAAATACTGAACCCAATGGTGTGCGGATTACCGTGGAATTTCCGGTGTTACTTGATTCGAACCAAGAGGATATTGCTTAGGGCAATTCTGAATAATTCAAATCGCCTCAGTCATCGATCTGAAGGACCCGCAGGGCGGGGCTGAATTCATACGAAATTCTGACTCAGGACCCTGGCCGGCAATGTGATTTTTTACCTTTTGCTGCGCTGCCACTGTGCATGGCACTTGTTATCGTTGACGCTTATCAACAAGGCGAGACTTGCCAATGGCAAACTGCCTTTTCACTTTTTTGGACTAAGATACATGCAGAAATTAACCTGGTTTGTTCTTTCGCGCTGGTATTGGCTGGCGGTCACGTTCGTCGGTGTTTCGCTGGAGGCGGTCGCGTTGTTTTATCAGCACGTGCTGGGCGAGCCACCTTGTGTGCTGTGCATTCAGGCCCGTGTATGGGTGTTGCTTGGTATAGTCATGGGGATAGTCGGACTGATAGGCAATCGCGTCAAAGCCGTGCGACTGACCGCACAGGTTGGTTTGATTGTGGCCTTGATCGGGCTGCTCAACCGCTCTTGGATATCCGTGTTGGTTGAACGTGGACTCTACGATGGTCAGTGCGGCATGGACCCGGGATTTCCCGCGTGGTTTTCGCTGGACACCTGGTTTCCACAAGTGTTTGAAGTATGGACCATGTGCGGCTACACGCCGAACTTTCTGTTTGGGTTTACCATGGGTGAAGGCTTGGTGTTTGCAGCGATCAGTTTGCTGGTCATAGCATTGGGTTCGTTGGCCCTGATGGTCATGCCACAACGCCGCTAACCCTTGCGGTTTTGCGGTTTACATTTCAGGTTTTGTTCAGGCATTCCGACGTAGTCTGGCATCTGTCTTATTAGAGGTTTGTTTATGAAAACTCGTGCTCTCGTTAGAATGCCAGCGCTGCTGGCCTTGGTCAGCAGCAGTGCGTTGTTCGCTCAGACGCTGGAAGTAGATTGGTTGTATTTTTCCAGCAATGGCAGCTGGATTTCCCGCACAGAAACACTGTCGAATTCAGAGAATAATCTGCATTTGCCAGTGGAGAATTTGTCCGCCAGCCAATTCTGGTGGCAAGCCGACAACGCCAATACCCAGGTTGTCTGGGCTCAGCCGGATCCTATGGGGTTACCAAAAGTGGGCGCTCCGGTCGAGATCGATGGGATAGCCGGGTTGTGGTTAATCAAAGATGTGAGCGCCAGTCATCTGGTGCTGCAACAGGGCAAAAACGTCCGTTACTGGCCCCAGTCGCAATGGCATTTACTGAACTGGACATCTTCACTCGACTACGGCATGTCACTGACCGTGCTGCAGCCTGAAAAGACTAAAAATACCTTGTTTTACGCGTGGCAAACGCCCGATCTCAGCGCTCAGGTGCGCTATCGCTTAGATGACACCGAAGGGGCTCCCAGCCTCTACCAGGAACTGATTGTGTCCAACTTGTCCGACAGCGATTATGCGGCACCGGGCTACAGCTTTGCACAAGCGTCCGGTCAACCTCCCATGCTGGCCAGAACCATGAGTCTGGAAATGTCGGACATGGCAATCAAGGCCCCGGAAGCCAGTCAAAGCCAGGGTGTGCCGACCTTGATTTCGAAACAACCGATTCAGATCCAAGCGGGTTCCCATGTTTGGTTGCCGGTGTCACAAACCCCGCTGAATTCGGTCGAGCGTCTTTACAGCGTGCAATGGGACAGCCGTCAGCAGGGCTTGCAGCAAACACAATCCAGCTTAAAACTGACGGCTAAACAGTCGTTGCCTGATCTGGCCGGGCCGGTCAAAATCGGGGTGTTCGATCAGCAGATTGCCTTACTTGAAAGTTATTATCAGCCTTCGAGTGCCAAGGAAGCTGTTTTGAATTTGGGGCAGAGTTCGTTGGTCAGTCTCACCAGTAAACAGGTCAGAGAAGGGCAATGGAAGCTGACCGTGGATAACCGCTCCAATGAACCCGCCACGGTTGAACTCACGGTAAGCCATTGGAATGGCAAGATCAGCCAGCAGATACCCATGACCGTGCGTGTTTCGGCCAATGATTCAAAGTCGATTGAATTGGAGTTGGTGGGCGGCAGTACCATTAAGTTGGCGAAGTAGTCGACACGCTTCATTGGATGGGGCAGCTCCGCTCAGAGCTTCCCCATCTTGAACTACCAGCAATCAGCCGAAACGTTTGGTAAGCTTTCCAGTGCCGGTTTGGCGAAGTAGTAGCCTTGCATCAATGTGACTCCCATCTCTTTCAGGCACACATATTCTTCGCGTCGTTCTACGCCTTCCGCCAGCACCGTAATGCCCAGTTCCAGCAACATGTTGACGGTGTTGCGAACCACGATCTTTTTATAAGGGTCGGAGTCGATCCGGTCTACTAAGTGGCGATCCAGTTTTATAATATCGGGCTGCATGTCGGTGAGCAGGTTTAAGCCAGAATAGCCGGCACCAAAATCATCGATGGCGGTTGTGAACCCTTGGTTTTTATACACTCTGAAAATTTCGCTGAGTTTTTCGTTAGAGACAGGTTGCTCAGATTCGACGACTTCGAAGATGATCCTGTCTTTATCGACCCCGTATTGATCGGCAGCCTTCAGCGTTCGTGAAATGCAGGTACTGGGGTTGTAGATCGCATTCGGCATAAAGTTGATCGACACTTTGGCCTGTTGATCGAGAGCCGCGATCGATTTGATGGCCTGTATCCGACAGGACTGATCAAAGCTGTACTTGTTGCCCTCGGTGACTCGTGCCAGCACGACGGCAGCACCTTCCCCCTGTTCGCCCCGCACCAAAGCCTCATAAGCAAAGATGGTTTGTGTCTGACAATTGACGATGGGTTGGAATGCCATGGTGATGCCAAAGTCGAGACCCTGGTAGCAATTACATTGGTGAGTCATGAGTATCGTAGCCGATGAAGGTGTAGCACTAAGGTTAGGCGGGAACCTGGCGTTTCGCAAAACCGATCAAAAGAAGTGGAATAGAGTAAGCGTTGTGTGAGAAGCCAGGGCGCCGGGTGTCGCGCTCTTGCGAGCAATACGACAGCCAGCCCGCGCGCCCTTATTGGGGAAACTCCCCATCACAGGTTTGTTGGCCGTTTTAGAGTCGTCCAACACTCAATAACATAGCTGGAAAGTTCTAAAAGGAAAGCAACAGTTACATATTGGTACAACTCTGTTGACCGCCGTCAAAAAGACCACTGTTTTGGCTGTTTATTTCAACTCAAACTGTGTTTTAACCACGTTTTGTGCCGTCCGTTCGGCTTTGGTCAATACCGCCTTGCTAAATTGCCACTATTATCTGTGAGTAACCTAATTGCGCTGTGCGACGAAAAACGTACACTTTGCTCGCATTTTTGCGTTTACCTTTTTTGCTGTTAGGCAGCACTCTACAGGAATCATTTCGAATGGCTTTGCATACTGTTGAAAAAATTGGCGGCACTTCAATGTCTAATTATCCCGCGGTACGGGACAACATTATTCAAATTAACCGTTCACAAGCGCAGATGTACAACCGAGTTTTCGTTGTTTCAGCCTACGGTGGTATGACCAATCGATTGCTGGAACATAAGAAAACCCGAGAGCCGGGTGTTTATGCACTGTTTGCCAATAACGATTCTGACTGGCAATGGAGCGAGGCGTTGACCGACACCGCAAAAGCGATGCGCGAATTTAACGCAACCCTGTTTGAACAACCCCATTTACTGAAGCAGGCAGATCAGTTTATTACTGAACGAATGGAAGGCATCCGGTCCTGTTTGCTGGATCTGCAGCGAGTTTGCTCTTACGGGCACTTCCAGATTAATGAACACCTGGCTACCGTGCGGGAAATGCTTGCTGGTGTTGGCGAAGCACACAGTGCATTCAATACCGCATTGCTGTTGCAATCGGAAGGGATCAATGCGCGTTTTGTCGATTTATCTGGCTGGCGCGAACCTGATAACCTGCCTCTGGATGAGAAAATTATTTCTGTCTTCTCCCGTTACGATCTGGCGAACGAAATGCCGATTGTGACCGGCTACACTCAATGTGAAGAAGGTTTGATGAATACTTTTGATCGCGGTTACTCGGAAATTACGTTCAGTAAAATCGCGGAGTTGACCGAGGCTCGCGAAGCGGTGATTCACAAGGAATACCATTTGTCGACCGCAGACCCTATGGTGGTCGGTGAGCAAAATGTCAAACCTATTGGCCGTACCAACTACGATGTGGCTGACCAGTTATCGTTGATCGGGATGGAAGCCATTCACCCGAAAGCGGCAAAAGGATTGCGCAAGAAAAACATTCCACTGCGGGTAAAAAATACGTTTGAACCGGATCACGACGGCACGTTGATCACCAACGACTACCGTTCTAAAACACCGCGTGTTGAAATTATTGCGGGGATTCGCCATGTGTACGCGGTAAACGTGTTTGATCAGGATATGGTTGGGGAGCCGGAACAGTTCCTGGAAATTCAGAAACTGGTGATGGAATTCAATGTGCCGTTGTTGGCCAAAGAACACAATGCGAATACCGTGACCTTATATCTCGACACCGGTCTGAAAGTGGTGAAACGTATTCAGGCACGCCTGGAACGTCATTTCCCGAATGCGGAAATGAGCAGTCGAAAAGTGGCGATGGTGTCGGTTATCGGATCGGATATGAACGTACCGGGAATTCTCGCCAGCCTGTCCACGGCCTTAGCGGCGAAAAACATCAATATCATGGCTATTTATCAGAGTATCCGGCAAGTGGATGTGCGAATTGTGATCGAAGAAGATCATTATGAAATGACCATTGCGGCACTGCATGAAGCGTTGATTGAAGAGCATCGGTATACCGTCAGCGTCGCGTCCTGACCTTGTGAACTCTGTCGTGGTGAGCGACAGAGTTTCTCTGCAAAAGCGAGTTTCCGACTCGCTGACTTCGACGGGCACTTAAATTAAATCGCCACACACCTGATTCCGGCCGGCTTTTTTAGCGGTCATCAGGCGTTGATCGGCCAGGAATATAAGCTGCTCAATCGATTTATTCTGTTGCCAGGCAATGACACCGGAACTGATGGTCACTGGCCGTTGCATCTTGCTCCACTTCAACTCCGATACTTGCTGACGCAGCCTGTCCAATGAGTACATGGCATCGTGGGTCTCGGTTTCCGGCATCAGCACCAGAAATTCTTCGCCACCAAATCGGGCACACAGGTCGGTTTCGCGGAAACTCTTGCGGATAACGCTGGCTAACCGCTCCAGTACTTCATCGCCGTATGCGTGACCGAAGGTATCGTTAATGCGTTTGAAGTGATCAATATCGATCATCGCGATGGTAAAGGTCGAGTGATAACGCTTGGCATGATGATGCATTTGCTCAAGTCGTTCCATGGCATAACGACGGTTGTAAAGCCGGGTTGAAAAATCTCGGGTATCAGCCTCTTCCGCGCGATTCTGCAAAGCATGAACATCTTTCATTAAATCGCTGACGTCAGTCAGAAAGAGGATTGTTTGTTTGTTTCGGTGCAAACTCCATTGTACCCATCGCGTCTGGTGACTGAAGGCAATACCCATGTAGCGGTCGGTAAACGCATTACTCAGAATGTCCTGCAGGCTGATGGTCCGGAAATGGCGGTTGGTCAGCCGGATGCTTTGCGTCGTCAGAAACGCATCATCGAACTGGGTATTGGGCTCGAGCAGGTTCCCAAACCATTCGAGCGCTAATGGCGATGCCGCTTCGATGACCTGCCGGTTATTGAAAGCGATCGCTGCGGTATTGGGGGGCAGCTGCTCAAAGTTCATGGCTTGTGTATTCCCGGTCGAGACGGAAGAGATGACAGTGCTCATATCGGTTGAGTTCCTGTTCAGGACTCCTCAACAGCAAAAGAGGGTCGGTTTTTCCAAGTGGTTCACACAAGTATAGCGAAAAATTTGCTTGCTGGTGGCTTATTACACTAGGGTAATGGCAAATTTTGGAGAGTATAGCCATGAGAAAAAGGGGTTTTTCACCGCAACAGGTCGTTTTTTGCCTGTTCTCCGTTCTGCTGATCACCACCAGTGCCGCAAAAACCGAACTCTATGGGGAGGCGAACGCGTTTGGGCAGTTTCAGACGAATGCCGATGGTTCCGCCTTTCAGGTGGCCGGGTATCTCTCTGAATTTGGGTTTCGTAATGAGGAAGCGGTTTCGGAGTCGATGAAGGCCCATTTTGATGTACGTTTCAGCTACAGTGCCATGGATACCTGGTACCTATTCACACGTCATGGAGCGGTTGGGCTTTCCGGTCAGCATGGTCGACTGGATTACTTTTTCGGTGAGTCGCCATTGGCGGCAACGAATGACTATTTGCGCTTAATGAATCAGGACCCAGATGCGCTCAGTAGCGCGTTCAATTCCACGGTTGCTTCTGCTCTGGGTTTGCCGGTTGGGCTGGGAGCTGTCGATGGTATCTGGTATCGGTCGCCCAAGGTCTCGGACCAGTGGTATTTTGACGCAGCCTTAGTGCCTGCCGAAGTGATTGGTGGCGAAACCGGGCTGTCATTCGCGGGCCATTTCGAGGATGGCCAGACGAAAGCCAGCCTGGCATTTGAAATCAATGTCGAAACTCCGAATAGTCAGTTGCTGCGAGTGATCGGACAGCGTCAATTCGAGCAAGTGCAGCTGGGGTTAGGCTTGCAGGCGAGTAGCCGCAGTGACACAGACAGCGCCTCTCGCAGTTATTTTGCGTTTGCCTATGTGCCGGTCACGATAGGAGCAGTTGATACACGAGCAAAAGCGTTGATGTCGCTGAATCAAGTGACTGATACCAATCAAAACCAGACGTCGCAACTGTATTTGAGTATTGTGGATGAATATCCGCTATCAAGCAGGATATCCCTATATGGCTTTGGAGAACTGGAGCTGGCCAACGATCTGCAGGATGCGACCAGCTACATTGGCGCGGGTTTGCGTATGGTGTTTTGAGTTATTCTTATCGTGGATGGGTGGGTTGCGCAGCTATCCTTGCCGCAACCGGGTTATTGGTTTGGAAACAGCGACCGGGAAATGACCTGCCATTGGGTTTGCCAATCTTGCGTCGGTTTGCGCTTAAACTCACTGCGCACGAACTGATTGATTTTGCCTTCAGCAAAGGTGAGCAGCAGATTTGCAGCTTGCGTTTGCGTAATCGTCGGCCGCAAACCCTCGCGGATCTCGGCTTCCCGGATTACCTGCTTTAATTGCATTTCCAGTCGATCAAAGACCTGTATGACGCGAACGCGCAGGCGCTCGACATCACCCGCCAAAGCATCGCCGATAAGAATACGGCACATGCCGGGGTTACGTTCCGCAAAGGCCAACAGCAAGGTTAAAATGGCTTCGCAGCGGGGCACGGCAGCTTCTTCTTCCTGCAAAATCATTTTAACCCGTGAAAATAAAGTATCTTCAATGAAAATGATCAGCCCTTCGAACATCTTAACTTTGCTGGGAAAGTGACGATACAGCGCCGCCTCAGACACACCGACCGCTTTCGCCAGTTTGGCGGTGGTGATGGTCTGCCCCGGGTTGGTTTCCAGCATATGCGCAAGAGCCTGCAGTATCTGGTCGCGTCGGGATGTGGCTTCCGTCATCTCAGTCATTGATTACTCCTCCGCTGTATTGGTAATGAGTGTACCGACACCGCGGTCTGAGAAAATTTCCAACAGGGTGGCATGCGAGACCCGTCCATCAATGATGTGGGCACTGGTAACACCGCTGTGTACTGCGTCCAGCGCGCATTTGATTTTGGGTAACATGCCGCCGTAAATAGTGCCATCGGCAATCAGATCATCTACCTGCTGCGTGGTCAACCCGGTGAGGATATTGCCTTCTTTGTCTTGCAGACCGGAAATATTAGTCAGCAGAATTAATTTTTCCGCGTCCAGAACTTCAGCCATTTTTCCGGCGACCAGATCGGCGTTGATATTGTAAGACGCCCCGTCAGTGCCGACACCGATGGGCGCAATAACCGGGATATAGCGACCAGCGCTCATGCGTTCAATGAATTCACGGTCGATGCTGGCGACTTCTCCGACGTGACCGATGTCGATGATTTCAGACTTTTGCAGGTCCGGGCTCAAACGGGACACCTTAAGCTTGGTGGCTTTAATGCAGTGGGCATCTTTACCGGTTATGCCGAACGCTTTGCCACCGGCTTGATTAATCAGGGAAACAATGTCCTTATTAACCAGGCCTCCAAGAACCATTTCAACTACGTCCATGGTTTCAGATGTGGTCACCCGCATACCATTGACGAATTCGCTTTTAATGGCCAGTTTTTCAAGCAACTCACCGATTTGCGGGCCACCGCCGTGTACCACGACCGGGTTGATACCGACGGTTTTCAATAGCACGATATCGCGTGCAAAACCGGCTTTCAGTTTCTCGTCTACCATGGCATTACCGCCGTATTTGATAACCACGTTCTTACCCTGGAAGCGCTGCAGGTAGGGCAGGGCTTCATGAAGAACTTTGACGAATTCGCGACTGTTTGAAATATCCAAGGACATAGGTTTCCATCTGTGATCGGATTAACGGCTCGGCGGTGCCAAGACACCGCCAACAGGAGAACAACATTTTTTGTCGGAGCATTGGCAGCCCTGAAGCGGCCGCTGAAACTCCGTTACGTTAAAAAGGAATCTGCAATTGGCTGTCGACACCCAACAGTTGCTGTTTAAACAGATTCTGGATTTTTCGCAAAGAGGCTTCGTTATCGGCCTCAAAGCGGCACACTATTTTCGGTGATGTATTGGACGCACGTACCAAGCCCCAACCGTCCTGGAAGTCGACGCGCACGCCGTCAATATCCGTCACCTGACCACCGCTGAACTGACCATTGCGTTGCAACGCTTCGATGACGCGAAATTTGCGTTCATCAGATGTGGCAATGGAAAGCTCAGGTGTTGAAAGATCCTGTGGCAACTCATTAAACAGAGTGTCTATGGTTTCGTTTTGGCTGGCCAGTATTTCGATTAAACGTGCCGCGGTATACAGCGCGTCATCAAAACCATACCAACGGTCTTTATAGAAAACGTGACCGCTCATTTCACCGGCCAGAACTGCGCCGGTTTCGCGCATCTTTCGTTTCATGAATGAATGGCCGGTTTTCCACATGACCGGTTTGCCACCAAAGCCGATAATCAGGTCTTTTAACCGACGTGAACTTTTCACATCAAACAGAACAGTGCCGCCCTGATTCGTCTGCAGTACCTGTTTCGCCAAGAGCATTAACAAGCGGTCTGCATAGATGATTTTGCCGCTGTTGGTGACGATGCCCAACCGGTCACCATCGCCGTCAAAGGCAAGACCCAAGTCGGCACGCGTTTCAACCACAGTACGGGTGAGATCCTGCAGGTTTCTCGTATCGGAAGGGTCTGGGTGATGGTTTGGAAAATTGCCATCGATATCGCAAAACAAAGGTAATACGTGACAGCCGATACCCTTGATAAGTTGAGGCGCGAGTGTGCCAGCGACACCATTGCCGCAGTCAATCACGATTTTAAGTGGTCGCTGAGCTTTTACATCGTCACAGACCCGGGCCAGATATGCACTGGAGACATCTTGGGTGGTGGTGTTGCCGGTGCCGGACAGGAAGTTCTGGTTTTCAATACGATGGAACAAGCCTTTGATTTCGTCTCCGGCCAGGGTATTACCACCGATGACAATTTTAAAACCGTTATGGTTACCCGGGTTATGGCTTCCGGTCACCATGACACAGGAACTGACTCGCAAATGCTCGCTGGCGAAGTAACAGACCGGCGTCGGCACGACGCCGATATCGATTACGTCACGGCCGCTGGCTGCCAGGCCACGAATCAGAGCTTGTGACAACTCAGGGCTGGACAAACGTCCATCGCGTGCAACGATAATAGTTTGCTCGCCTCGATCATACGACTCAGAACCGATCGCCAGGCCAATTTGCATAGCGGTATCATTGGTTAGCGTTTGTCCGGCGATGCCCCGGATATCGTAAGCACGGAAGATCTCTTCGCTGACATTGATTTGCGCTTTGGCGCGCGGTTGTTGTTGCATGCCCAGCAAGTCGGCGTCGCCGTCCATCATCGGCACGTCGAAGTTTTCCACTTCATCGGCGTTCACCGGTTTCCCAATGGTCAGATCAAGCACGCTGGCCTGTTGGTTTGGATCGTTGGATTTTATGCCTTGTCGACCCATACGCATCCGGTTAATGGTCTTAGCCAAGGTGCTGAAGATGGCGAATTCGAAATCGCTGGTGGTACTCTTCTGACCGGTGAGCAGGTTTTGCACCAGCTTTGCGAAGGTATTAGCGTCGTGTCGCAAAGCCAACTGCAACCGTTGGCCGGTGAGCAGGATCGGCAAGACGCAGATTATGATCAGAGCACCGAAGAAAACCCAAATCAGACTTGTCGACAGGATAGACGCAAAGGCTAATTCATCGGCTGGCTGGAAGGTCAGTGTCCAGTTCGGATTGTTCAGTCTCAGGTTAATAAGTTCGTTGGTGTTTTTAGCACCGTAGGTAACCAGGGTTTGTTTGGGCGCACCCTCAAACTGTTGTTCGATGAGCAGGTTACCCTTTGTGCCATCGATACCGCCCAATTGGTTGGCCAGGTATTCCAGGGATTGCGCGATAGCGACGGTGCCGATCAGTCGTCCTGAACTATTGCGAACGGCCTTCACACTCTGCAGGTAAGCCGTACCGTTGTATTGGTGTGCCTCAATGCTGAGATTTTGTCCCTGCTCAGCGCGGGTGATCATGTCGAGTCCGGCAAAGCTCAATGGTGGGTTACTGGTATTGTCCTGTACCGCTTCCCGAACCGGAAACACGTGAACGGTGAGTGCATTAGGAATCTGACTGACGATAAACTGTTCGACTTCACGCAGTTGCGTTGGATCACCTATGCTGATCTGGTCGATAACGACCGGACTGGCGGCGATTTGAGACATTAACGCATTGTGCTGATCCAACACATTATTAATGTAGGCTTCGTATTGGCTGGCAATACCATCGATTAGCGCAGCACGGTGACGTTCGTTGACCGGTGCCGCTTGTGTACTGACCAGCAGATAGGCTGCGGCGGCCAGAGCGATTACGATGATGCCGATCGGCAGCATTAGAAATGACAATATACCTTTATTGCCAGAGGTCGGTTTACTGCGCGCCGCTTTCTTTTTAGCGGGTTTCTTTTTGGCCACAAAAATGCCCTCTTGGTCTTATTGGGTTCGATGTCGGCAACGTTGCTGGTTTGAGTGATTTATTCAGAACAGAAATCAGACAGTGAGGCAACGATCGTCCGGCGACAATTTCTTCGTCAGTTAATGCTTACTTTAGCTGAACAATGGCCGAGCGTTAATAGGCACAGCCGCTTTTCGATAAAAATAGTCAGGGCTTACTTCGCCGCGCAGGTCCATCAACTGTGTCCGGTGCTACCAAAGCCACCGGCACCTCGCTCGGTGTGTTCAAAGGCGTCGACGATATCAAAGCTGGCTTGTACAACCGGAAGCAGAACCAGCTGTGCGATGCGATCGCCCGGCTCGATGGTGAAGCTATCCTGACCCCGGTTCCAGCAGGAGACCATCAGCTCACCCTGATAATCTGAGTCGATCAGTCCAACCAGATTCCCCAGTACGATACCGTGCTTATGACCCAAGCCAGATCGGGGCAGGATGGTCGCTGCTAAACCTGGGTCTTCGATGTAGATAGCCAGACCGGTTTTAATCAGCTCCGTTTGTCCGGGCTCAAGTGTTAGCGGCGCATCCAACACAGCTCGCAGGTCCATACCCGCGGATCCATCGGTCCCGTAGCTGGGCAATGGGATCTCAGTGCCGACACGTGGGTCGAGGATTTTAAGTTGCAGTTTATGCGTCATTTGTGGTGTCCATCGTGGTTAATTGGTTGAGAATAAATCGGGCGACGTCAAGTTTGCTGGCCGGTCCAAAGGTTGCGGTTTGAGATGCCGTGACCCAGAGTATTTCGTTTTGGTCGGCTCCGAAGCCAATGTCCTGTCGCGACACATCGTTGGCGACCACTGCGTCGACGTTCTTTTTGGTCAGTTTTTTTCGGGCGTAGTCTGCAACATTCTGCGTCTCTGCAGCGAACGCGATGACCCGATCTGGACGCTGTGGATGCTGCGCGACCGTAGCAATAATGTCTGGGTTCTCTTTCAGCGTGAGGATTAAATCGGCTCCCTGGCCGTCTTTTTTCAGTTTCTGATTCGCCGCTTGTGCGGGTCGATAGTCAGCTACGGCGGCGGTACCAATAAAAACATCGCAGGAATCCAGCTGCGCCAAAGCTTCGCTCAACATATCGTCCGCACTGGTCACGTTGATGCGCCGAACGCCAACAGGCGTTGGTAAATTCACCGGACCGGCGATTAATGTAACGGATGCGCCAAATTGAGCCGCGGCTTCGGCCAAAGCAAAGCCCATTTTTCCGCTGCTGTGGTTCGACAGATAACGCACCGGGTCGATGGCTTCTCGGGTCGGCCCGGCGGTGATGACTATGTTCTGATTGAGCAGCGATTGTGATGGCTGCATCAACGACATGCTCATTTCAAACAATTGGGTGGGTTCGAGCATGCGTCCAAAACCCACATCACCACAGGCCTGTTCGCCACTGGCGGGTCCGAATACCTGTAGTTGCGGCAAGGTTTCCTGAAGTGATGCCAGGTTTTTCTGAGTGACCGGGTTGAGCCACATTTTTTCATTCATAGCCGGTGCCAGCACGATGGTGGCGGTCGTAGCCAGACATAATGTCGTGAGCAGGTCGTTCGCCATGCCGGCGTTCATGCGCGCGATGAAATCGGCCGTGGCTGGCGCCACGATCAGCAGGTCCGCCCACCGAGCCAGTTCAATATGGCCCATGCCCATTTCGGCATTTTCATCCAGCAAACTTTGACTGACAGGGTTGCCAGACAAAGCCTGCAGCGTAAGCGGGGTGATAAATTCAGTGGCGGCGGGCGTCATGACAACGCGAACCTCGGCTCCGGCCTTACTGAATAGTCGCACCAATTCGGCAGACTTATAAGCGGCAATGCCACCGGTGATGCCGACCAGCACGCGTTTGTTCTGTAGGGGCTGTTGGCTTTGCGAAGATAGTGCGTTCATAGACTTTTTAACATCCGATCAATTTATCCGCGGGCTTAGAGCCGGGTAACCGTTGTTGAGTTCCTGCGCGAATTTGCTATCGTGGCGGCAACGATCCGGCGCAGCTCAGGATGGGCAGAATACCACAGCTCGGATCGGATTGGATTGTTGCCAACAAAAGGAATGACCATGTCTATTAAACAATGGCCGGAAGCATTGCGGCCAAGGGAAAAACTATTGGCCCAAGGGGCCGCCACCCTGTCTGATGCCGAGCTGCTGGCTATCTTCTTGCGTACCGGAATCCCCGGGCTGGATGCCGTTGGGTTGGCGCAGTCGATCTTAAATCGTTTTGGCAGCCTGGCGCAGTTGTTTGCTGCCGATCAACAGCAGTTCTGTGAGGGTCCGGGACTGGGACCTGCGAAGTTTGTGCAATTGCAAGCGGTATTGGAAATGGGGCGCCGGTATCTTAAGGCCGATCTGTTGACCCGGCCGTCTTTAACTTCACCTGCCGATACCCGACAGTTTCTGCTGGCGCAGATGAGTGGATTAAAGAGTGAGCAATTTGGCTGCATTTGGCTGAACGCTCAGCATCAGGTGATTAAATTTGAAACGTTGTTTAACGGCACCATTGACAGTGCCGCGGTGTATCCCCGGGAAGTGGTCGCTGCTGCGCTAAGTTGTAATGCTGCGGCGGTCATTCTGGCCCATAACCATCCGAGCGGTATCGCCGAGCCCAGTCAGGCGGACCAGATGATTACCCAGCGGCTTGAAAAGGCGTTGCAGACCATCGATGTTCGGCTTTTGGACCATATGGTCGTCGGCCAGGGGATTGTTGTCAGTTTTGCCGAACGAGGGCTGCTTTAGTCCCAGTAAGAAGTCAGTATAATGGGCCGTTGCTTTGAAGTGGGCGCGCTTTGTAAGGTCTTGTAATCAAAGCAGAATCAGAACAAAAAAACAGCAATATCACTTGAGCTTAGACCTTTGTTCTGGTATAAATCGCGCCTCTTTGAATCAGGGCCCCAGGTCCCAACGATTTTAGTTTGAGTTTTAATCGTTTTGAGCATCGCACACAAACCGGTTAAAGCGCTGTTTTAGTCTCACGCGAACTGTTGTAAAACTGTTAGTGCGGAGACAATCAGTCATCTGATGATGTTACTGCACTGTAAACGGCTCGTGCTGAAATCTAAAACTCCTGTGGTCGAATTAACTATTGTTGAATGCGGTGTCACCGACAACTGGAGGCGACAGAAATGTCTAGAGTTTGCCAAGTTACAGGTAAGCGTCCTGTAACCGGGAATAATGTTTCCCACTCACAAATTAAAACTAAGCGTCGGTTCTTACCGAACCTGCACACTCACCGTTTTTGGGTTGAGGGTGAAAAGCGCTTCGTTAAACTGCGTGTATCTTCAAAAGGTATGCGTGTCATCGACAAGCGTGGTATCGAATCAGTATTAGCTGATTTGCGTGCCCGTGGTGAAAAAGTTTAAGGAGCCTGACTCATGCCACGTGATTTGATCCGATTAGTAAGTTCAGCTGGTACTGGCTATTTCTATACCACTGACAAGAACAAGCGTAATACTCCAGACAAACTGGAATTCAAAAAGTACGACCCTAAGGTTCGTAAGCACGTTATGTTCAAAGAAGCTAAAATCAAGTAATTGATTTAGATTCTCGAAGAACCCGGTCTCTACCGGGTTTTTTTATGCCTGCCGTTTTCTGCGTCTGGGTAATAAACGAATTGAGCTTTATCGAATTGATCTGACGATCTCCACCAACGTTTCCAGCTTGCGATTGGACAACTGGCGATAGTCAAAGTAAGGCGAAACGATCAGTTTGGCGGTGCGGTTGACGTAGAAATGCTCATCAACCGCGTCACAGCGCGCCAACAATCCCAGATGTTCGGCGTGGGACTTACCGGTGACGAGGTGTATAGCTTTAGAAGACGTGCCCAGCAGTGGCTGTGAAAACAACAGGGCCTGTTTGCTGCCGCGCTGTAACAGACGGCCTTCGCGATACTGTTGCCATTCACTTTCAAAGCCGGGTTCAAGCTGGTGCATCAGTTTGGCGTACAGATTGAATATTTTTCGCCAGTGGTTACCGGTTTGCTGCACGATGGAGGCAATGTCCCCTGGCTTCATCGGTTGCAGGTCTGAATATCTGGAATGCTCGTACACAGACGGAGTGTTGCCGATATAAACGGCGAATTCAAATGCGGGGTCACCATAGCCTGAGGGGTTCTGTGGCGTGTTGGGTATGGACATATTGCGTGTCTGTTTGATCTTGGAAGCCATGATTCTGCCTGAAAGCTCCGACCACACCAATTGTTATACAGTCGTCCTTTCCATTTTGGAATTGATTATTTCACTTGCAGGGCGCAGACATTAAACTAACCATTCGTAAACTGTTGAAAAATTGATCGTCTTTGAGGGAGTGACAAACGACGTGGTAATCGCGACTTTTCGAACCATACTGTTTTATCTGGCCAGCGTGCCCTTTACGATGATCTGGGCAGCCATCTTTGGTCTGTTTGCGTATTTGATTCCGTATCCAACCCGTTACCATGTGGTTATCGGTGGTTGGGCTAAAGTAATGCACTTCTTTACGGTCTATCTGTTGGGTATTCGGGTGCGGGTACACGGTCGGGAAAACATCCCTGAGCAGGCGTGCGTGATCATCTCGAATCATCAGTCCGCTTGGGAAACCTATTACATGCAGCATTTGTTCAAGCCACAATCCCAAGTGGCCAAAGCCAGTCTGCTGAAGATCCCTTTGTTTGGCTGGACCTTTGGCATGATGAAACCGATTGCCATAGACCGGAGTAACAAACGTCAGGCCATGGCGCAGGTCATTGAGCAGGGTTCGCAGCGTATCGCCGAAGGTTGTTCGGTGCTTATTTTTCCGGAAGGGACGCGTTCAGAGCCTGGGCATCCATTACCATTCCGAAAAGGCGGTGCTGTGCTGGCAAAAACGGCAGGCTGCACCATTGTGCCGGTCACACACAATTCCGGCACATTCTGGTTGAATAAGACATTTGCCAAAAAAGCCGGCGTTATCGATATCTTTGTGCACCCGGCAATTGAAACCAAGGACCGGGATCCGGTTGAATTGATTGCTGAAGCGGAGCGAGTGATCACGGCCCAATTGTCGGCTATTTCTGATCAGAACCGTCGGATGTTGGTTCCTGAAAACGAACAAGCGACCGTGTAGGTCGCTTGTGAGTGGGGATTACAGTTTCATTCACCGTTAGCTTTGTGAGTCAATGGCTGCCTGAATCTGTTCTATCGGGTAGGCCCCTTTCAGAATCTGATCACCCACGATAAACGCCGGCGTACCAGTAATTCCGAGTTGTTGCGCCAACGTCGACGTCTGCTGCAGATGCTGTTTCACCTCTGGATGATCCATCTTGGCTTCTACTGCCTCACGGTCAATGCCTACTTTTTTCACGACTTTCCAGACATCGTCGGCGGTTTTGAGGCTGTTGACCGACAATAACGCCTGATGCAGCGCTTCGTATTTATCGGGCGCAGCCAAGTTTACCGCGAGCGCAATTCTGGCTGCGATGTCTGACGTTTCAGTAAGAATAGGCCATTCTTTGTAGACCACTTTCAGGTTTGGATTGTTTGCTATTAACGATTGCAAAACCGGGTTAGAACGTTTGCAGTAGCCGCAGTTGTAATCGAAAAACTCAATCAGCGTAACAGTGCCTTCTGGGTTGCCGCCAACCGGATCGATCGCATTATTGAACAGCATGTCTTTCATGTCGCTGAGAGCAGCGGACTCTTTTTCCGCTTTTTCCAGTTCGGCGCGCTCCTGCAGCAGATAGATTGCGTCAGCGATGATTTCCGGATGTTCCATGATGTATTCATGGACGATCTTTTCGATATCTTCTTTGTTGTAGTCTTCCGCTTGCACACTGCAGGCGCTGGTAGCGATGACACAGGCGGCCAAAGCCGTGCCCGTCAGAAATTTTGGTTTAAACATGTATACTCCAAGCGTAGTGATAGGCGTCAGACTCAGGCGCTGGTCAGAAGTTCCCGGACCTATTGGCCGAAGCGTTGGGCGCCGGCTAGCAAATACTGTCGTTCTTCTTCTGTTGATGATCGCCCCAGAACCTCGTTACGATGAGGGTAACGTCCAAAGCGGGAAATAATATCGCGATGCTGTTGGGCAGACGAGTAAAACCCTGTAATGATTGCGTCAGCACCCGACGCTTGCGCCTTAATGCGTTCCAGCAGTTGTAAAGCCCGGTTCTGCGCGGTCAGATCTTCGCTGTGCACCAAAGGGAGTACAGCGAAGGCTTGTTGGCAGGGGGGTAATGACGCAAAGATGCTCTGCTGCCATCCGGCGTCAGCCCAATTGAGCGCTAAATGGTCCCAGGCAAAGGCTTCCTTCTTGCCCCGAAAAAGATTGCGACTGAACTGATCAATGACAACGATGGCGGCCAAGATCGCTGGCCCGGTTTCTGGCCAGTCTTCAGGGATGCCCACCGTGGTCAGCTGGTGATGCAAATGGCCGAAGCGCTGGCGGATCTCCTGATCAACCGAGTCGCCACCGGAAAACCACTTCTTTTTCTGACTGTCGTCGCGTATGGCCTGTTCTCCAAACCAGTAATCCAGAACCTGTTCCCATACAGGCTGGTTCATGCCTGCTCTGCCATTTCATCAGCAAAGGTTTTGGGTTTCAGAATCTGTCCTGCAATAAACGTCCAGTACACGATCATCAGATCCAGCCAGTAGGTGCGTCGCTGCAAGACATCCGCTGCAGACATCTTCGTGGGGTCCTGTTGCGCACAACTGACCGAAACCTGATCGAACAGTTTATCGCCTTCACTGGAAATCAAAGGTAACGCGGGCAGCTTCCGGGTCTGGTCAAGCCACTTGGTGAACAGGGTCATGACTTGCTTGTCCCGTGCGGCGTGTTTGCCAGCTGGAATTTTTCCATCGTCAAACGCCCACAGGTCAATTTGTTGCAGGGTTTGCAGCGCCAGGAATACTGATTTTGCTAACGGCATCATTTTGTGACTGTTGAAATCTTCTGGCCAGAATGGCGCACTGGATGCGCGCCACTTGGCGATCAGCGGGTTGACGTCTTTGAGTTTCTTAGGTTTTTCGTGCATCCCAAGCGCTTGCTCGATAATCGCTTTCTGAGCGCTTAAGACATCAGATGCCTGTTTATTGAGGGCCAACGCATTGGGGCGTTTCTTTTTCTTGGGGCTTTCCGTTGGCGGAACCAGTGCTTCTGGTTTGATCATCAACTCACCCATGCGATCCTGCAGCGGAATGAGTCGCTGGAATTGTTGCCACAGTTGTACACCGGCCATTTCAAACAACGGGCCGTCGCCCTGGCGAGCGAATACCTTCTGATAGCCGGTTGTGGTGGACAAGACCCAAAGAGCCGGTGATTCGATGCGGAACAGAGCCTGCACTTCGTCGGCTTTTTTCTCACTCTTGGCCTCTTTGGCAACCAGTGCTGACCAGTTCTTACCTCGCACACGCAGCTTGCTGCAGAACTCCACGAATTCTGGCCAATCCCGGTACAGTAACGCAAAGCGTTTCTCGATACGCTGTAATCGCAGTGCTTCTGAAAATCCAACCAACTCTCTGGCGACGTTGGTGCCCCGGGCATTCTGATGTTCGTGCATGGGCAAAACCCAGTTGTTCAACAACATGGCCCACGGTTTATAGCGGTTACGCAAGGCGTTGTACCACTGCACAAATAGCCCCCAGGTGCGGCTGTAGAAGGTGGAGGCCAGCGGCGTCATGCGCATAGCGAGCATACCGACGAACTGTTGCATATTCAGCGCTTCCAGTATCGGCAACCCCAGTTCCAGCGTGGACGAGCCCTTAATCCACTGCAGGGGTGTTTGATGCACATTCAGAACGGGGTTTTCGACCAGAATGATTTTATCTATTTTGGGTGCTGACAGATGATCGGCTAATTTCTCGACCATTTGCCAGAGCAGTTCTTCGGTATCTTTTTCCAGCTGTAAACCTTCAGGTTTGGCTGGTTTAGGCCACAGGATGGCGGCGGGTGCGAATAGGATAAGGGCAATGATCAATTGGATCAGCGCGGGGACAAATTGACTGCCCCAGATCGAAAAGGACAGTAACGGTAACATCAGCAGAATACCGATGAGGGGCAGCAGGATGTAAGTGGCCACGGCGAATGCGGCAAGAATAATAAGGCTGAGGCGGGTGTCCAGCTCCTCTTCCGGATGGCGGTATTTACTGGCGAAGTACTGGTCCAGTCCACCCTGCAGCAAATGTTTGCGCACGTCATCTGGGCTGTTTTTCTGGTTCACGGCCAACGCTTGGGCTTTGATCACCAGACCTGCCTGCGTGAGCTCTTTTCCTAATTTAAGCGCTGCGTCCTTGTCCATATTCTGTCTCAGGACGGTACGTCGCCCGGCCATCATATCGGCCAGTTGGGTTTCGGTCAGGTTAAGCTGGTCTTTCAATGAAAAGCTGACCGCTGTTTTGTTTGTTTCTGGTTTAAAGCCCTCAAACACCAAATGGTAACGTGCGTGTTCCATTAATATCGATCCTCAACCGGCGTGCTTCATTATTATTGGGTAGTAAAACTACCCTAAACCGGCGGTGAATCAAGTGACTTTGCCCCGCTTTGCGCGTTAGTTCGTAGTTTTTGGCGAAATGTGTAACCGCCGGTTTACGTCAGGAATGCGTATGGGGTGAATTTCAGAGTTTGGTTTTTACATGCGTCTGATTTTTTACACAGTAAAAAAAACGCCACTCAGTGAGTGGCGTTTTTGCTTCAAACCTGTGATTGGCGTGGCTGTTTAACCAATGCGGTACTCTTCACCATCTTTGCCGGTAAAATGCTTGCGCTGATCAACACAACGGCAAATGCGCTGACCGGCCCGGTTGGTGGTGATTTCACTATCTCCACGAACCATGCTGAACCAGTGCGAGTCGGTTTGCTCATCGTTCGCGGCAATCGTGACATCGCCTAAATCCATACTCTTGGTTTCGATCTGGATATCGTCAACGTTCGCTTTATCGCGTGATCCGCGTTTGCCATGAGCGTTGAAGATGACTTCGACATGAAAACCATCTTCATTCTTCAGCACGATAGAAGTTGGGTTTTCTTTGTGACCACTCAGGGCAACAAATTGCTTAGGTTGCTTTAAACCTGCCTGACTGCCGTCTTCAAAGAAGGCCAGCAGGTGCTGGTAGTAAACCACATAGTTGCGAACATCTTTGTGGGACCCTTTGGACAGTGGGAAAACCTTATCCAGAAATTTTTTCGAGTAATCCATCATTTGCTGAATGCGCGCATCGTTTAACGAGCTGATCAGCGTGACTTCTTCTTTAATGAAGCTTTCGAATCCTTGGCTAGGTTCCATGGCTTGAAGTGTGCTAGTTGATAAGGCAGTCATCGTTATTCTCTCATGTCATTTAGTGGTAACGCTCAGCTCTGCGACTTTCCGATTTACGCTGTTGATAATGCCAAGCCTAAATCGTTATCGCTTGGTTGGTAGAATAGGGTATATTTCACTACAATTTCACAATAAAAATTTCACAGTGTGAATTTTACAAAATGAAAACAAGCAAAAGCCTGATCCGCCAGTCCCATTTCCTGGGCACCAAAATCCGTAATCTGCGCAAACGCAGCAATCTCACCATGGAAGACCTGTCCGCCCGCTGTGTGCGAGTAGACCCGGAATCCGCACCGTCGGTGTCCTATCTATCGATGATTGAACGCGGTAAGCGGGTACCGAGTGTGGACATGCTTGAAGTCATTGCTGCAGTGTTTCAGAAAGATGTTGAGTGGTTTCTGGACGATGAACCACAGAGTGAGGCCATTGCCCCGGTAAAAAGTGACAGTAAGGGTGGCATTCTGGGCATGCCTTTAGAGCCGAGCTTTTTGTTTTCCAATGATATTCTGCAGATCGCCATACCGGAGTTGTTGTCACAAGCGGGGGTGTCAGGTCGACAGTTCGCGCAGCTGCTGATTCGAGCGTATCAGGAACATCACCAGAACCATTTCCCTGATCTGGAGCGAGCGGCGGAAGATGTGGGTAAAAAGCGAATGCCGCTGACGGTTGATGACTTGCTGATGTTGGTGAAGCAGCAAGGTTTGGGCATTCAGTGGATTAAACAGCCGCCCAAAGGGGTCATTGATGAGTTGGGGGTTTATTCCAAAAACATCATTTCATCGTTTCTGGAAGATGGGACCCTCTACCTCAATGAAGTACTGAAAGATTTTCCAACCCGGCTGAAATACGAGTTGGCCGTGCATATAGGTCATTGCGTGCTGCACAGTCGCGATGGCTACCAAACAGTGAAGGCCGTTGGTGGCAGTCACGGTGGCAAGTTCAATAAAGCAGGTGATATCAACACCGCCTCCGGCTCAGTGAACGCCAAAAACATTCTCCGGGCCTGGCGGTCTTTTGAATCCAGTTTTTTTGCCGGTGCGCTGCTGTGTCCCCGTGTCCCGTTTCGCCAGTTGCTGGACCGCAGCGGTTATGAAATTTCGGTGCATAAACAGGTACAGGTTTCCGCTTCTGTTGCCATGCGCCGCATGACGGCCGTGTCACCCTACTCTCATTGGCATTATTTCGATGCCTATTCACCCGGCAAACTGAAGGCGGTGTATCGTGGCAACGGGATTCCGCTACCGTGGGGTAATATGCGAGCCATTGAGGACCCTTGCCCGCAGTGGGCGGTGTTTCGAAAAATCAATGAGCCCTCTACCGAGTCGAGTGCGCAGATCTCTATTTTGGATGTGAATGGCCAACCCAGGCTGTATTGTTGTGAATCCGTGAAGGTAAAGGACATGGCCGGTAACGACCATGTGCTGACGGCGGGTATCGACCTGATCCCAGCGTTGGAAACTCAGGGTCGGAATGCGCTGGACATTGCGCACTCGCTGAAGGATGCCTGTGTTCGCAAAGGCGGTGTGGCAAACATACCAAAATCGGTCAAAACCGAGTTGGCCAGTGTCGCGAAAATTCTGAATATCAACTGGATAGAGCGCGGTATTGAGTCGCCAGCTCAGCTGATCTGTTCGCACAGCAGCGGTTGCCCGCGCGATCCGGATTGCTATAAACGCTGCAAGTAAACGGGCGCTTTCGGGCCCGTTTACTGCCGTTTATTGGCAGTCTGCCGGTAACGTGCCGTGGTAATTTTCGCCGTAGCAGGTCCAGTAGAGATTGTCATCGTCATCAAAAAAAGCTTCGGTGACAAGGTATTGGCCATCGCCTTCTGAGTCTGAGCCTAACCAGACGCCGATGACACCATTCTCATAAATATCCATTTCCAGTGAACCATCTTCACTGTACAGCGTGTCGTTTGCAAAGCCCAAGTCGGTAAACGAGACTGGCCATTGGTTATTGGTCAATACATAGGTTTCAAACTCATTGTGTACGCTGCGGGCCAACGCGTAAGCTGCCTCGGTGTTCACGTCTTCATTGAAATCTAAATAATCAAAGGCAGAAGCGACGCCTGCGGCTCGTTCGGTATACTCCTGATACGCCGGAATCGCGATCGCTGCCAGAATACCAATGAAGGCAACCACCATGATTAACCCGAGTATGCCGCCACCGGCGCCCAATCCAATACGAGGGATAAACAAGCTCAGTACCCAGGCAAACCAGTGTCGTCGTGGGTGCGACAGAGACTCCCCTCGTTTGAAGGCGATCGCGCTGGCCATGCGTTTGGTCAGCCAGGGGTAGTCGGACGTCAGTTCGTTAAAGGACATCCAGAAGCCCGTCGAGTCTTTGATCTGTGCCATGTACGCCGTGGCATTGAGCGAATTTGCGCGAGAATTACCGGCTGCAATGACAGACAACGCTTTGATGATGTTGCTTTCACTGTTGGTGCAATGCGCGCCATAGCGGTCACAGGTGTATTCTTCCGCGCGTCGGTAGGCCGCGCCCAGCCATGGCAAGATGAGCGCCGGCGCCAGGAAAAAATGCCATTTCAAATGCCCTCGGTGAATATGACCGAGCTCGTGTCCGATGTAAAAATCGATGGCATCCGGGGTATCTTCCAGCGCATCAACCACGTCCGAAAACAATACGACGAAATGCCGGCTGAGGAATTTTGTGGCCAGGGCGTTAAACATGTCGGTGCGTAAAACATAAGCCTCTGGAACGTTGCTCAGGCCAACATGATTGCAGGCCGTGACCAGTTTCTGGTGCAGGTCCGGGAACTGCTCCGGCGTGATTTTAACGCCCGTTCCTTTCAGGTAAGAAATAAACGCCGAATGGGCGAACAGAAAAGCGATCCAGCCAATGAGTAAATAGATTAACAGCACACCGAAGGTTACTACGGTGAGAGCCAGCCAAAACAGACCGGCGATGATCGCTGCAATGGTAAAAAGTGTTTTTTCGTTCTTGTACGACAAGTCCATTTTCGTTCCTTTGAATTTATGGGCTCGCCAAGGTAAAGCTGTGTATGAAAAATTGCAACTCACGCTGTCCTTCGCCACAATCGGAGCGGCTAACAATCATCAGGAACAAACAATGGAACGATTTTTTGAACGCCTTATGTATGCCTCGCGCTGGATTATGGCCCCGATATACTTAGGTCTCAGTCTGGTGCTTTTTGCGCTGGGTATTAAATTCTTTCAGGAAGTCATTCACTTAGTGCCAATCATTTTCAGCATGAAAGAAGTGGACCTGATTTTGGTGACATTAACCTTGATCGACCTCGCTCTGGTTGGCGGTTTGATCGTGATGGTCATGTTCTCCGGCTATGAAAACTTTGTATCTAAATTGGACATCGATGAAGGGGATGAAAAACTGAGCTGGCTCGGTCAGCTGGACGCCAACAGTCTGAAAAACAAAGTGGCTGCATCGATCGTTGCCATCTCGTCAATCCACTTGTTGAAGGTATTCATGAATGTGGAAAAAATCGACGATGATTACAAAATCATGTGGTATGTCTTGATTCACTTGACCTTTGTTTTGTCCGCGTTCGTAATGGGCTATCTGGATAAAATCACCAAAAAAGCCGCCTGATGGAAATTAGGCAAAAACCGTCAGCCCGGCAATCCAGCCGGGTTTTTTGTTTGCCAGGTATAAACATAAGAGTTCAAGGGTTTTGCAAGGACCTTTTATTTTTTGCGAAATGATCTATTCCAACATCTGCTTGATGCGGGCTTTCAGCATTTCGATAACAACGCGGTTTTTGCCGCCCCGTGGGACGATAATATCGGCATATTGTTTGGAGGGTTGCACAAACTCCATGAACATAGGGCGTACCGTGCGCTTGTATTGCTCGATCACAGAGTCCACGGTACGGCCGCGTTCTTCAATGTCACGTTTCAGGCGCCGGAGAAGGCAAATGTCGAGATCAGTGTCCATAAAGACCTTGGCATCGAGTCTCTTTCGGATAATTTTGTCATTGAGCAACAAAATGCCTTCCACGATGACCACTCGCGACGGTAAATGGGTCGTAGTCTGCTCGGAGCGATTATGAATTTTGTAGTCGTAAACAGGCACTTCTACAGCTTCTTGCTTGGCCAGTGCGTCCAGATGCTCAATTAACAGGTCGTGATCAAACGCATTGGGGTGGTCGTAGTTGATCTGTTCGCGTTCTTCAAAGCTGAGGTCGTGCCGAGCTTTGTAATAACTGTCTTCTTTGATGATGGAAATCGCCCCTTCACCCAGCTCATACTGCAGTTCATGATGGATTGTCTGTGCCAATAAGCTTTTTCCGGATGCCGAGGCACCGGCAATACCAATGAAGATGGAAGGTGAATTCATGCGTGTTCCGTATAATGCAATGCAGGTTTTTCACCGGCGCAACAACGCAAAACAGGGGCGAAATAGCGGTGTCAGGCGGTTAAACGCTGCGAACGTAAGATAAGTTTCGGGAATTTTAGATGGTTCTGATGCATTTGTCGCCCATTCGTGGGCAGGTGCTTCGGTGATGCGGGTCAACTATTTTGTAATAAAACTACATTTCGGGTGATAAACGGTCAGCTTGTGTCTACAATACGCGACCTAAGAATAAATCTTTTAGTCAATGTTTAAGGAACTGCCATGTCTGTGATCAAAATGTCTGATCTGGATCTCGCCGGTAAGCGAGTTCTGATTCGTCAAGACCTCAACGTACCTTTGAATGACGCGGGTGAAGTCACGTCGGACAAGCGTATTAAAGCTTCGCTGCCCAGTATTGAGCTGGCGTTGGAAAAAGGCGCGAAGGTGATGATCATGTCTCACCTGGGGCGTCCAACCGAAGGTGAGTATGAAGAAAAGTATTCTCTGGCTCCAGTCGCAGCGTACATGGGTAAATTGCTCGGTCGCGACATTCCTTTGATCAAAGATTGGGTTGACGGTGTTGAAACCGACGCCGACGTGGTGATTCTGGAAAACGTTCGCTTTAACAAAGGCGAAAAGAAAAACGAAGACGACCTGTCCAAAAAGATGGCCGCTTTGTGTGACGTATACGTAATGGACGCGTTTGGTACAGCGCACCGAGCACAGGCATCGACTCATGGTGTGGCCAAGTTCGCACCCATCGCTTGCGCCGGTCCCTTGTTAGCCGGCGAACTCGACGCCTTAGGTAAGGCAATGGACAACCCAGCGCGACCTATGGTGGCGATCGTCGGTGGATCCAAAGTCTCAACCAAGCTGACTGTTCTGGAAAGCCTGTCAAAAGTATGTGACCAGTTGATCGTCGGTGGCGGTATTTCCAACACTTTCGTTGCAGCGCGTGGCTACAACGTGGGTAAGTCACTGTATGAAAAAGACCTGATTCCTCAGGCTCAGAAGCTGATGGCAGAACTGGATATTCCGGAAGCCGTCGACGTGCGTACAGCGCCTGAATTTTCAGCAACAGCTGAAGCGACCATTAAACCGGTTGACCAGGTGACGGATGATGAAGAAATTCTCGACTTGGGACCAGAAACAGAGAAGGTTTACGCGGAAGTTATCAAGAATGCCAAAACCATTTTGTGGAATGGTCCTGCAGGCGTATTTGAATTTGATAACTTCGACAAAGGCACTCGAGCGATTGCCGAAGCCATTGCTGCGAGCGACGCGTTTTCTGTTGTCGGAGGTGGTGACTGTATCGCGGCTATCCAGAAGTTCGATATGGAAGACAAGTTCTCTTACATTTCCACAGGTGGCGGTGCTTTCCTTGAATTTGTTGAAGGTAAGAAACTGCCCGCGGTTGAAATTCTTGAAGAGCGCGCCAAGCAGTAAAATCAGACAGGCCCCGGCGACTGCCGGGGTTTGTTGTTGTTAAAATATTAAATTGTCCGTTGTGCTTGTCCGTTGCGGGTGCAACCTAATGTACTTAATCTTGAAAGGGTAAACCCATGACTAAGATTCTTGATGTTGTAAAGCCAGGCGTCGTTGCTGGCGAAGACTTACAAAAGATTTTTGAAATCGCCAAAGCCGAAAAATTTGCGTTGCCAGCTGTAAACGTTGTCAACTCAGACTCCATCAACGCGGTAATGGAAGCGGCTGCCAAGGTCAATTCACCGGTTATTATTCAGTTCTCTAACGGCGGCGCAGCTTTCTTCGCAGGTAAGGGTCTGAAAGGCGAAGGTCAGGAAAACCAAATTAAAGGCGCTGTTGCCGGTGCTAAATACGTTCACGCTCTGGCTGAGAGCTATGGTATCCCGGTCATTCTGCACACTGACCACGCAGCAAAAAAACTGTTGCCATGGATCGACGGTCTGTTGGATGCGGGTGAAAAGCACTTTGCTGAAACCGGCAAGCCTTTATTCTCGTCTCACATGCTGGACCTGTCAGAAGAGCCTCTGGAAGAGAACCTGGAAATCTGTGCTGAATATCTGAAGCGCATGGACAAGATGGGTATGACCATTGAAATCGAACTGGGTATCACCGGTGGTGAAGAAGACGGCGTTGATAACAGCGATGTTGACCAGGCGGATCTGTACACCAAGCCAGAAGAAGTGGCGCGTGCCTATGAAGTATTGAGCGCGGTTTCGCCTCGTTTCACGATTGCGGCTTCTTTCGGTAACGTTCACGGCGTATATAAGCCAGGTAACGTAAAACTGAAGCCAACCATTTTGCGTGATTCACAGGCGTACTGTGCAGACAAGTTTGGTTTGGCTGACAATGGTCTGACTTTTGTTTTCCACGGTGGCTCCGGTTCATCTGCTGCTGAAATCGAAGAGTCCATTTCTTACGGTGTGGTGAAAATGAACATCGATACCGATACTCAGTGGGCAACCTGGAATGGCGTTCGTGAATACGAAGCGAAAAACCATGATTACCTGCAAGGTCAAATTGGTAACCCAGAAGGTCCAGATTCGCCTAACAAGAAGTACTACGACCCACGTGTTTGGTTACGTGCTGCGCAAACTGGCATGGTGACTCGTTTAGAGCAGGCGTTCACTGAGTTGAATGCAC
Organism: Reinekea sp.; assembly: GCA_050293765.1. Lineage (GTDB taxonomy): Bacteria > Pseudomonadota > Gammaproteobacteria > Pseudomonadales > Natronospirillaceae > Reinekea. The sequence goes on from JBNKNI010000006.1 coordinate 116,230, forward strand.
TGAACCGAAACTAAGTTTTGGTCAATCTGAAGAACCGAGCTTTGGCTCGGTTTTTTTTGCCCGCATATTCCCTTTTGCGCATAAGACGGCAGACGTCAAAGGGGTGGAACCGGACCGACATATTCGATACATGCTGTTGATGATTAGCTTGTATTGCCCTCAGCAGGCACTACAATGAGGGGCAGTTATATTCAAAATGAACCGTTGTTCGTTGGGCCTGAGCGGTAGAGGCACGAAAGGAGTGGATCAGTTAATGACCTTGAAGCCGAAGCACCCAGTTCTGGTTGCTCTAATCTGCTGTCTGGCGTTGAGTAACGTTGCACAAACTCAATCCCTGCCACGGAACGTGCTCGTCATTAACTCTTACCACCAAGCGCTTCCCTGGACGCACGCATTTAATGAAAGGCTGATTCAGAGCGCACAACTGGACTCGGAATATCAGTGGCAGCTGTACTTTGAAAATCTGGATGCAACACGCATAAGTGGGCTGGCAGACGTTCAGTTCAGCAATCTGTTGCAAACAAAATATGCTCACATCGAATTTGATGCGGTTATCGCCGAATCCGCTCCTGCTGCGACATTCGCTGAAAGACAAAAGCATGCATTCAACTGGCCTATCCGGATTCAGTTTAATAGTGCGCTGGAGTCAGAAGATGCTCATGCACTGTATTTTGGCAACAACGATTCTTACTATGTCGATAAAACATTAGATATGATGTTGGCGCAAAGCCCGGCAACACAGAGCCTGTACTTAATTGAAGCCGGTGGACCACCCGATCGTCAACTCATTGGTCTGGTGTCTGATTACCTGTCCCATTACCCATCTATTCGCTTGGTGATTGAGCGGGAATTTACGATACCGGAATTGTTGCAACGAGTTGCGAACTATTCTGCAGACAGCCTGGTCTTGTATGGCGCGGTTTTTAAAGACCGGGAAGGCAAAGCGCAAATCCCCCGTGACGTGTTAAAAGAGGTCGCCGCTGTGTCACCGGTGCCGGTTTACGGTTTGTATTCGACGTTTCTCGATACCGGTATGGTTGGAGGACATCTGTCGGATCCTGAAGTAACCGCTGAAAGTTCGTTGCAGGCCATCAGAGACTATGTCGAAACAGGCCGATTCCGCAAGGTGTATCCGGCGACGCAAAGTATTCTGGATGTGACGGTAGCCAATAAATTTCACTTACCCTTGTCTGTAGATGGCATGAATCCGGTTTTACGTAACGTCAGGGATCCATGGTTGCAACGGAACGTAGAACACATTTCCTGGATCATTCTGATTCTCAGTTCAACCACCATGTTGAGTGTTTTCTGGGCGGCCCGAGTACGGGTTATCAATGCAAAGCTCAGCATATCGCATCAAAAGTTGCACGTTGCCAAGCAACAGCTGATTGAGAAAAATAAATATCTGAAACAGCAGTCAATGAAGGATCCGTTGACAGGATTATTTAACCGGCGAGCTTTTTTACCCAAATTGGAAGAAGCCATGGCCGAGTTTCAACGCTATGGAAACAAATCGACCATCATGCTGATAGATCTGGATGACTTTAAACAGATTAACGATCAGTACGGGCATAATATCGGCGACACTTTACTCAAATCTTTTTCCTACCTGCTGCAAGCGCAATCCCGTCGTTCGGATATCATAGCGCGATGGGGTGGTGAGGAGTTTCTGATATTGGCCAAAGGCATAGGTGAACAGGAAGCCTACCTGTATCTGGACAATATTCGTCAACGGGTACAAGCCGCTCAGGAAATCGATGGTCGTGTTATTTCGTTCAGCGCCGGCATCTGCGAAATCGCAGATCATAACACTGTTGAATTGCTGATTGCGGAAGCGGATGCGGCTATGTATCGCGCAAAGAACAGTGGCAAGAACTGCACGGTTATCGCTACAGCCAACCAACTTTTTTAACCAACCCATGGACCGTAGGTCCGGAGAGTTTCAATGCGCGGCATTTTATTGATCCTGGTGTTGTTAGGCATGTTCTATTTTTTAGTTTTGAAAAAGGAGGACATTGAGCGGCTGGACCTGGAAGAGGCAACTGACCAGGTTGAGCAAGTGGAACAGGATGTAACGCGGGCGCTGGATGAAGCACAGAAAAAGCTTAACGATGCCTTAGACGAATAAACCACGGAATGATAACAAACACTGTGTAAAAGACAGCTTTGTGTCTTCCTGCGGCATTAATGCCAGTGTGCAGTTGAATCTTAACGCTAACCTCGATACTTTCTCCTCCTACAATAATAATTCCGAGTCTCTTCATGCGCTTGAAAAAAATTCTTCTTTTGAGTACCGCGACAATCATTCTGTTGGTTGCCTCTGTTTTCAGTCTTGCCTATTTTCTGGTGGGATATTCACCGGTCTATCTTTATAACGCTCCCTCAGTGGCGACTGGTATCGGTGCCAAGCTTGCCTGCTCCGGACGTTTTGTCAGTGGATTCGACATCGAGAAAACCGCACAGGATATTGAAGTCTATTCGCCTATATTGACCATGTTGGATTATCAATACGACGAATCGCAGCAGGCGGTGTCCGCATCTTTGTTGGGGTTGAAATCGCGAACCGCCCAATATCAGAGCGGTATTGGTTGCGCGCTGGATTATGCCGGTATAGATGAGCGTTCGCAGATTCAATGGCCTGTCATGAAGTCACCGATGGCTGCTTGGCCAAAAGGGAACGTGATTTTTACCGTGAACTCAGACGTGCAGCGAAAACTCGATGCTATGTTGGATGCAGACAACGCAAACGGTCACGACACCCGCGCGTTACTCATTGCTCATAAGGGTAAAATCATTGCAGAGTCCTACGTTGATGGCATTGACGCTGACACACCATTACTTGGCTGGTCGATGACAAAAAGTTTGAATTCTGTCGTGCTGGGTCATCTTGAAATGAACGGCAAGGTGAACGTTGCTGAAACAGAGCTGTATCCGGACTGGCGCAACGACGCCCGCGGTAACATCAAACTGGAAGACCTTTTACACATGACAGATGGTTTGGCCTATGACGAAACATACGATCCGGGGCAGCCTGCCGTACGGATGTTGTTTCAGGAGCCTGACGCCGCAGCGTTCGTTGCGCAATTACCGTATCGGGATGAACCGGGGACTCACTTTACTTATTCGTCGGGCAGCGCGAACATCATCGCGGATATTGTGCAACAGCGAATCGACGGTGGTGTGCAGCAGGATGTGAACTACATCGTGAATGAGATTTTCCGACCGATGGGTATGACCAGTGTCCAATACGAGATGGATGCGTCAGGGCTGTTTATTGGCAGTTCCTACCTTTATGCCACCGCGCGCGATTGGGCACGTCTGGGGCAGCTCATGCTAAATGGCGGTACGTTGAACGGCACCCGAATTCTCAGTGAAGATTATGTACGTCGGTCACTCACACCGAACACCTCTGAAAACAAAACAGATTATGGTTATCAATGGTGGCTGAACACCAATCCTGACAAACGTCGCTGGCAGGATCTGCCTGCAAATACCTTTGCGGCGATGGGGAATCGGGAACAACGCGTCTTAGTTATTCCTGACGACGAACTGGTCATTGTGCGGTTGGGTTGGTCGCCAAAGGACTATGTTGATAACGAGAATTTTGCAGAGATTCGATCTTGGATCCAGTAACCACGGCGACTGTTTGGCAGTGTGGTAATTGTAGATTGTGGCCTGCGTTTAATTCAATTCTTGCCAGGGCTCACGCTTGGTAACGTTTTGGTAGTTAATGGTTGGACTAATTTGCCCGCCTTGGCGACAAACAGTCTATTGGGTGTCATCGGCACCCAATTTTCATTGGAGAGTGGCACACTGGCAAACAGTATCAGATTTTGCTGATGCCCATTGATGGTCACGCCGGATAATTCGGCCTCCGAGTCTGCACTGCAATGCCGACACAGGTAGTGCATGCCGGGCGCTCGCACAACGCCATCCGGCTGGGTGCGCTTGTTCGAAAACGCATAGAGATATTCACTGTCACTGAAAATAATGTTCAATGGACCAAGATGGCTCAGGTCAGTCAGGAAACGTTCGAGCAACCCAACCTGTGTTGAAAAATCTTTGTCTGCACTGTCGTTCATCACCTGTAGCAGAGCCGAAAATATAATTTCTGAATCGGTGCTGCCCAGTGGTTGATACAGTTGAGCAAGCGATGCATCGGTGACAGTAGGGACATGTCCGTTGTGCGCAAAAATTATTTTTTTGCCATGCAGGGGAAATGAGAACGGCTGAGTATTATTCAAGCTGACATTGCCTTGAGTGGCCAGTCGAATATGGGCAAGCGCGAGGGTTGTTAATGGCGCGCTGGCGCGAACCAATGCCTGAGTTTGCGAGTTCGCCGCACTTTCCGGCGCCTTGACCAGCCAAGCGTCGTTACCCTGATAATAGGCAATACCCCAGCCATCTTTGTGTGGCCCTGTTAAACCGCCATGTTCTGCAAAAACGGACATGGATACCTGGATGCTGGTCGGATGCCGTGCCGAGACGGCGAATAGTTCGCACATAATCACCTCTGCTGCTATCCTGGATATAGTATTAGTATTTTCTAATATAAAGATTGAGGTATATCAGCTTTCGGTTGAAAACCAAAATGAGCCGCGACAACGTAATTGCGGGAGACGATGCGATGAGTCGTGCCGGAGCAGCCTAAATTACCATTGCGCAGGCACTTCACTGAGCAGCGCCAAGGCGGTTTTCATGCGATACAGTGGTGACTCCAGTTCCAGGATTTGTTGCATCACATTCGGGTCGGTTTGCAGGATGCCAAACAGTTCGTAGGAAAAGTCGGTTACCGGTTTTTGCTGCCATTCATCGCTTTGCAGCAGTGCGGAAATCTCGGGTCGATCCGCTGTCAGGGCAATTAACCGATGCAGCAGTTTGTCTTTCAGTTCGATCGCTTCCTGCTGCTGCAAATCCGAAAGTGGGTGGTCTTCCAGTGGCTCAGCCTGGTAAATGGAAAAGGGCAGCGTCTGTGTTTCCTGGACGAGTTGATACCGCTGACGCAGGTGAACGTTAATCATCAGACGTCCGTCTGGTAAGGTTTTTACGATTTCGCAGGGACCCGCCGAGACAATTCCAACGGGCTTGTAGGTGTCTTGATTAGACTGGAGTGCAAGTTCAATAGGCTGATCGTTAGGAGCCTGATGGACTACTTTTTCGACGTGACAAACCGCCAAGGGTAACTGTTGGTCGACGCAGGTTTGTACCATTTTCCGATAACGGGGTTCGAACACGTGCAAGGGGTACACGGTACCCGGAAAGGCGACACAATTAGGAATCGGGAACAGCGCGATATCGGTCATAAACTACCTGCAAACAAAGTAGGATACGACAAAGTATAGCGGATGGATGATAACCGGTTGGTTATCCTCCATCGCCTTGACAGCCGGAATCAGTTGATCAGATAGCTGGCGTATTTCATCCGCTTCTGCAATTGATTCGCCGCGTCTGTCGGTGCTAACTCGGTGGTCATGAATTCGGTAATAACCGCACCGATCTCATCTTTGATCACTTCACGTACTGCCATCCCCTGCGACAGCGAAGGCACCAGGCTGCCGTTGTCTTGAGCTTGTTGCGTTCGTTGTGCAGCGAATGTCAAACATTCACTGACGGCTTCCAAACCGGTGCCACTGTAGGCAGGCAAACCGCCTTTGTAATTGTTGAACAGGAACTGAGTGTCTTTGTTGGTGATGGTCTGGAAGAACGAAGTCTGATCTGGTCCCATCGGCAACGCGGTAGAATTCAATGAGGCAATCGACTCCACTTTGATCGCAACACTCTGGTGTTCACCTGGAAACTCGGTGCAGTAATAGTGCTGGTTGGCAATGCGCCCTTTGCGGGCAAATTCACCGTGTACCCAATCGCCTTGGATAAGCAGCCCCACTTCGGCGTCCATCAATAGCTGCGCGGATTCATGCCATAAGGTGCCGGCGGGTAAGCGTTTGATATAGGGTTTCATTGTTTGCAAACGTTGAAACACCGCTTCGAAGTCGGGTTCAGCTTTACGCAATGCGGTGGCATTCAGATCGTCAAATAATTGCACGTAAGGTTCGGCACCAAACATCGCCAAATACAGGGTCTCAAACAACAGGATATCCTGAGTCTGACTGCCATCGTGTGCGATGGGCGTGACACCTTGTGCTTGCAGGGCCTCAAGCAGGGCCACAAAATTTGTCCAGCTGTTATCGAGCGTTAATCCGGTAGCATCGACCAGCTGTTTATTGGCCCAAACCCAATTGCTGGTGTGGACGCTCATCGGCGCGGCAATAATCTGGCCGCGGTGGGTCACCGTATCCATTACGACCGGAGGGAAAATATCCGCCCAACCTTGAGCCTGAGCAACCGGGGTTAAGCTGTGCACCAGCCGCAGATCGTACCAATGCCGGAGTGCTTCATTATTCAGTGCGAGAAAGGTAGGTCCTTGCGTCAGCGAGCTGGCCAACGCCTTGATGCTCGCGGCATCTTTCATCTGATCGTGGGTGGGTATTTCATAATGCGGTGAAAGCTCGCTTTTCAGCAGGTCTTTTTCCAGTACTTCCAGTGCTTTCTTTTCACTGGGCGTTTGCCAGGAGTGGAGCAGGGTGATCGGTGCTGCAAATAGCAGCGAAGGTACCATCAGAAATACTGACAGCCAAACAGCAGGGACTAGTTTCATGTGGTCTCTCTTGGTTAATAGCACGTATCGAGAGTACGTTTTATTATTAGACGGCGAATATAGCATTATTTTAAGCGCGGTTGGCAGGCGTTTTTGGGGATTTTGATCGTTGCTGATCGCTGCCTCTGTACAACGAACTGTACGAAGACTGAGCATTTTGAAGTGAAAGACCAATGAACTGAAAACGTCGTTAGCCGACAGAAGACATAAAAAAAGCCTGCGTGGCAGGCTTTGTTCATGATTATTGACTAATGTTTGAAAGCTATACCAGCAGTGCTTTCATGGCCTGCCCGGTTTCAGCGGCGCTATTACCCAGCAGTAAGTGGACGATACGATCGTTGATTTTCATCACATGCGTCACGCCCAGCTTTTTCAGTTCGGCTTCATCGAGTGTGACCTGGCTGTTCAGCTCCAGTCGCAAACGACTGGTCGCGCAAGCCAGGACATCAACCACATTGGATTTACCACCGAGGGTTGCCAGCAGTGCTGAGGCTCGATCACGGTGTTCTGTGGCGACATCAGCACTGATGTCAGGCTGTTCGGTTCTAACGATGTCAGAGCGAATCAGCTCGTTTTTTTTTCCAGGAAATCGGCCATTTTGGTGCGTAGGATTTCTGCTTCCATACCAAAGATCGCCTGTACACCCTGACCCATGACCAGAACGGCAGAAGCACCGTAGCTCTTAATTGCTTCTTTATCGACCTTGTTAATATCTTTCACTTCGATGCGCAGACGCGTGATGCAGTTATCCAGTGTCGCAATGTTTGCACCACCGCCGAAAGCTGCCACAATGCCGCCAACCCGAGCGTCGTCACCGCCTTCGCGAACGTCAGCCGGCATCTCGACTTCATCTTCGCGACCAGGTGTTTTCAAGTTCAAGGCCTGGATAGTGACCCGGAAAACCACGTAGTAAATCGCTGCGTACATCAAACCGAATACCGGAATGAGGAAGCCTTTTTCTGAGTTGGAAAACAGAACCACATAGTCGATGAAACCGTGTGAGAACGATGTACCGTGAACCACATCCAGAGCATTCATCAGGAAGAAAGCAGAACCTGCCAACAGCGCGTGAATCACATACAGAACTGGTGCAACGAACAGGAATGCGAATTCAATCGGTTCAGTGATACCGGTTAAGAAAGAGGTGAAGGCTGCAGAAATCATGATGCCGCCGATCTTGGCGCGGTTTTCAGGTTTCGCGGTGTGCCACATAGCAATAGCTGCAGCGGGTAAGCCAAACATCTTGAACATGTAACCACCGGCCAACTGACCAAAGCCATTACCGGCGACTCGGGTGGCTTCATCGGCAGACAGGTAACAGGTCAATACGCCATTCAGTGCTTCACCGGCAGAGTTCACACAAGAACCGGCTTCAAAGAAGAACGGCGCGTTCCAGATGTGGTGCAGTCCGAGTGGAATCAGTGAACGTTCAACCACGCCATAGATGGCAAAGGCCAGCTCTGGGTTCTGATACGCAGCCCACAATGAGAACGCTTTAATCGCATCACCGATCGGAGGCCAGACCCAGGAAAGTACCGTACCCAATGCAATGGCACTGAAACCGGTAATGATTGGCACAGAGCGTTTGCCGGAAAAGAACCCAAGGTAAGCCGGTAATTCCAGTTTGAAGAACTTGTTGAACGCCCATGCGGCGACGCCACCGGCCAGAATACCGCCGAGAATACCCACGTCGGTTCCCGGAGCAAGAACGCCAAGCGTTTTGATCATAATGAAGTAACCAACAGCGGCCGCCAAAGCAGACACACCGTCGTTTTTCGTGAAGCCCAGTGCCACACCAATGGCGAACAGCAGCCCCATGTTGCCAAACACGGCACCACCGGCCTGTTCCATAATTTGCGACACAATCGTCGGCAGCCAACTGAACTTCGCGGCACCGACACCAAGCAGAATACCTGCGACGGGTAACACGGATACGGGAAGCATCAGTGATTTACCGACCTTTTGCAGAGCGGCAAAACCTTGTTTTCCAGCACTCATAGTCTTTCTCCTAGTTTGTTGTTTTCTAAATTGAATCGTGATGTTCCACGCGCTGTGGGTTACTCCGACACCGCGTGTTGTTTTTTAAAACGGTTATTTCAGCTCAGATATTGTTTGGTCGTCTCCAGGTACTCGCGTACTTCGCGGGCAGTGGCAAACTGCAAACTCTGCTCGGCTAATTCCCGGCACTTCGAGCTGTTCAATGCACGAACACAGGCTTTAACATCCGGTAGTGATGGCACGCTGGCCGAAAGTTCTTTAACGCCAAGCCCCACCAGCAGTGGTACCGCCAAAACGTCCCCGGCGATACCGCCACAGACGCCAACCCATTTGCCGTGCTTCTGCGCCGCATCCACGGTCATTTTGATCAGGCGTAAAACGCTGGGGTGTAATGCGTCTGCCAGACTGGCGAGTTTGGGATGTCCGCGATCCATTGCCAGTGTGTATTGCGTCAGGTCGTTGGTCCCAATGGAAAAGAAATCTACTTCCGGTGCCAGAATGTCAGCCATGACCGCGGCGGAAGGCACTTCGATCATGATGCCAACCGGTACTGGTTTCGCACCGAGTTTTTTCTGTTCTTCCAGCAAGACTTGTTTCGCCAACCGCAATTCATTCAGGTCGGAAATCATCGGGAACATAATGTGAATGTTGCCAAATTCTGCCGCGCGAATAAGCGCCCGTAACTGCTGTCGAAATAACGCTGGTTTGTCGAGTGAAATACGAATACCGCGCTCCCCTAAGAAAGGGTTTTCTTCACTCGGCAGTGGCAAGTAGGGCAGTGGTTTGTCGCCACCAACATCCAGTGTTCGTACGATTAACGGTTTGTCTTTACCGAGCGCTTCAGCCGCGGCTCGGTAAGTTTTAAACTGATCTTCTTCACTCGGTGCGGAACTTCGGTTCAGAAACAGAAACTCCGAACGTAACAAGCCAACCCCTTCACCGCCAGCGTCGTTCACTGTCATGGCATCTTTCACGCTGCCGATATTGGCCACCACTTCGATCTTCACTTTGTCCTGGGTCAACGCTGGCAGTTGCACCTGTGTGCGATTGAGTGTGCGGATTTTTTCCTGTTCGACCATCTGCGCTTGCATGTCCGCGATCTCATCATCGCTTGGATTAACCTGCAGTTCACCCTGGTCGCTGTTTAAAATCACTCGCGTTCCGTTGGCCAGTTCGCGTGCAAAATCGTCGATGCCCGCGATGGCCGGAATGTTCATTGAGCGTGCCAGAATGGCACTGTGCGAGGTTGCGCCTCCGCCGGTAGTGACAAAGCCGATTACTTTGCTTTTATCCAGATTAGCGGTATCTGAAGGGGTTAAATCCTCGGCGACCAAAATACATTGTTCTGGTAACTCGAGCGCACTTTCTTCAATGCCGAGCAGGATTCGCAATACGCGGTAACCGACGTCACGTAAGTCGGTAGCGCGCTCCGCGAGTAACGCATTGTCGAGTGATTTCAATTGAGCCACTTGACTGTCCACCGTTTGTTGCCAAGCACCGGCCGCATTTGCGCCGTCTTTAATCAACGTGTTGGAGACATCCGATAATTCCGGATCACCGAGCAACTCGATATGGGCGGTAAATATTTTGGCTTTTTCCGGTTCACTTTTTTCCAGTTCGGTTTGCAATGTTTGCAACTGATCCGCGGCGATCACAATGGCGTCCGCCAACAGCGCCAATTCGATATCCGTGCTCTGACGTTCGCCGGGAATGTCGTAGCGTTGTTCTTCCAGTTGGTGGATAACACCGATGGCAAATCCGGGTGATGCGGAAACGCCCTTCAACAGCTGTTGATCGTGACTCGGTGGGAACAGCAGTGACGGTTCTTCAACCAGAGCGGGTTGGTCATTGGCCGCAGCAGTGACACCTTCCTCACCCAAACCAGCACGGATAGCTGGCACTAATTCACTGAGCGCGTCGCGTGCGTCGGCGCCATTCGCGTGTACTTGAATAACCGAGCCCTGTCGAGTGCCCAAATTCAGAATGGCGGTTAAGCTTTTAGCCGCGACACGTTTTTCACCACAGGATAACTCGATGACGGCGCGGTACTCTTTGGCGATTTTGACCAACGCGGCCGCAGGGCGCGCATGTAAACCTGCAGGATTGGGTAGTGAGATTTGTTCACTGTCTAACCATTCTCCCAGTGATGATTCTTCCATCGGTGCGACTTCGCCGAAACCAATCGACAGTAACTGCTGCCCGCTTTGGATTGACGATTGTTGTGTTGGCGTGATCACACAATTCATGGCGTCGCCATTGGTCAAAATAATTTCCGTCATCAATGACTTCGCGTGTTTGGCGATAAAGTCCGCGTCGAACTCGATTAACGGCTGTCCTTGTTTTACTTCGTCGCCCTGAGCGACCAAAGCGTTGAAGCCTTCACCCTTGAGTAACACGGTGTCGATGCCAATGTGCATCAGGACTTCGAGGCCGTTAGTCGCGCGAATGGTCAACGCGTGATGAGTGTTGGTCAGTTGAATGATTTGACCGTCGAACGGCGCTTTCAGAATCTGTTCAATCGGATCAATGGAAATACCATCGCCCACCATCTTTTCCGCAAAGACAGGGTCCGGAACGTGTTCAAGAGGTATGACCTGACCCGCGAGCGGGGCAAGAATCGTAAGTGGCGGAAGCGCCTGAGAAACTATGTGTTGCGTCGACATGGACCGCTCCTGTTTTTGAATTGCCGCGATTCTATGCTGGAGCCGGGCTGCAGAAATTTGATGTACATCATTTTTAAACAGTCGCTTACACTTAGACGCATGACCGTTGCACTGTGCTACGCAGGTGTTACAAGTTGATACACAACAGGCCTGCTTTTGTGATGCGATCGTGTTGCGGCACAGGGTGAGCCTGTGTTATTCGTGCGGGACACTCTCGTTGTCACCATTTTCTAAGGGAATCACATGACTCAGCCAATTCACGGTGCCCGTTATCTGCAGGGACCCGTCTGGGGACATATTGTGCGTATGACTGCTTCGGGCGGTTTGGGTTTGCTGGCCTTGTTCGCCGTGGACCTGGTGGATTTGTTTTTTATCAGTCTGATTGGCGAACAGGAACTTGCCGCAGCAGTCGGATTTGCCGGTTCGGTGATGTTTTTCACGCAGAGTCTGAGCATTGGTTTGTCTATAGCAGTAGGTGCGACGGTATCGAAAGCCATTGGCAGTGATGCTATGACGAAAGCCGCCGAGTTGGTGGCCAGTGGTATCGTGCTGGTCTTTGGGTCGTCCGTGTTGATTACAGCGTTGGTGTGGCTATTCCGTCAACAGTGTTTGTCGTGGTTAGGCGCCGAAGGGGCAACGTTGGATTTCGCGGTGATGTATCTGGGCATTATTTTACCGGCCTTTCCGTTCTTAGCCGTCGGTATGTCGATGGGTGGCGTGATGCGGGCGCAGGGCGACGCCAGCGGTGCGTTGTGGTTAACGCTCAGTGGCGCGTTGGTAAACGCTGTCTTGGATCCGATTCTTATTTTCGCGCTCGGTCTGGGTTTGCCGGGTGCAGCCATCGCCAGCGTGGTCAGTCGCTTCACCATGTTTTTTTTCGGTATCTATAAAGTGTTGCGGGTGTATCAATTGAGAAGCAAACCGACAATAAGGACGGTTCGCCGAGACTGGCAAGAGTTGAGCAGCATTGCCATCCCTTCTGTTCTGACGAATTTAGCCACGCCCATTGGTATTGCGTTTGTCACCGCCAGTATGGCGCAGTTTGGTGTCGCGGCGGTGGCCGGTAATGCCATCATTTCCCGGTTGCAGATGGTCGCCTTTGTGGGTTTATATGCATTGTCCAGTGTCGTCGGACCTATTGCCGGACAGAATTGGGGTGCCAGACAGTTTAGCCGTGTCGACGATGTCTTGCGGGATTCGATTCGGTTTGTGTTGATCTACTGCGTCATCGTGTGCAGTGTGTTGGCGTTAACCACACATTGGATCATAGCCGTTTTTCAGGCGTCAGATGATGCGGCAACATTGATTCGCTGGTTTACCTACGGTGTTAGCCTGATGTTCATTTTCAACGGCATAACCTTTGCGACGAACGCGTTATTCAATAACCTTGGCGCGCCCAAGGCGTCTACTGTGTTTAATGTGGCCAAAGCGACATTGTTCACCATTCCCTTCGTCTGGGTCGGCGCTCAGGTTGGTGGCGCACCGGGCATTCTGGTTGGCCAGGGCATTGGTGCGGTGGTAATCGCGTTGGCTGGCTGGTATTGGTGCCGACGGTTAATTCAACGGCTGAGGCTGGCTCCCTGACCGGTATTCATCCGGATGCATTCGCAAACGCAGAACGGATTAAGACGACGAGTAGGCGACGACGCAATTTCTGCCTCGCGCCTTTGCGTCATAAAGTGCTTCGTCTGCCTGACGAAACCATTGATCGATGGCTGCTGAGTTCAGCGGTGCCACGCCAAATGACGCAGTGATGTTGGTTTCTTCAGACAGCTTCGCATTGGTAATTTGCTCACGTAAGTGTTCTGCGAGGGAAATGCCGCCCATTAACGATGTCTGTTCACTGACGATGAGGAACTCTTCACCGCCCCAACGTACAAAATGATCGCTGTCACGGATGTGCTTGCGTACCAATTGCGCAAGACTTTTAAGTATTACATCGCCTTCCTCGTGCCCGAAACGGTCGTTTACCTTTTTGAAATGATCAATATCAAACAGAATTAACGTGCTTTGCTGGTTGAATTTTTTGTAATGTTGCAGAACCTGGTTGAGCACATCACGGACCCCGTTTCGGTTCAAACAACCGGTTAAGGCATCTTGTTTGGCCAGTGTCTCAAACTTATCGCGTTCAATTTTCAAGAATGTATTGATGCCTTCAAGGTCCACGGCACGTTGACGGCTGACGCGATAATTTTGCTGCATTCGTCGGGCGGATACTGACAATTGAATTAATGCCACGAGCAACCAACCGACAAGTATACTCAGATAAAGTGTTTGTGCGCTGACCCACTTTCCGGAAAAGGTTACAGAGTGAATATCAAATTCTACCTTTCGAGGGTTGGGGTTATCACCGGTTGAAATTTGCAGGCGGTCAACGTTGTTCAGGTTGACGTCTGTCGCGACGTCTTCAGATTGCGAGAATATCCACCAGGAAGGGATTTGAAAATGCCGCATCTACAGTCGGTACGTTTGATGTTGTTGCGTGGGCAACAGAGTTTGCATATTGGCGCGACTGAGCCGGGTTTTGTTATGTAGTTCTTTGTTTAACAGGTACACGAGCAGGGTATCCCGCTGTGACGATCGATAGTCCAATTCCAGTGTCAGCGTATCAAATGGTCGTAAATCAATGCCGTCCTGGCGTCCGTTGTTGAGGTTGATAACGAGACTGCAAAACGCAAAGGTGCCGGACGTTCGTGTTTGACATTCCAGGCTTGGGGCACCGTCACGGTAGGCAATTCGTCCGACCGACTGCCCGCCGTTTATATCATCATTCAACATAGACAGCGCCGAACGTTGGCTGACAGGAACAATAAGGTGGGTATTCATGCCAACATGCTGCCAGATCACCAACCCCATACTGATCAGTACCAGGCTGATGTAAATGAACTCTTTTGACCGTCTTAATGGATGATCAGTCACAATACCGCTCTGAGAAATTATAGTTCTTGAAGTTTAGTTGAAAATGGCGGGATAACCGGTTCCTGTTCCTGCCGACTCTGCCCGTTCAGGCCTAGGTTATTGCAGAGTTTACATAAATGTAAGCGCTTTCATTTGAAGGTAAAAGTCTCTACACTGAATCGAAATTCAGTTTACTGTTAACCGACCCGCCGACTGCCATTCGTTGGCCAAGGAGATATGCGTGAAACACTTTCATTTGAATACCCTGAGCGTAATGACTGCAACGGTCATCGTGCTCAGTAGCTGCCAACTGCTGCCCGTTCAGCAACCCGATGCGCTTGTGGGTGATAACTGGCAGTTGGTCTGGAACGATGAATTTTCTGCCGAAACCATCGATCTGAACAAGTGGGGCTTTGAGACTAATTGCTGGGGCGGCGGTAACAACGAGCTGCAGTGTTACACCGATCGGTCAGATAACGCCTTTATTCGCGACGGTAAACTGGTGATTCGCGCGCAGAAGGAAACATTTACAGGTCCGGCGGATATTCTACCGCCAGATTATGATGGCTCGCCGGTACCGACAAAGACATTACCCTATACGTCGGCCCGACTTCGTACACTGAATAAGGGCGATTTTAAGTACGGACGCATAGAAGTCCGAGCCAAGTTGCCGGGTGGTCAGGGTATCTGGCCAGCCATCTGGATGTTACCAACCGATTGGGTCTACGGTGGCTGGGCCGCCAGTGGCGAAATCGACATCATGGAGGCAGTAAATTTAACCGACGATGTGCCCAAGCAGGTGCACGGCACATTACACTATGGCAAAGAATGGCCAGCCAACAGCTATAGTGGTGCCTCGTTTGACTTTGTCGACAGTGATCCCAACACAGATTTCCACACCTATGCGATTGAATGGGCAGATGGCGAAATCCGCTGGTATGTTGATGACGTTCATTACGCGACTCAACGCGAAACCGGTTGGTTTTCGCAAGCCGTCAATGATGAGGGCGAGCTCTATAATGTGCCAGGATCGGCGCCGTTCGATCAGCGTTTTCATCTGCTGTTGAATGTTGCGGTGGGCGGTAATTGGCCGGGTAATCCAGATGACAGCACTAAGTTTCCGGTGGAAATGGAAGTGGATTACGTGCGTGTGTTTGAATGTCCGGGAGCACAGGCGTCGCTGGTCGGATGTGCGACTAAAAACCCGCGCGCGGAACGCGTTTTTGGCAATCAGCCGCCGGAAATTATCAAAGTCGAGTTCGATCCAGACTTCATAAAAGCGGATGTCGTCAACGTATTTGATAACGATGACGTGTCGCCTTTCAGTTTGGGGCAATACGTGGGTAACGGCAGTGTCGATATGAGCCAGATCGCGGTTGAAGGGCGCGGCCAGGTCACTCGTCTTGCCTACAACACCGATGAGTCTGTTGTTTACTGGCAGGCGCCCCTGGGGTTCGATTTCAGCGAGTTTTCACGTTTGGAATTTGACTTGCAGGTACTGGCCGACCCGCGCAGCAGTGGCGGCTTGATGATGAAGATCGATTGTTTCCATCCATGCGGTACCGGCGACTACCCAATCGTGCCGCCTGCCCCTGGTGAATGGACCCATTACAGTATTGCGCTGCAGGATCTTGTGAAACATCCAGGTTCTACACTGGATCTGACCAACATCAACACGCCTTTGGTGATTTTCCCTGACTGGGGCAACCAGAAGGGCGTAGTTCTGTTGGTGGATGACGTGAAGCTGGTGCGTTAAAAAAACTGAACTGCCTAAGGGAAAGCGACCCGTCAGTCGCTTTCCCATCATCTTTTAAGTCATCACATCGAACAAACGAAACCAACACAATATTTCAAATCGTACAAAATCAGAACGCTTTGTTACATCAACCTTTGTCGAAGCTGGTTATTATTCGACCAATTTTCCGGCCGTTGCCAGCCAGACATTTCTGAATCGCATGCGCCAGATGCGCATCCCGGTCCGAGCTGAATTCATTACACTCTGTGAAACGGCCGGGCAACTTATGTGTGTAACAGGCCACCTTTGCTTAGGCAGACTATGAATACCAATGTTGTGATTGAACCCTTAACCCAGCAACGGAGTACATTGTTACCGCTTGTGATTAAAGGGTTGGCCGCCGCCCCCTCGATGGATGACCTGTGCCGTCGTATCGTCATCAGTTGCACTGAAGATTTGGGGTTCGATCGCTGCGGTTGCTTTTTGTATGACGCTGCGAACAATCAGAAGTTAGGTATGTGGGGTATCGACGACAACGGCCAGTTGGCCGATGAACGGGGTATGACGGCGCCTATTCGAGATCACGAACGGATTCCTCATCACCAGGCCAACGCGCCACTGGTATTTACCGATCATTCACTGTTTCATCAGGATCAGTATCTCGGACAGGGGACACTGATTGAATGCGCTATTTTTGATGGCGATGCACTGCTGGGTTGGCTGTTCGTCGATAATTTTTTAACTGGCCGGGCATTTTCTCAGACCGATATTGAATTCATCCATGTGTTCAGTACCGTCGTTGGCCAGTTAATGGTCAGGGCAAATCAGCAGGCTGCACTGACAGAGCAAAACCGGCAGCTCAATGAAACCATCCGGCAACTGGAAGCCGCCCAGCACGAAATAACCGAAGTTAAAAAAATGCAATCACTCGGACGGTTGGTGTCCGGTATTGCTCATGAGTTAAATACCCCGATTGGTACGTCGTTGACCGCAGTCTCCCACATTCAGCAGCTAGCCAACACATTAAGACAGACATATGTGTCCGGTGCGCTGTCTAAATCGATGTTGGAATCGTCGTTAGACGCCATACTCGAAACGGCCAGTGTAGGTTTGCAAAGTGTGGATCGTGCGGGTCAGCTGATTCGCGATTTTAAACAATTGGTGGCCTGTAAGCATACCGTGCCTCAAACAGCGACCGATGTAAAAGCGGTTATTGAGCGGGTATTCAAGGATGTGGCCCGGCAGTTTGACCACAACGTGAAACTGGAAATGCGCGCAGACATGTCAGCACAATGTTGGTGGCTGGCGGAAGAAAGTTTTACTCACGTGATTCGTGAAATTTTTCGCAACGCCATGCTGCACGCGTTTGCGGAACAGCCCACAGGTACCCTTTGTGTGGAGATAAAAACATCGGAGCGATCAGAGCCTGGTTCGTTGGATTTGGCCATTGCGGACGATGGAGTCGGTATGGGCGATGCGCTCGCTCAATTGTTCGATCCGTTCTATACCAAGAACCCACAGCGAGGTTCCGGGCTGGGCGCGAGCATGGTGTACAACACGGTAACCCATGGGCTTAACGGTAAAATTGAGGTCGCGAACGGTGACCCTTCCGGACTGATCTATCATCTGACCATACCCTCGTCACCGGTCACGATGACAGTCGGATAATGAATTCTGCCCCACCCAGTTTCGACGATTGAGCGATAGATATCGTGCCATTGTGCCAATACGCGATTCGTTCTGCGATCGCCAGCCCCATCCCGAATCCCTGAGGACTGTTTTGTGTTTCACCGCGAACAAACGGTTTGAACAACGTGGACCGGTGCTGTTCGGCGATACCAGGACCGTCGTCGTGTATGTGTATGTCCAAATGCTCTTTGGTTCGCGTTACCTGCACCAGGATCTTGCTGTTACCATAATGCAACGCGTTGTTCAGAATATTGTGGAACAGCATTTTCAAATAGGTCGGTTGACCGGCAATGCTGGTATTGGTGTTAGGTGCCGCATCAATAGTGACAACGTCCTGGGGGTGACTGTTACGAAAATTGACCAATATGTTTAACACGTCTACCGGCTCTTTTTGTACAGTCACCAGAGACTGCTCCAGCCGTGCGTAGTTCAGTAGCGCTTCCACCAGGCTTTGCATTTCATCTATGTCGTTACTCAAATGTTCCTGATATTTTTGACGCTCTTCCGGGTTTTCCGTTTCCGATAATATATCGATACCGAAACGCAAACGGGCCAAAGGTGTGCGCAGATCATGTGAAACGGCGCTGCTGATCAGTCGATTGTCCTGTATCAGTGTTTCAATCTGCTCCGCCATTCGATTGAAGGTATGTTCTATATCGTCTATGTAAGTAAAACGACTGGGTGCGAGCCGCGCGCTGAAATCGCCTTTGCCGTAGGCCAGGGCGTTACGACGCAAGCCGCGCAAGCTGCGCACCAATGGCAGCAACCAGAGTAGAATCAGCAGCAAAATGCCGAGATAAAAGCCGGTAGTCAGCAGCAGATTCACCATGGGGGTTTCTTCGCGGTTGATGAGTTCATCGGGGCTGAAGGCTAACAGTTGTTGATGCTGTGCCAACCACAGATAAATAGTCAGACCCACTTCCGTTTCAAGCACCAATGACTGGCCATTCTTCAGTTGTCGCCAGAGGCTTTCAGGTAAAGGTAAATCTTCTTCATTGAGTAACAGCAATTCATTCTGGGGTGATTTATCTTGCCATGCCAGGATGAATTCCTCAGGCGAGGGTTGTTCATTTAACGCAAACGCCAATTGTTCTGCCAACACTCTTTGATGCCGTAGGGGGTCGATCTCTTCGGTTGAAAAGTAACGGTCGAAAAGCACGTCAATGAACATACCCAGCGCGATAATCGATAATAAAATCAGGGACAATAACGATAGCGACAGTTTTTTCATCGCTTATTCCCATGCATCCGGTACGAACAGATAGCCCTTACCCCAAATGGTTTTAATGCGATCGGGAAACTGCGCACTGCCCAGCTTTTTGCGGATACGTGATACCAGTACGTCCATTGAACGGTCGAAGCCATCGTAGTCGATACCGCGCACTTCTTTGAGCAGTTCATCACGACTGACAATCTGTCCCGCGTGCGTTGCAAGGTACCAGAGGACATCGAATTCATTCGATGAAATCCCGACGACATCCCCATGCAGCAGCGTGGTCCGCGAATAGGCATCAATCGAGAACTGCCCAAAGGACAGTCGTTGGCTGTCGGTATCTTCGATAACGGGTTCCGGATGATCTCGTTTCAATAGCCCTTTAATACGTGCAAGCAAGGCGCGTGGGCGTACCGGTTTTGTGACGTAATCGTTAGCGCCCAATTCCAGACCCAGGACTTCATCGGTTTCTTCGATACGCGCGGTCATCATCAGAATAGGGTGAGCATAAAAGGCGCGGACTTCACGGCAAACATCAAAGCCGTCTTTACCCGGTAACGTGATGTCCAGCACGACCAAATCGGGGTTGTCTTCCCGTATCATAGTCACTGCATCGATACCGTTGGAAGCAACCGTTACATCGTAACCCTGGCTGGTCAGGTAGTCGCCAATCCAGACGGCCAATGAATCATCATCTTCAACTAACATGATGTGTTTATTCATGCGTGGGGTGGTTGCGCTCAAAATAATCTCCAGCTGTTGCGACGCCGTTTTGTATCGCTGTAGACCCAGGTGACGATGACTGCACTCTCGGCGACATCAATATCGCGCTGGCTCACCTTATCGGTTAGGCGTAAACGGAACGTGACCGTCTCGCTGGAGGCAAATTCCATTTTCGCTTTTCCTTGCGATCGGTTTTCCCAGCAGACCAACGGAGCTTCTTGCGGTTCACGAACCAGGCAGTAATCCGCTGGATGATCCGCTTGCCAGCTGATTAGAACCGTTTGATAACAGGTTTGTCCTTCGTTTAAAGCGACACAGCGTTCCGGGCTCAAGTCGAGTTGCGCGGTCGTTTCCGCATGAACCGGGTCCAGCAGCGCCGCTGCCAGACCCAGAAACAATGCCAGAATCGTTTTCGCTAACTGACCTCTGTTGCTAATCATGTTCTCAAACATAACGCTACCGCTTACATAACCAGCAAGAGCATGATGCGGCTGCTCAGATGCTCGGTGTTATCTCCGTCCCAGAAGGGGCTGTTCACGAGGTCGTCTGAATATTGGGTGTAATTCACCTGACCACGCAGAATCCAGTTTTTGCTCATTGGGTAGGAGGCACCGATTTCAGCGTTGTAGCGGATATCCTCACCAGGGTCGTATGCGGCAAAGTTGCTGGAAGCTTCGGCGGCGGTGACACCATAATAGTAGTCCATCACTTCTTCGGACTGATACGAGGCGCCCACTAACCCGTGGATATTGAGGTTTTTGATTTGAATATTGGTGCCTGTCTGCAGCGAGGCAGTATAGCCATTGTGGTAGTCGGAAATTTCACGTCGGACCTGACCCTGAACGACTAATGGTCCCAGATAAACCGTTGAACGCAGACCGCCGGTCCAGTCACCGTGTCTGACTTCGATGGGCAATAAGAGCTTGTCTTCTTTGTCATCCGCGAAGTCGTAATGTTCTTTACCCACGATTAAATCCAGCCCGACCCAATCGCTGTTGTAAAAGTTGTATCCGAACAATCCCCGGTTATCGCTGGCTGAGAAATATTCATAGAATAATCCGGCCAACTGAATGCCGATGTTAAATTCAGTGGCGAATTCCAGACCCTCATAGCCTTCTCGCATCATGGTTAAACCGTCGGAATACTTGAGACCGAAACCCAGTTCCGCAAAGCCGCCGTCACGGTCTTGCTGCAGCGCGAAAATACCCTTGCGTGGCGTGCCGCGAAAGGCACCGTCCAGAGTATCCATGATTTCCTGTTCCCATTGTTCCAACTCGGCGTCGGTTTCTTCCTGTGATAACTCGCGACCATTCTTTTTAATAGTGACTTTGACGTCGTCGTCATCATCGCTGTCGGTTTCACCTTCATCGATGGAGAATTCAACGGTGATTTTGCCTTTTTCATGGTCGGCTTCGGTGTCGGTGTCGGGTTCATCATCGGTGGCAATGACGGTAATTTCCGGCGCGTCGGCAACGGTTTCCGTCTCGTTGATGGAGTCATTGTTAAGATGAGTGTCGGTGTCCTCGGCCCAGCTGAGAGGTAGGCTGGCTAAACTGATGGCACTGACCAGTAGAAGTGGTTTGGCTGAAAATGTCATGTGATATCCCTGTGTGTGGTTAACGTACGAGATAGCCTAATCGCGTACGCCTGTCCAAGTCGTAACAAGTTCGGTAAAACTGTATCAAAGTGTATCAGTTTCGATCACGTTAAGGTTGGGTGTCGACAAGCTTAAAGGTTTCGTCGAGTTGATTGAATGTCTGAAAGGTCTGTTGGACATGGGTCTGATAAATGGTATCGACTGTGCCGTCTTCGTAAAGCTCCGCCAGCGCTTTATCCATCTGATCCATGATGACTTGATTGGCCGGAAGAAAAGCCGGGTTTAGCCGTTGGGTTTGATATACCGGTGTGAGCATTTTCAGTTGGATGTCGTTGTCAGACAAGACTGTTTGCATGACCGCGACATCGGCAAAGGTCAGATCCAAACGATTGGCTGCGATCATTTTTGCGGCGGTTAATTCTGAATCGATCCACTCAATCAAGGCGAAACCCGCTTGCAGAATGTCGTCTGGATAAAGATACCCTTTGAATAGGCCGAGCCGTTTACCGGACAAAGCATCTAAGCCGGTAAAACGATTCAGCGGATCATCACTGCGCACCCAGAAAGCCTGGGTATAGAGCGCACTGGGCGTTTGGCCTTGAATGAAGCCTTCTCGCGGCAGGCTGTCCATCGCGAAGTCGAGTTCACCGGTTTCGACCAGAATCAAGCAGCGTTTCCAGGGCAATGGATACAGTGCAACGGCGATACCGGCACGGTCGGCGGCAGCTTTCATGAGGTCGATAGAAATGCCGTAAGGTTCTTCCTTTCGAGTGCTGGTATAGGGTGGCCATTCGGTGAAACAGCCAGTGACCTCGGGTCTCTTAAGCTCCGTGGCAGAGGTTGTCGAAAACATCATCACTAAACTAACAGCAAGGCTTACTAATAGGTATTGCACAGCGATCAGTTCCAGATAGGGGGTCATCAATAAGCTCAATTTAGCTGAAGTCAGGGAAACAGCAATCGCCACTTTCTCGTTAACGAGTACGAACCAGCATACTCTATATAGCCTGATCAGGTGTAAATAGCCCTACCGTCGCCTCCGTTTTGGCTGACATGGCTGACACGTCGCAACGGATTCAAGGGCATGGATGCCTTTGCAAGCGCCGGGTGTGCAGGGATGCACACTCAAGCGACCGTTCGAAGAAAGAGTCAGGCATGGCAGGAGACCAAAGCGGGCGACAAAAGGGGGGTCAAGGGGATCGCCCCTTGGAAAGAAAAATCCTCAAAGATTTCTTTTGGTTGAAAATGGAACCATAGTCTTAAGAGCAGATTTGGTACTTACAGTAAAAAATCTCAGTAAAACTAAGTCACGCATTGATACAAGTTACATTGAACAAGCTTAAGTAAGTGCCATTCGGGATCAGAACTGATGTTTAACCAAGGAATTAAGTGCAGACGCCATTTTCAATATGTTCGCTAGGGCAAGCATAGCAACTCTATGGTCTGATTCTCCTACGCATGGGTCAATCGTCGCCGGGATGTTCTAACACAACGGTTCCCAATCGATCCTCAGCTTCAACGCGCTGATGCGCAAGCACCGCGTCCTTAAGGGGATAAATTTTGTCGACCACGGGTTTGATTTGACCTTCGGCCAACCATTGACTCAATTGCTGCAACTCCGCTCTGGTTTCACCTGCAAAGGCGAAAACCGCTCGCTGGCGCCCAGACCGGTTCAGCCAAGCCGCTCGTACCATGTCACCCATCCTCGGATTCGCCATCAGGTAACAACCTGTGTCGGTGAGTGCATTGACGAAGTTCTTGAATTGCCCTTGCGCTACCATATTCAGGATGACATCAAAGGGTTGTTCTGTGGTCTCATAGAAAGGTGTTGCGCGGTAATCCAGCACGGCATCGGCCCCCAGGTTGCGCAGAAACTCGGACTTGTGTGCGGCATCCACCGCGGTCACGTGAGCGCCCTTCAACTTGGCGATTTGCAGTGCGAAGGATCCGATGCTGCCACCCGCGCCGTTAATCAGCACCCGCTGCCCGGGTTGAATGTCCGCCAGCGTCATGAAATGGATGGCATTTAAGCCGCCCAGTGGTACCGAGGCGGCTTCTGCAAAACTGAGGTTGTCGGGTTTCTTCACCATGGTGTAGGTTTGCGGAACGCAGACGAACTGCCCATAGCCACCCAGACGCAACTGAGTACTGCCATATACCTCATCGCCAATATTAAATTGGGTAACCCCCTCCCCTATGGCATCAACGATTCCGGCGACATAGCCCCCCAAAATAGTCCGACGGGGTTTACGGACCCCCAGCGCCAAGCGCAGCGGCACCAGGAACCATTTCACAGCGAAGTGAAAACTACGCAACTCACAATCACCCTTGGTGGCTTCACACGCCTTCACCCGAATGCGGATTTCACCCTTGGCGGGTTGCGGCTTATCCAGTTCAGTGTATTGCAGCACAGACGGTGGACCGTAGCGGTGGTAAACGACAGCTTTCATGCAATCATCCTTTTGGTTAGCGAGATCAATACAGTATCTAGTACTCGTAACACGATACCAACCCCGAAGGTCATGAATGACCTGTGCCTTTCGCTGTACTTCATGGTCATGGAAATTAATGTAAAGCTTACTTGACTTATAGGATTTATATAAATACTTTATGTAAAGTAAGTTTTACTTTTATGCGGACGGAGAGAGAAAAATGGAACTAAAAACGAAAACCACCTTTGAGCGTACGTTGAAAAGAAACACGAAAATACTGGGTCTGGCGACAATCGCTTGGGTGCTGAGCATGGCGTTGGCTTCCTTCGGTCCCGGATCTTTGTGGGATGCAAAGGGCATCACGGCTCTGGCCATTGCGCTGAATGCTGCGTTCGGTATTGGCATGATGCTGGCGAACATGCGCCATATTCGGGCTCAGGATGAACTGCAACAAAAAATACAGCTTATCGCGATGGGGGTTTCACTGGGCGTCGCTGTCGTTTTGGGTTTGAGTTTGTCATTAGTGGAGACCACTCATTTACTGCCGATCAAGGTTGAAGTTGCGCACGTTGTATTACTGGTGGGTCTGACCTACATGGTGACGCTCATTGTCGCGATGCGGAGATACTCATGAAAAACCGGTTGAAAGTATTACGCGCAGAACGAGATTGGACACAGGCGGACCTGGCCGCGCAACTCGACGTGTCACGCCAGACGATCAACGCGATAGAGAAGGGCAAATTTGATCCCAGTTTGCCGTTGGCTTTTAAAGCCGCACGGCTGTTCGGATTGACGATCGAAGACATTTTTATCGACGAGTCTGGCGTGGATTAATAAGTTCCCTTACGTTTCAGATTTCGAGGGTGCCAGTTTGAGAAATACTCCCAGCGCGATCAGCAGAAATGCAGCGCTGGTTACTATCGCCACTGGATAATACAGGTTGCCGGCAAGTTCCAGTTGACTGTATTTGATCACCATAATCAGCCCTTCCAGTGAGAGGGCGATGGCCACTGTGCCGATAAAACGCGGCAACGTACGTCGCAACATGACGATCACATCCGAGTCGTGACGCAAACCATATTCGGTTTTAATCACCATGGCCAATTCAAACAGCGCGATAGCAATAACGCTGCCATTAACGACCTTAATGGTAAATTGGGTCACATCGCCGTTACCTAACAAACTTTGTATCGCGGTATACAACGACGTGACCAGAATGGTGGCTGACACCCCAAAAAACACCCAGGTGAACGCCGATGCGAAAAGTGTTTGTGTGATATCGACAGGTTCTCGTGAGAGGTCTGCGGTTTCGGTAGATTGCATTAAATACCCTCTGTGTGTTTGAACATGTGGGGCAGCTTAATGAGTTATAAATGACAGATCTCAGCGCTCGATCACACCGGCTGTTTCTTTACCCGACCTTGTCGGCTTCTATACCTAATCAAAGGGTTGTGAGATGAAAACGCCCTGCGGATGTGCAGGGCGTGCTGTTGCGTGAATGCGGGCTCAATAAGATTGCGTAAACACGTAGGTTGACCATGCCGTGTCGTAGGCACCGCCATTGAGTGGAATGACGGTGAAGGACATGTTTATCTGATCCGCTTGGGTCAGGCCGCTGATACCGTATTCGTTTGACGTACCGTTAGAACTCATCGTCACGTTTAATTGATCGCCACCATTAATCTTGTAATGAACGATCACGACGTTGGGTTCGGTCACGTTGATGAGAATGGAGCTGGCGCTGTCTTCGGTAACACAGATCAGGTCGCAGTCGACCGTAAAAGGGTTCACCGTTGTGGTAAACGTACCGGTAATGCTGTTCGAGCTTTGCAGCGCGTCATCGTAAGCCGTCACGGTTGCCGTGTAGTTGGTCCCTTCGGTTAACGTATCAAAACTGACCGATGTCGTAACCGAATCGACTGTCAGGTTTTGACTGCCACCGTCGGTCACGTCAATGGTGTAGTGATCTACACTGCCATCCTCTTCCGCCGCAAGCCAACTGAGTGTGGCAAAAATAGGACCGATGTTGTCAGCGCTGACGTTGCCGGATAACAGCGGTGGCAGGTCATCGTCGCTATCAAATGTTGTCGCTTCCACGCTTGTCCATGCCGATTCATTGCCAGCCGCATCCACTGCTTTTACGCTGAGCGTATAGGTGCTGGCAGGGCTGAGATTTTGAATGGCAAACTGCGTAAAATGCACCGTTTTTTCGGCAATGACGTTGGCTGATGAATTGACTAGTTTAACCCGATATTCAGCGACACGGTGATCATCCGTCGCAGCTGTCCAGTTAAAAGATAAGTTAGTTTTCCCAATGTGGGTTGCGGTTAAATCCGCAGGGTTACTCGGTGCGCTGTTGTCATTCGCCACATCGTCGGTCGACAGGCTGACACTCATGCTCAAAGGCGAAACCGTCATCGTGTGACCGTCACTGAAGCTGATTGTTTTGGCCTGATGCGAGAAGTTATAAGCCAGGTACGTGATAACACCATTCTTATCGAAGGCTACCGCGGTCGGGTCATTGGACGTCACCGCTCCGGTTCCGGTAAGCAAATGACCCAGTTGTTCCCACGCATGAATCCAATGATAGGTGTGTGCTTTCGATTCACCGAATTCGGCATCGTAAGCTGGCATGCTGTTGTAGTCCGCGATGGCCGCATCGGCATCGGTCATGGCCCAGAGGTTCCACCAGATGTCGCGCCACATATCATCGACAAGACCCGACGGTTTTCCATTGCCTGATTCTGTTAAACCCAGTTCGACATAGTCAGCCATGTATTCTGCGTATTGACCGATGTGCAAGTTGAGTGGGTTGGTTGGCAGCCCCTGGATGCCCAAAATATGGGCGAAGGCCGGACTGAACCAGGTTGCGAAAACACTACCATGCCCCCAGATGATCGACGTGGTCATTTTATCGTAATAAGTCGGGAAGTTGTCGAAGTCGGCACCTGCGTTACGGAATCGGTCGATGTTATTCCAGTACTCCCAATAAGCAGATGTCGATGAAGCGTGCAGGTACATCCCCTTATCAACCAAATCCTGATTACCAGTGATCAATCCGTACAGCACGATCGCACCATAGGCATTGGCTGCTTCTGACGTTGACTCGTTGTTGTTGCCTAACGCGAAATTCGCATTGCCCGACGCCCAGGAAAAACCATTTGCCGGGTCGAAATTGCGCAAGTAAGGGAACATATCGTCATTCTTGCTGCCCGCGTAATCGCGGATGAGCAACTCAACCATAGGACCGTATTGGTCTTCACCGCACCAGCTCGCATCTTGGCGGCATATTTCGGCTGCCGCACGGACGAAATAGCCGTAATGGAAGTGGTGATCGTTCAATTGTTGATGTGAAGCGAATGACTCTTCCAGTCCGAGTAACGTACTCCACTCTTCGTCGTAGACAAAATACTTAGTCGTGTCGAGGCTGCCGTTGGTATCGGCGGTAAACCAATCTTCAAGTTCTGCTTTTAACCAGTCAACAATGGTTTTAGCTTCTTCATCCATGCCAATGGAATCGGCAATCGCTGCCAGTTCGGCGTACTTGCCGTAGTTCTTTCCGGCCCAGTAGGTGTCTGTTCGGTCATTCCAGTTTTCGGTGCCTTCGGCAATGCTTTGATACACCAGTGCTTGCAGTGTTGCGAGATCCGTAGTGCCCAGAGACGAGGGTAAATAGGGCAATACGCCAACAAAGGGCAGGGTGTAGCTGAACTCACTGGTGGATGCGAACTTGACGATACCGCGAGCGCTTCGAACCTGATGATTTGACGTTGTTAAGGTGCTGTTTTTCCAATGCAACGGATGTAGCCCGGCAACGGTTGTTATCGGTTGCTGCAGCGCGTCCAGATAGGTATGCGTTACCGTGACACTGTTGGTAGTACGGTCCACTTCGTAACTCACATTGGCTGATGCAATGACATTGCGGGCATTCGCTTCGAAGAAAGCTATTGTCGCTTCACTCGGTACCTGGTTGTTGTTCGATGGCAACAACGTGAGCGTGAAGTCGTTGCTGTCATTGTGCAGTGTTATGACATTGCTAGTGATATCACTAAAGGTCGTTTCACCTTCCCCGGTGATCAGAAAATCATTGCGGTTACCTGCGACGGATGTCCAGATACCCAGGCTGTTGCCTTGAGCATGATACGTACCTTTCTCTCCACCGTCGGCTGCTTTTGTTTTGATCTGAATATCGCCACGGAATGTTTTGAAGAAAATGTATGGCGAACCATGCACAAAGGTTGCGCGCATGACGGGTTTATTCTCGTCTTGCCACTGCACGGTTACCGAGGCATCGCTGTGGTCATAAACATACGCGTCAAGGTCGGTGTAATCGGAATTAGCTACTGCAATTCCGTCAAACACCTCATTAAATGGATCTGGAACCTGGTACAGGTAGCCGTTATTGCTGGCGCCTAATCCGTTGGGTATGCCCATGATACGAACCCCGGCATTGGAGATACGAGCGGTAATCGGATCCGGTGTGATGTACGCCGCAGAGTCGGGATCCCCAATTGTCATTTCACCGTGGAACGACACAGACCCCCACCATTTGTGCGTCGGAACGGGTTGTTCGGTGATAGCGCCGATCAATTGTGGGTGACGTTTTGTCGGCGTTCCAATCGGATCACAGCTGCTTACACCCGGTTCCACAACGCCAGCGTTGTATATCCAGTGTCCATAATCGTATGCGCAGCCGTATCCCGCGGGGTTAATGCTGTCGGCAATATTCCCTGCGCCAAACGAAGTTAGGGTGTAAGTTGCCGGGTTGTCGGGATCGACAATCGGACCTGCAGCCGGTGGCGGTGGAGGGTCGAGAAGGTACGTTTCGTTCACGAGTATCGTGAAAGTTTGCTCCGCTTCATCAATGCCATCGGTGAACCCTAATACCACTTTGGCTTCCCCCGCATCGCTGATATCTGGTGTGCCATGCAGCACACCCGTCACAGTACTGAACGTCAGCCATGACGGAATCGACAGGGCAGAAAAAGCGACCTCGTCACCATCTTCATCGGACACGGTTAATTGGTACCAATAGGTATCGCCCGCATCCGCGGTCAGCACGGGAGTAGAGGTGGCAATGGGGGCGGTGTTTTCTGGTAATGGACCTGGTTCCGGGTTTGGGTCAGGGTCTGTTACGTTACAGGCGGTAACCAGCGTTAGGGCCATCAGCGAAACGCCAAGGCTTTGATTCTTTATCATGGTGTGACCTCTTTTTATTGTTTTTTGTCTAAACACTACTATGTAAGCGTTTACATTTTTAATCGAAAACTAGAGCTTGTTCTAATTGCAGCAAGAGACAGTCTCCGTGTGCTTGTTTTCGTTATGCTTTAAAAAAATTGTGTGCAGCAGGTCTGGCCAGGTACTGCTTGGTACGACAGTACGGCTGCGGATCAGCGAATATTCCGGTACGGCTTGCATTATTGTTGTTTTAGATGTGTGCCGGATACAAAGGTTCTGCTCGCCAATGTAAGCGCTTACATACGAAGTGTCAATCGTATTGGTCTGGTTTTATGTACCACCCACAATTAACCGGCTCTTTGCCTAAATGGCACTTACATAGGCTCATTTTGGTTGTATCCGCGACTTCTGCGTCACTTGGTGACATGGCTTCATCGAGATTTTTATCGTCAAGGGCCAAACCGGTGCGATGATTCGGGCTTGCCCCTTAACAATCCCTGCCGCCACAAATGACAATACTTTCTCGTAAATTTCCTCTTCGCGTAGTCGTTTGAAAGACGGTGAAACAGCGTCATGAATTTCATTCTCGAAATAGAAAACAAACCCATAAATTCTATGTACCAAGGACTGGCGTAAATAGCCGCTCCGTCGCATCTGCTTTGGCTGACTTAATTGAAACATCGCAACGGATTCAAGGGCATGGATGCCCTTGCAAGCGCCGCGCGGGCAGGGATGCACGCTCAAGCGACCGTTCGAAGAAAGTGGCAATTTAGGAAGAGTACCAAAGCGGGCGACAAAAGGGGGTGCAAGGGGATCGCCCCGAATGGCACTTACTTAAGTGTATTTAGTTTTTATCTTCAGCGTTTGCATCATGCAGTGACCTGGTTTCGTTGGG